>NZ_CP117167.1:4800000-5478696 GCF_028596025.1 Mucilaginibacter jinjuensis
AGATTGGTGGAGAAGCGTCAAACGCGTTTAAGCCTTTCGAAAAAGGCATGTTACAATTGCTCATAACATCATAGATTTAGGTTTATTATTAATACGAATATATATTAAAATAAGTTACAAATACATACTTATTTATAATACATAATAATTTGTATAACAATTATATAAATACGATCAGGCTGATTATTACATATATATTAAATAGCCCTTTCAATTGCTTTTTTCCATATAGATAAGGCTTCATTCATTTCTGCCTCGTTCAAAGAAGCAAAGCCTACCCGTATTGATTGATTCTTATAATTAGGATCATAATAATAGTCGACACCGCTGCTGATAGACAAACCCATCTCAGAGGCAATTTGAGATACTTTTGTGGCATCAATATCATCCCGGTAAGTAACCCAGGCCGCAAAGCCGCCGTCGGGAGTTTTAAAAGAAACGTATTCGCTTAATTGTTCCCGCATTAACTGGCAAAGCATGTCCCGCCGTTCGTGATAAAGCTTGTTTGCTTTTTTAAGATGGCGTCCAATGTCGCCGTTTTTGAGCAGGTTAGCCATGGCCTCTTCCAGCAAATGTTCGCCCTGTCGGTCTATTAATCTGCGGAGCATCGTAGCTTCTTTTATAAAGTTTTTAGGCGCTACCATAAAACCAATGCGGATGCCGGGCGCAATAACCTTGCAGAATGAGCCTACATAAATTACACTACCATAATAATCTGCACTGGCGAGGGGAAGTATCGGGCTGCAGGTGTATTGGAAATCGAAATCGTAATCATCTTCAATAATGGCAAACTTATATTTCATGGCCAGTTCCAGCAAACGCATGCGCCGCTGCGAGCTTAACGTTGTGGTAGTTGGGGTGTGGTGATGTGGTATTACGTAAAGCATCCTTACCTTTTTCTTTTGACAGATGGCTTCTACCGCGTCCATATTCATACCGCAATCATCAACGGGTACTAACTCTAATTTGGCGCCAGCCTGCTCAAAAACATCATTAGCACCCGAGAAGCCGGGGTCGCCAACTATCACCACATCGTTTTTACTGAGCAATACCTGGGCCGTTAAATACAAGGCCATCTGGACCCCTTTGGTGATCAGTATATCATCGGCACTCACCTGCAGGCCACGGGTTTCTGACAGGAAACGCGCCATCTCATTTCGCAAATTTTCTGATCCTTGCTCAAGCCCATACATCAAATATTTAGGGGTGAATTTGTATGCCGCAAAGCGCCGGTACTCGCGCACCAACAGTTCTACAGGTGCTATACGAATATCCGGAAAGCCGCCGTTAATTACCAGGTTACCCTCTACGGCTTTTACAAAAGGGTAGGCAACATCAATGTGTTTATCAATGCCGAAAAAGGTTTCCTTAGCCAACCCGGTACTTTGTCCGATCTTCAGAATCGGCCTTGGCGCAACATCGGGCAGGTTATTGGCTACAAAAATTCCTTTCCGCGGATAAACCTCTACCCAGCTTTGTGCATACAATTCATCATAAGCTGCCACAATGGTTTTGCGGTGTACATTTAGCGATTTAGCCAAAACCCGGCTTGCAGGTAGGGCTGCACCCGGCTTTAAAGTTCCCTGCCTGATGTAGGCTATAATACCATTGGCAACCTGCAAGTATGCCGATACCGGCAACTCTTTATCAATGCTTAATAAACTCTCAATTAAAGCCATACCTGGACTACTTTGTTTGTAAATTTTGGACTACAACCATAGTCCAAATGTAAGGTATTTTTGAATAAGCAAACAAATCACACCATGCAAATGCACTCAGCCTCAAAATTATACGCACTATACCTTCGCATAGCAATTGCTGTGGCCTACCTGTGGGAAGTTGCAGACCGCCTTGGCCTACTAGGCCGCCACGGACAACCACATGTAGGCTGGGGCGACTGGGGGCATTTTGTTGCCTACACCCGCCAGGTGATATCTTTTGTACCAACTACATGGGTTCCGGCGCTGGCTGTTATGGCTACGCTGGGCGAAGGTGTTTTCGGCTTAATGTTACTCCTGGGTTTATTTACCCGCTATGCAGCTATTGGCAGCGGTATATTGAGTTTATGTTTTGCACTGGCTATGGCTATCTCTTTCGGGATTGAATCTCCACTGGGCTATTCTGTTTTCACGCTGAGTGCTGCCAGTTTCCTGTTGTCAACCCTGCCCTACTATGCTTATAGTATTGATGCACGTCTACACGCAACCAACCCAATCTTCACACCTACTCAAAATCAAATATCATGAACACAACATCAAATCAAAAAGCCCCTGCCTGGTTAGTACTGCTGGCCTTTGCCACGGTATTTATCGTATGGGGATCAACTTATTTCTTTATCGGCATGGCAGTGCACGGCTTCCCGCCAATGCTTCTGGGCGCGGTACGCTTCTTAACCGCCGGTGCCATTATGCTGATCTGGAGTAAAATAAAAGGCGAAAAATTATGGATCAAAAAAGATGTAATCAACGCAGGTATCAGCGGGTTCTTTGTATTATTTATGTCCGTTGGCATAGTAATATGGGTTGAACAGAAGCTGCCTAGTGCTCTGGTAGCCATTATGGTTTCGGTTAACCCTATCTGGTTTGTTATTCTGGATAAACCCAACTGGCGCACCAATCTTAAAAATAAATTCACCGTTTGGGGATTATTAATTGGCTTTACCGGCGTGCTTCTACTTTTTGGCGAATCGTTATTTAAATCGCTTTCGGGCAATGTAGATAAATCGGTACTGGGAGGATTAGCCCTTTTATTGTGTGGCCCAATTGCCTGGTCGGGCGGCAGCTTATATTCAAAAAAACATAGCAGCAGCAATTTTTCAACCCGTTTAAGTACGGCGTGGCAAATGCTTATTGCAGGTTTATTTTTTATCCCTGCAGCTATGGCCCATCATGAGTTTAGTAGTTTTCATTTAAACACGGTTCCGCTGCAATCATGGCTGGCTATTGCTTATCTCATTGTGTTTGGTTCTATCGCCGCGTTTACTGCTTACGTTTGGCTATTGCAGGTAAGGCCTGCCACACAAGTAAGTTTACACTCTTACATCAACCCGGTAATTGCAGTGCTATTAGGAGTAAGTTTCGCTGATGAAAGTATTTCGGGCTTACAGGTTTTCGGCTTAATTGTTATCCTTTTCAGCGTATTGTTAATCAATCTGCCCAAATACAAACTCAGCTTCCGGCTTCCGATGTTTATTTGCAACCCACAGGTTAATAAAGTTTAAAATGCTGTCTAACACTCAAATATGCACCACCTGCGGCACCCAATACCCACCCGGTAAAATGGTGCCGCAGCTTTGTACCATCTGCAATGATGACCGCCAGTATATCTGTGAAAATGGCCAGGGCTAAAAACAAGGCTATCGTTTATTGTATACCCATCTCATGAGATTTTATTTTCCAAGAACCGGTATTTTTTTCAAAATGATACCTGATGTAAATTGGTGTTGTAAATTGCCAAATCATAATAACTGCTGAATCTTTATTAATTTTAAAATCAGAAATTCCATAACGCATCCTGCCATCTACATGTGGATATGTACTTATGGTTCTCGCTTGTTGGTTATCATCGATGTAAACAATTTGGTGTTGGCCAATTTGCAAGGGCCAGCTTTTCCGATAAAACTTTGTTTTAAGAATATAAATAGTATCTTTTTCAGAGGTCAGTGTTCTTATAAATTGCTTTGAAAGAAGAACAGATTTTAACAAATCAACTGTATCCTTTGTGTCATTTATAGCGGTGCTTTTATGGTTACAACCTAATAGCATCCATAGCACAATTACATAAATTAAATTTTTCATTGTAAATCAAAATTATAAGGATAAAACTTTACCCAGGTAAATGCATTCGACGCTGTTATACCAGTGTTGTATTGATAGCTGATATTGTACTCAAACTCCCATCCTGCCTCGACATTATACCCATGTATGTCCGTAGCATTATAAGTTAAATGGTTCGCGTCACGTCCATAGTGAATAAATTCGTGCATGGCAGTTATAGCTAGTAACAGTGCCGTAGCCTGTTGGGCATTAGGTGATGTTACTACTTGCAAGCCAAGTGCGAAACTTTCTGAAATTCTTAATTCCCGTGTTTCTGGATTATACTCACCCACTGAATATGTACCGTTCGAGCTCACCAAATTAGGTACAACTGTGATTTTGGGACCTGCTCCCGGTTTCATCATTGCAGTTACCTGAGCTTCTGTAAAACCGGTGTAATAAGCTATTGCTTTTGTAATATTAGGATATTTCTTCAAAAATCCAGGAAGATCGGCAGCTAACTCTTTGAGTTTAGGAAACCTTGACAAGCCTGTAGTATCAAGCATTTCTGCTAAATATGGTAAATCAGGAGTCGGAGGGCAAGGGTCTGTAACGTCATTACTTGTTTTACCGTTTTTAATTGCTGTACTTGTTGCAAATCCACAGCCGGCCCCTCCTCCAGGATTCGTTGTAGATCCACCACCACCAACATTGCCGTAATTTATTTGATCGTTAATATTGTTACCGGCTCCCGAGCTACCCGTTTGTTGGCAAAACATTTCTGAATCTATAAAGTTGCAGCAAAGTATTGTATTAATCTGTTTGGTGGGTATCGCGGCAACAATCGCATAACTCCACCATGTGATGGTGTAACAGATCAGATCATTCCCTTTCTTTATTGTATTAACACTTTTTTGCAATCCTGAGCTAATGGTATTTTCAGGAGCTCCCAGGGTGGCTATAATATTTCCATTTCGATATTTAAAAGCTCTTAAAAAATTTCCGTGCCAATCCTCAACACTTACGATACCAGAACTTTAATGCTTTTGTTGTATCATTTAAAAATTCCTGATCAGGAATCTTTGTAACTAATTCAACTTGCTTTCGCTTATTCTTATCAGTGTAAGTAATTAAAAATGTCGATGCCGAGAGTTTGGCAAAGTTATTCCTGTTACCTACGTAAAGTTCTTTATCATCATAACTTACTGGTACTGTTACAATCTTACCTATTGGCATTTCTTCAGTAAAGGCATTTTTAAAAACCGTTTTCTTATTTAATTTTTGACGAAGCGTTTTTACCGCATTAGCAGTTGCATTAGTTTTATCGTCCTGAACAATATCAATCTCCTTTTCAAAATAAGCTTTTGCATCAGCAATCAGCTCTGCATCAGTCCTTTTAACAGATACTGCTTCTGATTGAGTTGAAGAAATCTCTTTTTTACAACCCAATATGAGAGCTGATGAAATAAGTAAAAAAATGAGAATTGAGAAAATTAGCTTGAATTTTAGCTGTCGTTTCATTTGTGATAGGTTTGGTTTTGATTCCAAGATCATTTTTTTCAAATAGTTGACAACTAAAACTATTTTATCAAAAACAATTATCTATTAATACTCGCATTAAATTCTCATTTAGATGAAACATGTTTGTTAAGCCAAAAATTTAAAAAATCTTCGACCAAAAAACAGCCTGGCTTCAGTTCGATACTTTATATGGGGCCTTCGATAATCAGAATTTAAATGGAAATGCAATGGAGATTTTCAATAAATCGATGCAGCAGTATAGGGCGTGTTATGGTGATTAGTTAAGGGCTACTGATTTTTGCCTTTCCTTGCATACAAGCCATCGAGCGCTATACCAAAAGCCACGCCGATGGCAATGCCTAAGCCCAGGCTGCGCATAGCCAAACCTAATGCAACACCAATGGCCACGCCAACACCCAACGAACCGTTTCTCTTGTTCATAGCTTAAATATAATTTTTTTGCGAAAATAACCAAAGCGTTGAGATAAGCGCCCGACTATTTCATTTTGAAAAAAGCCGGTTCGAAAGCCCACCATTATGATATAGAAAGTTTACTTTTTTTAGAAGAATATCAGAATAAAATCGATTTCCTTTACAAAATTTTCATTTTAGTATTATGTCCTTACGGCCTTTTAAACCTATTATTGTTAATGAAATGTTAAGGCTTTTGTGTAAAAAAAGTACAAAGTGTTTTTTTTACAATTAGTAAATCATACTTTTAACCGATTTTTAAACAAAAATACAATCATGATCATCATCGCTGACGGCGGCTCAACAAAAACAAACTGGTGTTTGGTTACAGAAGACGGTAAAAAGGTTTACTTTAATACCGAAGGTTACAATCCTTATTTTGCAAGTACTGAGTACATCATTCAGTCCCTGAACGAAAGCTTACCTATTGATCTGGATAAAGATCAGATTACGGAAGTTGATTACTACGGCGCAGGCTGCTCTGTACCAGAAAAAAACAAAATTGTTGAGGAAGCTATGCAAGCGGTATTTACCAAAGCAAAAGTTAACATCGGCCACGATTTACTGGCTGCTGCACGTGCTTTGCTTGGCAACAACGAAGGCTTTGCTGCCATTTTAGGTACAGGTACCAACACTTGTATTTACGATGGTAAAAAAATTGCCCACAACATTGATTCTGGCGCTTACATTTTGGGCGACGAAGGCAGTGGTTGCTACATCGGTAAAAAATTACTGATCGATTATTTAAGAGGTTATATGCCGGAAGCTGTTCGCAGCCTTTTCTGGGAAACATTTAAACTTACACCTGATGAAGTGAACGACCGCGTTTATTCACAGCCGTTGGCTAACCGCTTTTGTGCAAGCTTCAGCAAGTTTGTTTATGACAATAACGTACACATCGAGTACTCACGTAACCTGGTACGTACCTCATTCGAAGACTTTTTCCGTAACCTGGTAACTCATTACCCGGATTATCAAAAATATACTTTTAACTGTATCGGCTCTGTAGGTTATAACTTCCGCAACGTATTAGAAGAAGTTGTTACCGAGCATGGCATGGTAGTGGGTAATATTATCCGCTCGCCTATAGATAGCCTGGTTAAATACCACCTGGAGCTTTCACCAAGCCAGTTATAAGAGATTTAAAAATCTCATTGCATAAAAAAGGCGTTAATTAACATTAACGCCTTTTCTTTTTGATTTTTATCAGGCTTAAATCTCGGCCGTAAGCTCGTTCTGAAATATTTTTGTGTACTTACGCTTATCAAATTTGTATAATTTGGCAGCGCGATACGATACACCTTTCTGTTTTTCGTCCAGCTCTTTCAAAAAGCCGTAGCTCAACATCTTTTTTCTGAAGTTACGTTTATCCAGTTTTTTACTCAGGATGGCTTCGTACAACATCTGCAGTTGCGTAAGCGTAAACTTCTCAGGCAGCAACTCAAAAGCAATCGGCTGGTAGCTCAATCTCCTGCGGATTTTATTAAAGCCGGTTTTAAAGATCTCGCTGTGGTCAAAGGCAAGTTTAGGCAATTCGGCAACCGGGTGCCAGAAAGCTTTTTTAGCATATTGCGTTACAGGGCGCAGCTCTTTTTGGCCATTAATACGTATTAAAGCATAATAAGCAACGGTTATAACGCGCCCCTGCGGGTGGCGGTTTACCTCGCCAAAGGTGTGAAACTGCTCCATGTGCAAATCGCGCAAGCCTGTTAGCTCATACAAAATACGCTCGGCAGCGGTGTCAATACTCTCGTTTTGCTCCACAATATATCCGGG
This sequence comes from Mucilaginibacter jinjuensis, assembly GCF_028596025.1. Lineage (NCBI taxonomy): Bacteria > Pseudomonadati > Bacteroidota > Sphingobacteriia > Sphingobacteriales > Sphingobacteriaceae > Mucilaginibacter > Mucilaginibacter jinjuensis. The sequence continues at coordinate 4,807,524 of NZ_CP117167.1, forward strand.
CAACGCCAGCCAATCTTTAAATGGCTCTTCGTTACGTTCAATAAGTAATATCTTCAGCTCTCCTGCTTCGAAGCCAAATATTACGCAGTCAATTGAAAAGACGGAATCGAATTCAGGTAATTTTACTTCCAAACTATTTAGGTTTTATTAAGGATTTAAATATAGTTGTAATTTTGAAATGGAAAAAAATAAATAAAAATTACATCGTGTTGAATATACACATTATCTTAGGGCGAATTTTCCAGGGTACCTGAAAAAATGAGTAAAATAAAAAAAATTGCTGTTCTGACCTCCGGTGGTGATGCCCCCGGTATGAATCCCTGCATCAGAGCTGTAGTACGCACGGCCATTTACCATAAACTCGAAGTTGTTGGTATAAGACAAGGCTACCAGGGTTTAATTGATAACAACATGTATGACATGTCGCCCCGCTCGGTGAGTAACATTCTCGACCTGGGAGGCACCATCCTTAAAACTGCGCGTTGCCTGCCTTTCCGTACCGATGAGGGTATGGAAATTGCTTACAACAACCTTAAAGCGCAAGGTATTGATGCATTAGTTGTAATTGGGGGCGATGGTACCTTTACCGGCGCGCTGCGTTTCTCGAAGAAATATCCGGACATTGCCGTTATGGGCGTACCGGGTACTATTGACAACGACCTTTGCGGTACCGATTATACCTTAGGGTTTGATACCGCAACCAATACTGTTATTGAAGCGCTGGATAAGATCCGTGATACTGCTGATGCACACGACCGTTTATTCTTTATTGAGGTAATGGGACGCGACTCTGGTTGTATTGCTTTACGTGCCGGTATATCATGCGGTGCCGAAGCAATCTTATTGCCAGAGAAAGAAACTGCCATACATGAGCTCATTGAAGGCCTTAAAGCCGGCGAGCACAACAAAAAATCATCGAGCATAGTAATTGTTGCCGAAGGTGATAAACATGGCGGTGCTTATGATGTTGCCCAGATGGTGAAAGAAGAGGTTAAAAACTACGATGTAAAAGTTACCATTTTAGGTCACTTACAACGTGGTGGCAGCCCAAGCGCTTTCGACCGTATTTTGGGTAGCCGTTTAGGTTATGCTGCCGTTTTAGGTTTGCTTAATGGCGAAACGCAAAAAATGGCAGGCCTTAAAGGTAATTCTGTCAGGCTCACCTCATTAGAAGAGGCCTTAAAGGTGCATGAGTACAAATTGGAGGAAGATTTGATGCAGATGGTAGAGATCTTATCAATCTGACACAGGGAAACGAATGATTGCAGTAGTATATAGCGGATCACACATTGCCGACTGGCGCTTGTCAAACAAGGGTAAAACAATTGCGTCCTTTAAAACAAGCAGCATCAATCCGCAGTTTAATGATGAGAAGCATATTCTGCAATTACTCAATAAAAACATCAACCTGATACACCACGCCGAAGAAGTAAAACGTGTTTACTTTTTTAGCGCCGGGGCATCAACTGCAGAATTAAAAGATTTGATTAGCAAATCTATGTCTGCTTTTTTTAAATTCGCCAAAATATCTGTTGAGCATGATATGCTTGCCGCCGCAATTGCCTGCTGCAAAAACAGCAAGGGCATAGTTTGTATTTGCGGCAGCGGCTCAAACGCCGCCTGGTATGATGGTAAAAAGCTTAAACCCAATAATTACGGTTTAGGTTATATACTTGCCGATGAAGGATCGGCCAATTGGCTGGGAAGGCAATTGATTAAGGCTTTTATGAACGAAACACTGCCTGAAAATTTAAAAAAGAAGTTTGAGCACCGCTACGATGCCGACCGTAAAACTATTCTCGAAAAAGTTTACCGTTTGCGCCAGCCTGCCCTGTTTCTGAGCTCGTTCACAGATTTCTATACGGAAAACCACGCCGACCCTTACATTAAAAATAAGATAAAACAAGGTTTTGAGTTACTGATCGACACCTATTTGCTGCCTTTGCAAAACGAGTATCCAGGCACTCCTGTACATTTTACAGGTTCAATTGCCGCGATTTTTCAAGAGGAGCTTCGTGAAACAACCGCTGCTGCAGGTATTGGCGTTGGTAACATTATCAGAGAACCTATCAATAATCTATTAACATACTATTCAAATAAAAATTAAAAAATCATGAAAATAGGAATCAACGGCTTTGGCCGTATCGGCCGTCTGGCATTCAGAGTTGCAATTGAAAGACCTGACATTGAAGTAGTAGGTATTAACGACCTTATTGAGCCAGATTATATGGCTTATATGTTGAAATACGATTCAACTCACGGTAAATTCACTGGCACTGTTGAAGTTGAAGGTGGCCACCTGGTTGTTAATGGCAAAACCATCCGCGTAACTGCAGAAAAAGACCCTGCTAACCTTAAATGGAATGAAGTAGGTGCGGAGGTTGTTATCGAATCAACCGGTTTATTCTTAACTCAGGAAACTGCACAAAAACATATCGATGCAGGTGCTAAAAAAGTAGTTATGTCTGCCCCGGCAAAAGATGACACCCCTACTTTCGTAATGGGTGTTAACCACAAATCATTAAAAGCAGAACAAACTATCGTTTCTAACGCTTCATGTACTACCAACTGTTTAGCTCCTATCGCTAAAGTATTAAACGATAAATTTGGTATCGAAGAAGGTTTAATGAGCACAATCCACGCTGTTACTGCAACTCAGAAAACAGTTGATGGTCCGTCTGCAAAAGACTGGAGAGGTGGCCGTGGTGCTTACCAAAATATCATCCCTTCATCAACCGGTGCTGCTAAAGCTGTAGGTTTAGTTTTACCTGAATTAAAAGGTAAATTAACTGGTATGAGCTTCCGTGTACCAGTTGCTGACGTATCTGTTGTTGACTTAACCGTACGCTTAAAAACTCCTGCTACTTACGAGCAAGTTAAAGCTGCTATGAAAGAAGCTGCTGAAGGTGAAATGAAAGGTATCCTTGGTTACACTGAAGATGAAGTTGTATCTGAAGATTTCAAAGGCGATGCACGCACTTCAATTTTTGATGCTAAAGCAGGTATTGCTTTAAATGATAACTTCGTTAAAGTTGTATCTTGGTACGATAACGAGTGGGGTTATTCAAACAAAATCATTGATTTAGTTCAAGAGATCGGTAAACTGTAATTAGTTTCCACTACATATTCAAAAGCCGTCCCGACTGATGTTGGGACGGCTTTTGTATTTTATAGGCTTTAGATTATCAATAATTTCTCATTCCTATTTTGTTTAACAATGTTAGTTGTATTTTAAAACTAAAAAATGTAAATTGTGCTTGCGATACCCTAACTAACTATTTACTATTGACTGACCATCAAACGATTATCAATCATTTGCTGCGGTCGCCCGAGCTTTCTATCCGTTATAAGGTAAGGGTGAATGTGCTGGGCCAGGACCCGGCGTCGGCAGCTATTCAGCAACTTCAGCAAGAGGTTAAAACCTCTGTGCGCGTTCAGAGATTGTTGGCGCGACAGGATACCAGTGGTAAAATATTCTCCCAGCGTAATGTTTACGATAAATGGCAGGGCGCGCACTGGATACTGGCTACTCTGGCCGATATCGGTTATCCTCAAGGCGATCCTTCGCTAGAACCCATACGGGATCAATTGCTCGAATTCTGGCTTTCCGAAACATTTCATAAAGAATATATTGCCGAAAGCAAATCGCAGGCTTACCAGCAAATAGGTGTACCCATAATGCATGGCCGCTACCGCAGGTGCGCCTCACAACAGGGCAACGTACTTTACATGCTGTTAAAACTGGGCTTGTCAGATTCGCGCATTGATGAACTGGTTCAACTGCTCCTTAAATGGCAATGGCCCGATGGCGGCTGGAACTGCGATAAAAACCCGGATGCCGAAAATTCTTCCTTTATGGAAACCCTGCTCCCACTACGCGGCCTGGCTTTATATGCAAAAATTAGCGGTTGCCCGCAAGCTGCAAAAGCGGCAGAACGTGCGGCAGATGTATTTTTGAAAAGACACCTCTACAAACGTCAGCAAACCGAGCTCACTATTCACCCCGAATTTACCAAACTGCACTACCCCTTATACTGGCACTACGATATATTAGGCGCACTAAAAGTAATGGCCGAAACAGGCTTTATTACCGACCCCCGCTGTAATGCTGCTATAGAATTATTGCAAGGCAAACAACTCGCAAAAGGCGGCTGGCCGGTAGAAAGAGCCTTCTACAAAACATCAAACGCGCTGCATTTGGGTGCCGACTATGTAAACTGGGGTGCAACAAGCAAAACCAAACTCAATGAATGGGTTACAGTTGATGCATTGTATGTGTTAAAAGAGGCAGGAATGCTTAATACTGTAAATCAGGAATCTTTTGAGGAGATGGAACGTAGGTAAACATTTATATTCTTCAGGAAACACAAAATATTGTGTCTCTATATAAATACAGATCTTTTATATTATTTCGTCATTGGATAGAGACACAAGGTCTTGTGCCTCTACGTAAATACAGAACCTTGTACCTGTTCAAGAATATTAAACGTAGAGACACAATACCTTGTGTCTCCCGCTTTTTGTGTCTCCCTCATTATGTCTTCTTTTCCCAATGCCTCATTTTCGCATCTATTTTTCCGGCTTCCAGTAATCAACCATCAGCTCCCCTACCCATTGTGGCTGCCTAATTTCTCCGGGCACTTTAAACTCTTTAAAAACAGGTTTAATATCCAGCACCGGTGTACCTTCAATAGCATCGAGATATTTCACTTTAAGCGTACGGCCATTATGCTCAATCAATTGAACCATGCATAAACCGATCTGGTTTGGCCTGTCTTTTTTACGTTGTGCAAAAATGCCCAGCAATGGCCAGGCCTTGTTACCACGCGGGTGTCCCGAGTAAACAATTTTTGCAGGATCGGCCTTGTCGAAATAATAAATTATCTCCAGCTGCGAGAAACTCTCAATACCATCAAAAGCTTCGGTCGGGATGTGTTCTGCAAGCGTAATTTCAGAGATGGTATCTCCCCAAAAATCATCAGTTGCGGTGACTCTTTTGTTGCTGATATAAGCAATAGGTTGCAGGGTAATATTCATATCAAAACGGCGAAAATTTGTAACTTTTAGTTTAAAGTAAACAATTTTCACTTTTTCCCGCAACGAATCAATTTTATTATAAATTTGAAACGCGGGAAAGCTTTGCCACTACCGCTCCAATTATATTCCTGATAACAAATGAATTTTATGAGAAAACCGTTACTGCTAACTGCCTGCTGTATACTGCTGGCTTTGGGCTTACGCGCCCAAATACCTGCCTTAGAACGCGTAGAACCCATGTTTTGGTGGACTGGCATGGCCAACCCTAACCTGCAACTGATAGTGCATGGCAACAATATTGCAAGCCGCGATGTACAACTTTCATACCCTGGTGTGAAGCTGGTTGCGGTGCATAAAGTTGAAAATTCTAATTACTTATTCATCGATCTTAAGCTTTTTTCTACTGTAGTTCCGGGAACGTTCCCGATAAAGTTTGTTAAAAAGGGCGAAAAGGATTTAACTTACAGCTATACGTTGAGGGCTCGTAACCATGATGCCAACCGCGCACAAGGTGTAACCAATAAAGACTTAATTTATTTGCTGATGCCCGATCGTTTCTCGAACGGCAATACCAAAAATGATGTGGTACCCGGTATGCGCGAAACCGGCCTGCACCGCGACTCGATGTATAGCCGCCATGGTGGCGACATTCAGGGTTTAATAAACCACCTGGATTACCTGAAAGATTTGGGCGTAACCGCAGTTTGGATGACCCCGGAGATTGAAAACGATGAACCCCACGCTTCTTACCACGGCTATGCTGTTACCGATTATTATAAAATAGACCCGCGCTACGGCACCAACGAGTTGTACAAACAATATGTGGAGAAATGCCACGCCATGGGTTTAAAAGTTATTAAAGATCTGGTTCATAACCACATCGGCACAGAATCTTACCTGATACAGGATATGCCGATGAAAAGCTGGGTACACCAGTGGCCCAAATACACCAACTCTAATTTCAGGGATATGGCTGTAGAAGACCCACATGCCTCAGCAATTGATAAAAAGATCATGTTAGACGGCTGGTTTGACAAGCGCATGGCCGATTTGAATGAGAACAACATTTACGTACAAAACTACCTTACCCAAAACCATATCTGGTGGGTTGAGTATGCCGGTATAGATGGTTTCCGCTTGGATACCTATCCTTATAATGATGCTGCTTACATGGCTAAATGGGCTCAGGATGTGCAACGCGAATTCCCTCACCTTTCTATCTTCGGCGAAACATTGGTATGGAGTGTAGCTAACCAGGCTTTCTTTGTACAGGGCGATAAAGTTAACCGTGGCTTTGATACCCATTTACCGGGTGTTACCGATGGTGTAGTAAAAGATGCCATCATCGAAGCACTGAATGGTAAAGATGGCTGGACTGATGGCGTTAACCGCCTCTACGCCGTTATAGCGCAAGACTTTTTATATGCCGACCCGACCAAAAATACCATCTTTTTGGATAACCATGATATGAGCCGTTTCCTGTCAACCATACACGAAGATTATGCCAAATACAAATCGGGTATGGCCATACTGATGACCATGCGTGGTGTACCGCAAATGTATTATGGTGACGAGATTTTGATGAAAGGCGAATCAAACCCTGATGGTCTCGTTCGCGAAGATTTTGCCGGTGGCTGGAAGGAAGATAAAGTGAATAAGTTTACAGCCGAAGGCCGCAGCGAGAAAGAAAACGATGCCTTTAACTACGTGCGCAAACTGGCTAATTACCGCAAAAACACTCCCGCCATACAAACCGGTAAATTGATGCAATTTATACCGCAAAAGGGTATTTATGTGTACTTTAGATACGATGATCAAAAGACTGTGATGATAGTTTACAACAGCAACGAAAAAGAAGCCAGTACCACCACAGATTACTTTGCCGAACGCATTAAAGGCGTTAAAAAAGCCAAAAATGTAATCAGCGATGAAACCATCGATTTAAACAACTTAACTATTCCCGGCAAATCAACTTTAATACTGGAGCTTTTGCCAGCAAACAAATAATTTGACTATTACAATGACTGATATAAAAGCCTGCATATTCGACCTCGACGGCGTGATTGTTGATACTGCAGTTTACCACTATAAAGCCTGGAAACGCCTGGCTAATGAACTGGGCTTCGATTTTACCGAAGAGCAGAACGAACAGCTAAAAGGCGTAAGCCGTGTGCGCTCCCTGCAACTTATTTTAGGCTGGGGCGGCGTTACTAAAACCGAAGCCGAGCAAACAGAACTGGCTACCCGCAAAAACGAGTGGTATGTGGATATGATCAATCAAATGACCCCGGCCGAAATTTTGCCCGGAGCTTTGAATTTCCTGGAAGCATGCCGTGCAGCAGGATTAAAAACTGCCTTAGGATCTGCCAGTAAAAACTCCATGACCATATTAAACAAAGTTGGCATAGCGCACCTGTTTGATACCATTGTTGATGGCAACCATGTAAGCGCACCAAAACCCGATCCGGAAGTATTTTTAAAAGGAGCCGAAGCATTAGGCGCTGCCCCTGCTGAATGCGTTGTTTTTGAAGATGCTATTGCCGGTGTACAGGCTGCTAAAAATGGCGGTATGAAAGCCGTGGGCATCGGTTCGCCGGAAACATTGAACCAGGCCGATTTGGTGATTAGCGGATTGGATAAAATGACGATTGAGAAATTGAAGAAATTATAAGAGCGCTTATCCTCCTATTTGTCATTCCGAGTATAACGAGGAATCTTCTGCTCCTGCTAAGTTCAACGCCTTACAATCGCAGAAGATTTCTCACTATCGTTCGAAATGACAAAGAGGTAGGTTAAACGTTAGAACCATATAAATAAGACTTATTACAAGAATTATACATGAAAGATTACATCAAAGTTGATGAGTGGAAGATTATCGAAGAAGGGTTTGATCCTCATTACAATAAGATTTCAGAAAGCATATTTAGTCTGGGTAACGGCCGTATGGGCCAGCGTGCCAATTTTGAGGAAGCCTACAGCGGCGATACCCTGCAAGGCAACTACGTAGCCGGTGTTTACTACCCCGATAAAACCCGTGTTGGCTGGTGGAAAAACGGCTACCCGGAGTATTTTGCCAAGGTATTAAATGCAGCCAACTGGATAGGCATTGATATTACCATCGAAGGCGAACAATTGGATTTGTCGCAATGCAGCATCCAGCAATTCAGCCGTGAGCTTAATATGCAGGAGGGCTTTTTGAAACGTAACTTCACAGCCACTACCAAAAGCGGTAAGCAGGTAGCTGTTGAGTCTACCCGTTTTTGCAGCATGGCCGATGACGAAACGGGTGCTATCCGTTATACCATTACCCCGTTAAACTTCAGCGGTGCAGTTACCATTACGCCTTATGTTGATGGCGATGTTAAAAACAAGGATGCCAACTACGACGAGAAGTTTTGGGACGAGGTAAAAAAAGGCACATCTGCTAATGGCGCATTTGTACAGCTTCGTACCAAAAAAACTGGTTTCGAAGTGGCAACCGGGATGCTGGTTAGTGTTAACGAGCACAGCCATGCAAGTCAACCTATCTTCCAGCCTATCGAAAAAGAGAAATATGTTGCGCTGCAAACTACAATACTGGCAAGCCAAAACCAACCTGTTACTATTTACAAATACGCGGCTAACATATCGTCACAAAACCACCCTGCCGATCAGTTAGAGCAAGTTTTAAACGAAACACTTCAACGCATTGCAGCCAAAGGTTTCGATATCATGCTGGCCGAACAAGCCGCAGCATGGGCCGAGAAATGGAAACACAATGATATTATTATCGAAGGCGATGCCTCTGCACAACAAGGTATCCGCTTCAATATATTCCAACTGAATCAAACTTATACCGGCGAGGACGATCGTTTAAACATCGGCCCCAAAGGTTTTACCGGCGAAAAATACGGAGGCTCTACCTACTGGGATACCGAAGCTTATTGCGTGCCTTTTTACCTGGCAACTGCCGATCAAAAAGTTACCCGCAACTTGCTGCTTTATCGCTACAAACAACTGGGCAAAGCGATTGAAAATGCTGCTTCACTTGGTTTCAACAACGGCGCGGCACTATACCCCATGGTTACCATGGATGGTACCGAATGCCATAACGAGTGGGAAATTACCTTCGAAGAAATTCACCGTAACGGTGCCATCGCTTACGCCATCTTCAATTATGTACGTTATACTGCTGATGATGCTTACCTGGCCGATTATGGTTTGGAGGTATTAATTGCTATTGCCCGTTTCTGGTCGCAACGCGTTAACTGGAGCGATGATAAGCAACAATATGTAATGCTGGGTGTTACCGGGCCAAACGAATACGAAAACAACATTAACAACAACTGGTACACCAGCAAACTGGCCGTTTGGTGTATGAAATATGCACTGGAAGTTGCCGAACAGGTTAAAACTACTGATGCTGCAAAATACAATGCATTGGTAGAAAAGATCAGCTTTAATGCCGAAGCAGAATCTGCAAAATGGAATGACATTATTGAAAAAATGTACTATCCATATTCAGAAAAGCTGGGTGTGTTTTTACAGCAAGACGGCTATCTGGATAAAGAGCAGATCCTAGTTAAAGATCTGCCTGCTTCGCAACGCCCTATCAACCAAAAATGGAGCTGGGATCGTATTCTGCGTTCATGCTTTATTAAACAGGCTGATGTTTTACAAGGTATTTATTTCTTCGAAGATGAGTACGATCTGGAAACCATCCGCAGAAACTTTGATTTTTATGAGCCGCGTACCGTGCATGAGTCGTCATTGTCGCCATGCGTGCACGCTATTTTGGCCGCCAAACTGGGTGATGAAGCACGTGCTTACGAGTTTTACCTGCGTACCTCACGTTTAGACCTGGACGATTATAACAATGATACCGAAGATGGTTGCCACACCACATCAATGGCAGGCACCTGGATGTCGGTAGTGGAAGGTTTTGGCGGTATGCGTGTTAAGGATGGCAAGTTATCATTCCAACCGTTTTTACCGGCTAAGTGGAACTCGTTCTCGTTCCATGTTGGTTTCCGTGGCGCTTTGCTAAATGTTAAAGTAAGCAAAGAGGGTGTACAGATCACCAACCATTCTGAAGCAGAAACCATAGTAATAGTACATGGCAAAGAGCAGGTGGTAAAAGCCAATGCCGATGTCATTTTAGAAGCTTAATAGCAAAATGCTATTCATGAAAAGGAGAAACTTTTTGATATTGGCTGCATTGTTGCCTGCTGTTATTGCAGTAGCGCAACCAAAGGCTAATCATTCAAAAACAAAGAAAAGTATGCAATCCGATCCGAATCATAAATTGGTGATATATCAGCTGCTACCGCGGCTGTTTGGCAATGCCAAAACTGTAAACAAGTTTTACGGCTCTATCGAAGAAAATGGCGTTGGCAAGTTTAACGACATTACCGATGCCGGTTTACAGGAGCTCAAAAAAATGGGCTTTACCCACGTTTGGTATACCGGCGTAATTGAGCATGCCACCATGACCGACTATTCGGCTTATGGCATTCACCCTGATGATCCGGATGTGGTGAAAGGGCGTGCTGGCTCTCCTTACGCGGTTAAAGATTATTACGATGTTGATCCCGATCTGGCCGTCGATGTCAAAAACCGCATGGCCGAATACGAAGCATTGATTAAACGTACCCACACCAACGGCATGCAGGTGCTGATGGATTTTATCCCCAACCACGTTGCCCGTACCTACCACTCGGATGTAATGCCGGCTGGGGTTCGCAATTTTGGTGAGGATGATGACAAAACCAAAAGCTTCGATCCGAAAAATGATTTCTATTATATCCCTGGTCAGCCATTTAAGGTTCCAGGGGGATATAACCCGGGTGGAGATGATTTCCATAGTTCACTGAAAGACGGCCACTTTGATGAAAACCCTGCCAAAGCAACCGGTAACGATGCTTTTACAGCTAGCCCATCTATTGATGACTGGTTCGAAACCCTGAAACTAAACTACGGTGTCGACTATGCCAATAACCGCACCGGGCACTTCGACCCTATTCCACCGGTATGGCAAAAAATGTACGACATCCTTAACTTCTGGAGTAACAAAGGCATCGACGGTTTCCGTTGCGATATGGTGGAGATGGTGCCTGTTGAGTTTTGGGCATGGGTGATCCCGAAGTTAAAGGAAACACATCCTAATCTCATTTTCATCGGCGAAGCCTACAATAAAAACGAATATGGACATTACTTATTTAAGGGACATTTTGATTATCTATATGATAAGGTGGGCTTATACGATGCCATTAAAAGATTAGTGCGTAACGAAGGTAATGCCACCACCTGGGACATAAACGCTGTTTGGAACCACGATTGCAAAGGCATGGACGCGCACATGATCCGCTTTATGGAAAACCATGATGAGCAGCGCATTGCTTCTAATGATTTTGCAGGCAACCCTTGGCTAGCCGTTCCGGGGATGATTGTTACGGCCACACTAAACACCGGCCCGGTAATGATCTACTTCGGTCAGGAAGTTGGCGAACCAGCCACCACTGCCGAAGGTTTTAGCGGAGCAGATGGCCGCAGCAGTATCTTCGATTACTGGGGTGTACCCGAGCATCAAAAATGGCTGAACAACGGCAAATTTGATGGCGGACAGTTATCAGAAGATCAGAAAAACCTCCGCAACTTCTACAGTAAATTATTAAACACCGTTAAAGATAACGAAGCGCTAAGCAGCGGCAAGTTTTACGAATTAATGATCGCGAATGAACACAACACAGGGTTCAATACGCGCGTATATATGTACTTGCGCTACACCGATAAGCAAAAGGTGTTGGTAATAAGCAACTTTAACCGTAATGAGCAGCATTTAAATGTGAAACTGCCAGCCGATTTACTGCAGCAGTTACATGTAAGCGGGGCTGTAAATTTCACCGATTTGTTGAATGGCACCTCTTACAGAGCTAACGATATTAATAATGGATTGGATATCACGTTACCGGCAAGCAGTGGAGTGATGTTGAAGTTTTGAGGATTTACCCCAACCCGTCATTGCGAGGAACGAAGCAATCGCGAACTGTACAGAGCGGCTCTGTAGGCCGGGGATTGCTTCGTTCCTCGCAATGACGCGTGAAGAGAAGAGAGAAAAAAGAAGAAGAAACAAAGTTCACCCGTTCCCAACCAATGAACGATTGAACTAATGAACCAGTGAACCAATAAAATAAACCCTGATTAAATGAGTAAACCCGCTATAGCCCAAAAACCTAAATTAAGTTTTTGGCAGATCTGGAACATGAGCTTCGGCTTTCTGGGCATCCAGTTTGGTTTTGCATTGCAGAACGGTAATGCCAGCCGCATCCTTCAAAAATTTGGTGCCGATGTGGAGCATTTATCCTGGTTTTGGCTGGCTGCGCCGATAACAGGGATGATCGTTCAGCCCATTATTGGCCATTATAGTGACCGTACCTGGAACCGTTTGGGCCGTCGCCGGCCATATTTTTTAACCGGTGCTATTTTATCGGCTATCGCTTTGTTTCTGATGCCTAACTCGGCCGCTATTGCCTCAATCGCCCCTCCTATTTTGGTTGGTGCAGGTATGCTAATGATTATGGATGCCTCGTTTAATGTGGCCATGGAACCCTTCCGTGCTTTGGTTGCCGATAACTTGCCCGATAGCCAGCGGAGTATCGGTTTCTCGGTACAAACCTGTTTAATTGGTTTAGGTGCTGTGGTAGGCTCTTGTCTGCCTTATATTTTCACGCATTGGTTCCATGTTCAATCTACCGCTCCAGCCGGGCAGGTTGAGGATAACGTTAAATATTCTTTCTATCTCGGCGGAACTATCCTGCTGCTTACCGTACTATGGACTATCATCCGCACCAAAGAATACTCTCCTGAAGAATATGCCAAATTTCACCCGGCAGAAGAAGCAGAAGAAAAACCCAAAAGCGGCATAGCAGAAATTTTAGGCGACCTGAAACGCATGCCCAAAACCATGAAGCAATTGGGTCTGGTGCAGTTTTTCTCCTGGTTCGCGCTTTTCTCAATGTGGGTATTTACCACCCCGGCCATTGCGGCACACATTTACCACGTACCTGCGGGCGATACCTCATCGGCAAAATATAGCGAAGCCGGTAACTGGGTGGGTATTTTGTTTGGTGTTTATAATGGCGTATCGGCCATTTATGCTTTAATATTGCCTTCATTAGCTAAAGCTACCAGCCGTAAACAGGCGCACGCTTTCTCCTTAGTTCTTGGTGGAATCAGCTTATTATCAATATTTTTCATTGCAGACCCGATGTGGTTAATTCTTCCCATGGTAGGTATCGGTTTGGCCTGGGGTAGTATATTGGCTATGCCTTACGCCATCCTGTCGAGCTCTATCCCGGCTAAGAAAATGGGGGTTTATATGGGAATTTTTAACTTCTTTATCACCTTCCCTCAAATTGTTAACGGATTTTTCGGCGGGCCTATCGTAAAATATTTTTATGGTGGCCAGGCGATATATGCAATCGTTTTAGCAGGCATTTTTATGCTTTGCGCGGCTCTCTCTGTATTGTTTGTACAGGATAGCAAGGATATCAGTGTTAAGAAAGCATTAGCAGACCGTTAGATTGACATTTGTTGGCTTAATTGTTGGTAAATATCAATATATTGGCTTCTTTAAGCTGAGACACTATTGATCACCAAGAAATAAGGTTCATGGACGAAAATATACTTGATCCCGACGATTTATTAGGGAGTAAAATTATAGGAGAAGAGGAAGACGATGAATTTCATCACCTTAACAATCCTGTGCTCGGGTTAAAGCCCATTGTTAAAAAATATTTAGGCATCGTTACCGATGTTAAAGCAGCCGGTAATAAATTCTTCTTTACCGACAGCGAAGCCCGGGTTGAAATTACGGTTGTAAGCGATGAAATTATACGGGTCAGGTTAGCGCCACACGGTGTTTTTCTCGAAGAGTTCTCTTACGCAGTACCTAAACACGAGCAAAAAGCCACTGTTTTTTCGCTGCATGAAGATGAATCGGAATACCGCGTATCAACCAGTACAGTAAATTGCCACATCCGTAAAATAGATTTTCATATCTCTTTTTCTGATACTCAAAACCACGTTACCAACCAGGATGCAGTACCAATGCACTGGGAAGAAAATACGCAGTTTGGTGGCTATTACGTATTCGGCACAAAAGTTTGCCACCCCGATGAAGCATTTTACGGCCTGGGCGATAAAGCATCAGACCTTAACCTTCGCGGCCGCAGGTTTAAAAACTGGAATACCGATGCCTACTCTTTCGGCTGGAACCAGGATCCGCTTTACCGTAGTATCCCTTTCTACATAAGTTTAAACGAAGGTATCGCTCACGGTATTTTCTTTGATAATACATTTAAAGCCACATTTGATTTTGGGTCGGAAGACCGTAACAAAACCAGTTTCTGGGCAGATGGCGGCGAATTGCAATATTACTACATCCACGGCCCGCACATGATGGACGTGGTAAAACGTTATCATCTTTTAACCGGCACCCACCCTATGCCGCCGCTTTGGGCGCTGGGTTACCACCAATGTCGCTGGAGCTATTATCCCGAGAGTAAGGTGATGTCTGTTGCCAAAGGTTTCCGCGCCAACCAGATCCCTTGCGATGGTATCTACCTCGATATTGATTACATGGATGGTTACCGTTGCTTTACCTGGAACCGCAAATATTTCCCTGATCCTAAAAAAATGATTAAGGAATTGGCTGCTGATGGTTTTAAAACTGTGGTAATTATTGACCCGGGTATCCGTGTAGACGATAATTACAGCGTGTTTAAAGAGGGTAAAGAGAAACGTTATTTCTGCCGCCGTTGTGATGATTATTTTATGGAAGGCCACGTATGGCCTGGTCGTTGCCAGTTTCCTGATTTTACCAACCCAGAGGTTCGTGAATGGTGGGGTGGTTTGTTTGACGAACTGGTACAGCTTGGCGTTGCCGGTGTATGGAATGATATGAACGAACCTGCCGTTTTTGGCGCAGGTACTTTCCCTGATGATGTTCGCCACCAGTATGATGGTTTCCGCGGATCTCACCGTAAGGCACACAATGTTTACGGGATGCAAATGGTACGCGCTACCTACGAAGGTTTGCGCAAGTTGATGAAAAATAAGCGTCCGTTTACCATCACCCGTGCAGGTTACTCAGGCTTGCAACGTTACGCCTCGGTTTGGACTGGCGACAACGTAGCCTCATGGGAGCATTTGCGTTTGGGTAATATACAGTGCCAGCGTTTGTCAATGTCGGGCGTACCGTTCTGCGGTACAGATATTGGCGGCTTTAGCGGCGAACCTGATGGCGAACTGTTTACGCGCTGGATCCAGTTTGGTGCTTTCTCACCGTTTATGCGTGCGCACTCTGCCGGCGATACTAAAGAACGTGAACCATGGAGTTTTGGAGACCCTTACACTTCTATCAATCGTAAATTTATTGAGCTGCGTTACCGCCTGCTGCCATATATGTATTCTACCTTTTGGGAACACCACCGCTATGGCTTCCCGATATTACGCCCGGTAGTTTTACAAGAACAGGATGTATTAACCAATCAAGCCCGCCAGGATGAGTTTACTTACGGCGATAAAATTTTGGTTTGCCCGGTTATGGAGCCCGGCCAAACCAAACGCCCGGTATATCTGCCAAAAGGCCAATGGTATAATTTCTGGGACAATGAATTGGTAACCGGCGGTGCCGAAGTAATGGTACCTACCCCGCTCGAAACCATCCCGGTATTTATTAAAGCCGGTGCTGTAATACCAGAATACCCGGTAATGCAGTACGTAGGTGAAAAAGAAATTGAAGAAGTAAAGTTGAACGTTTACTATGCCGATCACGAAGTAAACTCATTCCTGTTTGAAGATTACGGCGAAACCTTTGCCTACGAACAGGATATCTACCTCGAGAAAAAGTTTATTGTTACCGGCAAAGATACCCTACTTACCATTGAGCAGAGCCTGGAAGGCCTGTACACACCGCGATACGAAAACTATCATTTCAAATTAATCGGTTTGCCGTTTAAGCCTTCTAAAATAATTGTAGATGGCAAAACCGTAACAGATTTTGTACTGACCGAAGAGAAATGCTACGAGTTTAAATTCTCTAAAAACTTTAAGCATATCGAAATTGTGAAATAATTAAAAGCCCCGCTAAAAATGGGGCTTTTTTCTTGCCCTTTATATTGGGATATATTATCTTAGTTAAAACAGCACTGCCCCAGGCTGATTTTTATATCCTGATCTTATTTCTAAATCAAATCTATTCAATATGAAAAGAGCTATCCTTATTTGTTTTATCGCATTAATATCCCTGTTTAAAACTTTTGCACAAACCAATGCCGATAAGTATGATGTAGTAGTAAAAACTACAGGTGATGAAATGGTGGGTAAAATAACCGAGATCAATGAAGATAACATCAAATTCACTTATAAGGGAGAAACATTAAGCTACACCGTAAAAAAGGCAGATATAGCCAAAGTAACTTTTGCCAGCGGCAGGGTCGAGATATTTAATCAGCCACAAACACAACCGAACTTGCCGGTAAACCCAGCCCAGGCAGCACCCGCAGATACCAAAAATCAGGTGGCTATACTACCATTTGGATTAATTGTGGGCGGCCAACCAGGTTCTGAAGCTATGCAAACCCAGATACAAAATGATTGCTATACTAATTTTGCACAAAAAGCAGTGAGCATGAAGTTCCAGGATCCGGCAAATACCAATGTAATCTTGTTTAGAAATAATGTAACTCCCGAAACTATCAAAGGCTACACGATGGACGACTTATGCCACATGTTAGGAGTTGAATATCTGGTAACCGGTGTAGTTACACTTAATCATGCAAGCTCAACAACAACCGGCGGTGGCAGCAGCACATCAACAACAAAGAAAACAGATTCGAAAGATAAAACAACCACTTATAGTTCGGGGAGTTCGAGTTCATACGATAACTACACCACAATAATTTTGATGAATATTTACGATCACGGCACAAAAATATTCACCAAAAGCCACCAGGCATTTTGGCCGGGTGTAGATGCCTATAAGGTTACATTATCGTACCTGGCAAAAAGAACACCGATTTATAACAAATAGAAATACATGTTTAGTTTTAATACTCAGCACTAAATAATGACAAAACAGTTAAATAGTATCGTGTAGTTTTGATGTTTCAAACTAAACAGTTAAAGCATTGGTTCAGGATTGCAACATATTTGAAATTTGGGAAGAATATAAATCATCCCTTTACCGTTTTATCCTGAATCGCTTACCGTATGAGCAGGATGCTAAAGACCTGCTACAAGAAGTGCTTTTAAAAAGCTATCAATACTGTTCAAAGGGCAAAACTGTGCTATATTTAAAAGCATGGCTTTATAAAATAGCTTCCAACACCATTATCGACTATTACAAAAAGGCCGGGAAGCATCAGCCATTGATTGATGACCTGGTAGAGGAAGAAAACAGCGAATCGGCCATAGGCGAAGCATCTGTTTATATCAAAGCTTTACTTCAATTATTACCCCAGGAGTACGCCATTCCATTGGCTATGTACGATTTGGGAGATATGAGCCAGAAAGACATTGCCGAAAAACTAAATCTTAGCCTGGTAAACACCAAATCGCGCATACAACGCGGCCGGGTAAAACTTAAAGAGCGTTTTCTGGAATGCTGCGCGGTAGCCTTTGATGAAAATGGTGAGATGATAAGTTTCGATATTAAACCACAATGCAAGGAGTTGCAGGCAGAAAAAATGCGGCTCGAAAAACTATTTTAAATTTTCCTGCATCTTTTTCGGGGTTGCCAGTCATAGGGATGAATTTAAAAAATCTCTTTATGAATCAGCAATTCAATAACAAAACTGCGCTTATTGTAGGCGGTAGCAGTGGCATGGGTAAAGCAACAGCTAAACTATTGTTAGAACAGGGTGCAGAGTGGGTAGCCATTATCGGCCAATCTCAAACCAAATTAGATGAAGCACAACAAGAACTTTCAGCTTACGGACAGGTAAAAACTTTTAAGGCCGACTTAACCAATTGGGTCGATGTAGAAAAGGTTATCGACTATGTTAAAAACCTTAATCGTACCGATTTACTGGTAAATGCGGCAGGTGTATTTAACCCTAAAAGTTTTATTGAGCACACCACCAGCGATTACGATAAATACCTCGACTTAAACAAAGCCACTTATTTTATAACCCAGCAGGTAGTAAAAAACATGATTGCGCATCAATATGGCGCTATTGTTAATATCGGTTCTATGTGGGCTAAACAGGCTATCCTGGCAACGCCGTCATCTGCCTACTCTATGGCTAAGGCAGGCTTGCACAGCTTAACACAGCATTTGGCTATGGAACTGGCCAGTAGCCACATCAGGGTAAATGCGGTATCGCCGGCTGTTGTGGTAACGCCTATTTATGGCGCTTTTATCGAAAAAGATAAAATTGAAGAAACCCTGCAAGGCTTTAACAGCTTCCACCCTATTGGCAAAGTTGGCAGGCCCGATGATATTGCACAAACCGTCTGCTTCTTGTTATCAGACCAGGCATCATGGGTTACCGGTGCTGTTTGGGATATAGACGGCGGTGTAATGGCAGGCCGTAATTAATAGCTTTGTTTGATATAGATAAAAGCCGCTGAATTGATCAGGCGGCTTTTATCTATATAATTCTGCCAGTTTAGCGTAAATACTTTCAGGTAACAAACAATATTGCTACTTTACATGGGCTTGCACAAACAAGCAGCATATATTTACGTTCAACTTAAAAAGGCCACCATCACAACTTAATCCATACCGGCCTTTAATGCTAAACCTATGGCAAAGCAAACTAATAAAACTAAAACAGAACCAACAGTTAAAAAATCATCAAAGGGCGCTGATGCAGCTCCGTTTCCTGAAACTGAACCTATAAAAACACCCAAACCGGCTGCTACCAAAAAAGCTGCATCGAAACCAACCGAAGCCGGTAAAATATCAACTCTTAAACCTGCCAAGGCACCAAAAAAGGTAAAGACAGTTGCAGAAGATGGTAACCCAACGGAAGCGCTAACCATTACCGGCGACCACGCTGGCTATATGGAATTCTATACCCGCTTTACCGATTTTGATATTGCTTTATTTAAATCGGGCAAACACTTTAAGTTGTACGAGAAACTGGGTTCGCACGTGGTAGAGCATCAGGGTGTAATTGGTACTTACTTTGCAGTTTGGGCACCTAATGCCAAATACGTTTCGGTGATTGGTAACTTTAACTATTGGAGCGCAGGTTCTCACCCGCTGAATGCCCGTTGGGATGGCTCGGGTATCTGGGAGGGTTTTATTCCGCACATAGGTAATGGCGAGGTTTATAAATATTTTATCAACTCAAATACAGGCGAAGACCTGCAAAAAGGCGACCCATTTGCCCTGCGCTGGGAAATACCGCCAAGCACCGCATCCATCGTAACCGACACTTATTATGAGTGGAAGGACGAGGAATGGATGTACGATCGCCGCCAAAATAATAGTCTGCACAAACCATACTCGGTATACGAAGTACACATCGGTTCGTGGGCACGCAGCCCCGAAAGCCCGGATGAGTTTTTGAATTACCGCCAACTGGCCGATAAACTGGTGCCGTATGTTAAAGAGCTGGGCTTTACACACGTAGAGTTTATGCCGATAATGGAGCACCCCTATTATCCAAGCTGGGGCTATCAGATCACAGGGTATTACGCTGCATCATCGCGCTATGGCTCGCCGCAGGATTTGATGTATCTGGTAGAAGAATTACACAAAGCAGGCATAGGCGTTATCCTGGACTGGGTTCCATCTCACTTCCCGGGCGATGCGCATGGCTTATATAATTTCGATGGGACACATTTATATGAGCATGCCGATCCAAACAAAGGCTTTCACCCCGATTGGAAGTCATACATTTTCAATTACGGCCGAAATGAAGTCCGCGCGTTTTTAATCAGTAATGCCTTCTTTTGGCTCGACCGTTACCATGTGGATGGTTTACGTGTTGATGCTGTGGCATCTATGCTTTACCTCGACTACTCGCGCAAGCATGGCGAATGGGAACAAAACGTTTTCGGTGGAAATGAAAACCTCGAGGCGATTTCTTTCCTCAAAGAATTCAATGAGGCCGTTTACCAGCATTTCCCGGATGTACAAAACATTGCCGAAGAGTCTACTTCGTTTACCGGCGTTAGTCGCCCGGTATATGCAGGCGGCTTAGGCTTCGGCATGAAATGGATGATGGGTTGGATGCACGATAGTATCAAATATTTCAGCGAAAACCCGGTTCACCGGAAGTATCATCACAACCAGATCACCTTTAGTTTGATCTACGCCTTTACCGAAAACTTTATGCTGCCTTTCTCGCACGATGAGGTAGTTTATGGCAAAGGCTCTATGCTGGGCAAAATGCCGGGCGACGATTGGCAACGTTTTGCCAACCTGCGTTTGCTTTACGGCTATATGTTTACACACCCGGGCACAAAACTGTTGTTTATGGGCAGCGAGTTTGGCCAAAGCGGCGAGTGGAATTATCAGCACTCGTTAGACTGGCATTTACTGCAGTACGATAGCCATAACGGCATTAAAGAAACAGTTAAAGGCCTCAACCAGTTATACAAAACCGAGCCAGCCTTGTACGAAAAACAATTCGACTGGCATGGTTTCGAGTGGATTGATGGTGGCAATGCCGACGACTCCATCCTCGTTTACGTGCGCAAAGGCAACGATGCAAAAAACGACCTGGTAGTTGTATTAAATATGACCCCTGTTGTGCGTTACGATTTCCGTATCGGCGTACCAGCGGCTGGCCAATGGAAAGAGATATTCAACTCAGATCAGGAAGCATATTGGGGTAGCGGCATTATCAATTACGATGCTGTAAACTCTGAAACTGAAAGCTGGCATGGCCGCGAAAATTCGATCCGTATTACTGTGCCACCACTGGCTGTATCGATATTTAAAAAACAAGGATAATTAGGATGACAAATTCGAGATTCTTTTATCTATATCTAATAGGAGGCATTATAGCGCTTGCATTGTTGATTTACAACATTGCAAGCACCTACCCCGCCGTTCAGTTTACATCAGTTGCGTTAGAAGTCTTTATGGTGATTGTGTTGTTTTATCTGGCTAATAAAACTTATCATGAGAAAAAGGATAAGGAAATGATGTAGTTTGATTTCGGATTTCGAATGTTCAATTTCGAATTTATCCTCCTCAGCACAATTCCAATTCGATTAGGATAAATATATCCATGTATTTAACTCCGAAATTGAACATTCAACATCTGAAATGACGCAGGATCATGTATCTTTAAGGTAAATTCGAAATTGAAAATTCGAAATCCGAAATACGAATGAAATATTTTAAGGCTATCTTTTCTGTTGCTGTAACTTTAGCGCTGATCTGGGCTTTGCAACATCGGTTTGAATTACTTAGCAATTTACCTCTTGGTAATTTCTTAAACCCTGCCAATGGCTTCTGGCAAAACTCGGAAAGCAAACACATTTTAGTTGCTGAAGATTTAAAGATCGAAGGCTTACAGCAGCCGGTTACCATCCGGTTTGATAGCAATATGATCCCGCATATTTTCGCGAAAAACAATCATGACCTTTACCTGGCACAAGGCTATATTACCGCCCGCGACAGGCTTTGGCAAATGGATATTCAAACCCGCAGTGCATCAGGCAGGTTATCAGAAGTGGTTGGTCCCAAAGCACTGGAGGTCGACCGTTACCACCGCCGCATGGGGATGGTTTATGGTGCCGAAAATACATTAAAGGGAATGATGAAAGACCCTGTAATGCGTGAGGTTATTAATGCTTATACCGAAGGGGTTAACAGTTACATCCGCAACCTAAGTCCGCGCGATTACCCGATAGAATTTAAAATACTGGATTACGCGCCTGAGGAGTGGAAACCCATTAACTGTGCATTTCTCTTAAAATTAATGTCTGAAACGCTGGCTGGTGGTTCCGACGAGTTTTTGATGACCAGTACTTTAAAAAAATTCGGCGCAGCAACAGTTAAAGACTTGTTTCCTGATTATCCTTTCCGCGAGGATCCGATCATCCCTGTAGGTACTAAATGGGATTTTAAACCACTGCCTATCCCCCAACCATCAAAAACTTTCCTGGCCGAGCAAAGCGATATTAAAACCATACAAAAGGTGGAAGGCATTGGTAGTAATAACTGGGTAATTGCAGGCAGTAAAACAGCCAGCGGCTACCCTATTCTGGCTAATGATCCGCATTTAAATTTAACGCTGCCATCTATCTGGTATCAGATGCAACTGGAGGCACCGGGCGTAAATGTTTATGGTGTTACTTTGCCGGGAGCTCCTTGTGTGGTTATTGGTTATAATAACAAAATTAGCTGGGGTGTAACCAATGTTGATGCGGATGTACTGGATTGGTATCAGATTAAATTTAAGGATAACACTAAAAACGAATATTGGTACAATAACAAATGGAATAAGGTTACCCGCCGTGTGGAGGTAATTAACATTCGTGGCGAAAAACCTTTATATGATACCGTTTTGTACACGCACCACGGCCCGGTGGTTTATGAAAACGCAGGCAAAAAACCTGCTGATTCCTATGAAAATATCCCAGTGGGCACTGCATTACGATGGATAGCGCACGATGAATCAAACGAGTTTAAAACTTTCTACCTACTTAACCGCGGTAAAAATTACGACGATTATCGCGAAGCATTAACTTACTATACGGCTCCTGCGCAAAACTTTATTTTCGCCAGTGCCGATAAAGATATTGCCATTACACCTAATGGTAAGCTACCGTTAAAATTTAAAGATCAGGGCAAATTTATTCTGGATGGCACCGACCCGGCTAACGACTGGCATGGCTGGATCCCGGCATCACAAAACCCTACGGCTAAAAACCCGGCGCAGGGCTATTTAAGTTCGGCCAATCAATCGTCTACCGATCCGAGCTATCCTTATTATATCAACTGGCAATTTGGCCCTTATGAGCGTGGCAAACGCATTAATACCCGACTGGCTGCTATGCAAAAGGCTACTGTTGATAGCATGCGTGTATTGCAGACTGATAACTACAGCATTTTTGCACAAGATGTATTGGCCGAAATGTTGAAATATATCGACCCTACAAAACTGGATGAAACACAGATCCAGGTACTCAACATCCTTAAAAGCTGGAACAAAAGGTTTGACGCCGATGAGGTTGGCGCAACCATTTTTAATACCTGGTGGCTCAACTTTTACACCCAAACCTGGCAAGATCAATTTGGGAAACTTACTGATAATAACAATTTGAAATGGCCAAGCCGCGACCGTACAGTACAGCTGTTGCTGAAAGACCCAACATCCAAATGGTTCAATAATACTAAAACTCCCGTAGTAGAAACAGCTGGTGAGGTTTTGAGTAATTCTTTCGCAGCAACGGTTAGTCAGTTAATGCATAAGTATGGCAAACCGGGCAACAGCAAATGGCAATGGGGCAATGTAAAAGAAACTTACATTAACCACCTGGCCAATATTCCGGGTTTTGGTTTAGGGAAGTTTAAAGCCGGCGGAACAGGATCAACTGTAAATGCATTGGTAGACGGACACGGCCCGTCATGGCGCATGGTAGTGCAACTGGGGCCTAACGTAAAAGGCTACGGTATTTTCCCCGGTGGCGAATCTGGTAATCCCGGAAGTTACTTTTACGATGATATGCTAAAAACATGGCAGGATGGTAAGCTGAATGAATTACTGTTTATGCAATCGCCAAACGAGCAATCGAACAAAATAAAATCAACCTTAACTTTAAGCGCTAAATAATGCTGTTTGTAATCATATTCATTGCCACCTTTTGCAGCGGGTTTTTATTTACCTGGTGGGCGGCTGCCATTATTGCTTTTGTAGCCACTATTTACGCAGGGAGAACTGCGGCACAATCGTTTTGGTCGGGCTTTCTAGCAGTGGCTGCGGTTTGGGGGGTACATGCTTTATTGAAAAGTGTGCCGAATGATCATATCCTGGCCGATCGCGTTGCCAAAATGGTTCACCTGCCGGGCTGGATCTGGTTATTGGTTATCACCATGCTGATCGGTGGTATAGTGGGCGGTATGTCGGCTTTATCGGGTTTATTGGTTAAACGAGCCTTTACCCATGTGTAATAAATATTCAATTTCTTAAAATACAAATGGCCACGATAACTATCGCGGCCATTTGCTTTTAGTTTAGTGAGGGCTTATTTAGAAGCATGCTTGGTAGCATGTTTCTTTGAAGCTTCTTTAGCATGTTCGCCAGCTTGTGTATGATGGCCTTGTGCTTTTTGTGCATGGTGAGCGGCTTTCTCGTCGTTACCTTCTGTGTGTTCTTTGTGTGCAGCACGATGGCTTTTTGCAGCTTCATCATGGTGTTTAGCCGCGTCTTCGTGGTGGCTGTGTTTAGTGTTTGGCATTATTTTATAATTTAAGTTTATTGTCTCTACTCAACTACTCAGACGAAAATAAGTTTCATATTTATTATTTTTTAATTAATAATTATAGTTTAAATTAATTAAAGATGTAATTATGATGATGTTATAGTTTTCAGAAGGCATCTTATGATTATTATCTTTGTACTGTGCAAAAGCCCAATCAGCAACAAATATTTTCTATCAGCAATAGGCGGCAGTTTGACGAAACCGCCTTACAGGTTTTCAGGTTTCAGGCCGAAAACAATGCCATTTACAGCCAGTTTATCAGGGGCTTAAATATTGATCCGGCTTCGGTTAATGATATTTATAAAATCCCTTTTTTGCCGGTAGAATTCTTTAAATCGCAGGAGATTGTAAGTTCTACAGATGAAGCTCAGGTTACCTTTACAAGTTCGGGCACTACGGGGATGATTACCAGCCGTCATATCGTAACCGATGTAAGCTGGTATGAGCAAAGTTTCCGGCGTGCGTTCGAGTTGTTTTATGGCGACATCCGCAATTATTGTGTGCTGGCCCTGCTCCCATCCTACTTGGAGCGCGAGGGTTCATCGCTCATTTATATGGCCGATGACCTGATCAAACAATCAGAAAACCCGGATAGCGGTTTCTATCTCTATAATCACGAAGACCTTTATCAGCAATTACAAAAACAGCAATTGGCAGGTAAGCCAACGCTATTGATTGGCGTTACTTTTGCCTTGCTGGATTTTGTTGAGCAATATCAAATCGACTTCCCCGAACTCATCGTAATGGAAACCGGTGGTATGAAAGGCCGACGAAAAGAGATGATCCGCGAGGAACTGCATGAAACGCTGAGTAATGGTTTCGGTGTTAAACATATCCATTCGGAATATGGGATGACGGAATTACTTTCGCAAGCCTATTCAAAAGGTGTAGGTATTTTCAATTGTCCACTCTGGATGAAGATCATTTTGCGCGATACCAACGACCCAATCACTACGCTAACAGGCAATCGAACAGGCGGTATCAACATCATCGATCTGGCTAATATTAACTCCTGCTCGTTTATTGCAACGCAGGATTTGGGTAAGATTTATGCCGATGGTTCGTTTGAAGTATTGGGCCGCTTTGATAATGCCGACATTCGCGGATGTAATTTGCTGATTGCTTGATGTTAGCTCATAATTTTAATTATTTTTGCCCCGGTTTATAAAATCAAACTCAACATGATCGATAAATTTTTAAGTGACCAGCAGGAACCTAAAGCAGTTGAAAAAGTATATTCACGCTTAAGGGAGTTATTGCCTGTTGGCGAAGAAACCCTATATATTGCCACCCAGAAAAAACCTTTGGTAAACATTTTGCCAGATTGTATTGCGGTTACCAACAGGCGTGTGCTGTTTTTTACCCCTGCAAACCTGGGCCTGTCTATCAAATTTCTGGACTTTACCTGGAAAGATATTGCCGATGTAAACGTTAAGGAAGAAATTATCGGCGCGGTATTTACTGTTACCACCACTAAAGGTGCCGAAATGGGTGTTGATTATTTGCCTAAAGTACAGGCACGCAAGCTTTACCAATTCTCGCAGCAATGCCGTGAAGAAGAGCGCCGCCGTGTAGAAAGACAAGAAGGCCATATCATCAATATTTCTGAACCACAGCAGCCGGTTGCACAACAACCAGTAGCACCTGCGCCAGTTGCCCCGCCAGCACCTGCACCCATACCTGAGCCAGTACATGTACCGGAACCTGTTGTTGCAGCAAAGCCAGATGAGCTGACCGAAAAATTGAAAAAACTAAAAGTGCTTTTCGATAACGGTTTAATCTCTCAGGAAGAGTACAACGCTAAAAAATTAGATTTACTAAGCGATTTTTAATCGACTTATATGATAAAAAGAAAGCCCTTAGAGATGATCTAAGGGCTTTCTTTTTATATCGAAAAAGCTAATTATTCAGCAATAATCAAAAAGTAGTTTTTCTTTCCTTTTTGTGCGATCAGGAATTTACCGTTGATCAGATCAGCAGAGCTAAATGTTTGCTCAGTTGAAGCAATCTTTGTTTTATTCATGGCAGTACCACCAGCCTGGATCATTTTTTTAGCCTCTCCTTTTGATGGGAATACCACTGTTTTGGCAGCCAGTAATTCTACAGCGTTAATACCTTCTGCCAGTTCTGATGTAGAAACGGTGTAGTGTGGAACGCCTTCGAATAAACCTTTAATCTCGTCATCATTCAGCTCATTCAAAAACTCGATACCAACGTTACCGAATAAAAACTCAGACGACTTGATGGCTTTCTCATAAGCCTGCTCGCCATGTACACGGATGGTAATATCTTTTGCCAATGCTTTTTGCAATGCACGCTGGTGTGGCGCTTGCTCATGCTCGGCCTCTATTGCAACAATTACATCCTGCTCAAACAGGGTAAATATGCGGATATAGCTTTTAGCATCAACATCGGTAGTGTTTAACCAAAACTGATAAAAATTGTATGGCGATGTTTTAGCCGGATCTAACCAAACCGCGCCGCTCTCTGTTTTACCGAATTTAGTACCGTCTGCTTTTTTAATCAGCTGGGTAGTTAAGGCAAAAGCCTCACCCGCATCTTTACGACGGATAAATTCTGTACCGGTTACAATGTTACCCCACTGGTCGCTACCGCCCATTTGTAACTGGCAGTTTTTATGTTTCCACAAGTAGTAAAAATCATAACCCTGCACCAGTTGGTAAGTAAACTCTGTGAACGACATCCCGGTTTCTCCCTCCAGGCGTTTCTTTACAGAATCTTTAGCCATCATATAGTTAACGGTAATGTGTTTACCTACATCGCGGATAAAATCAAGGAAGGTAAAGTTCTTAAACCAATCATAGTTGTTAACCATCTCGGCACTATTGGCACCGCTTTCAAAATCTAAGAATTTAGCCAGTTGCTTCTCTACACATTCTAAATTGTGCTGTAATATATCTTCAGATAGTAAATTACGCTCTGCAGATTTACCAGAAGGATCGCCCACCATACCGGTTGCACCACCTACTAACGCGTAAGGCTTATGGCCAGCACGCTGAAAGTGGATCAAAGTCATGATTTGGGTTAAGTGGCCCACGTGCAATGAATCGGCAGTAGGATCAAAACCAATATATCCTGAAGCCATGCCTTTATTCAGCATTTCTTCGGTACCCGGCATAATCGTATGCAACATGCCACGCCAGGTTAATTCTTCAACAAAGTTCATTATCGTATAAATAAGGATTGCAAAGATAGAATAATGAAGGTAAAATTGGGAGAGTGGTTCGTTTTTGAGTGCATTTCCTCCTCGCACGTCATTGCGAGGAACGAAGCAATCGCGAACAATACAGAGGCTGTGCTTTAATTAGTGTTTAAGGTAACGATCAACGTCTGTGCTTTGAGATTAACGTTAGTCTGCTCATAGCCGCAGGGGCTTAGTTACTTTTTCTTGATAAAAAGTAACCAAAAATCAAGAAAGAAAAAAGCTCCACCGCACATATCCACTTCACGGCCACGCTTTTCTTTCACCCCCACGCTCCTTTTGATTGTCCTAATGTTTTCTTTCCAGATTTTTTATCTTGCTTCTTGACTCTATATTCTTGCTTTTTCTTCTAACGTCGGCAAACAGCTTCGGCCAAAAGCGGGCAGAACATTGGTGGCCTGTGCGCCGGAAAGAGGCATTGGAGATTTTGCAGAAGGGTTGGATTGAGCGAACGCAAGTAGGGCAAAAGATCCCGGCCTGTGTGTTCTGAATGCTTGCGTGGTATGGCCTTGTGTGAAAAGAAGCCTTTTGCCGATGAGCCTTTTGGTTACTCCTATGTTTGTATTCTAATTAAGTGAAGAAGAGTGAGAGCAGGTTTGGTTACAAACAGCAATTACAAGCATGTTCACACAAAGATACTGCCTCCTCTTTTTTGCCTTTTAGCGTCTGAACAGAATGTAAGGCGTATGGTATATCTATACAGCCAGTATATCCACCAGGAGAAAAGACGAAGGAAGGTTATCACTTAAGGTTTAAACTTAGCGAACACATGATCAATCTACTCAAACAAACAGTCGGAATCGACGTGGCAAAGGATGAATTAGTTGTATCACTTGGTCAAATGGACCAGGATACCAATATCGAACTGATCGCCGGCAAAACATTTAGTAACAATAAGAAAGGCTTTTCCCAACTTATACAATGGACAGAGAAGCTATTTTCAGATCAGGTAAAGATACTTTATGCGATGGAAGCCACCGGGGTTTATCATGAAGCCCTGGCTTATTATCTTTCAGATCGGGGAGACTTGGTAAGTATTATATTGCCGAACAAGATCAGTAATTATGTAAGAACACTTGATGTTAAGACGATCACGGACAAAAGCGCGTCTCAGGCGATAACCAGGTTTGGCCTGGAAAGGAAGCTGGAGATTTGGCAGCGGCCCAAAAAAGTATTCAAAGACTTAAGGCAGCTGACCCGTGAGCGGGACCAATTGATAGGCGAACGTACTATGCTTAAAAATCAGCTACACGCTGAACTGGCAGAAGCTTTTCCTAATGAAAGAAGTATTAGCAGGGTTAATGAGCGGATAACATTACTCAACAGACAGGAGAAAGACATCAAAGCAGAACTGGCAGAATTAATAAAAAATGATCCGCAATTGGTTAAGCAGGTTAAGACCATTACCTCCATACCCGGCATAGGAACCCTCACAGCAGTAACCGTACTTGCTGAAACGAATGGTTTTGAACTCATCCGAAGTAAAAAACAATTGGTCAGTTACGCCGGGCTCGATGTCCAGGAAAAGCAATCCGGAACTTCTGTAAAGGGCAAACCAAGGATATCTAAAAAAGGGAACAAACATTTGCGAAAGGCCATGCATTTGCCCGCATTGGCTGCTATAAGAAACGATGAACGCTTTAGGGCTGTATTCGCCAGGTTAATAGCTAAGCATGGGATCAAAATGAAAGCCATAGTAGCCATACAGAGAAAGCTGCTGGAGCTAACTTATATCATTGCAAAGACTGGTCAAATTTATGACATTGGATACCTGCACAAAGCAATTGAAATACCATTTTAAAGAGTTAGGGCGATACAACTAAAAAGTTGACCGCCCTAAACAAGCTGACATAAGCCGCCTTTAATAAAACAAATGTAAAATATATTTGATACTTAACACAGAATCTTTGTGGCTACAAAGTAACAAGCCAACCCGCGGCGATTGAGCGGGACTGACTTTAATAATGCCATAACTCATTCATAATAGTTCTGCATTACCCCAGTTACTACTAATCGGTCTGAGATTGCTTCGTTCCTCGCAATGACGTGTGAAGATAAAAGGCAGATCAGTAAGCATACTTTTAACAAAATCATCACACAAAACCCACACTAAAATTTCCATATCCGTTTTTAAATGGCTATTTTGCCTATGCTGTATGAATTTTCTATCTCATTTTTATTTCGACAAGGATACCACCGATTGTTACCATGTATTAGGCACTGTACTGCCTGATCTGTTGAAGAATGCAGATAAATCAATCATATTGCATCCCGAAAAACTGCGCCACCCCGATAACCGGATCCAAAGTTTAATTGGCGGCTGGCAAAAGCATTTGGATGTGGACAGGTATTTCCACTCATCCGATTTTTTCAAATATCATTCGCATCAGCTCAAACTGGCTTTGTTGCCGGCATTGGTTGGGTCGCCGGTTAAGCCGTTCTTTTTGGGGCATATTGCATCAGAACTGATATTGGATAACCTGCTGCTTACCACAGGTGAAATTACCGTTGATGGTTTTTACGATCACCTGGATGGCTGTGAACGCCACATCATTTATGAATTTCTGATCTACAGCGGGATGAAAAACCCCGATGTTTTCATGAAGTTTTTCGAAGGCTTTAAAAAGAGCCGCTATCTGCATACCTATATCGATACCGCACAGGTAGCCTATGCATTGAAAAGGATTTGCATGCGCATATGGCATCACCCCTTCACTCCCGAACAGGAAGCCGAAATGAGCCATATTATTGTAGATTACCGCCTATTGATGGAACCTGTGTTTGTGGAAATATTCGATCAGATTAGCAACAGCCTTACGGTGCAATCTAATTAAGAACTTCTTACGGAATCAATTCGGCACCCGGAGGTTGTACAGCAGCCAATGCAATCCGGCGTTCCTTCGCCCGTTTAAAAAACAACCCAAACATAATAGCTGAAATTAACCCGGCAATACCCTGAAAAAATAGCACATACCGAACGTTAAAATGGTGCGCAGCCAACCCTGCAAAGAAACTGCCTATAGGCTGCACGCCCATAAAAGCCATTACATAATAACTGATAACGCGGCCACGCATTTGTGGTGCAACGGTGGTTTGTATAAAGGTATTAGTACCCGCAATCTGGATCATCATCCCCAAACCGCCGGTTGCTATAAATATGAGTGCCAGCCATAACTGCGGACTGCATGCAAAAGCAGCAATACTCGCTCCACATATCATAGAGGCTATAATTACGGTTTTACGCAAATTCTCTGTCGATTTTAAAGAAGCCATATACACGGCCCCGCAAAGTGCCCCCAAGCCAGATACACTGTTAAGCCAGCTATAGGTTGAGGCATTGCCATGAAATACATCTTTAGCAAAGATGGGCAACAGCGTACTGTAAGTCATAGTGAAAAAGCTTACGCAGGCCATCAGCAAAATCATCAGTTTAATATTTTGTTCTCCTTTAAGGTATTGGTAACCGCCTTTTAAGTTTTCCCAAATACTGCCTACGGCTTTGTTCACCTTTTCGGGTGCCAGTTTCATCATTAATAACGAAACTATTACGGCAATAAAACTAATGGCATTTACCAAAAAGCATACACCCATACCAACAGTAGTAAGCAATACTCCCGCTACAGCAGGGCCAATCAACCGGGCCACATTAACCATTGACGAATTGAGCGCAATAGCATTCTGCAGGTCGCTTTTATCATCAATCAGCCTGATCATGAGCGATTGCCTTGCCGGGGTATCAAAGGCGTTTATAATCCCCAATACGATACTTAGCGCAATAATGGCTGGCATATAATATACATGCGATAGTATCAGCGCAGCCATAATGCTGGCCTGTATCATAGCGGCTATTTGCGTGGTTAATAATACTTTGTAACGGTTGTTTCTGTCTACAATTGCACCTCCGTAAGGCGAAAGTAGCATAGTGGGTATTTGCCCGCAGAAGTTAACCACGCCGAGCATTAAGGCAGAATGTGTAACGGTGTAAACGAGCCAGTTAACGGCTATACGCTCCATCCAGGTGCCAATGAGCGAGAGCGATTGGCCTACGAAATAAAGACGAAAGTTGGGGTATTTTAATGATCTGAATGTGGCGGACATAGTAAATAAAACGACAAGTATCGCTGTTTTATGTTTGCCGAAAATTTGTGGAATGTAAAAATCGGTGTTTATAACATGGTTTTTACTTAGGCAATCGCTTCTATGTAAGTGTTAGCCTCTCTGTTTCAATAAAAAACTTGCTCAAAATCAGCAATTAACATTAAAAATATTTTTATCTACCAAAAATATATCCGTACCTTTGCAGTCCCAATTGACTTGGGAAAAGGAGACAATTTATTTAATGGCAAAAAAACAAGAAGCAGAAAAAGAATTAAAGTCTAAGCAGGCTGAACTGGAAACAGTAGGTCTTCCGACAGAAAAAGAAAGCATTGAGTCAGAAGCTGATTCAATTTCTATTGATGAAATCAAATCTAAAGTTACCGTTATCGCAGGCGATTTTGACTGGGATGCTGATGACAAAAAATTTGGTAACTACAGCGATTCAGACCGCGAGAAATTTGAGAAATTGTACGATGGTACCTTTTCTTCAATTAACCAAGGTGAGATTATCACTGGTACAGTTGTAAACATCAATAACAAAGATGTGGTATTAAACATCGGATTTAAATCTGATGGTATGGTATCATTATCAGAATTCCGCGATACTCCAGACCTTAAAGTAGGTGATACTGTTGATGTATTCGTAGAATCACAAGAAGATGCTAACGGTCAGTTAGTATTATCACGCAAACGTGCGAAAACTCAGAAATCATGGGAGCGCATTAATGCAGCTCTGGACAATGATGAGATCATCACTGGTTTTGTGAAGAGCAGAACTAAAGGTGGTTTAATTGTTGATATAATGGGCGTTGAAGCCTTCTTACCAGGTTCACAAATCGATATCAAACCTATCCGTGATTACGATGTGTACGTTGGTAAAACAATGGAATTCAAAGTTGTTAAAATCAACCACGAGTTTAAAAACGTAGTGGTATCGCACAAAGTGCTGATTGAAGACGATTTAGAAAACCAAAAAACTGAAATTGTTGCCAAACTTGAAAAAGGCCAGGTATTGGAAGGTACAGTTAAAAACATCACTGACTTCGGTGTATTCATCGACCTTGGTGGCGTTGACGGCTTACTGCACATTACTGACATTTCATGGGGCCGTATCGAGCATCCAAGAGAAGTATTATCACTTGATCAAAAAATCAACGTGGTTGTTCTTGACTTTGATGACGAGAAAAAACGTATCGCCCTTGGTTTAAAACAATTAACTCCACACCCTTGGCAAAACCTTGACGAGGCTATCGTTATCGGTTCTAAGGTTAAAGGTAAAATTGTAACTGTTGCTGATTACGGCGCATTCTTAGAAATCATCCCGGGTGTTGAAGGTTTGATCCACGTGTCAGAAATGTCATGGTCTCAAAACTTACGCAACCCACAAGAATTCTTGAAAGTTGGCGACGAAGTTGAAGCTCAAGTATTGACATTAGATCGCGAAGAGCGCAAAATGTCATTAGGTATTAAACAATTAACTCCTGATCCATGGCAACAAGCTGCTGAGCGTTATGCTGTTGGTACACAACACATCGCTACAGTTAAAAACATGACCAACTTTGGTGTGTTTGTTGAATTAGAGGATGGTATTGATGGTTTAATCCACATCTCTGATCTTTCATGGTCTAAAAAAGTAAATCACCCTAACGAATTCACTAAAGTTGGTGAAAAATTAGACGTGGTTGTTTTAGAACTTGATGTTGAGAACCGCAAACTGAGCTTAGGCCACAAACAACTGGAAGAAAACCCTTGGGATACTTTTGAAACCATCTTTACTTTAGACAGCGTACACGAAGGTACTGTGTTAAAAGTAACTGATAAAGGTGCAATCGTAGCTTTACCTTACGGTGTTGAAGGCTTTGCGCCTACCAAACACCTGGTTAAAGAAAATGGTTCTCCGTTGAAAGCAGAAGAAACTGCTGAATTCAAAATCATTGAATTTAACAAGGATACAAAACGCATCGTTATTTCACACTCTCGCATTTGGGAAGATCAGCGCGCTGAAGCCAGAATGCAAGATTTCGAAAACCGCAAAAAAGAAGCAAAATCTACTGTTTCTGCAGTTAAGAAAGTGAAAGAATCAGTTGAGAAATCAACCTTGGGTGATTTAAGTGTACTTGCTCAATTAAAAGAGCAAATGGAAGGCGCAGAAAGCAAAGCTGCTGCGAAAAAAGCTCCAGCACCTAAAAAATCTGAAGAAGAAGCTCAATAAGCATTAAATAAATTCCCTTTTAAAGCCCCATGCCAAAAGCATGGGGCTTTTTTATTTTTATAGCTTTTTATATATTGGCGAAATTCAAAAAACACTTATGATGAAGAGCAATAGCAACGTACAGCCATCACAAAAGAAAAGATGGATTAAACCTTGTGTAGAGATAATTAGCAGTGGAAATATTGAAAGCGGCTCAAGTCAGAGATACCATGAAGCAGAATTCACTCCCGCTCACCAAAAATTAATTACACCTGGCGGCCACACAATTTTTGCTTCTACGGGCGTGTACCAAATATTTTCTTAGTTTGGATGCCGGTGAGAAATTAATTTATGTAAAACATTCATCCGGAAAATCTGCTTTATAAAACATGCTCACCATTATTCCTGATAAAGCAGGGTTTGTATTAGCGGTACACCATCGCCTCTACCAGGTTTATGGCAGCAAAATAAAATATCTATACAACCGCGATCCTTTAAGCGAATTGGTAGACACCATATTATCACAACGTACCAAAAACAAAGATTCAGCACAATCATTCACTAATCTGATTGAACAATTCGGTACATGGGAAAAAGTTCGTGATGCTCCTGTAGAAGCAGTATTAGAAGCTATCAGACCCAGCACATGGCCTGAACAAAAAGCGCCAAGATTACAACAAATATTACGGTTAATAACAGAACGACATGGTAAATTGAGCTTAGACTTTTTGGCCGAAATGAGTGTTTATGATGCACGGGAATGGTTAGAAAAGCTTCCCGGAGTTGGTCCTAAATCAAGTGCAGCAACTTTATCGTTTAGTAACATGCGGGCAAGAGCTTTGCCTGTAGATTCGCATCACTTCCGTGTAGCTGTACGGTTGAATATCATTGATGCCAAAATTGGCGAAGGCAAAGCCAACAGGATATTAGAAAATCTATTACCAGCCAGTTTTACCGCCAAAGAGGTTTTCGATAGTCACCAGGTAATGATGCGGCATGGGCAGCAGGTTTGTTTTTATTATAACCCTGCGTGTGCAGGATGTGTATTATTAGATTTATGCCCGACTGGACAAGGATTATTAGATATAAAAGTTTAGCCGACACGTCATGCCGAACTAGTTTCGGCACCCCACAAGCCAGGTATACAGTATACATATCATGCAGCCTGTCCTGTGGAATCCCGAAATAAATTCGGGATGACGGATGGTAACCAACTTAATCAGCCCCTTACCCATTCAACCTAAACAACTCACCAACCATTTTCCAATTTCCCTCCTCAACAAATCAACAAAATCATTACCTTTGCCCAAATCCACCCAAACGATGCAAAATCTTACGCTGCTCGACGGTCAAAAGTTTCAGATAACCATACAGCGTTTATGTCGTCAGTTAATCGAAAATCATAATGATTTTTCTGATTCTGTTATTATTGGTATACAGCCACGCGGCATTTACCTGGCAAAACGCATTGCAGAAGAACTTCGAAAAATACTACCCGGCAAAACCATACTACAGGGCGACCTGGACATTACCTTCTACCGCGACGATTTTCGCCGCCGTGGAGAACAGCTGGTACCCAATCAAACCAAAATAGATTTTATTACCGAAGGCAAAAAAGTAATTATGATGGACGATGTGCTGTGGACCGGCCGCACCATCCGCGCCGCTATGGACGCATTACAAGCCTTTGGACGACCAGAAAAGGTTGAACTACTGGTATTGGTTGACCGCCGCTACTCGAGGCATTTACCGGTATCGGCAGATTATACCGGTATAGAGGTTGATTCTATCGCATCGCAAAAGGTTGTAGTAAGCTGGAAAGAAGCTGATAGCGAGGATAGGATTGTGTTAGTAAATGAATAAAAACACTTTTGTCATTCTGAACGACAGTGAAGAATCTTCTGCTACCTACATGTCGAAGAAGATTTCTCCTACGTCGAAATGACAAAAACAGATAATAATATCGTCGCAATGACGAAAAGGGACAAAAGCAAATAACAGATGGCAGGACTGAGCACACGGCACTTATTAGGTATTAAAGATTTAAACGCGGCTGATATACAGTTGATATTTGAAACTGCAGATACATTTAAATCGGTTTTAAACCGACCGATAAAAAAGGTGCCTTCGCTGCGCGATGTAACTATCGCTAACATATTTTTTGAGAACTCTACCCGTACCCGTCTATCATTTGAGCTGGCCGAACGCAGGCTATCGGCCGATGTGGTAAACTTTGCGGCATCATCATCATCTGTAAGCAAGGGTGAAACCCTGATTGATACCGTAAATAACATCCTGGCTATGAAGGTGGATCTGGTTGTAATGCGCCATCCTTATGCTGGTGCTGGTGTGTTTTTATCAAAACACGTAAAAGCACAGATTGTAAACGCAGGCGATGGTGCGCATGAGCACCCTACCCAGGCTTTACTGGATGCCTTCTCTATTCGTGAAAAATACGGTGACGTGGCAGGTAAAAAAG
Source organism: Mucilaginibacter jinjuensis (assembly GCF_028596025.1). Classification (NCBI taxonomy): domain Bacteria; kingdom Pseudomonadati; phylum Bacteroidota; class Sphingobacteriia; order Sphingobacteriales; family Sphingobacteriaceae; genus Mucilaginibacter; species Mucilaginibacter jinjuensis. The sequence continues at coordinate 4,843,986 of NZ_CP117167.1, forward strand.
TAGTTATTGTGGGCGATATCCTTCACTCGCGTGTAGCCTTATCAAACATACTTTGTTTAAAACAATTGGGTGCCGAGGTTATGGTTTGCGGGCCAACTACGTTAATACCTAAATATATCGGCTCATTAGGTGTTAAGGTAGAGCATGATCTACTGAAGGCCTTAAACTGGTGTGATGTAGCCAATATGCTGCGCATACAGCTCGAAAGACAAGACATTAAGTATTTCCCTTCACTGCGCGAGTATACGATGCTATACGGCTTAAATAAGCAAATACTGGATGGCTTAGATAAAGAGATCACGGTAATGCACCCCGGCCCTATTAACCGTGGTGTAGAGATCACCAGTGATGTTGCCGACAGCAAGCAATCTATCATCTTAGATCAGGTTGAGAACGGCGTTGCTATTCGTATGGCGGTGTTATATTTATTGGCGGGACAAGCGTAAGCCCCAGGAATAGAATCAAGAACCAAGACCAAAGTTTCCCCCTACCCTACCCTTTTGGGGGTGATAAGCATATAACAAAAAAGCCCTGTACGCATTCGCATACAGGGCTTTTTCTCATAGGTAGATATTATATTATTCGTCGCCTTTAGCTTCGTCTTTAGTGGCTGGCTTATCCCTAAGCGGCATGCCATCTCTAATTTCGTCAGTGGCTTTAGTCAGGATTTTATCGCCTGCGGTAAGGCCTTTACCAAAAATTTCAATCTGGCCGCTGCCATCTTCCAGTCCTGGTTTAACATCAACCCATTTAGCGTGGTGATCTTCAACCTTAACAACAAATACTTTTTCTGTTGAACGTACCACAGCTCCTTTGGGAACAATAAAACTGCTATCACGTGATGGAAGCGGAACATTTACTTCGGCACTCATGCCCGGTAAAAGTTTCTTTTCTTTATTGTAAACGTCCATCTCTAAGTGCTCAGAACGTAAGCGGGCATCAAGTGCACCTGCTAAACGTACCACTTTAGCGTTAAAGGTTTCGTTAGGTAAAGAGCGTACGGTGAATGAAACTTCATCTTTATTGCTTAAGCCACCTGTATATGCCTCTGGGATAGATACAATTAAACGCATTTTGCTTTGTTGTTGCAATACCAACAATGGCAGGGTTGATCCTGTACCGCTTGGGCCTACATAAGCGCCAATGTTTACGTTACGGGCAGTAATTACACCATCAAACGGTGCACGGATAACCAAATACTCCAGGTTAGCACTAATTTGTTTGTAGAATGATTTAGCGGCTTCGATATTAGCATAATCAGCATCCTTTTTTGCAGCTGCCTGATCAACATCGTTTTGTGCGATGGTACCGGGAGTTTTAGCCGTGTTAACCAAACGATCATAGTTTGATTTGCTTGCTGCATAAGCTGCTTGCTGTTGCGCAATACGGGCTTTTGCTTCTGCAAGCTGTGAGTTAATCTCAGGCGCATCAAGGGTAATTAAAACCTGGCCGGTATGTACTTCAGAACCCACATCAACCTTTAATTCCTTTACATAGCTGGCAACTTTGGCATAAAGGTCAACCTGTTGGTAAGGGGCCAGTTCGCCCGGTACCTGGATGTTAGAGGTTAGCTTACCTTTTTGCAAGCCAATAGTTTCAACAACCGGGTTATCAACCGCCTGCTCTTGTTGTTCGGCAGCCTGGTCTTCTTTTTCCTTTTCTTTTTTATCGCCGCAGCTGCTTAAAGTTAAGCTGCATGCTATCAAAGCAACCAGAGCTGTTGATAATTTAACCGGCATTTTTAACGCTATAGTTTTCATTGAGTCGTCTTTGTCTTAAGTGGTAATGAAGCTATCACGAGCCGTGTTTAATTGTTTTTAAAGGGCTGGCTCGATGATGGTTTCATTGTGTATTTCTTACTGATGTGTATCAGGGACTAATTCTGTTAATTATTGTAATTCTATTAAATGCTGATCGCTACCGCCTTCGTGGCTGTGTTTCAACGGTACGTAGAACTTGCTGTCTTTATCTTCCGGATCCAGTGATACAGAATCGGTAGTGGCATTACCTTGTACCCATGCAAATATTAATGGCAATACAAGCAGCGCAGCAAATGTTGATGCAAATAAACCACCGATAACTGCACGTCCCAGTGGCGATGTTTGGTCACCACCCTCGCCCAAACCAGATGCCATCGGGATCATACCTACCATCATGGCCAAACTGGTCATCAGGATCGGTCTTAAACGAAGCGTAGCAGCTTCGCGGGCAGCCTTAAGTGCATTACCGTTAAGCTTACGTATTTCTTCGGCATTTGATATCAACAGTACCGAGTTGGATATAGATACACCCACAGACATGATCATACCCATGTATGATTGCAAGTTAAGCGTTGAACCGGTTATTTTAACCAGCAATAATGAACCAAATAATACCGCCGGAACTGTAGATAATACCACTAACGCCACTTTAAACGACTGGAAGTTGGCAGTAAGCATCAGGAATATCACAATAATAGCTACTAATAAACCGCCTTGCAAACTACCTAATGTATCATCCAGTGTTTGGGTTAAACCGCGTGGTTCAACTCTTAAACCGCGTGGCAGCTGGCCCAGTGATTTAATTACCTTCTGCAAATCATCTGTAGCTGTACCTAAATCTTTTTTGTTAAGGTTAGCGGTTACAGTAACCATCGGGATAGCACCGATATCGTCATCCTCGCCAAAAGTAGTACCCATTTTAATATCGGCCACATCTCCTAAAACAGGACGCGGTTGGTTAGCCATGATTGGGATCTCTTTGATAGCGTTAATGTCTGACATTTGATATTCAGGCACCTCTACCTGTACGTTATAGCTCAATCCTACTTTCTCATCCAGCCAAACGTTTTTATCTGTAAACCTTGATGATGATGTTGCTGCAATTAGTGAACGTGATACGTCACCAAGTGTCAGGCCTAATTGTGCAGCACGTACACGATCTATGTTAATATTAATAGCCGGATATTTTACCGCTTGCCCGATTTGGACATCGCGCATATAATCCAGTTTTTTCAGCTTATCAAGTACTTTATAGGCATATTCAATATTTTGCTTTTTGTTTTTACCCATAATAGCAACCTCAACCGGTGTAGGCGAACCCTGACTCAAGATTTTATCAGTTAAGTCAATCGGCTCAAATGACAGTGCAACATTAGGTTGCTCTTTCGCCATCCGCGCCCTGAACTTCTCTTTAAAATCGTCGAGGTTTACTTTATAGTCTTCGGCTAAGTTTACCTGTAATACAGCTTCTTGCGGACCGGCCATAAACAAATATATAGGGCTGGTTGAAAACGATGAAGGGTGCTGACCGATCATTGCCGATGTTACCTGGATGTTTTTACGGCCTACCATGTCATTTAGCATGTGCAGCGTTTTAACAACAACAGCTTCGGTACGTTCTAAGCGTGTACCATCAGGTGCACGCAGCCTCACCTGGAAGGTACCCGAGTTTACTTTAGGTAACACATCACGACCGGTAATACTCAAAATGAAATATGCCGCACCTAAAGCACCAACGATATATACAATCGAGATCAGCTTACGGGTCTTTAACATGTTATCCATCAAATTCAGATACTTAACCCTGAATTTATCAAAACCCCCACCTTGTTTAGCGTGCTCTTCTAATTGATGCAACTCTGCTTCTTTTTGGGCAGCTTTATCGCCTTCATCTTCCATAGCATAATCAGCTCTCTCGTGCTTGTTAACCATTAGCCAGTTGGCCATTACCGGTACAAAGGTTTGTGCCAGCAGGTATGAAGTGATCATCGAGAAACCAATAGCCAATGCCAGTGGCAAGAACAATGCACCCGGGATACCCGTCATGGTGAAGGCCGGAGCAAACACCGCCAGGATACAAAACAGGATCAGCAATTTAGGGAAGGCAATTTCCTTACAGGCATCCCATATAGCCAAAGCCTTGGGTTTACCCATATCAAAGTGCTGGTGAATATTCTCAATCGTTACCGTCGACTCATCTACCAATACCCCAATTGCGAGCGACAAACCGCTCAGCGTCATGATGTTGATGGTTTGATGGAACAGCGATAAGAATAAGATACCTGATATAAGCGATGTAGGGATAGTTAAAATTACAATAAGTGCCCCTCTCCGGTCTCCCAAAAACAGTAAAACCATTAAACCGGTGAGTATGGCACCTATTGTACCTTCTTCGGCCAAACTCTTAACCGCGTTAATTACATATACAGATTGGTCAAACTCGTAAGATAGCTTAACATCCTCTGGCAATAGTGCCTGGAAACGGGGAATCGCTTTCTTTAAGTTTTGAACCACTTCCCAGGTTGATGCATCGGCAGATTTTGTGATAGGCAGGTATACCGAACGTTTACCGTTAATTAAGGCATAACTACTGGTGATATCGGCACCATCTTCTACCGTACCCACATCGCGTAAAAACACAGTTTGGATACCGTTACGATAGATAGGAATATTACCAAATTCGGGGATCTTTTTGATAGATGTGTTGGCAGGCGTTACATAGTTATAATCGCCAATACGCACGTTACCTGCCGGTGTGTTTTGGTTATTATCACGAATGGCAGCCACAATCTGATCGGGCGTTAAGTTGTGCGAACGTAACAGTTCGGGATCAACCTTAACAACCACCGTACGGGTGTTACCACCAAACGGCGCCGGAGCAACCAGACCCGGAATTGAGGTAAATGATGAACGTACGTAGATGTTGGCCATATCCAGCAACTCGTTATTGGTACGGGTTGGGCTGCTTAATACTAACTGGCCAACCGGCAAGGTAGAAGCATCGAAACGGAGGATGAAGGGCGGCTGCGTTCCCGGCGGGAAGATAGCCTGGGCCCTGTTGGTGTAGGCCGTCACCTCCGCTGCGGCCTGGGCCATATTGGTGCCCTGATAGAATGTTAATTTTATTAATGTTAAACCGCTAATGTTACGGGTTTCGATACTTTTTACACCAGATACATATAGAAGTAAGTTTACGTATTGTTTACCAAAGTATGATTCCATCTGATCGGCAGTGTAACCACCGAAAGGATGCGAAACGTAGATCACCGGAAGATTAAGATCCGGGAAAATGTCGATCTTGATACTGCGTACTGCATTGATACCGAAGAAAAACAATCCGGCAACAATAACCAATACCGTTATTGGTCGTTGAAGTGCGCCTTTTATTAATCCCATCTTTTATATTATTGTAAGTTATTTATAAATATTCCAAAATCGCCTGCTGCTGCAGCTTTCAATAGCACCGCCTGCCATACGTTGTTGTAAGCAATATCACGGTCAATCTGTGCACGGTTTAAGTTGAACAATGCTGTTGTAAAATCAACAATGCTCGATAAACCATTGCGGTACAATGCTCCTTTTTGTATGTAAGCATCGCTCGCAGCTTTTACCTCAATTGGTGCCTCACGGAAGTTTTTCAATGAGTTATCGATCCGGGTTTCGGCTAATGCCTGCTGGGCAACCAGTTGCTGGCTGATCAGGTCGTAATCATCTTTAAATTGCAGCGAAGTATATTTCTGCGATTTAACCTGGTAATGCACCCTGAATAAACTGGTAAAGTTCCAGTTTACGCCGATACCTATCAGGTAGTTATAGCGGGTTGGATCTACACCCGAACCATAATTATCATTATAAATATTAGGCGCTGCTGCAGTTACACCCGGCGAAAAGCCAGAACCCCTGCCCTGGAAAGTTCCGAAAAAGCTGAACGTTGGCATGGCCATTTTACTCAGGTACTTGGCTTGTGTGTCGCTTACATTTATACGGCTTTGATAAAATTGCAATAACGGATGGTTTTGCAAAGATACCGTTGAAGCAGCATCTGTATTTGCAGGTACGCCGGTTACAAAGGCGCTATCTAACAAAAATTGCTGCGGTGTTACACCAAGGTATTGTACCAGCTGGCTGTTACGATCCTGTGAGGTTTGCTGTGCATTGGTTAATGCGATGCGTGCGTTAGAAACTTCTGAGTTAGCCAGTGATGAATCTACCCCCGGGTTTAAACCGTTGGTTACGCGGGCAACCACTACGCGGCGCAATTCGAGTGCGCGGTCAAGATTGTCTTGCTGTGATTTAACAATACGCTGTGCTGCCAGTAAATCTAAATAAGCAGCAGCAATACGAACTTTGTGTTGAAACAGCTCCTGGTTAAGGTCGTTCTGGCTTTGAGCCACAATGTTTTTCTGAACATTCACCCTTTCAACAGCACGGCCGAAAGCGAAAACATCCCAATCAACATTGGTCAAATACAGTGCACCGAATGCAGCGTTCCAGTTTTGGGAAGCCAGCGCCGGGCCCGATGAAGCAACAGCTCCTCCGCGGTAACCATACAACGGGCCATTAGTACCGTTAATGGTACCATAATCCTGCTGACCAGAGAAGTTTAAATTGGGAAGATACTCGGTACGGCTTTCAGACAGAGAAGCTTTTGAAGCATTAAGCTGATTAGCCTTTGCTTTAATGGCCGGATAGTTCTCCAAACCAATTCTTTCTGCATCCTTCATACTCAGCGTTTGCTGGGCATATCCGTGTACCGTAGAGAAAGTAATAAAAATCGACGTGATGCCGTAAAATGCAATTTTATTAAACATGGGGTAACCTATATGAGATGGGCAAATTTAACCGTTACTGGCTTTGCTTTTTGTAATAAACCTGTTTCGTAACCAGTTTTATTACAATATTAATGTCAAAATCAGACGAAAAAAGTCATAATTTCAGAAACACATACTTTTAAGTCAGTAAATTTAGGCACTTATGATAATTTATATCATAAAGGTTAAAAACTTACAGGTCAGTTAAAATAGTTTCTGCTGCTTTTTTACCGCTTGTAAGGGCAGCTTCAACAGTCCCCATCGATGGCCCCTGATACAAATATTCCCCTGCAAAATACAAAGTTTTTTTGACCGGGAAGCTTAATACAGATCGTGCTTGCGCCGAAGTAACTGTATCATAAGCATAAGAGCCCCGGGTATAAGGGTCGGCAGTCCAGTTTACAATGTAACGCGCAATTAACTTATCTTTTAATTCGGCTATACTTATATCAAATATGTTTGACAAGGAGACAATCGCCATGTCAAACAATTCATCCTCCGATGCATGTTCAAAAGCTTTAGCTGGTCCCCCACCCAACCATCCTGTAAGTACAGGTTCATGCTGCGGAGCCTGGGTCCACCAGGTAGGTACTTTTTCTTCGGAAAGCAAAAAAGTCATATTGCTCAAATCCTTCCCTCGTGCATGTTCCCAAAAAGGTTCATCAAACCTCAATAATATTTTAATAATGGCACCAAAGCCTATCTGCTGCAAGGCATTATAATGCGCAGGGATTTCGGGTTGAAAAGTAATATGGCTATTATGTTCTGATGATAGCTGCAAAATACCAAGCGGCAATGCAAGCAACACTTTTTCGGCCTCATAAGTATCCCCTGTTAATGTTATTACCTTAGTTAAGCCACCACTCCAGTCTATGGCTTTTACCGGGGCGTTAAGGTAAATTTTATTGCCTGATGATTTGATTTCATCAACCAGGTAATTAATCATCCGGCAATAACCGCCTTCTACCCGGTGTTGTGCGCCGTCATCTTCGTTCTGCCATTCTTCGCGCAGGGCAAAGGCGCTGGCCTTGTCAGGGTCAGCCGTATCGTAGCCTGCCACAAACCTGAGCACCGATTTCTTTAACGCTTCATATTTTTCTTCCGGAAAATATTCGTTCAGGAAATTACTGATACTGGTATCATGCCTCAACTTAATGAGGTTCGCCATTAATTCTCCCCAACCTACTACCTCCACATCGTCTGCCGAAAGCTTACCATTTTTGTAATGCCACATTTCTGCACCGGCATGGCTGTAGCCAATACCTGCTTCATCTAACAAAGCCAGGGTTACCGGTAAGTCGCCATGTACAAACTCGGCACCCAGTTCGGCCCCTTTAAAAAATGAAGCATCATCGATACTATGGATACGCCCGCCAGTGCGATTACGCGCCTCCAGCACAATAACTTGCTTACCGGCTTTTGCTAATAACCGTGCGGCCATTAATCCGGTTGCACCTGCACCTATAACGATAATATTTTTCATAGTAGAAACAAGAGTCAAGAAACAGGAGACAAGACGAGCTCCATGCTTCAGAATCAATTCAAAAACCCAATGCTAAGATAACAGCTATTTGGCAGACAACCGACAACTGTTAATCACAACTGTTAAATAAAAAGCCGCCTCAAAAGTTTTTGAGACGGCCGGTTTTAGAGAGATTGATTGAGCTTTTTTATTACTTGCTCGCCAAAGGCGCGCTTAGTGTTTGTTTGTCTATGTTCCAGCCCTCAATCAGGATGCTTGGCGTAGCTGATCCTAATTTGGCTACCGGGGCGCTTACGGTAACGGTAATGCTCTCGTGCGGTGCCAGTGTGAAGTAATTGGCGCTCCAATAGCTTGGCATTACTTCTTCGCCATTCTTCATTAATTGCGGGCGAACAAAGAATGCAATTTGCGAACTATTGTTGCTCAGCTCCACAGTCCATTTGTTTTCGCTGATGCCTTTGGTGCCTTTTAATACTTTGGCCACCACCTGTGTACGCTTCATTTTGTTGAAGGCAGTAAAGTCGTTATCAGGTGCCATCCAGTAAACATTATGCGATACTACTTTGCCTGCGGCATTTTTCAAATTTAATACCACAAAGCTTACACCTTTAATAGAAGCTAACGCTTCTTTTAATTTGATAACAGATTGTGTGCCTTCTTTAGCCAAACCTAAATTATCCAGGTGTACTGATTTCAGTAGTTTGGTATCTGTTGTATAAATAGCAGCATCAGCACTCAAACTGCCTGTTGCATGATGTGTACGGTTAATAATAGCCACAGTAGAATCATTTTGATTAAACTGGATGTGCAATGGCTCAACCGCATTTTGCATGGCGTAATAACCGGCGTTAGGCTCCAGGTACCAATCATAGATCTGCCAGATTACGCTTGGGAAAGCGGCATTCAGTTTCCAAAGCATTACACCGCCAGTTTTGGTTAGTTTTGAACCAGCTGCTTCGAAGATGCCCTGGTAACCCACCCAATTCATCAGCTGCATCTTGTCCGAGAACTCTACAATATCAGTCGGTTGACCATAACGTTTAGCCATTATTTTGTAATACTCATCATACTTACCTGCACCTGTTGCGGCATCATGGTAACCCCAGCTATTGTTAAGCGGGAAAGGCAAGCTTTTATCCCAGGTTAGGTTGGTGATGATTTTTGGCAATGTTGTGTACGGTGGCTGCGATGGGATCCCTGTTTCATCCTTAAATACCCAGTCGTGCGCTAAATCTGCCAGTTTGTAATATTCTTTAGGGTCTTTCCAATCATAAGGGCCACCACTGTAAACACCGGCATCCAGGTTATCAGGCCATGATTTATCCCAATCCTCAGGCAAATGTGCATGGCCCGATGAGCATGGTATAAACGGACGCGTACCATCCAATGCAATTACGTTGTTACGCATGGCGTAGTATAATTCTTTACGGGCGTGGCCTTCGTTACCACCAGTCCAAACCAGTAAGCTTGGATGGTTACGTACACGCAGTATCGTGCTAACAACATTCTTAATAAATACATTGCCTTCCAAAGGATAATCCGGCGAGCCTTTAAACTCGCCTTGGGTATCACCGGTAATCCAAAAATCAGACCACACCATCTGGCCGTATTTGTCGGCAGCGTTCCAGAATGCATCGCCCGGTGTAACACCACCACCCCAGATCCGTACCAGGTTTACATTGGCATTACGGCATAGGTGCATCTCATAATCGTAACGGGCCGAATCGCGGTTAAGCATCATATCCGGCACCCATGCACCACCATTTAAGTGTACACGCTGGCCGTTTACATAAAATTCGCGGCGCACAAAGCCATTTACTGTGGTTGCTTTTGAACCTACGGTACGGATACCGAAGATGAAGGTAGTATCATCGGCCATTCCCTTTTCATCAACATATTGCAAGCGGATACGGTAAAGATTTGGCTTACCATAACCATTCGGCCACCATAAATGCGGTTGGTGGATTAATAACTGGTTGATTTTATCTGCACTCAATGCAACATCAGTACCATCGGCTCCTACTTTTACAGCTTGCGAGAACTGGATAGCAGCACCGGTAAAGTTCTCCGGTTTAATACTCACGGTCAACTTACCATTGGCAGCTACGCCGCTATGATTAGCAAGTTTAAGGTTTAATGAAAGTTTAGCTACGCTGGTGTCGGGCAGTTTAGGCAAATCAGTAACCAATTTTGGCTGACTAATAGTTACACCACCCGTAGTGCGTAGAAATACCGGTTGCCAGATACCCATGTTACGATCGCGCACAGGCGGGATCCAATCCCAACCTGCCGAACATAGCATGGTAACGTTTTTACCGATATCGCCTGTAGGGCCACCATTCAGATAGAACGGCCCCATTGCTTCCAGTTGTTCTTTATCAGGAAAACCGGGATAATCGAGCGGATATATTTTAACAGCCAGTACGTTTTCGCCACCTGCGTTTACGTGTTTGCTAATATCTAAGCTGTATTCGGCAAACATACCGGCCATCTGGGTTGAGTCGGCAATTTGTTTACCATTAACCCAAACTGCTGCACGGTAGTTAATACCTTTAAATATCAACTGAAAAGTACGGCCTTTATCGCCAGCGGGCACTTTAAAAGTGGTGCGGTACCAGTAAGGTTTCTTCCAGGGGTTTTCGCCTGCCAGGTGGCTGTATTTAGCCAGATCATATTCTTTGTTAAACTCGTCTGATGCATCGGGGATCAGCATATTGTTCAATCCCAAATATGGATCAGGATAAACTTTATTGGCTACCAAACCTGTTAACACTGTCGATGGTACCTTTACCGGCATCCAGTAAACTTTTGAATGGTATTTAGGGTTGGAAACTTCTGCACCCGATTCGCCAATCAGCGATGATGATTGCAGTTGGAAATCTGTAAGCTTAACCTGCTTAACAGCGCCGCTTTGTGCCAGTAATGTACAAGGCAATAAGCACGTTGCAACAAGGCTTCCTATGGTTGAAAGAAAACTCTTCTTCATTTAATATCTATTTATAGCAAAACTACACAACATCGGCGCGGATGCTGTTATATTGATTTACCCTTTTATGATATAATTCCGTACTAAAAGCCTTTCAATGCTTATTGATATTGTTTTTAAGGATGATGATTGGCTCAAAATTGTCCCACTGCGGCTTATATCCGCTTTGATTAAGCAATCCACGTTGCCCTATCGAGAAGTTTCCTAATATAATATCCGGGCTTCCGTTTCCGTCTACATCGTTTACATCCATGCTTATCCAACGGCCATATTTTTCCACAGGGATCTGGTGAGCGATATAATTATTCGGCTTAGTTTGCTCCAGGTAAGTAAAACCTTCTTCGGGATGATATTTAAAATCGCTGAAGAAGCCAATTGCAGCAATGCCCAAACTTCCGTCGCCTTTAAAATCGGCAGCCATGGCTTTGGTACAACCATCTATATGGTAAAAGTAGGTTTGTTTAAATTTCCAGTCGCCCAAATTGGTGAAGATATAAATACCATGATACGGTTTCAATACTTTCGAATAATCGCTGTTATCGCCGCAGGTATATAAAATATCCAGCTTACGATCGTGGTTAAAATCAACCAGCTGAAAACTGCTCGAACCATATATTGGTGGGAAACGCAGAATAGTTTTAACATCAAAGCCACCTTTGTGGTTATTATAAAATATGCGGATACCTTCATCATTTTGTGCAAACAGGCACATTACATCCATCCAGCCATCATTATTAAAATCGCCTTTTACTAACTGGGTGCCGCCTGGTAAACCGAGCATCAATTCTTTTTTATATTTTTTGTTGGGGAGTTGATGTACATAATAAACACCTCCCCTGTCGTGTCCAAAACCGCATACCACATAACCAGTACGGCCATCTTTATTAAAATCAGTAGTAACGGTTTGTACAGGGCGTGGCAAGCTATCAGTAATTATCAACGGAGGCTGAGGTTTACTTTGGCTGAGGTTTAGCTCCTGTATTTTACCTTTCGACATATCAACCGGCATCATATTACCAATAGTGGTAAATACGCCAACGTTGCCTTCGGGTCGTTTAACAAATTCGACACCCGTTACGGGTGAATCAAATGAATAAACCACGGTTGATTTGCCATCAGGTGTCCATTTATATAAATTGTTAGATGCATCAGCGGTATAAAGTTGATGATCATCCGGGCTAACCGATACCATGGTAGTCATGGCCGACATTTGCTTGTTCACTGTTTTAGGCCGAATTAGACTAAAACCAGCCCAATCGCGCAATGGCGTTACATCGGGTTTGGGTATAATTAATGAGTCAGGCGCGTTAGAAACATACCATTTGGCAATGGCCTGCCACTCGGCGCTGGAAAGAGCAGAATGCTGATCGGCGAAGATTTGACCCATATATTGCTGCAAACCCAGGTTCTTGGCCATGGCCGGTAATATGCCTTGTTGCCAGCTTTTTTTATCAGCAAGTTTAGGTTCGGGCAACATGTGGCAGCTTGTGCAATATTTTGTAGCCAGTTGCCGCCCATCAAAAGTTTGCGGGGTGGTATTCGTATTGTTATTACGGCAGCTATTAAAAGCTATTGCAACCACACCCGATATACCGGCAGCCACAAATAGTTTTACAACAGCAGATTTAGAAATTTTAAACATGCAGATAGATATATTTCGCAAAATAGCTTTAAGGCTGCACAAAATGTACATTCTTAAAGCTATTTATTATTAATGCAGACCTTTATTTTTTTGTGTGATTTTCGAGCACAATCAGCGGGATTTGCTCGTTTTGGTTAGGGTTTAAGTTAGCGTTGATACTTAATCCTTTGCTGTAGTTACCCAGCACAATATCGGGTTTACCATCGCCATTAAAATCTCCCACATTCATGCTGAACCAGCGGCCGTATTTGCTTACAGGCACAGCATGTGGCTTAAAGTGCATGGCTTTATCCTGTTCAAAGTAAACAAAGCTTTCAGATGGTTGGGTCCTTAAATCGGCGAAATAAGCGCTTGTGGCAATATCCAGATCACCATCGCCATCAAAATCAGCAGCAATGGCTTTGGTACAACCATTAATCGGGTAAAAATAAGATTGCTTAAAGTTCCAGTCACCCGTATTGGTGAAGATATACAAACCGTGGTATGGCTTTAAGATGCGCGAATCGCGGAAGTTATAACCACAGGTATAGATCAGATCCGGTTTACCATCATGGTTTACATCAGCCAATTGGAAACTGCTTGAGCCGTTAACCGGTGGAAACTGCAACAGCATTTTCTCAGTAAAGCCACCTTTCTGGTTGTTTAAATACATAAACAAACCCTCGTTGCCCGAACCATAGAGTGCCATTACATCCGGCCAGCCATCATTGTTAAAATCGCCAACTACAGCTTGTACTGCACCTTCTTTTGCTTTAATTACATTACGGGTATAGGTGTGGTTTGCGTTCTGTTTCATCCAAGCCAGGTAGCCTCTAATGCCTCCCTCCGCACAGATCACATAATCAGTTAAGCCATCTTTATTAAAATCGGCAGCTTGTGTTTGTACGGGACGCGATAAATCTGTTTCAATATCACTTGTCGCGGCTTTTCCGGTTAAATTAACTTTCACCACGCGGCCATTAGGAAAATCTGATGGCTGTATCTGGCCCACACATGAAATGATACCATCGTATTTTCCGTCTGCATTTTTCACAAATTGCATATCAACAGCCCCGCTTTCCAACCCTGCCATAACGCTTGGTTTAAGCTGGGCATCCCATGAATAGAGTTTTTCGGTGGTGATATCGCTGCTGTATATTTTATGACCTGTTGGATCAACAGCTACCATAGTGGTAAAAGCAGTTTTAATATCTGCTGTACCGGCAGGAAGTTTTAATGTAAATCCAGCCCAATCGTTAATTAGCGAATTCGGCCTTTTTTGCGGAACCTCGGTTTGCGGGGCTGTTTTCTTATAATAAGCCACTAAAGTTTGCCATTCTGTAATAGACATACCCGTGTTGGAGCTGTCGCGTTTAAAATACGCTCCGGTACCATAAGTAGATATCCCTGCGAATTTAGCCATCGAAGGTAAGGTATGATATTCCCACACATCTTTGGTTAAAGCCTCGGCAGGTACCAGCTTGTGGCAACTGGTACAGTATTTTGCCGCCAGTAGCTGGCCATCGTGAATGGTATCGCCGGTTAAGGTAAGATCTGAAGTAGAGTTAGTAGTAGCCGTTTTTGATTTGCAGCCATTAAACAGCACACTGCCCGACACCAGCAACACAAAGGCCGACAACCCAAAAACGTATTTAGATTTAATTGATATACTCATTTAGATTTATATGGGTAGTTTGGTTATTTTGTTAATTTAAGTTTTTTCCAAATGTATTCGCCAACATCATGGCCTTGCTGTGCGCCCATGTTAACACTGTTGAGGTAATGGATACCGCCATAATAACGGCTTACCGAAGTTTCGTTTGATGCTTTGATGAACGAATCGAAATGGCGTTGCATACCAATGTAATGTAGATCGCTTGTATCCTGGAAAGCAAAGTTATCGCCAAATAAATGCGTTAACATAATTGCCGATGCACCGCTGATATCGCTATGCCCGCTCGGGTACTCTGGGAATGGTGGGGTTTGCAATAAAGGCAACCAGCCATGATCCATCAGCTCATTAATTACCGTTACCGGGCGGATATAATTGGTGGTGTATTTTACCTGCCAGCAAGTAATAAAGGCATCATACAATGCAATAGCGGTTAAAGCATAAGCTTGTGCCGTTTTTATAGCGCTGGCGTGTGATTTTTTACAAGCAATAGCTGTAATACCTATCCAGTGACCACCAGGAGTAATTTTTTTATTGGCATACATAATGTGCCCGGTGTGCTGTATCACAAAAGGGTTATCGTCCCAGTAACGGGCTATCAATTCCTCTTCTTTGCTTAAGTGCGTGCATTTATTATACAGGTCGAGATTTTGCTTGTAATACTCGCTGTTCTTATCCTCACTGTAAGCAGGTGGAGGTGGCAAAGGGAACTGCGACGACGATTCGATAGCGAACGGTTTCATGGTACCCCAGCAAAATTCTACCCCATCCAGATAATCCGGAGGTGTTGGGCGCCATTTACCCGGATCGCGGCTACCCAAAAAACGAGGTTTACCACGTGTTTGCGGATAGTTGTCGAAGGCTGCACGTTTTAAAACAAGCTTCCCAATGCTATCTCCAAAAGCTGCCGAGCGGGCGTAAGTTGAATCGTCGAGGTTATTTTTGAATTTGGCATACACGCCATCTTCATACTTTTTTAATGAATCGACAGAAAATACCACCTTGTGCGCTACTGTAAAAAAGGCGTGTGTAGCAGCTAAAGTGTAGTTATAAGTTTTACCTTTTTGAGGCTCTGGCGGTTTGCCAAAATCTTTTAACTGGGTAATAAGTGAATTATAATTAGGATCTGAATAGCGCATAGCCTCATACGAAGCCAGCGAAGCATAGCCATAAATACGGCTGGCTACCGGCGGCGTAAACACATCGTATATAATTACCTGGGTTAACTGATCTTCATTCTGGTGCAGAATTTCGGCATCATCAATTTTAACAGGGTGTTTACCTGGGGAACAGCTTATAGCAAAGCAGCCTGCTAAAATGATGCACGTTGCTTTAAATAATTTCGTACTAAACATGTGATTAATTTAAGGTAATATTCCTGGTTTTGCCTGTGCTGTTGGTTACTTGTACAGAGGCCATATTATCTTCAATATTAAAAAATCTGCCCGATTGTGACAAGAACGAAGAGCCATTATAAAACTCTAACCGGCCCGATTTGCCATTCTTGTATTTAACTACCGCAAACATATCCAACGGCTCCAGTTTTACAGTTTTTACAGGGCGTTTCAGTTCAAATAATTTCATATTGCCTAAGTGCTGGCTTGCGGCTAACATATAGCTACCATTAGCGCTGCGCAACTTAACCAGCGCCTTACCATCGCCGGGGATGTAGATACCGCTTTGCATAATGCTTAGTGGTTTAAAGCCGCCCTTACCGTCTCCTTTTAACATTAGGCCATTAAAGGCATCATAGCGGCCGGTGCTAACTTCTGTACTGTAATCATTACCGTTCATAACTACATCGAGGTTACCATCGCCATCAAAATCATCAACAGTGATGCCACAGAGTTCAGACATTTGGGCCTGGATAGGTAAAGGTATCGCAGTAAACTTGCCATTGCCATCATTACGTAAATAGCATGATTGCAAAGTATTAGCCTTAAGCCTTACACCGCCTTTGCGCATCTCGGGAGTTAAAAACTCGTCCATTGTTGCCGTAGCCATCGATTTATAGTTCTGATACCTTATCCTGGTGCTTATCACCTGCTTAATAATATCATCGCGCCCATTAACCGGAAACTCTTTCATTTCCCCATTAGGGTCTTTGAAATACATGGAGGCAAAAGCATCATAACTGCCGTTATGATCAACATCATTGGCGGTTATGTATACCGGGTATTGCTCACTGGCTTTGTAGAAAGTATTTAAACCGGTGTTGCCAACTATGTAGTCAATATCCCCGTCGTGATCAAAATCACCTGCGGCGATGGTGTTCCACCAGCCCAGTTTATCGCTTATTCCGCTTTGCGGGGTAATGTTTTTAAATACGCCTTTATCATTCTTTAAAAATGTAACCGGCATCCACTCACCTGCAAGTACCAGATCGGGCCAGCCATCATTATCAAAATCGGTAAAGGTAGCATCGCAAACCAGACCAATGTTTTTAAGATCTTTAGCTACTGATGCCGTAACATCTGTAAACTTAACGTGACCATTTTTACTGTCGTTACGTAAAACTAGACTCGATACCGGCTTAGGGTAATTCCATGGGTCAACCCTACCCGATACAAACAGATCGAGGTCTCCATCCTTATCATAGTCAACCGCACGCACACATAGCTTACTGGTAAAGTTGCCCGGCATCGCGTCTTGTTGTTCAGTAAAGTTGCCTTTGCCATCGTTAATATAAAAGCGGTCGCGGTAATTAGGCGAATTAGAATCACTTTCGAAACCACCGCTGGCAATATAAAGGTCGAGGTCTCCATCGCCATCTGCATCAAATAGCAAGATGCCTTCATCTTTATAGCTCTGCATTTTGGTATCAACGCCCGGCGTTAAATCCCTTTGAGTAAATTTGCCATTAGCTCCCTGTAGCAAAACCTGAGCATGATATTTGGCATTCCCCCCAACTATAATATCATCAAAGCCATCGCCGTTTACATCACCTACAGCAGTTGCAGGGGCATATTCAGAAAATTTATGCGGCAAGAGTTTTTGTATATTAAAATCGATAAAATCTTCGTCCTGATGTTTGTAGGTTACGTTGCGCGCTTTGGTAACTTCGCTAAACAGGGCTTGTTTATCAATAGCAGGGCGCGTGTAGGTATAAGGTAACTTTGCGTTGGCAATATTTACCTTCAGCACCTGGTCGGCATTTACATTAGTTAATACTTGTTTCTTCAAATTGGGCCAGTGAATTACTACCGAATCTAATTTAGTTACAGCACCCAAACCAAAGTGAGCTATATCATTATTGGTTGACAAATAACCACGATATGGCGTATTATCATACACCTGCTGCTTGCCGTGGTCATAATAAATGTTGGCAATAGCCCCAAAGCCGTTAATATTTTGCTTATCTCCATCAAACTTAATCTGCAGGTAATGATCATTTGCTTTACTATCAGCTTTATCGCGCAGGGTATTTTTGTATACCATGGCTTCGTCATTAATATTATTAATAACCATATCCATATCACCATCGCCGTCCAGATCAACATATACGGCACCGTTTGAAAAGGTTGGGATGGTTAATCCCCAGTTAGTGGTTTCATCGCTAAACTGCAGGTTGCCGCCATTTTTAAAAGCATAATTATGAATTTTAACAACCGGGATCTGGCTCAAAATCTGCTGCATGCTGGCTACCTGGTAAGCCTGTGCACGGAAGGTTGTAAAATCGTGGTCGGTAACGTCGCGCGGGTAACCATTGGTAACCACAATATCGCGGTACCCATCGTTATCAAAATCTGTAATAAGCGGGCACCAGCTCCAGTCTGTTTGCGAAGCATTGCTCATAAAACCTATTTCGCTAAATACCGGATGGCCAACAGAATCACCCTCGCCCAGGCTATTACCCTGGTTTAACTGCAATGTATTATGAACGTATTGATATTGATAACCGTAATAATCGGTGTTTTGGTAAAGTTGATAACTGTTGGGTGTCATAAACATTTTCTTTCTGAAGTTATCTTCAGGGTTCATGTCTAAGGCAAACATATCTACAAGGCCATCATTGTTGATATCCTCAAAATCCTGCCCCATTGCAGTTAGTGAAGTGTGTTTAAAGTATTGCTTTGCAGCATCGGTAAATGTGCCATCATGATTGTTGATATATAAAATATCGTTGGTTATAAAATCATTGGTTACATAAATATCTTTCCATCCATCATTATTTATATCTACAATACTGGCCGCGTGGCCATATCCTTCTATATTGATGCCGGCTTGTTTAGATACATCCTTATAAACAGGATGTTTTAGTTTTGGATCCCAGTCGTTACGGTATAGATGCCCGGTGCTGTGATATGAGCCATCATTATGTATCGGCCTGAAGGTTGTTGGGTTATCACCCGGGTTTAATTCATTTACAACCAGGTACATGTCCAGGTCGCCATCGTTATCATAGTCAAAGAAATAGGCCATAGTTGAATGCACATGGGCGTTAAGGCCATATTCGGCAGCCATTTCTTTAAAATGCGGAACACCCTCTACATCATTACCCTGGTTGATATAGAGTAAATTGGTTCGCTTGGTTGAATCTTTTAACAGTGTATTACAAACATAAATATCGGGCCAGCCATCATTATTAATATCTACAACGGCAACACCTCTGCCCCATCCGCCTTTACCTGCTACACCTGCCCGGGCGGTAATATCATCAAATTTAAAATCGCCTTTATTAAGGTAAAGCTTGTTTGAAACAGCATTACCGGTAAAATATAGATCGGGTTTGCCATCTTTATTAAAATCGCCAACGCCAACACCGCCACCATTGTAAATGTTGATCATGGTTAGCGGATTGATAGAATCCGTTTCAACAATATGGTTGTTAAATGTTATGCCAGAGTGTGAGGAAGTTATCAGCTCAAACATGCTCTTTTTATAGCATGAACTGATTGTAAATGCGAATAGCAGAAACACTAAGTAATAAACAGGCTTCATCGGGATAAATTCGAAACTTTGGTTTAAAAAAAAGGCGGAAACGTGTGTTTCCGCCTTAAATATAGTACTAATGACTATTAATAGTTAGGGTTTTGTTTTAATGGACCGTGCTCTACGTCAATTTCGCTTTGAGGTATAGGGTAGATCTCATTTTTGTTTGAGGTAAAGGTATTACCTTGCATTGTAGGGTTAGCAAAACCAGCGATTTTGCTATCATGAGCAATATAAGCAGTAAGTGCAGTTTTCATGTAACCAGTACCACCTGGGCCACCAAACACACCATCGTAACGTTGTAAGTCGAAGAAACGATGACCTTCCATACCTAACTCCAGTTTACGCTCAAACCAGATGATTTTACGAGACTGATCTTTTGATGTAAAATCTGCAGCTGTGTATAAACCAACTTTGTAGTTAGCAGCAGGTAAAGTGTTATCAACAATAGGTTTAGTTACATCGCCACCAGTGTAACCGGTTAAGCGGCCTTTAACCCAACCGGTTGGATCTGCAGCACGTGATCTAACCATATTTACATAGGTTACTGCTTGTGCTACGCTACCTGTAGTAGACTCTATTTCGCATTCTGCAGCCCAAAGCAACACGTCAGCAAAACGAATCATGTTGTAGTTGTTTGAGTTTGCCTGGTTAGCTGCCCAGCCATTGTAAGTATCGCTGGTAGTACCTTGTTGTGCTTTGTAGTACACGTTTTTGATCGGGCTGTAAGGGCCTGCATCTGGCTGGTCACGTGACCAGGCTGCTCCCGGGTGAATACCCCAATCTAAATAAGGGATACCTCTGCGACCAACAGACCAGTCAAGACGTGAATCTACCGGAGTTGTTGAATCTGGTAACCAGGTAGCATCTGTTGCCAATACACCTTGATCGCTCTTGAAATTGTTAGTGTTATAAGTATCTAACAATGGTAAGCCTCTAACCGGATCTACCTGGAATGAGTTTACAAAGCTAAATGATGGCTGGTAGAAACCGCAGCAGGTAGCAGGGCCACCGCTTGGGTAGTTCAATGCATCACCAGAGTTACCATTGTAACCGTTTGCATTATCCAATACAGACATTTGCACTGCAAATACAGATTCCGGA
The DNA here is from genome assembly GCF_028596025.1 of Mucilaginibacter jinjuensis. Lineage (NCBI taxonomy): Bacteria > Pseudomonadati > Bacteroidota > Sphingobacteriia > Sphingobacteriales > Sphingobacteriaceae > Mucilaginibacter > Mucilaginibacter jinjuensis. Next base: position 4,864,355 of record NZ_CP117167.1, read on the forward strand.
CCGTTTTTAGTAGCCGGGTTAAAGTTATTTGCATAAGGCTCTAACGCATATTTAACACCGCTTGAGGTTACACCATTTGTAATAACATCAGCCAAAGCTGTTTTAGCCTGGTCATATTTATGATCAAACATATAAGCTTTTGCTAAGAATGCTTCGGCTGCATATTTGTTGGCACGGCCAATTTGTGATTGTGTAGTTGGTAATACGGCAACAGCGGCAGTAAAATCGGCTTCAATTTTATCCCAGATCGGGCCTGGGTTACCTACGTTAAAGTTACCTGCATCATAAGTTACAGTTTCATCAACGTAAGGTACGTTTCTCCAGATTTTAGATAACTCTAATTCGTAAACACCTCTTAAAAAGCGGGCTTCGCCAATTAATTGTGCTTTGTAAGTAGGGTCAATTGATCCGTCTGTAACCTGTGGAATTTCTCTTAACACGTCATTAGCACGTTGGATACCGTTGTATAAGTTTTTCCATTTGTTAACTACGTACTCATTTACAACACTTGTGGTGTGGGTCATAATCTCGGCAGCATACGGCTGATCGGTAGGGTTTGAACCTTTGTAAGCATCGTCAGATGCAATACCACCAAAGCTCCAGTTATCAACGCTGGTTTCCCAGGCATCAACAGCCTGGCCCTGGTAAACACCATCTAACATTGAATACGCACCGATTAGTATACCTTCTACACCCGCCTTGTTAGCAAGTACAGATGATGCCAATACACCTGTTGGCTTTTTATCCAGGTAATTCTTACAAGAATAAGATACAGAAAGCAACGCCAGCGTACCTGGTATAACAATTTTATATAATGACTTTTTCATGTTTTAATCTTTTTTATAAATGTTAAAATGTTACGTTAACACCTAAAATATACTGTCTTTGGTTGGTTGGGTAGCTACCGTAATCAACACCAAACGCTGCACTTTGAGTAGCATTTGAAACACCGTTATATGAAGATGGCTGTAACTCTGGATCTAAACCGTCGTATTTGGTAATAGTAAACAGGTTGGTACCTTGAACATATACACGCACTTTGCTGATACCCACTTTTTTGGTAGTGTTTACAGGAATAGTGTAACCTATTTGAGCAACACGCATTTTCAGGAACGAACCGTTTTCAACATAATAGCTACTACCGATAGTTGAACCCATAGTTTGCGAGTAACTTGCTTTAGTAACAGTTGGATTGGTTACACCTGGTGAACCCCATGAATTATACAATGCAGCTTGTGATTTGCCACCTGTAAATGATGAGTAGAAATCTGTGTAGTATTTAGTGAAGTTATAGTCATCGTTACCTTGTGAACCATAAAATACTGCAGTAAAGTCAAAGCCTTTGTAAGCAGCGTTAAGGTTTACACCATAGGTAAAGTTAGGGTTCGGGTTACCGATAAAGGTACGGTCATTGGCATCAATTTTACCATCGCCATTAATATCAGCGTATTTGAATGAACCTGCAGCAGCGCCAGCATAAGTTGGAGCAGCATTAGCCTCAGCAGTGCTGTTGTTTAAGCCAATAACTTTATAACCGAAGAATGAACCAATTGGATGACCAACTTCGTTACGGATAAGGTAACCTACACGAGAGTTAGATGCATCGAAGTAGTCGCCCGGGATAGAAGTAACTTCGTTTTTGTAAGTTGTAATGTTAGCACCAATGCTGTAAGTAAAATCACTACCGGCAACACCATGGTAGGTGGCTGAAATATCCCAACCACGGTTTTGGATATCACCAATGTTAACAAACGGAGCTGTAGCACCACCTACTGTAGCAGGCAATGGTTGAGGGTACAATAAACCAGAGATTGATTTTTTGTAGTACTCAACAGACATATCCAAATGGTTGAATAAAGTTGCATCTAAACCAAAGTTTGCAATTTTATCTTTTTCCCAGCTGGTGTTTGCGTTACCAATTTGTGAGTTGTTAAAGCCCTGGCTGGTTACTGTACCATTGATTGCATAATATGATGAACCGAAACCTGAACCGAACAAGCTGTAAGCGTTAGAGCCGTTGATGTTGGCGTTATTACCGGCAACACCGTAGCTACCACGTAATTTCAGGTCATTAATCCAGCTAATACCTTTCATGAAATCTTCCTGAGATATACGCCATGCAGCAGTACCTGCAGGGAAGTTACCCCATTTTTCGTTACCGAATGCAGAGTAACCGTCACGACGGATAGTACCGCTTAAGATGTAACGATCGTTATAGATATAATCAACTTTAGCAAATAATGAACGGGTAGCAGTTGGCTGGATAGCATTGCTTTGTGCTTTGTTATTCAATGTACCGTTGCTCACGTTAGCATAATCAGGATCTACCGAGAAAAGGTTGGTAGATACACCACTTAAAAATCTTCCGTAAAATTCTCTTTGCTCGTAACCGGCAAATGCACTGATATTGTGTTTACCTATTACTTGAGCATATTTAATGGTGTTTGTCCAGTTATAGTTGCTGTTATATCTTGAGTTTTCGAAATAACCGTTAGATGTACCGTGGTTTTCATAATCGTTATAGGCATTTAAGCTACTGAAACCATACTCCCAGTCATTAAAGTAAGTACCAGAAAACTGAGTTCTTGCAGTAAAGTGTTTCAGGAAATCAGCTTCAGCAAAGGCACTACCTTGGATTTGCCAGGTTTTGTCGAAGTTATCTTTAGTTCTGTATTGTTGTGCAACAGGGTTAGCTGCGTTACCAAGTGGCTCACCACCCGGGCCATCATAAGTACCACCAAAGTTACCGCCAATATCATAAACCGGGATTTGAGGCATAATACGGTAACTCATTGAAATCGCATTGTTTTCTGCCTGGTTACCGTAACCGCCATAACCATTAGGGTTACCGTAAGGGGTTTCTTTATAAAACATATAAGCTGTTTCACCTACACGGATGTGGTCATTCAGTGCAAATGTAGTATTGATACGTGCCTGGTATCTTTTCAGGTAAGTATCAATTAAAGTACCTTGTTGATCAAGATAACCTAAAGAGAACAAATAAGCGTTTTTATCGGTACCGCCACTTGCAGTAATGTTGTGGCTTTGAATTGGAGCCGATTTAAAAATTTCGTGGAACCAGTCAGTACCTTGTTGGTTAAATTTCTGGATTAGGAAATCGTTAGCCGGGTTGTTGGCATCAAAATGATAATCACCTAAATTAACATTATCGCCGGCACCTTGCCCTTTTGTACCATTCCAGCCGTAAGTTGGGATACCAAGGCTGCTGGTATAAATTTTATTGGGGCCGATGTTACCATTGTCGCCCGCAGCAGAAGCAAGTTGAGCCATGCCTTGTGGGGTTAAAGTATGCCAAACGTTGCCGCCCGGAGGAACCTGGGTACCATAAAAGCCATCATAACTGATAGTAGTTTTACCAGATTTACCTCTTTTAGTAGTAATTAAGATAACACCATTACCGCCAGATACACCATAGATAGCAGCAGTACCCGCATCTTTCAATACGCTTATGCTTTCGATATCGTTAGGGTTAAGATCAGACATGCTGTTGGTTTGCACCCCATCAATTACGTATAAAGGCGCACTGTTACCAAAGCTCGATACACCGCGTACAAACACGTTACTACCTGCACCAGGGGCACCTGCTGTAAGCACGGTAACACCCGAAGCCTGGCCTTGTAATAATTGCTCAGAGCTACCTGTAGGCAGTTTTTTAGCATCACTAACGTTTACCACAGCAACCGCACCAGAGATATCTTTTTTGCGTTGAGAGGTGTAACCTGTTACGATTACTTCGTTTAATGATTTGTTATTTACTTGTAATGTGATAGGGTAAGCAGCAGCACCGGTTACGTTAACTTCTGTAGTTGCATAACCTACATAAGTGATTACCAGTGTTTGGCCAGACGTGGCGCTTAGGGTAAAATTACCGTTAACATCAGTTACAGTACCAATAGTTGTGCCTTTAATGCGGATAGCGGCACCAACTACAGGTTGCTTGTCATCACTGCCAACAATGTGGCCGGTGATCTTTGTTTGAGCTGTAACTGCCAATGAAGAGAGTATGCAGCATAGTAGCATGCACAGCACCCTTACCTTGAGGAGTAAACTTTTAAACATGAGATTGAGATTTTAGTTGATTAATTTAATTGATTTATTATTGAGCTTATTTGTTGAGAGAGACAAAGCACCATAAAAACCCTTAGCCCCTAAGGGCCAGAATTAAATGTGCCCCTGGGGTAACCATTATGCTGCGTGACAGCATGGTTAAATTTTACCCGAAGAAATTTAAGTAAAGGTTTTACCATAGTTTGCTATTAGCTACAAAAATTTGATTTAACATATTCATTTCTAAACGTGGATTTGAATAGCGTCCGTAATCTTTTTTTGTTATAATAATATCAGGATTTTAATACGTCCTGCTTTAGTACTGTTATATAATTGGCTTAATCCTAATGTAGATTAAGTGTAGGGCATACACAAGGGCTTTTGCAGAATTATTATTAATTTAAAAAATACCGTATTTATCAAATAAGTGTAAAGTATACACAGGTGTTTTTTAGATTTATCACAATACATACTACCTGCAATTGTGATTTTAATAACAATGTTTTGCAACAAAATGGGGGTATGTTTGTCAAAAACAAGGGCTATGTTAAGCAACTTTTGTATTTACCTTAACATAATTTAAACAAACGCCTTTTTTATGGATGCATTTTTTGTTTTGAGGTGATATAAATTGATGTTAAAAATTCATCACATTTAGGGGTAAAATAGTATATTTTGGGTTGCACCTATTTAAAATATATTGATCACTTTTGAACAAAAATCGTTGTTATTAGCTTATTATTAAATGTTTACAAGACAGGAATTAATAGAATACACCCGTGAAGCCAAAAAAAACTGGCTGAATCATATATCTATCGACTGTGTAGTTTTTGGTTTTCATGAAGGCCAGTTGAAAGTATTATCCCTAAAAATTAAGGATGAGCAAAAATGGTACTTACCAGGCGGTTTTGTTTTGAAAGACGAACACCTGGACGATGCTGCCAACCGGATACTAAAACAGCGCACGGGCCTTGATGAAATATTTTTGCAGCAATTCCACGTATTTGGAGATCCGCAGCGTTCGCGGCCCCATTATGAGATGTATAAAGATTTAGTGGACAACCAGGATAACTGGTTCAGCAACCGTTTTATCACTATTGGTTATTATGCCCTGGTTGATTTTCATAACACGGTTCCTGCACCGGATGCTTTATCAGAAAAATGCGTTTGGTGTGGCCTGGATGACCTTCCGATGTTTATCCTCGATCATAAACAGATTTTAGATAATGCGCTTGATGCCCTACGCCTGCAGCTCAACTACCAGCCAATTGGTTACAACCTGATGCCGCATGAGTTTACCATGCCCGAGCTGCAAAAGCTTTACGAAACTATCCTCGATAAAAAACTCGACCGCCGGAATTTTCAGCGCAAAATTTTAGCTTTCGATATCTTGAACAGATCTGAGCACCCACGCAAGGGCGGCGCACACAAAGCACCTTATCTATACTCGTTTAATCTCGAAAAATATCAGCAGGCGTTGAAAGAAGGACTGGCTGCGGGGTGGTAATATATACCTTATATAAGGTATACGTTTTAGAGGGTTATCTGCAAACCATCATAGGCTAAATGAATGTTTGCAGGTAACTCGGCACTCACATCCGCATGCTTGCCCAGGCGGTGGCTGATGTGGGTAAAGTAGGTATGCTCCGCTCCCATTTCCTGAGCAAAAGCAATGGCTTCATCAAAGGTAAAATGCGAGATATGGCTTTGTCTTTGCAGCGCATTGATCACCAAAATTTTGCTCCCTTTAATTTTCTCACGCTCGGTATCACTAATGGTTTTGGCATCGGTGATATAAGTAAAATCTTTAACCCTGAAACCAAGAACCGGCAGCTTGTAGTGCAGCACCTCTATCGGTGTTAACTTCACTTCGCCTATATGAAAAGGAGTATTCTTATCTATAGTATGCAGGTTAACTTGCGGGATGCCCGGATATTTAAAATCACTGAAAATGTAGTAGAACTCGCGCTTCAAGGCTACTTGTACCTGCTCATTAGCATATACACTCATTGCAGCTTGCTGTTTATAGTTAAACGCGCGGATATCATCCAGCCCGGCAATATGGTCTTTATGTTCGTGGGTAAAAACTACGGCATCGAGGTGCATTACCTTGGCGCGCAACATTTGGTATCGAAAATCGGGACCGGTATCAACAACAATCACTTTTCCATCGCTTTCTATTAAAATAGAAGAGCGTAGCCTGTTATCCCGCTTATCGGTAGAAGTACATACTTCGCAAGTGCAGGCTATAACGGGTACACCCTGTGAAGTTCCGGTTCCTAAAAAAGTGATGGTCACAGCTGTAATTCGGTTTGTTTTATTTGCTGATAGAAAGCCAGCTGTTTATCGTCAAATTGCTTCTGATCAAAATCTGTGGTGCGGATTAACTCGGCCAAAGCCAGTATTTTGCTCTCCAGGTTCGAAAACTTGTTTACCACAATCATACGGCTGCTTTGCAGCAGGCAAGCGCCCGTTTTAAAATTGCCTTTCTCATACCTTACCTTATAACCTGCCGCTTTCAGCAGATTTTCCAGTTTCTCTAACGTATGATTGGTGGCTGTTAACATTATTATATATAACGTGGCTTTTTCAAAAATAGTAAAGTATGCTGTAAAATTGACCAATTGTTTACAAAAAAGGCCAACCGTTAAGGTTAGCCTTTAAATATCATAGTTTGTATACCTATATTATCGTAAATCAACCACCTCGACACCCGGGTGTGCTTTGGCATCAAACCCGAAAGTACTATCAGGCAAGGCTGCATTGCCCGAGAAGGTTTTAATAGTATAGTTATACTTATTACCGTTTTTATCGAATATTAAAGCGCTTGCAATTTCCTTTTGGGCTTTATCAATAAACAACCTGATTTTGAATACCGATTTCTTAGCATCTTCCGGGCTCAGGTCAATTACCTGGCAGGTTTTACCGTTTAACTTCTGGTCGCCGGTGTAAAGGTATTTGTAGCCTTTTTGGTAGATGGTGAAAATTTGAGCAGGGTTAAAACCTTCACCGCTTTTATCAACATCACTTACCTGAACTTCGTTATCTTTTTTAAGGTAAGTCCACTGGGTTTTACCATCGCTGATAATTTCCTGCGCTATCGAAGGTTTGCCTGCAACGGGTTTACCATAAATGGTAACCTTAAACTTGCTGCTTTTTGATTTGGCTACCAAAGTACCGGTTTGGGTTTCTTTGATATTAGCCGCAGGGTTTTCTAAAGTAAAAGCGAAGTCTGTTTTAATGGCATCGTAGCTTTTGTATTTCTGGGTAACCGCATCTAAAATAGTTTTAGCCTGGGCATCCTTCTGTGCAAACGATTTGTTGAAGCCAATAAGGGCCAGTATAAAAAGTAGTGTGTATTTTTTCATGAGCTTGTTTCCCCAAAATATACCGGGGTATTTATAGATTAGATAGTTAAATGTATATATGGTTTAATCACGCGGCTTGGCTAATTCTTCGAGGTGGCGCTCCAGGCTGTACTCATCCGGATATAAAACCTCGCGGGCTTTACTGCCTTCGAACGGGCCGACAATACCTGCGGCTTCCAGCTGATCTATAATTCTACCGGCACGGTTGTAACCAAGTTTTAGTTTCCGCTGAATTAATGAGGTTGAGCCTTGCTGATGTAGTACAATTAAACGGGCTGCATCTTCGAACATTGAATCACGATCATTAGCGTCAAATTCTTTCGGGCTGCTGTTTGCTTCGCCTTCTCCAACATATTCTGGCAATAACATGGCGGTTGCATAGCCACGCTGGTTACCAATAAAGTCTGATACCAGCTCCACTTCCGGCGTATCCACAAAGGCACACTGTAAACGGATCAAATCGCTACCCATGGCCAGCAACATATCCCCGCGACCGATCAATTGATCTGCACCGCCCGAATCCAGAATGGTACGCGAATCGATCTTAGACAATACCCTGAATGCCAACCTGGCCGGGAAGTTGGCCTTAATAGTACCCGTAATAATATTTACCGATGGGCGCTGCGTTGCAATAACCAGGTGGATCCCGATGGCACGTGCCAGCTGCGCCAAACGGGCAATTGGTGTTTCTACCTCTTTACCGGCCGTCATCATTAAATCGGCAAACTCATCCACAATCAGTACGATGAATGGTAGGAAACGGTGACCTTCATTCGGGTTAAGCTTGCGATTAACAAACTTGGCATTATACTCTTTGAGGTTACGTACCTGTGCATCTTTCAACAGATCATAACGCTGATCCATCTCGATACACAACGAGTTGAGCGTGTTAATTACCTTTTTAGTATCGGTGATAATAGCATCGGCCTCATCTGGCAATTTCGCCAAAAAGTGTCTTTCTATCTTGCGGAACAGCGTAAGCTCCACCTTCTTAGGATCCACCAGCACGAACTTCAATTCGGCCGGGTGACGCTTATATAATAAAGATACCAAAATAGCATTGATACCAACCGATTTACCCTGACCGGTTGCCCCTGCTACCAGTAAGTGAGGCATCTTGGCCAGATCGGCAATAAATACTTCGTTCGAAATGGTTTTACCCAACGCGATAGGTAAATCCATCGTGGTGTTCTGGAACTTCTCTGAGTTCAGCACAGAACGCATCGAAACCATCTCAGGATGTTGATTTGGCACCTCGATACCAATAGTGCCTTTACCCGGCATTGGCGCAATAATACGGATACCCAATGCGGCTAAGCTTAAGGCAATATCATCCTCAAGGTTCTTGATCTTCGAGATCCGTACACCCGGAGCTGGGATAATTTCGTACAGTGTAACTGTTGGACCGATGGTTGCCTTGATCTTATCAATCTCGATATTATAGTGGTTCAGCGTGGCAACAATTTTGTTTTTGTTGGCCTCGAGTTCACCTGCATCGACAGAAATTTTATTCGAGCCGTAATTCTCTAATAGATCAATCGGAGGATATTTATAACCTGATAAATCGAGCTTAGGATCAAAGGCACCGAATTTCTCAACCAGTTCGTTAGCTGTTTTTGGCGTTTCCTGCTCAATCGTTAACTCGGCCTGCGGGCGGGTTTCTTCTATCTCCAGCGTAAGCGGAATTTCATTCGTTTCTTCTTCCTCCTCCACATCAGCCGGGTCTTCCATCAAAGGTTCCGGCGTAAGGATGATAGGTTCGTGCAGGATGTTATTTTGTAAAACCGTGGTATGTGCTGTAGTATGCGGCACAATGCTTTCGGTTTCTACAGGCTCTGCAGCCACAACAGGTTTGTGTACTATAATATTCTGCTGCAGGCGCTCTTCATCTACGTTATCATTGTCTGGCAATGGTTCAAAACGGGCACGGTTGCTTTTCCAATCCAATGGATCTGGAATGTCGCCTTCAATATCAACGGGCTCGGGCACAATACCGTCGGCACCTATTGCCGATGGCATTAAGCCGCCTTTGGTTTTACGCTCAGGTAATTTAAAGTCGATGTTGTAAGCAATGATCAATACGGTTAAACCTGCAAAAACTAGCAAGCAACCTGTACCGGCCTGCCCTATCTGCGCATCAAGTAAACGGTTGCTCCAATAGCCAAACTCGCCCTCTAAAAAATGAGGATAGTCTGAAATCAAGCCATGTACAAAGCCAATAGCAACTGAAAAGAATATGATCCCGAAAAATGAATAGGCTAAAGTTTTGGCCAGCGAAAAAAGCCTGATCTTAAATAACAGGCGATAACCGATAATAACAAATATGCCTACAAAAATATAAGAGGCTAAGCCGAACCACTGGTAAATAAACTGATCTGACAATAGCGCGCCAAGCTTACCCATCCAGTTATCAACTATCGGGTCTTTAACGCCGTTATCAAGCAGCTCCTGCTGGGTTTTAAACAGGTTATGCCAGCCGCCATTAGCGTGCGACACATAACTTTGATCTTGCTGCCAGGTAAATAAATAGGCAGTGAAGGCTATAAAAAAGAAGATAGACAGGATGAGGAAAAACAAGCCGATGATCTTAATCAGACGGCCATTGTTACGGAGATCGAACTGTGGTAGCTCTATCCGGGGCCTTGTCCTTTTCCCTGGTTCTTCTTTGGCAGAACCCTGACGAGGCTTATTTTCGTCTTTGAAACTATTAGATTTAAACTGATTCCCTTTTGGCGGCATCCTGATTCAACAGATTTAATTACAAATATAAACTTAATAGATTAAAGCACCATTTGTAATAGTTTTTAATTTTTTTGTATTATTGACTCATGAGTGTGGAACAACTGGAAGAGTATATTGCTGCTGATGACCTTGCGGGCATTAAAACCCTGCTAACCCAACATCCTGATCTTGCAACAAGCAGTACCAGTTATAATGTTTCGCCCCTGTTGCTGGCCTGTTATTTTAAGAAGCCACAATCGGCCGATGTGATACTCGGTTTTCTGAAAGAGATTAATTTATACGAAGCATCTGCCGTGGGTAAGTTTGATGCCGTGGCCTATTTAGTACAAACACATCCCGATGATGTTAACAGTTATGCACCCGATGGGTTTACGCCGCTTGGGCTTGCTGCTTTTTTCGGACACCTCGAAGTTGCCCGGTATTTGGTACTGAAAGGTGCCGATGTAAACCTGCCTGCCGACAATGGTTTTAGAGTTGCGCCCATACATTCGTCAGTTGCGGGTAATTTTACAGCCATAACCAAGCTGTTGATAGATAGCGGTGCCAATGTGAATGTGATACAGCAAGCAGGTGTTACTCCACTGCATAGCGCTGCCCAAAATGGCAATCTGGATATATTGATCATGCTTTTAGAAGCAGGCGCTTCTGTTGAGGCACGTATGGAAGGCGGCAAGCTCCCTGCCGATTTGGCCCGCGAGAAGGGTTTTACAGAAATTGCCGATATATTAAGCTAAATCAAATTTGTATTTTTACGTGTTACATTTTTGATACTAACCTCATAAGCATGAAAGCTGAAAAAATGGTGATGCTCACCGGTAAAGAATACCAGGAAATTAAACGTAAGATTGATGAAGGCGAACCTTGCATTTACAATATCGGCTCATCATCAAAACCACAGATTATCCATGTGTTGAGCATATACCTGGATACCGACCCTGATTTTACACGTAATACCGGCCAGTTTGCCAAAATACATAACGATAAAGATGTACAGGTAAAAATTGAGTACGAAGAGCAGAACTAAAATCTGCTTTACTCAATTTCTATTACAGATCGGTTACGCGGGTGTGTACACGCTTAACATAGTTGCGGATATCGAGCACAATACCGGCGAAGAAGTAAAATATAAGCGGGAAACCTACTGCCAAAAACGACGAATAGATAAAGAAAAGCCTGATTTTAGAGATAGACACGTTAAAGCGCTCGCCCAGGTAAGTGCAAACACCAAATGAATATCGTTCGAAAAAGGTTAATATCCGTTGTAACATCCTTTAAATCAGTTTTAATATCTTATTTCCAACGCTGCATTGCAGGCATTTCTTATAATTACAATAATTATTTTTTAGCTCCAGCAAAGCCTGGGTTTCAAAAGCAGTTTTTGTTTTAACGCCCAATTCTACAAAGCTACTAATAATTGAGTTGTCTTCGGCAGGTAATTGCTCCAATAACAGCAAACTACGGTCAATATACCGCTCTTGTTGGTGCAGCTTACCATAACTGAACAAAAATAACGCCAAACTATTGAGCAATAGATTATTAACAGAAATCAATCCCATTTCTTTAGATGATGGTGCGCTCTCCACATCAAAACGGTAATGCGTTTCCCAGTAAGGGTTAACAGGGATATCGGTAAACAAATCGCGCAGCAGTTTTACGTCACTGATCTCGAGCACCTTAGATAACAGGTGATTTGATTTACTGATGAGCCCCGCAAACTGCGCCAGCCTGATGGTTGGAAAATTCAACGGGCGCAGCCGCAAAAACTTAAACAGGTACTTGTCTATCGGCTCAAAGCCGTATTTCTTCCGCAGAAACTGGTATTCTGTTTTAAGCTGATTAGGATATTCGTCCTTAAAATCTTCTTCCAGAAAACCTGCTTGTCCGAATATTAAAGCCTCAATTTGCAGCGGGCTATTTTTGTGTTTACCGAGGATAACCTGTGGTAAAGATTTAGCCAGCATCTCGAAAGGCAGGGCATTGATTTTAAAACCAAAATTTGCAGCGAGGTGCTGATAAAAGGTTTCTTCCCAGTCGCCGGTGTTTTGTTTTAAGGTCTGGGCTACAAAGGCCGACTTCTTTTCCAGACGTTCTACCAATACTCTGGTCAGCCAGGTGCGCATCGTTAAATCATCAACGGTGTGGATCGCGCTTTCGCAGGGGATTATTTTTTGATCGCCGTAAACGAGGTTGTGGTAGCGGCTGTATAGTTCGGCAGGGATCCGGTGTTCCAGTTCGAGTGTGGGCATCAGGTTGCCTTCGGTTGTTTTAACCGGGGCATCATCGCGGTAAACCACGTGGAGGATCACATTATCGTAAGCCTTATCCTGCTGATGATTGTGTTTATCCCAATCCGAAGCGGCTACATGAATTTCTACATTACCTGCCCAAAGAGTATCACCAATCTTAATACGTGCCTGTTGAAAATCGGGGCCGGCATTGGTATTTTGCATGCCCGGGTTAATTACCTCGATTGTTTCGCCGGTGGTAGTTTGCAAAGAGTCCCGGTTGTACAACCGGAACTTCCATACATGGTATAAAAAATCTTCGGTAAAAAGCATGATTAAGGGTTAGTATTTAACCTGCAATTTACCGAAATAAACCTATTTACAAAGCCGGATTGGCAGCATATTCGGCCCAAAGTTCATCTAAAGTTTTGCCGGTCTGGTCCTTCCAAACGCTATCCACATAAGTATGCTCGCGCATTTGCTTATCCAATACTTTTACAATGCCTTTTTTGTGATGATTTTCAATCCACAGTAAAAAGCGGGCAGTAACACGGTAAGCATTATCGTAGTTAGACCCCGGTTTAAAATCGGCCAGGCTCCATTTGGCAGCTACATTATTAACGCCGAACTGGTTACGGGCATAATCGGCAATACCTTCGGTTAACCAACCCGGGCCGTTGCTTTGGCCATAATCCTGCACAATGTGCATTACTTCGTGGGTAACCACATCAATATCTTCGGGCTTTTTGTGCATCCATTTACTGCTGATGCGTACGTGGGCGTTATCAGTTTCGGCAACACCGGCGTAAGCGGTATCAACCATCATAAATACTTCTTTGGCCGTTTTTTTATTGTATTCTTTAGCCAGTTCGGGGTATACTTTAAAGAAGGTACTGATTAGTTTTTCTTTAACCGCAGGGTCTAAATCAGGGTCGTTATTGGTAAATATTAATGTGTAGCCACCTTTTTTGGTAACTTCAGGGGTTTGAGCGAATGTGTTAATGCTAAATGCAAGGCACAGGGATAAGAGCAATGTTTTCATGGGCACAAATTAAGAATTATAAATAATGCCCCTGCTTACCAGTTTGTCACTTTTAGGTTAGAAGAGTGCATATTTAGTGACCGGCATCACTGCAATTTAACATTCAATTAACCAAATAACTACTATGTTTGTACTTTATATACCATTGCATAGCGTTTACACGCTTTTACATTTATGATCTACACTGATACATTATTTCAGGAGGCCGTACAGTTGCTGCGGCACTTAATATCAACCCCGTCTTTTAGTAAAGAAGAGAACCTTACAGCCAATATAGTTAACGCTTACCTGGAGCAGCATGGGGTGGAAACGCACCGTAAAATGAACAACATCTGGGCATGGAACAAGCATTTCGACCCGGCTAAGCCTACCATTTTACTTAACTCGCATCACGATACCGTTAAACCCAACAGCGGCTACACCCGCGACCCGTTTGATGCTAAAATTGAAGATGGCATCCTATACGGATTAGGCAGTAATGATGCAGGCGGTTGCCTGGTATCATTAATCGCCACCTTCTTACATTTTTACGAAAAAGAGAACCTTAAATATAACTTCTGCCTAGCTGCTACTGCCGAAGAGGAAATTTCAGGCGTAAACGGTCTCGAACTTATTATCCCGGATCTGGGTCAGCTTGATTTCGGCATTGTTGGCGAACCCACCCTAATGCAACTGGCCATTGCCGAGCGCGGTTTAATGGTACTGGATTGCACCGCCCACGGTAAAGCAGGACACGCCGCCCGTGAAGAGGGTGATAATGCCATTTACAAAGCCATTAAAGATATTGAGTGGTTCCGCAGCTACAAATTCCCTAAAGAGTCGGAAGTATTCGGGCCGATTAAAATGTCGGTTACGATTATCAATGCGGGCTCGCAGCACAATGTGGTACCTGCCGAGTGTACTTTTACTGTTGACGTGCGCGTTACTGATGCTTACCGCAACGAAGAAGTACTGGAGATTATCCGCCAGCATGTAACCAGTGATGTTAAACCAAGATCGATCCGCTTAAAGCCATCATCAATAGATAAAAACCACCCGATTGTACAGGCTGGTATTGCTCTGGGCCGTACCACCTACGGTTCGCCTACTACATCGGATCAATCATTACTGGATATCCCATCTGTAAAAGTTGGCCCCGGTGATTCGGCCCGCTCACATAGTTCTGATGAGTTTATTTATGTGGATGAGATACGTGAAGGCATTGAGCTTTATGTGAAGATGCTGGAGAGCATTAATTGAATTTAGAGACAAGAAACAAGAGCCCAGAAAACAAGATAAGAAAGCCCTGCAATTCGAAATTGCAGGGCTTTCCTTTTTATTTTTGTCATTGCGAGCGATAGCGTGGCAATCTCGTCGCCAATGTTTATTCGACCTTTATAGCTACGAGATCGCTTCGTACCTCGCAATGACAAATTTTATATCTTGTTTCTGGGCTCTTGTTTCTTGACTCTACTCAAATAGCTCCTGCCCCTCCGTATAATACGTCTTCCTCGTACCATCATTAATTAAAATCTTCTCCCCTTTTGGTGTTTCTTTTTTACGGGTATGATGCACCTGCAGAAAATCACGGAACTCGCCGCTGATAATATCCGGCTTGGCTTTTACAATCTCTTTTTCGGCATGGGTTAAAACGTGGTTGATGGATTTGGCCAGTACTTTAACCTTATCCTCGGGTATTTTATTGGCAACTGAGAATGGCGAGATCCCGGCATCGTAAAAAATTTCATCGGCATAAGCGTTACCTATCCCACGGATAAACTTTTGATCCAGCAGCAGGTTCTTAATCACCGTACGTTTCTTTTGCAGCTGGGCGAACAACCACTTGGCATCTACCGACTCATCCAATGCATCTGGAGCAGTTTTTTTCTCCGGGTCGAGCGTTGGTGTGGCGGCAGACTGGAAATCGGTTAGCGCAAGGCCTGTGCCGTCTTTAAAGTGTAGTTCAACTACTGTATATTTATTCGTGTTCTTATCCTCAAATAAAAACAGCTGACCGTGCAACATTAAGTGCAACGCCAAAGTATGCTCACCAAAATCGAAATAAAGCTCTTTGCCTTCGCGGTAAACTGTCTTCAGTGTTTTATTGTGCAGGGCATGCTGCAATGCATCGGCAGAAACATTGAGCTTCTTGCTGTGCACTACAACTTCCTTTAGTGTTTTACCACCTAACTTTTTATCAAGGTTGCGGGCAAATACCTGCAGATCTGGCAACTCTGGCATAATCGTTCTCTTTTAAGCAATAACAGCTATTGGCCGTTATTGCTTCCTAATATAGTAGAAAATTTGCCTTCGTAGTCTTTAAGTTCGCCTTCCAGTTTGTTGTTTAAAGCAAGCTGATTATTTTCTTTGGTCAAAGCCGCCATAGCGTTTATGAGCGATACCCCAATCTTCACATCCCGCAGGCTTACCGAATCTGAATTATCTTTTAGCTGACGGTAGTTATAATCGAGCTGATCTTTCACATAAGCATTCACATTATTCACGTACCTGTTGCCCATGCTAATATCTTTGAGATGATAGGCGGTATCGGCAATATAATATTTACGGGTAGCCACATCAATATAAGGCGTAAGCTGCGTTGGCATTACCTCATCATATTTGTGCAGCGCTTTTAATGCCATATCCGGGTGACCTTCGTTGATCAGGTTGTTAGACAGAACGATAAAGTTAGCCATCAGCATCGGGTAAAATACATCAACAGTTTGGCTATCGAGGTATTTGGCGCTTTTCATATTGCCCCATTTGTACTTGTTCACCATGTTATCGTACATCACGAGGGTATTGGTTTGCTCGCTTTCGTCGTCGGCAGGTTTTACTTCTTTTTTCAGTGGCAACAGGCGGTAAACCAAACCTTCTTTGTAGAGGTGCGGGCGCAGACCGATAATTTCTTCGTCCGTCATTGATGAGGCAAAGCAGATGGGGCGTTTCCAATCGTTATGTACCAAAATATCCATGATGCCCAATCCGGCTTTAGGGAGGTAATTCGATGGATATTCCCATTCAATCGTATCGGCAATTTTACTTTCCTGTGCGGCCGTAACCACGTGGTTATCCATCACCTGTTTTTTGTTAACAGTAAGTTTGAAGTTTTTGGTCGGCATGTAATTTTCGCTGCTGCCATCGGTGTATTCCAGTTTAGAGCGTGGGTCGTCAGAAGTCATAAAATCAAACACTTCCTTCAACTCAACCGAATCGGGCAGTTTGGCATCGCTATAGCGGATATAATCGCGCACACCATCTTTAAATTTATCGTAAGGCATACTGATTGGTGCAGCATCGGCATCGTTCATTTTGTGCTTCATCTGGCGCATATTCCATCCCGCCGAGAACAGGTTAACATTGATAATGCGCACATCCGGGCGGATCCCTTCAACCTCCTGATCGTACCACAATGGATAAGTTTCATTATCTGCCGAAGTAAATAAGATCGCATTTTTAGGGCATGAGATCAGGTAGTTGTAAGCCAGATCATGGGCCACTTTTTTGGTGGAGCGGTCATGATCTTTCCACTCCTGTTTAGCCAGTAGTATAGGAACAACCAATAAACATAAGCCGATAGAAAGGTATGATGCAGTGCGCGCGTTCAATTTGCGCATCAGCAAATCGGCAATAGCCAGTACCCCCAACCCTATCCAAATGGCAAAGGCATAGAACGAACCTACGTACGAGTAATCGCGCTCACGGGGTTGCAGATTGTATTGGTTAACGTAAAGCACAATGGCAATCCCCATAAAAAAGTAAAGGGTAGCCAATACCAAAGCATCCTGCTTATTGCGTTTATATTGATAGATAATACCCAGCAAGCCAATAATCAACGGCAGCGCATAAAGCGGCGTATAGGTATTGCTCAGCATCACAGAATCTGGCAAATGTTTGCCATGATCGAGGATACCGCTGGTCCAATTACCGTTGATGCCGTGGGTGCTGGTCTGTCCGTCCTGCTCATTATACCGGCCCACAAAATTCCACATAAAATAACGGAAGTACATCTGGTAGATCTGCCAGCTAAACATCCAGGCCAGGTTATCGCTAAAAGTTGGCGTTTGGTTATCGCCCAGGCGCAACCATTGTTTATAAAACGAAACATCATTGGCATCAGTACTAAACATACGCGGCATAATGGTATTATGGTCGTATATCAATTCTTGTTTTTTGCCCACTACTTCATAACGTTCGGTACCTTTACGGTACATGATTAAGCCGTCTTTTTGGTCGATAGCCTTGGCATCAAAGTATGGCCCATATAACAATGGCGGGGCAACGTATTGAATTCGCGACAGGTACTCGTTCAAAGCAAAAGCATTATCGGGATGGTAATTATCCAGATTGGTATCGGCATGCGCCCGGATAGGGATCATGGTAAAAGAACTGTAGCCGAAATAAATAAACGCCACACAAACCAAAGCCAGGTTAAGCGCCGGTTTATGTTTGCGGATACTGTATACAATGCCATAAGCAAGCGCACCAATTAACACAGTTAAAAATATCAAGGCACCGGTATTAAATGGCATACCAAGCGTATTCACCGCAAACAGATCAAAGTAACCGGCAAACTTTACAGTGTATTGGATAATGCCAAACTGTACAAAGGCCAGCAATACCACGCCCGCTAAAAAGGCAATCACCGTATTTTTAACATTGATTTTATTATACCTGCGGAAATAATAAATAAGCGTAAGCGCTGGTATAGTTAACAAATTAAGCAGGTGGATACCTACCGATAATCCCATAATGTAAGCAATAAAAACCAACCAGCGGTCGGCACCGGGTTCATCGGCGCATGCTTCCCATTTAAATATTGCCCACAGAACCAGTGCGGTACAAAGCATGGCCGGCGAAAACACTACCGTTTCAACAGCCGAAAACCAGAAGCTATCAGTATAAGTAAAGCCGAGAGCACCAACCAACCCGGCTCCCATAACCATAATAATTTGGGTGGTGCTTAACTGTTCGCTACGCTTGATGAGCAGCTTCTTGGCCATTGCAGTAATAGTCCAAAACAGAAACATAACAGCCGCACTGCTCGATAGTGCAAAGCCCGTATTGGTAAAGTAAGCCACCTTACTTTTATCGCCCATACTTAATAGCGAGAAAACCTTACCCAGCATGGCAAACAAAGGATAACCCGGCTGGTGCGATACCTGCAAACGGTACGCGCAGGAAATAAATTCGCCGCAATCCCAAAAACTTACGGAAGGTTCTAAAGTTAAAATATAAGTTGTGGCCGCAACAATAAAGCAAAGCCAGCCCAACAGGTTATTGATTTTTTGATAGCTCATGAGGCATAAGTGTTTAGTTTCGAACACTAATATCCGGCTTAAATTAATGGGATGTATGGGCCTTAACTTCCGTTTAACATTTCTTAACAATATTTAACGCTTTGAGAGAGAGGCAAGAAACAAGATGCAGGAGACAAGACTAACTTCCTCTATTTATCATTGCCTTACTAATAACACAGTGGGTATAAACTTTGTCATCCAGAGCGATAGCGAAGGATCTTCTTCGCTGTGTAGAGCAGTTAATGCTTATCGAAGAAGATTCTTCACTGCGTTCTGAATGACAAAGTAGGGGTCTTGTTTCTTGCATCTTGTTTCCTGTCTCTATCTTATAACCTATCTTTGCCCTCATGGATGGAAAAACCAGAAGCGATATTTACCCCGGCCTGGAGGTTGATATTATATTGAAGAAAGACCAGCGCACCGGCGCGCGTACCCGCGGTTTTGTTGATAGGTTATTAACCAGCGCACCTTACCACTCGCGCGGCATTAAAGTGCGTTTGGAAGACGGACAGGTTGGCCGGGTAATTGAGATATTTGAGGAAGACTAAATTGCTGATATAAACAGTACTTTTAACCCAATGAGTAACACACCAATACCCCGAAAAAAAATACTTGCCCTGGATACCCACTACCGCGTATACATATCGCTAATAATTGCGGCCATTGTATGTTTTAGCGTGCTGCATACGGTATCGGCATCAACAGCCATATTATTAACCTGGATGACTTTTGCCACCTCTGCCATCGTGATGGACTGGATTATCATCCTCACGGCACATCCACGCGATTTTAAAAAGATTGCCGTACTCGAAGACTCGAGCCGGACGATGATCTTCATCGTAGTGATCGGCGCATCGATAGTGAGTTTATTTGCCATAATATTTCTGCTGAAGATGACCAAGGGCGCATCGCGCGAGGATATTAATGCGCATATATTTTTGGTGATAGCCTCGGTGATAACCTCATGGGTATTGGTACACACGCTGTTTACGCTACGCTATGCACACATGTATTACGATACAGATGATGATGAAGGCAATGCCAAGCCAATGGGCGGCCTCGAATTCCCAAAAGAAGAAAACCCGGATTACCTCGATTTTGTATATTTTGCCTTTGTAATCGGCATGACCTTCCAGGTATCGGATGTGGAAATTTCTGACAGGCAGATCCGCAGATTAGCCTGGGTGCATGGTATGATCTCTTTTGCTTTTAATACGGCAATTGTAGCACTGAGTATTAACGTGATTTCGGGATTGGTGGGTGCGTAAAAGCCTCCCAATCTTCCACGAGAGTGAGGGCTTTTAAATAATAGTTTAAGAACACACCCCTAACCCCTCTCGAGAGGGGAATTAGAAAATAAGAAAAATGCAAAAACCAGATAGTTTAATATTTGACATGGACGGAACCCTTTGGGATGCCGTTGATACTTACGCCCAATCTTGGAACAACGTTTTCAAAGAAATGGGAATTGATATTGTTGTGGAACGCGACAACCTGGCCCGGATGGTGGGCTGGGAAGGCAAAAAAGTGATCAAAGAAATTATGCCCGACTTTGATGATGAAAAACGCCAGCAGATTTATGCTACGGTTAATGCAGGTCGCCATAGTTTAATTGCCGAAATGGGTGGTACTTTGTACGATGGTGTGCGCGAAGGTTTGCAGGCACTGGCCACCAAATACGATCTGTTTATTTTGAGCAATTGTGCCAAAGGCATCATCCGCTCATTTATTGACTGGGCCGGGATTGATGAACATATTAAAGATGAGTTTGCCTACGGTGTAAACTACATGCCCAAAAACCATAACATTAAATTACTGGCCGAAAAGCACGGGTTAAAAAGCCCGGTTTATATTGGCGATACCCTGGGTGATGGTGAGCAGAGCCGCATTGCCGGGATTCCGTTCGTTTTTGTAAGCTACGGTTTTGGCGAAACCGATGATTATGATTTGAAGTTTGATAACTTCAGGGATTTGACGGATTATTTTATGGGGTTGGAATAGAAACCAACGGATGCTGTCGCAAGTTTAGCGTAGCGTAACTTGTGACCTTTCTGTTGTAAGCTTTCAGCTTACGTAAGGTGAAACCTTACAGCAGTATTACCACAGGTTAAAAACCTGCGGCAGCAAAAAGGTTAAAATAAAAATGCCCTTGGTTTTCCAAGGGCATTTTTATTTCAGGAAGAATTTTATTTTGTCAGCTCGCTAATTGCCTGCTCTATTTTATCAAAACCAAAATTCTCCAACATCTTATCCATATTAGCAACAATATGCTCATTGCCTAAGTTACCGATGCTGCCCTCATGGGTGTGGTTAACTTCCTTAGCCGGGTTAAAATCCCCTTTCTCAATCGCCATACCTACTTGTTTGTAAGCATCGCGGAAAGGTGTGCCGCTTAATACCAAACGGTTCACTTCTTCTACACTGAACAGGTAGGTATATTTAGGATCATTTAAAATATCAGTTTTTACAGTGATATGTTGCAGCATAAAAGTTGCCATTTGCAGGCATTGTTTCAGCTCGGCAAAGGCCGGGAATAGCAACTCTTTCAACAATTGCATTTCGCGGTGATAGCCCGATGGCAGGTTGGTGGTCATCATGGCAACGTCGTTTGGCAGGGCTTGTAAACGGTTGCAACGGCCGCGCATAATTTCCCAAACATCGGGGTTCTTTTTGTGCGGCATAATGCTCGAGCCTGTTGTCAGGTTTTCAGGGTAGCTGATAAAGGCAAAG
Organism: Mucilaginibacter jinjuensis; assembly: GCF_028596025.1. Taxonomy (NCBI): domain Bacteria; kingdom Pseudomonadati; phylum Bacteroidota; class Sphingobacteriia; order Sphingobacteriales; family Sphingobacteriaceae; genus Mucilaginibacter; species Mucilaginibacter jinjuensis. The sequence continues at coordinate 4,885,809 of NZ_CP117167.1, forward strand.
TTCTGGCTCAAATATAAAGCCTGATCCATCGCCATACGGCCTAATGTTGCAGCAATAGCAGATAATGCCTGTGCAATAATTCTTTCGGTTTTACCACGCCCCATTTGGGCGTAAACTACGTTATAGTTCAGGTCATCAAAACCCAATAACTGGGTAGTCATGGTACGGTTTAACGGGAACGACGAGCCATAACCGGCAGCCGAACCCAGCGGGTTTTTATTGGTGATATTCCATGCAGCACGAACCAGTTCCAAATCATCGGTCAGGCTTTCGGCATAAGCGCCAAACCACAGGCCGAATGATGATGGCATGGCCACCTGTAAGTGGGTATAGCCGGGTAATAAAACATCTTTATGTTTTTCACTCAGTTCAATTAGCTGGCGAAACAGCGTATTGGTTTCTTCAACCACCTGTTGTAATTCGCTGCGGAAAAAGAGTTTTAAATCAACCAAAACCTGGTCGTTACGCGAGCGGCCGCTGTGGATCTTTTTGCCGGCCTCACCAATGCGGCGGGTTAGTAATAGTTCAATCTGCGAGTGCACATCTTCAACATCGGCTTCTATGGCAAAATTACCCGCTTCAATTTCGCGGTAAATTGCTTTCAGTTCTTTCTGGATCACGTCCAGATCTTCGCTGCTCAGCAAATCGATAGTTTCCAGCATTTTGGTATGCGCCAGCGATCCCAGCACATCAAAAGCTGCCATTTGATTATCCAGCTCGCGGTCTTTACCCACCGTAAACTGATCTACCAATTGATTACTATCCGTTTCTTTTTGCCATAGTTTGCTCATGCTGCAAAGATGTAGAAAAAAATAATGCCCCCCAACCCCCTAAAGGGGGAGAAAGAGAATCAGGAATCGAGAGGCAGGAATCGGGACTATTCCAAATTTGTCATTGCCGGGAGGAACGACGTGGCAATCTCGTAGCCATACAGATCGAATAAGTATTGGCGACGAGATTGCCACGCTGTCGCTCGCAATGACAAATTGGATAGTATGCTTATAATTAAAACAGTCCACCCTGTGTAGGAGGCGGGGGCAAAAACTTAGGCCTCATAATATCTAATCCCAGCGCCTTATTTATTTCTTTCACGGTATAATCAGCCAACTCGGGCGAGTACCGCTCATCGTGCTGGTGCATAAAAAACCAGAGCGATTGTAAACCTTCATCAGTCCATTTTTTGATTCGTGCAACCCAGTCGTCAATCCGTCTGTAATCTGTAGCGTCGAGGCTGTTGCCCACGAAGCGGATAAAGGCATGCGGCGTGGGCAAATTCATGTGTACACAATCTCGTCGGCCGGATGCATCGGTAATTACCGCACCCATATTCAGGTCGTGCAGTAGCTTGAAGATATCATTTTCTTTACCCGCAGTGTTAAACCATTCTTTATGGCGCACTTCTACAAAGACCGGCACATCATGTGGCAGATGCTCCAGATATGCTTTTAATTCGGGGTAACTTTTGGGTGCAAAATTATCGCTCAGCTGCAAAAACAGCGGGCCCAGTTTATCGCCGAAAGCCATGATACCGTTATAAAACTGCGTGGTAATTTCTTCCGCATTTTTTAGCCTACGAATGTGGCTGATGCTTTGCGAAAACTTAGGGCAAAACTTAAAACCGGGGTTTGGTTTTGCTTTATCTGCCCACTTGGCAATGGTATCGGGGCCGTAGGTTTGATAAAAAGTTGCATTTAATTCTATCGAATCAAAATGCTTAACATACTCATCTAAAAAATTGGCGTCTTTAGTTTTTGGGGGATAGATTTGCCCTACCCATTCCTTACGCCCCCATTTGGCGCAGCCCACATGTGCTTCGAGTTTACCCGTACCTTTTGCGGCTGTCAACACACTGGCTGTCAAAGCCGTATCAGGCGGTAAAGTAAAGTCTATATCCTTTAATATTGAGGGGTCAACGCGGCCAAATTCCATAAAATATTTTTTGTTGAAGATAGGTTTTTACCGGTAAATCTGCGGCGATTTTGCCAGGTATAAAACTCAACCGTAGATTATCATTTTTTGTTTTTTTTCAATTTTCTTCATTCAGGCTGTCACGGGGCGGTTTTTCTTGCGTCTCTTAATTCGAATTAGCAAAACAACTTCTAAGCATCCACTTATATGAGACACATTTTACTCGTACTGATATTGCTATGCCTGGTCACGACAGTGCATGCACAAACTACCGCCGCCAAAGGCCTCGGTATTATCAAAGGAACCATTATAGATTCGGCCAAAAATGCGCCACTCGGTTATGCCACCATAGCAGTTGTTGATGCCGAAACCAAACAACCTGTTAAGAGTACTTTATCTAAAGATAACGGTTCGTTTGAGTTAAGCGGATTGGCATTGAAGTCATACCAACTCAATGTGATCTCGGTAGGTTATCAAACCAAAAGCATTGCTGTTAATACTTTGAAAGAAGGCGCGGCTACTGCTAATGTAGACAAGATCATCCTCGCACCATCGAGCTCACAATTGAACGAGGTTAAGGTAACGGCAGCCAAACCACTGGTTAAACAAGAGATTGACCGCGTAAGCTACGATGTACAAGCCGACCCCGACAGCAAAGCCCAAACTGCCATGGATATGCTACGCAAGGTACCACTGATCTCTGTTGATGGCGACGATAACATTCAGCTACAGGGAAGTGGTAGTTATAAGATTTTCATTAACGGTAAACCATCGCAAATGCTGGCCAATAACCCCAAAGATATTTTGAAGGCCATGCCTGCGGCCAACATTCTAAAAATTGAAGTGATTACCACCCCTCCTGCCAAGTACGATGCCGAAGGCCTGGCGGGGATCATTAACATCATCACCAGCAAAACTGCTGATGATGGCTACAATGGCAGCGTTACCGCCCGTTACAATCTTCCCTGGGGGCCAAACCTTAACCTTACCGGCACTGCTAAACAGGGCAAGTTTGGGGTCTCGGGCTATGTGGGTGGCGGCGACCGGATAGCGGTTACTACCAACTCTTTAAACGAAAGACAGACTTACGCGCCGGTTTCTGACTTTTTACAAACAGGTAGCCGCCAAAACAAGGGTAAGTATGTTTACAGCTCGGTTGAACTAAGTTATGAAATTGATACGCTGAACCTTTTAACAGGTTCTGTAGAATATGATAAAGGCCGATTCGACCAATTTCAGGATCAACCAACCCAATTCACGAGTGCAGATCCAGGTACACTGCCACAATCGTATCGCTTATTAAATAATGGTGGTTATGGCTGGGACGAGACTGATTTAGGTTTAAATTATCAGCTGGGCTTTAAGCGCGATAAAAAACAATTGTTAACGGCATCGTACCAGTATACCTATTTCTCGAACGAGAACCACAGTGATATTTCTACCGTCGACCGGGTGAATTATAACAGCCCAGATAATAACCAGCAAAATAATGCAGGTACCAGGCAGCATACCCTGCAGCTCGATTATGTGCACCCACTTAAACAATTAACGATTGAGGCCGGTGCGAAAGCCATCTTCAGAAATAACTTTAGTAATTCTGAGGTAGAAAATCTCACCAACGTTAACGGCCAGAATGTTTTTGTGACAGACCCTACCCTGAGCAATGATTTTAATTACCATCAAAACGTATATAGCCTGTATAACTCGTACACTTACAAAGCCGGAAACTGGACATGGAAAGGTGGTGTGCGCATGGAACACACCCATGTTGATGCCAACTTTTTTACAGATGGAAGCTCATTAAACAGGGATTACACCAATGTAATACCATCGCTATCTATCATGCGCAACTTCAGCAAAAATCAGAGTTTAACTTTTGGGTTCACTAATCGTTTGGAGCGCCCGGGCATCTGGCAGCTGAATCCGTTTGTTGATCGATCTAACCCGCAGATCATCAATACCGGTAACCCTGATTTACATGCTGTATTGAGCCATTTGTTTGAACTTACCTACAATAAATCCGGCATAGGTAACATCAGCGCCAAATTGAGTTATATGTATACCAACAATAGCATAGTTAGCGTAACCAAATTAATATCTGATACCCTGAGCGAAACAACTTATGATAACGTGGGGAAATATAAAACAGCCCGTTTTAATTTGAATGGCAGTTACCCGATCACTAAACAACTGAACGCCAGTTTAAATACCGCCTTGTTTTATGTATGGATAAAAGGAACCTACAATGGCGAGTTTTATAGCAATAAAGGCCCACGCACCAACACCAATGCAAGTGTTACTTACAAACCGGGCGATGATTGGACAATAGGTGCAAACTATGGCTATAACAGCCACTTAATATGGCTCCAGGGAGGTTCTAATCATTACATGTATTCGTCGTTAAGCCTAAGCAAGGTTATCCTCAACAAAAAACTGACGATTACCGGGGTGGTTAATAACCCAACCCAAAAACTGTATACATATACACAGTTTACCTCAACGCCAGATTTTTACCAGGCTAATACCCAATATCAAATTTATCGCACCTTCAACTTCAGCCTTAACTATAAGTTCGGCAAGCTAAGCAGCGACATCAAGAAAAATCAGCGGAGCATTAATAATGATGATGTGAGTAAGCAATAGATTTAATTCAAAATTAAAAAGTCAAAATTAAAAAGTCAAAATCCTTTCAACTTCCGTTTTTGAATTTTGACTTTTTAATTTTTACTTCAAAAAGAATTATTTTCTCTCAAACTGGTACAGCGTAACGCTCTTAAATACTTTTCCGGGCTCTAACAAGGTTGGCGGGAAAGCTGGTTGGTTTGGTGAATCAGGATAATGTTGGGTCTCTAAGCAAAATGCGGTTCGGTAGGCATCCGGCTGGTCGCCTTTCATTTTAAAATCACCTTTCATAAAGTTACCGGTGTAAAACTGGATGCCGGGCTGAGTTGTAAACACCTTCATGATTAAGCCGGACTGGTCGCCAATTACAGTAACAACCGGTACCTGGGTATTAGGATGATTCAGCACGTAGTTATGATCATAACCGTGGCCAAATTTAATCTGCTCGTTATCATCATTAATACGGTCGCCAATTGGCAGCGGTGCGCGAAAATCAAACGGGGTTCCTTTAACGCTCGCCACTTTTCCAACCGGGATCAGGTCTTTATTAACCGGGGTGTACTCATCAGCATTAATCTGCATAATATGTTTCAGTATCGTGCCGCTGCCTGCGCCGTTCAGGTTAAAGTAAGCGTGGTTAGTTAGGTTAATAAAGGTTGGTTTATCGGTTTTGGCTTCGTAATTAATTTCGAGGCTGTTGTACCGGGTAACAGTATAAGTAACTTTAACATCCAGGTTGCCGGGGAAACCTTCTTCCATATCAGCCGAGTGATAGGTTAGCTCCAAAGTATGCTCATTAGGCTGCACAGCATCCCAAACTTTGGAGTCGAAACCCACTTTACCGCCATGCAGTGTATTGGGGGCGTTATTAATAAACAAGCTATATTCTTTACCATCCAGTTTAAATTTACCGTTGGCAATCCGGTTCCCATAACGTCCAATCAATGCCCCATAGTAGTTGCTTGATGATTGCTGGTAGCCTTTCAGGTTATCAAACCCGGCTATCACATCAACCATTTTGCCGTTTGCGCTTTTTACCAGCAGGCTTACTACACGGCCGCCATAATTGGTAATAGCCGCCTGCATACCGTTTTTGCCCTTTAAATAAAATAATTTAACCTGTTTGCCATCAATAGCTTGTTCGAAACCGGTGGTCGCCGGCAACAATTTGCTTGTGGCAATAGTGTCAGTATCAGTCATTGTTGTGTTAGTTTTTGGTTTATTGGAATTGCAGGATGCTAAAATACCGGCCGAAACAGCCAGCATTGCTATGTATCTTATTTTCAGGCTTAATAATTGCATATAGGTATGATGATTAAAATGATGAAACTATCAGTTTTGATTTTAGTTTCCTAAGTTTTGTAAAATATTAAGATACCGTTTAAAGTTAGCACACATTTGTTATCAAATTAGCAATAAATACAAATGCTTAATAGAAACTTCATACTGTATGCTTATTTTTGGCCGTTAAATATAAAATGACTCAGAAAAGGATTAAAAAGCGAAGAATTGCACTGGTACTCATTGTTATCACCATGTTTTTTGCTGCCTATGCGCGTCATAAGCTTAATCAGCCTGTTACTACCGGTCGTTTAGAAAACAAGCAGATGGATGAGATTTCGGGTATTGCTGCCTCTGCCGTTAATCCTGATGTTTTCTATGTTCATAATGATAGCGGTGATACCAGCCGTTTTTTTGCCATTAATGCCGAAGGCAAACTCAAAGCCACTTATTATTTTAAAGGGACGGCACAAACCCGTTTTGGCGTTACCGATTGTGAGGATATTGCCGTTGGCCCCGGCCCTGTTAAAAACAAAAGCTACATTTATTTGGGCGATATAGGTGATAACGGAGGCAATCATCAAAACATTGCAATTTACCGCTTTAATGAACCTGTGTTATCGGCAAAAGATAGCGTAGGTAACCTTAAAAGTTCTGTATTATATCTCAAATATCCTGATGGCCCGCGTGATGCCGAAACCCTAATGGTTGACCCTGTTGAGAAGCTGTTCTACATCGTATCTAAACGCCAGGACTCGGTAGCTGTTTACACTACCCCACTTAAATTTAACGATGGCGATACCGTTACCCTTACCCGCCAGTGCAAACTGCATTTTAAAGGATTGCCATTAATGAGATGGATCACAGCCGGAGATATTTCGGCCGATGGCAGCCAGATATTATTGAAAAGCTATTCTACCGTTTATTACTGGAAGCGTGAAACCGGCGAACCCGCCTGGAAAGCCATGCAGCGCAAACCCCAGGAACTGCCTTACGAGCAGGAACACCAGGGCGAAGCGATTGGCTTTACGCATGATGGCAAAGCATACCTTACCACAAGTGAGGGCGTATATGCACCTATCTATAAGTATTTCCTGCCGGGGAGTTAACTATTCTGCCTTCTCGCTAATTTCTTCCCAATAAACGGTTTCCATAAAAACGCCATTATCAGAGGCCACCTTATCGCGAATTTTCTCCAGCTCCTGTTTTAGCTTAGCGGGTTCGGTTATGTCGGTAACAGAATGATAGTAGATCGTATTACCTGTTTTACTGTTTATATATTTAAAATGCCTTGTGTTTGTTGCCATTGTTAGCTACCGTTAATATACTAATCATATAATACGTTAACAGGCTGTTTTGTTGAGGTTAAATGTTTGATTATATTTTTATATCCATTTTTTTACGTTTAGATTAGTGAATATTAAAAACCTACAAAACATGTATAAAAAATTCCTAACCACATCATTAATTGTATGTGCAGTAGTATTGGCAGCCTTTGCAGCAGCAGACCTGAACGGCAAGTGGGTTGGCCAGGTTAGCATGCAGGGCAATGATATCCCCCTAACCTATACTTTTAAAGTTGACGGTGATAAACTAACCGGTGTTGCCGAATCTTCTTATGGACCATCTGCCATCGAAAACGGCAAAGTAAAAGGCGATTCAATCTCCTTCACCACCAATGTAAGTGGTTACGAAATCCCTCAACACGGCAAATTTTATCAGGATTCTGTTTCGTTAAATATCGAAGTTCAGGGTTCTAACCTGCATGCGGTGTTGACAAGAGCTAAGTAAGCTCAGAGTCAAGAATCGGGAGACAAGAATCAAGATAATACGTATTTCCGTAGAGACACAATACTTTGTGTCTCTTAACTATTTATAATTAAAGCACGTCATTGCGAGGTACGAAGCAATCCCCTACTTACAGAGCGGCTCTGTATGCTACGAGATTGCTTCGTACCTCGCAATGACAAATTATATATTTACTTTAAGCAAACTGCGCCCACTAACCTATCATAACCAAATCATTGTGGCATCTTAATTTTCGGGCAGCACAACATTTGCCATACCACACACTTTCACAGAAAATTGAGCAGCCACGAGCTTTCTTTTGGTTACTTTTCTTTGGCGGCCAAAGAAAAGTGACATCCACTGACGCTTCATATACTTCATTACCTTTCCTTATGAAAAACGGATTATCCGTTATTTAAGGTGGTGCTAATCGGTCTGAGATTGCTTCGTACCTCGCAATGACGCGCGAGATGAAAGCATCTGCATATTGGCACATCCTCACATCTGCATCATCATTTTTACCTCCCCCTTACACCAACCAATAATCAACTTCTTATCTTTAGCCACAAAATAAAACAGCTATGAAAGTTGAAATATGGTCTGATGTGATGTGCCCGTTTTGCTATATCGGCAAACGCAGGTTTGAGGATGCGCTTGCTAAATTTGAGTATGGCGGCGAAATTGAGATTGAATGGAAAAGCTTCCAGCTTAACCCTTTGATGAAAACTAATCCCAACATCAGCATACATGATTACCTGGCCGAAACTAAAGGTTGGCAGCCCGAATACGCTCGTCAGCTAAATGAGCAGGTTACAGCAATGGCTGCTGAAGTTGGTTTAACCTACAACATGGACCAGGCCGTGGTTGCCAACAGTTTTGATGCGCACCGCTTTACACATTATGCCAAACTAAATGGCGTAGGTATTGAGGCCGAAGAGCAATTATTCCGTGCCTATTTTACCGATGGTAAAAACATTGCCGACCATGACGTGCTTGCAGAACTAGGCAGCAACATCGGACTAAATCCTGAAAACATTAAAGAAGCACTGGCCACAAACGCTTACTCAGACGAAGTACATTACGACTTGCGCGAAGCCCAGGAATTAGGTATCAGTGCTGTTCCGTTTTTTGTATTGGATAGAAAATATGCCGTATCAGGCGCACAGCCCGAAGTTGTATTTTTAGATGCCCTGCAAAAAGCCTACAGCGACCAAGAAATTGAAATTATTGCCGATAACACAGATAACAGCTGTGATGTTGATGGTAGTAATTGCTAAGGATTTCTTATTAATCTTGTCATTTCGACGATAGGAGAAATCTTCTGCGCTTTACCATTAGCGCAAATTTATAGCGCAGAAGATTCTTCGCTATCGGTCTGAATGACAAAGTAGATTTAAACAAAAAAGCCGTACCGATGATTATCGGTACGGCTTTTCTTTTATCAGGAGCGTTTGTATTAAAACTCAAACTCGTTTGATGGCATACCGATTGGTGCGCCAGGCGGCATATCCAAAGGCTCTGCAGGTTGGAATTTCTCCGGGTTCTTCTGAAACTCGTTGATCTGCGAAAGCGCAAAGTAAATAGCCGCCTTTTGTTTTGGCGATGCACTTACCAATTGGCTACCCATCCAGGTGCTTAGCTCGGTAATTTCCAGCAGGGCTTCTCCCCTTACGTTTTCGCCGGCACGGCTATTGGCTGCCAGTTGTAATAGGTACTTAGTGGTTAGGTTATTAACCAGTATATGTAGTTCACCTTTGTAGCCCGGCTCAATTGGTGCTTTCCAGGTTTTTTCGAGCAGTTTATCAACCATTGGCATAAAGCCTGGCTGTTTTTCGTCGCGCGAGTTATACTCGATTAAACGGGCAGCACGATCAGCATCTAACAGGTAACCCAGAGTCGTACTTGCGGCACTTTCGGCAGCGCCAAGCGGGTCGAACGTTACGCCGGTATGGCCACCAAAAGTTTCAACCGTTGACGGAAAACCTACCGGGCGCGGTGGGATTTTCTCGATCAAGCCTTCCGGCAAAGCTAATGCTTCGGGCGTAATGGTTGATAATAAACCATCGATAGAACGCCATTGCTCGGCAGGGTCAATCATTTTGGTAACCGTTTCGCCATCGTTTTTAAGCGCATGTGTAAAGTAAAGGCCACCGATTGAGTTAGATACCGCTTCGATCTGATAACGGTGCAGCAGGTACATCGGCACCAAAACTTCCTCTAAGGTCGACATCGGCGCATCCTGACGGATTGCTTTCTCAGAGAAATTATCCAGAATATGACGGCGGATGGTCATCAGTTTGGTTAGCTGGTCAACCGGGTTAACACCATCATCCCACTGGTGAGATAACGGGTGTACGCCACCGCCAATATCAGGGATAAAGATGTGGCCTTGCGCCAGGGTTTCTTTCATAATCTTGTCCAGCGCCTCATCCTCATTCGTTCCTTTCGGAAAGTCGGAGTAACCCCACATAATAGCGCGTTTATCCCAGCTACCGATACCTTTTGCGTAAGCGTCTGATACATCGATGCTACCATCAGCCTTCATACTAAAGCGCGGGAAAGGATAATCCATTACCGAAGCCCTGTCGTGCGTGCTGCTGGTGTAATTGTGGTACAAACCAAGCGTGTGGCCAATCTCATGTGCCGATAACTGGCGGATCCGAGCCAACGCCATTTGCTCCATTGCCTTTGGTATCGGTTTACCATCAATATAAGGTTGTAATAAACCTTCTGCAAGTAGATAATCCTGGCGGTGGCGGTCTGAACCCAAAGTTACTTCACCTTTCAGGATTTCGCCGGTACGAGGGTCGATGTACGACATACCATACGAAAACGCCCTTTGCGGGCTGCCTGAGCGGTTTACCCAGTTCACTACGTTATAGCGCATATCCATCGGGTCGGCGCCTTCTGGTAATTCTTTTACAATAAAAGCATTTTTATAACCGGCAGCTTCGAAAGCCTGGTTCCACCATGAGCCGCCTTCTATCAGGGCTTTTTTAATCAGCTCTGGCGCACCACGGTCTATGTAGTAAACAATCGGCTCTACCGGTTCGCTGATGGCGGCATTAGGGTTTTTCTTTTCTAAACGGTGACGGGCTGTAAAACGTTTAATCAGCGGCTCATTCATCGGGGATGAAAAATCGTAATAACTAAACTCATTAAAACCAGAGCGAGGGTCGAACTTGCGTGGTTTAAAGCCATCATCAGGCAATTGTACAAAGGCTTGGTGCATGCGCAAGGTTACCGCACTTGGATCGGCAGCAACACCACCACCTCTACGGCCTCCGCCGCTACCACCACCTGTAAAAGTGATCAGCGCTTCAAACTCACTATTTTTAGGAAAGTTTTTTGTGTTCTCGATATTAATGGCCGAACGTGTTTCGTCTAAACGGTAACCACCACCGGCTGGTGCGGCACCACGACCGGCGGCTGCAATAGCGCTGCCCAGGTTACCACGACCGGTACCCAGGTTATCTCCAATCCGCTGAACATCCCGGATCAGGAAAGGGGTCATATCTACCAGTACCTTATCGCCCTCAACAGCTGCCGGGGTAAAGCCCCAAAGTATTGATTTGGCAAAGGCATTCTCTACCGCTTTTTTCTCATCGGCATTACCATTTACCGAACGGTAATTGGTAACGGGCTGCACCAAAAACACCTTCGGCCCAACCTTTGTAAAATGAGTAATTACCGATGTTGATTGGCCTCGCTCGGCTCCACCATTACCCACGCCATCTGCAAGCGCGTTGAAGTAAAGGAAATCCTTATCGAATTTGTCGATCTCGAGGTAAATTTTACCGCTTTTATCATCGTAATAAAAGTTATAAAATCCCTCGTACTTTTTAAGGTTTTGGGTGATAGAGGCAATCGTCGCAGCAGGCCTTGCTTCGGTTGCACGACCTCCGCCTTCGCCCGGTTGCCTGTTCTGCGCGAACGACACCCCGCTTAAGGCCAGCATAGCCGCAGTTATGGGTAAATAATACTTCATAGTTTATTAATTTGAGTAATTAGTTTGTTAGTTTCCCTTGCAATAAGCACTTCTTAACACCGAAAGGTATTAATCTGAAATACTTTTCAAGAAAAGTAAAGTTTTTTGATTGAAAACAGATGAGTTTATATTGATTTAACAAAAAAGTTACGGCTTAAATGAGAGATTCCCATCAAGATCCCTATATTTTCAATGACTTATTAATTTCATTTTGTCATTCTGAAAGATAGTGAAGGATCTTCTTCGCAATGTACCACGAAGAAGCATGGTGCAGAAGATATTTCGCTATCGCTCAATATGACAAAAAGGAAGGTTGATTCAATAAAATCTTCTTACCTTTTAATCATGAAATCTATAAAGCATTATAGTGTCTTCATTATCCTGTTTGTCTGGTCAGCTTGTGCTGCATCTAATGATATTCAGCTCGAAAAGGTTACCGAAACCTCGGAGTATTTACATTGCGACAAAGTATTCTCTAACAACCGCGATTCTATAGTTCAACTCAACCAGATCCTTATCCAAACCGGGACTATTGATACAACGGACGAAAGAAGTTTTAAAGCCGCCATCATCCATATCCAGGGAAAAGAAATCATACTGGATCTGGTGAAATCTAATCAATCACATAACGATCACCATGAGCAATACGCCGGCAAAGGCTATAAACTGGAGTTGAATTACGAACCTAAAAGCCTGGCAAACGATACCATGTATACAGGCAATTGCGAGATCTGGCAGGGCAAACTACATTCGGATATAAAAGTTGAAGGCATCAGAAATAACTTATAAATTGCCTTAATGAGTACCGAATCAAAAAAACATATCATTGTTGTAAAAAAGCTTAAGCTTAACACAACCGATGCCGATCATTTAATCTCTGATCCCTTCAACTTCGACGATATTAAAGAATCTGTTAAACCTTATGTTTTCGACGAAAAAAATGTAAAGGTGGAAGTGCATGGCGATGAAATTACCTTCATTATACTTTGCTCTGAAGAAGTTAAGCGATCTACCATTGGATTTAGCCAGGGGAGTTGATGACTCTCTCCCGTCATGCCGAACTTATTTCGGCATCCCACAGGACAGGTAGCATACTTGGCAATTTAAGACATGACGTATACTTAGCGCATGGGATGCCGAAACAAGTTCGGCATGACGGGTGAAAGAAATCACCATAAAACCTTAATTTTGCCGCATGGACTGGATTTCTGTAAAAGATAAATTACCCGCACCTCAAGAACCCGTTTTGGTACTGATACATGCCGATGATGAAGACTATCTACGCTTCAACAGTATGCAGGTAGCCTATCACTGGGTTAACCAATGGATTGGTAAAGACAGCGGGTTGAGCGAAGTAACCCATTGGCTCCCGCTTCCCCCAGCACCTAAAGCTCCGGTTGATACCCATTTTGAAGCTGTGAAATTTGCAGCCGATAGCGTAATGAGCCATTATGTACCTGCTGATAACAAAGCCCAGTCATTCTCATTTACTCTTACCGTGGAAGGCAGAACCCATACCGCTTATTACGAGCGCGACACCGATGGCTATTGGGATTTTAAGAGATACACGCAATAAAAGCATCCACATCATCAACCTGCATCAGGATTGATTGGTAAGGTTTTGATACGCCGTATAGCTTATCAACGATAACAGGCTCTTTAAAAGTAATAAGTAAATTACCGCTATTTTTAAGCACCCCGCCTTTAAGGTAAGGTTCATCAGAAGTATAATCGTTGGTGATTTTTTGCAGGGATTGGATATTATCTAACCCTGTAATTGCCCGCCAGCGCAGGCCTGTGCGGAGTATGATCGTATCCTCATTAATCAGCACCTTACGTTTAAGCATAGCTGATAGATCGGCAATAAAAACAATGCTGCTATAAGCAGATAGTACTGTCAGAATAATAGCTGCGGTATGGCTCCATTTCATCAGGAGCAAGTGCATGGGTACAATTTCAATCAATATCACGGCAAACAATACGCACCATATAGCCACGTAACCACAATCTTTATAAGTGCTGAATGATTGGTATTGCGCATCTACCTTTTCCTTTTTCCAAAAGAGCAATCCGTATCTTAATACAGCAACTTCGGCAGCTAGTACTTTTATAGCGGGTGAGCGGCCCAGTGCTCCAGCCATACTTAAACGCAGGTTATAGATAGGATCGGCAAAGGCAGTGTGGTGTATCAGATAGGCAGCCCTTATTTTTTTGATTTGCGTTATGGCATATCCAATCACAAACAATTCGGCCAATACACTTAGCTTGCGGATCTGTAAAATGTAACTACGCTGCTGTTGCGGTAATACCAAATAAGCCAATCCGCAGCAAACACTAAAAACAAGGAACAAACTTTTGGCCGAAACTTTTAACGGCCTTACAATAACAATGTAAAATAGTACAGGGAAGGTAAGTACAAAATCGGCCAGCAAGCCATTGGCAACTTTATCGCGCACAGCTAATGGAACTGCATGTAATATCGTCAGTCCACCGAAAAATATCGCGAAAGCAATGAGGATAATGGATATAATGTTACGGTTTGGGCGGAGGGAAATGGCTATCATTATTTTGAGATTGAGGACAGCTTAAAGATAGTGATAAAAGCTTTTTGTTATTATGTAATTTATGAGGGGCTGTCACACTGAGGCACTCGAAGTGTCGCGCGTAGAGGCCTGCCCACCATACTTCGACGGAGCTCAGCATGACAGCCGATTTGTTGTAAAGAAGATTGCCACGCTACCGCTCGCAATGACAAATTTTCCCCCTACAACAACTTCCGCACAATCAAAAACGCGCCCGTAGCAGCCAAGCTTGCTATACCTGCCAGCTTTGCTCTGCTTTTGGTTATTTTTTTAGAAGCGTAGCCGCCTGCTATTTTATAGTCAGTGCGTTTATCGCCCGGCTCAAAAATAGTTCCGTTGGTTACGGGTTCGCATTCGGCATTTTTAAAATAATGCTGCATAAATTTAAGCAGTCCGAAGCGGGTAATTTTGGGTGATAACGACTGGCCGATCTTCGCCATAAAAGCAGTGCTGCCAATTACTACACTATCGCGCGGGTTTTGTACCAGGCCTACAATTTCGGAGGCTACCTTAGTTGTAGGGATTACCGGCGGGATAGGCTTTAACTTCTTACCTGTGTAATTGCCAGCATGCACCGGCCCGGGCGTATCTACAAAACCGGCGTATACATCGCAGATATGAATATCGGGGAAGTCGATCATTTCGGTACGCAATGCTTCTGCATAACCACGTGCGCCAAACTTACTGGCTGTATACGCCACAGAGTAAGGCATAGCCACATAAGCACCTGCCGAATTCATATTAATTAATGTGCCGTAGCGTTGCTTTTTAAAATATGGCATGGCAGCGTAAGCACCATGTATGTACCCCATCAGGTTGGTTTGGATTACCTGGGTATGGGCTTCGAGCGGTACGGCGCTAAATTCGCCCAGCAAGCCTATACCTGCAATGTTGATCCACACATCAATACATTTTCCAAAAGTACAGGCGTCTTTAGCCAGTTCTTTAACGGCGTCGGGGTCGGTTACATCGGTTACTATGGCAATAGATTTGGCACCGAGGCGGTCGCATACATCAACAACTTCGTCGAGCGCTTCTTTGCTACGGGCGGCCAGTACCAATTTACAGCCATACTGCGCCAACTCAATTGCGGTGGCCCGGCCTATGCCGCTAGACGCACCTGTTATTACAATAGTTTGCTTATTAAGCGGTTGGCGGACATCAATTCTGGAACTGAATAAACTCATGCGGGTAATTTGTTTTACAGCGTAAGATATAAGAACCCAATTAGCTATTGAAAGGTTTATGAAATTTTATTTTAGCGCAAACTCCCGTTATCAAATTTACTCCGCAACAGGCATTTATCTCAAAGTGTTATTCGGACACATAAAACTTTAAATGTATTTTTGCGGCGGGTTACAAACAGGGATATAAAATGACAACAGAACAAATTGAGTTAAAATCAACAGCGCTTCGCCCGGCGGTATTAAGGGCAGCGGTTGGGGCTATGTTTTTTATGGCGGGTTTATGCTTTGCCAGCTGGGCTTCGCGCATTGCCACTATTCAGCAAAAACTCAATTTATCTGATGCTGCACTTGGCGGTGTATTGTTTGCTTTGCCTGTGGGTTTAATGCTATCGCTTCCATTTTCGGGCTGGGCGGTTAATAAAATTGGCAGCCGCATACTACTCACTATCGCTATTATTACGTATAGCATATTGCTGGTTAGCCTTGGTTCTGTAACACATGTTTACCAACTTATTATGTGCCTTGTAGCATTCGGTTTTGCCAGCAATGCCACCAATATTGCTGTAAATACACAGGCCGTAGCTACCGAAAAATTGTATACCAAGCCCATCATGGCTTCCTTCCACGGTTTGTGGAGTTTGGCTGGTTTTACGGGTGCGGGTATCGGCACCTTTATGATTGGTAAAAACATCCAGCCGATGTATCACTTCATGCTTATTTGTGCGATGACGGTCATAGTGGTATTATTCTGCTTGCAATACCTGCACAATGATCGCAACGACCACACCAGCAGCGGACCGGCTTTTGTGATCCCCGATAAATCATTAATTAAACTCGGCCTCATAGCTTTCTGCTCCATGATTTGCGAGGGTGCCATGTTCGACTGGAGCGTGATCTATTTCAAGAAAATTGTACTGGCCGAAAAAGCCTGGATAGCCGCAGGCTATACCGCCTTTATGTGCACCATGGCTACCGGCCGTTTTATTGCCGATTGGTTTTCAGCTCGTTTCGGCCTGAAAAGAACCTTGCAAATTAGCGGTACACTGACTGCAACCGGATTAATGATTGCCGTGTTATTCCCAACCCTGTATACTGCAATCGGTGGCTTTTTACTGGTTGGTTTCGGCGTATCATCAGTAGTGCCGATGGTTTATAGTGCAGCAGGGCGGTCTAAAACCATGTCACCAGGTGCGGCTATTGCTGCGGTATCAACTATTAGCTTTGTAGGCTTTTTAGTTGGCCCACCGGTTATTGGTTTTCTGGCAGGCGCATTTACGTTAAGGGTTTCGTTTACATTTATTGCACTGATGGGGACCTGTGTGGTGATATTGGCTACTAAGGCGAAGGTGGAGTAAGGTAAGTTTAAAAAAGTAAATGCAGTCGCTCGGCTCTTGCCGAGTGACGACTATCAATGGGGCCCCGGCCTTTATTAATCTAATTTTTTACTAATGTCGGCCAGAGGCCGCAAAATATTAGTCACTCGGCAAGAGCCGAGCGACTGCATGAGATCCAATAACTATTGGCGACGAGATTGCTTCCCCGAAGTAAATTCGGGACAGGCCGTTCCTCGCAATGACAAATTTTGTGTTTATATCCCGATTCTTGACTCTCAATTCCCGATTCTCTTATAAAGAGATCGCTTCACCCTGTTTCGGATAAATTAAATGCAGTTGTAATTTATTCTCCGCATTTAACTGTTGCTTAATTTTAACGATATTGGTTTGCGGTAGTTTAAGGTGGGTAATAATAACGTTGAAGCCTTTCAATTCACCTGCTCCTGTGAGTGTTTCCAGCTCTGTAAATTCGCTCATTAACCATTTTGGAGTGAAGTGACCGAAGAGTGATTTATCCGGCTGCTCATCCGGAAATGAGGTTTCGATCATAATCGCTTTTAAGCTTTTATTTTTAATCAGCGGGGCTATCGCTTCCCAAAGTTTGTGCATGTTGGTGCTTTTCTCAATGGCATCGGGGCCGGTATCTCCCAGGTATAAAACATAGCTGTTTTGGCTTTTTACCAAAAAGGCTGTACTTATTAAATTAGAGTGGCTTAGCGGAAAAGCCTTTACCGTCATTTCGGTGTTTTTGATCGGCATTTCTTCGCCTGGGGTTAATACCTCGTAATGGTATTTTTTAAGCGCAGGGGCTTCGCCGGCATCGGCAAAATTGGCCCAGCTGGTCCAGGTAAAGTAATGGGTTTCGAGGGTTTTCAGGCAATCAGCAAAACCGTAAATGCTCTTCGTGCTGTCATCCGGCGAGTTCAGTATCAAGCCTGATACATGGTCGAGGTGCGAGTGCGAAATAAAATAGCCTTTAATATATTGCCTTAAAACATGCTCTGCGGGCACATTAAATACTTTATTGGCCACAGCTTTGTTAATGCCTGCACGCAGTGTACCGGCATCGAGGCATATATAATGATCAGAACCCTGGGGCGCTAACATATAGGCCGAGAGGTTGCTTTCGTCGGCACCGCCTAAAACACCAAGCGGCACCAATTTAAAATTATGCTGGGCATTGGCCGACATTACAGCGAAACAAAAAAACAGGGTAATAACGTATCTGATATTAATCATGCACTATTTGTATTAAGTACCGCAATTTAGAAAAAACTAAATTACACGTATATTAAATAACAGTACATTTATAACTGCATTAACGGTTTTTTACAACAATATACCTGTTTCTGAGGCAATTGGTGCAAAAGTATTTTTTTAACGGCAACCAAAACAAAAATACCTTTACAAGCGGCCCGCGAGGGACTCTTAAGTGCAAGATATGCTTACACTTTTTGCAAGTATGATACGTTTGCCTTTGTTGAATTGGGGTCACATTCATTTGAGCAATCATGCTTATTTTTAAAAAATGGAATACTAAAGTTTTGCCAGGCGGGTAAAGGCAGATTCCAACTGAATAAACAGCTGGGCGTATTAAATTAATCAGGGCACTACTTTAATATTATATATTAAATTATACTATAAAATTAGTGCTTTATACGTCTTAAACGCATTTTTTGATGTTAAGAAATCGATTAGTAACAAGAAAGTTACAAAACAAATATTCATTAACTTTAAATTAATAATACTTAACTAAAGTTCGGTCGAATTAATCAAAGGGTAAATTAAAATTTACTCGGTTTTCATTTTCTTTTGTTCCGATTTCTTAAACTCGTAATCGCCCCCTAATAAATAACCCCAGGGCTTAAGATCTTCAATACGATCAAAAATGATTTTAAGGATGGCAATAGTTGGAATTGACAGGAACATGCCCGAAAGGCCCCACAACATTTCACCAATCAATATCCCCAGGAAAGTAATCAGTGCATTTAGCCTCACCTTTGAACCTACAATTACCGGTAGCAAAAAGTTGGCATCAACAGCATGTATAACTATTACGCCTACAGCTACAAACAAAGCTTTACTCATGGCGCCAGTAGCAAAGGTGATAATGGTACTTAGTAATAAAGCAGTAAAAATACCTATGTAAGGTATAATGTTAAACAGCCCGGTTATAATACCCAGCAAAGCGGCGTATTTAATGCCAATAACCCAAAATAAAGCACATGCAATACATGATACCACCAGCATCTCTAACAAAAGCCCAACGATGTACTGCCGTAAAATAGATTGAATGTTTTCTGCAATATCATGAACCAATGCTGTGTGCTTTTTACCAAAGGCCTTTAACACAAACTGCAATAATAGCCTGCGATATATGAGCAGCAGAAAAGTAAAGATGATAATGAACGCAAAAAACAACATGAGCGATGATACCGATAAAAAGGTAGCCCCTATAACCTCTGTGCCCGATGACATGATTTTTTTTGTGGTATTATGCACATAAACCATCTGCTTATCTACATTTAAGTGAAATGTAGATTCTATCCACTGCTGGATATCCCCGGTTGATTGGTCTATTTGCTTTTTCAGCATTGGCCAGTCATCAGCCAGGCTGGATATACGTGTACCTATCAGGTAACAAATGCCGCCAATAGCAGCAATCATAATCAAAATAGATATAAAGGCACCTGCGCTTCGCGGCAGGCGGAGCTTGTTTTCCAGAAAATTAGATAATGGCAATAGTAATATAGCAAACAAAAACCCAAACATTAGCGGGTCCAAAATCTCTTTCCCGATAATAATGAGGTAGCCAAGCGAAATAATGCCAATTAAGGTAAGCGCAAGTTTGGCATAAAAAGGCATGGTAGGTAGTTTTGTAATCATAATTAAGCTATTGGCCGGGTGTTTCTAATTATTAAATATAGTGTTTTTAACATCAACTTGGCTTTTATGTTTCGCAGGCAAACATGGTTAATGTTTGTTTGGTAATGTATTTGTAACTATTACTATCTTCGTTCTATGTCAGCCGCACAGCAAGCAAAACAACAAATTGATGCATTAACTGCCGAGTTAAGGCAGCACACTTATAACTATTACGTTCTGGCCCAGCCCACTATATCAGATTATGATTTTGATAAAAAGCTGGAGCATTTAGCTGAATTGGAAAAACAATTCCCCGAGTTTTTGGAACCCGATTCGCCCACACAATTAATCGGCGGCGAAATCACCAAAGAGTTTAAAACAGTTAGGCACCGATGGCCCATGCTCTCTCTGGGTAATACCTATAATGAGCAGGAATTGCTGGATTTCGATCAGCGGATTAAAAAAGCTATTGGCGATAACTTCGAATATGTGTGCGAGCTGAAGTTCGATGGCTTATCCATGAGTATTACTTATGAGCATGGTAAACTGGTGCGTGCGGTAACCCGTGGCAATGGTGTGGAAGGCGACGAGGTGACTACTAATGTAAAAACCATCCACAGCATACCTAAAAAACTGGGAGCTGGCGATTACCCCGACATGTTCGAGATCCGTGGCGAGGTATTTATGCACCGCAAAGCCTTTGAGCGTTTAAATGATGAGCGTATTGAAGCCGGAGAAGTGCCTTATGCCAACCCGCGCAACTTTGCATCCGGCACGATGAAACTGCAGGACTCGGGCGAGGTAGCCAAGCGTCCGCTCGATTGTTTCCTGTATTTCCTATACACCGAGAAAGTTTTATTTAAAACCCACTGGGAAAGCCTGCAAGCCGCCAAAAGCTGGGGTTTCCATGTGAGCGAGCATAGTAAGCTGTGTGGTAACATATCAGAAGTACTTGATTTTATTAATTACTGGGAAGAAAAACGTTTCGATCTTTCTTTCGATATAGATGGTATCGTTATTAAAGTAAACAACTACAACCAGCAGGAAGAGCTTGGGTTTACCGCCAAAGTACCCCGCTGGGCCATTGCCTATAAATACAAAGCCGAACAGGTTGAAACTGTACTTGAAAGTGTGGTTTACAACGTTGGTCGCACCGGCGCAGTCACTCCTGTTGCTAATTTAAAACCGGTGCAGCTGGCAGGCACAACAGTAAAACGTGCTACACTGCATAATGCAAATCAGATTTTATTACTCGATCTGCACGAGGGCGATTCTGTTTACGTTGAAAAAGGTGGTGAAATTATCCCGAAGATCATCAGCGTAAATCCGGCAAAGCGCAAGCCCGATGCCCCGGCTATTGAATACGTAACCCACTGCCCTGCCTGCGGTACTTTGTTGGAGCGCAAGGAAGGCGAAGCGGCTTTCTACTGCCCTAATGATGAAGGCTGCCCACCGCAGATTGTGAGCAAAATGC
Source organism: Mucilaginibacter jinjuensis (assembly GCF_028596025.1). Classification (NCBI taxonomy): domain Bacteria; kingdom Pseudomonadati; phylum Bacteroidota; class Sphingobacteriia; order Sphingobacteriales; family Sphingobacteriaceae; genus Mucilaginibacter; species Mucilaginibacter jinjuensis. The sequence continues at coordinate 4,906,838 of NZ_CP117167.1, forward strand.
AGCATTACGTAGGCCGTAGAGCCATGAATATTGATGGCTTGGGTGATGAAACCATCGAAACGCTTTATCAAAAAGGCTATATCAAACACATCAGCGATATTTACGAATTGCATAATAAATATGATGAGCTGAAAACGATGGACCGCTTCGGCGAAAAATCAATCCGAAATATGCTGGATGGTATCGAGAAATCTAAACAGATGCCCTTTGAGAAAGTGCTGTTCGGCCTGGGTATCCGTTACATCGGCGAAACTGTTGCTAAAAAACTGGTAGCTTACTTTAAAACCATCGACAGGCTGATGGCTGCTTCCCTGGAAGAACTGGTTGCTGTTGATGAAATTGGCGAACGAATAGCCCAAAGCCTCATCGAATACTTTGGCGGTGAAAAGCACCGGGAAGAAATTGCCAAACTGCAAAGCCAGGGCTTACAATTTGTATCCGAAGAAAAAGAAGTAGTACTGGCAAGCGAAAGCCTCAGTGGTAAATCGTTCATCATCTCGGGCGTATTCGAAAAATACTCGCGCGATGAGTTGAAGGATATTATCGAGCAAAACGGCGGTAAAATTTTAAGCAGTATTTCAGCTAAATTGAACTATCTGGTAGCTGGCGACAATATGGGCCCGGCTAAACTGGAGAAAGCCAATAAACTCAACATTCCGATTATTAGTGATGAGGAGTTGCTGGGGATGATTTAAGGATTTCGGAAGTCGGATTTTCGATTTCGGATTTTAATTTAAATATACCGTCATTGCGAGGTACGAAGCAATCCCCGACTTACAGAGTGGCTCTGTATAGTTCGCGATTGCTTCGTACCTCGCAATGACGTTCTTTGGGCAAAAGATCCAACTTGCGCGCGTTTGCAACGCGTGCTTAAAACTTCCTGGCGTTTGCAACGCCTCTTCAAAATCTCATTAACACAATTTAACACCCCATTCTAACAGATTTTTTACATCTTTAAGCACAACACCTGTGTATGCTTAAAAAATCTGCTCTTTCAATCTTATTATTATTTTTTATTTGCAGGGCTGCATGGGCACAGCAATTTACCGTTAGCGGTACAATAACCGATGATGCAGGTAAGCCCGTCCCCTTCGCCAGTGTCTTAATTCGTAATACAACCAAGGGTACATCGGCCAATGGCGATGGTGCTTATAGTATTAATATTGCGGCAGGCCCACACGAATTGTTATTTAAAGCCGTAGGTTATCAGCAGGAAATAAAAAAAGTTACAGTTAGCGGCAATACAAGTTTAGATATTAAACTATCCATCGCATCGTACCAGCTAAACGATGTAATTGTGCGTGCAGGTGGCGAAGATCCTGCCTATAGTATCATCCGCAAGGCTATCCGTAAACGTAAAACTTATTTAAATGAAGTTGATGCCTATAGTGCCGATGTGTACCTGAAAGGTTTACAGAAGCTACTGGCTGCCCCCAAGAAATTTATGGGTCAGGATATTAATCAGATCGGTCGTGAAATCGGGCTCGATTCTAACCGTCGAGGTATTGTGTATCTCTCAGAATCACAATCAAAATTAAGTTTCATGAAGCCCGACCAGATGCATGAGGAAATGATCTCATCAAAAGTATCGGGCAGTAACCGGGCTTTCAGCTTTAACCGGGCATCAGATATTAAGGTAAACCTTTATGAGAATTTCCAGTACTGGGACCAGCTGAGTAACCGCCCGCTCATATCGCCCATTGCCGATAACGCGCTTAACTTTTACAATTATAAACTACTGGGCAGCATTGTAGAGAATGGCGAAACTGTCGATAAAATTCAGCTCATCCCTAAACATGCTTTCGAACCGGTATTTAACGGCGTAATTTATATTGTGGAAGATAGCTGGCGTATCCACAGTTTCGATATCGAAATTAATAAAAGCGCCAACCTTAATATTGTTGATACCCTTAAGGTAAGAGAGCAATACATGCCTGTTAACAGCAAGGTGTGGATGCCGGCTTCTGTTAAGTTCGAGTTTATTGGCGGCTTTTTGGGCTTTAAGTTCGGCGGTTATTTTATTGCTGTTTATAGTAATTACGACATCAACCCTACCCTCGATAAAAAACAATTTGCCGAAGTACTGCGTGTGCCCAAAGGTGTAAACAAAAAGGATTCGACCTATTGGCAACAGGAAAGGCCGGTGCCGCTCACCTTAGAAGAAACCAACGACTACCAGAAGAAAGCCATTCTCGCTGCCAAACGCGAATCAAAACCCTACCTCGATTCACTCGACAGGGTATTTAATAAACTAACACCAGGCAAAGTTTTATTTACCGGCATGCTGCACCGCAACCGCTATGATAAGGAATACCTGTTTCTCGATCCCATTATCCCGTCGTTTCAATACAATACGGTAGAAGGCTTGGCGGTTAATTATGGTGCAAGCTATGTTAAACAGATAGACTCAACTACCAATAAATACCTTCGACTGGGTGGCCATGTGCGTTATGGCTTTGCCGATCGATTGTTTCATGTCAATGCCAACGCCACTATTCCGGTAGGTCAGTTTAATCTCGGCCTTAGTGGTGGTACGGGTATTTATGATCTCAACTACCTCGATCCTATTGATGCTTTGAATAACACTTTCACTACTTTATTTAACAGGCGAAACCTTAAAAAACTATACGAAAAACAGTTTGGCCAGGCATCCTTATCAGGCCGCATCATTGATGGCTGGCGCGGAAGCATATCAACCGAATATGCTAACCGCAAATGGCTGCCAAATACAGCATTTTATAGTTTTGGACATAGGGATAAAGCATTTACATCCAACAACCCTTACACGCCGGATGTTGATCAGCCTTTGTTCCCGGAAAACCAGTCGCTTACCCTTAACATTAAAACCAGTTACGATTTCAGCAATAAGTACGTAACCTACCCAAGCGGTCGGTATTATTTACCATCCGAATATCCTAAACTGGAATTGAGCTATACTAAAGGGATTAAAAATGTTTTTAGTTCTGACGTTGATTACGACCTGCTGTCGCTTAGTTTAAGCAAAGAAGAATTAAACACGGGCAAATTCGGTAAGGCGGCCTTTTATTTAGGAGTTGGCAAGTTTTTAAATGCCAAACAATTGTACTATACCGATTATGCCCAGTTTTTGGGTACCGATGGGTTTGCGTACCGCGTGAGTACCAATCGTTTCATTTTATTAAATATGTACGATTACAGCACGCCTGATAAATATTTTGAAGCCCATTACGAACAAAACTTTCACGGTTATTTCCTCAATAACATCCCGTTTATCCGCAAGTTAAAATTGCAGGAAATTGTAAATTTTAATTTTTTGGCCAACCCAACAGTTCATAATTATTATGAGGGCGCGGCGGGTGTGCAGTATCTTAACCTTAGGTTACAGTATGCCATGTCATTTAAAGATGACCGTCGTTTAAATTCTGGTGTACGTTTGGCTATTATACTACCAGAGCGTCCGGGTTCCCGCTAAAAATTATAAATTAGCGTCATAAAAAACCAATACATCATGACCTACCTACCATCGGTTGATCGTTACAAGAATATGGAATACCGCCGTTGCGGTAAAAGTGGCATTAAACTGCCTGCAGTATCACTGGGCCTATGGCACAACTTTGGCCATGTAGACGTTCTGGAGCACTTCCGCAAAACGCTGCACCTGGCTTTTGATAGTGGCATTACCCACTTTGATTTAGCTAATAACTACGGCCCGCCTCCGGGTTCGGCCGAAGAAAATTTCGGTAAATTATTGAAAGATGATTTCCGTGGATACCGCGATGAGATGATCATCTCGAGCAAAGCCGGTTATACCATGTGGGATGGCCCTTATGGCGACTGGGGTTCTAAAAAATACCTGGTAGCCAGCTTAGACCAAAGCCTGAAACGTATGGATCTGGATTATGTAGATATTTTCTACCACCACCGCCCGGATCCTGAAACCCCGCTAGAAGAAACCATGTCGGCATTAGACCTTATCGTTCGTCAGGGTAAAGCATTATATGTAGGTATCTCTAACTATCCTGCTGATGAGGCTCAAAAAGCTATAGATATATTAAAACAATTAGGCACGCCTTGTTTAATCCATCAACCTAAATACTCGATGTTTGAGCGTTGGGTTGAAGGCGGACTGCTGGATGTGCTGGAGAAAGACGGCGTAGGCTGTATCCCATTCTCGCCACTGGCACAGGGTTTATTAACTAATAAATACCTGCACGGTATTCCGGAAGATTCTCGCGCAGCAAAATCAACAGGTTTCCTGCAAACCAGTCAGGTTACGCCAGAGCGTATTAAACAAATCAGTGCGTTGAATGAGATTGCATTACAACGGAATCAAACTTTGGCGCAAATGGCATTATCATGGTTGCTAAAAGATCCGCGCGTTACTTCGGTATTAATTGGTGCAAGCAAACCAGAGCAACTGGCCGATTCATTGAAATGTTTGGATAACACCAAATTTAGCGATGAGGAATTAGCGAAGATCGAAGCCATCTTAAAATAAGACTTCATGAAACAAATTAAGTGGGGAATTATCGGTTGCGGCAACGTAACTGAGGTTAAGAGCGGCCCTGCCTTTAACAAAGTACCTAACAGCAAATTGGCAGCCGTAATGCGCAGGGATGCGGTTAAGGCTGCCGATTATGCCCACCGCCACGGTGTTGAACAATGGTTTGATGATGCTGAGAAGATGATGGACGAAGCAGGATTGGATGCACTTTATGTAGCTACTCCCCCGCTTCAGCATCTGGAATATGCTGTACGCGGACTGGAGCGAGGCTTTAATATGTACATAGAAAAGCCCGTAACCCGCAACGCTGACGAAGCCCGCCAAATAGCCGATGCAGTGGCCAAAAGTAAGGCTAAGCTAACTGTGGCACATTATCGCCGGGCATTACCTATGTTTCTGCACGTAAAAAAACTGATTGAAGATAAGGCCGTAGGCGAAATCCGCACGGTACAGATCAGGATGTGGAAAACCGAGAATGCCGAGATGATTGCCAAGACAGATACCCACTGGCGCGTACACCCGGAACTATCAGGCGGTGGCTATTTTCACGACCTCGCCCCGCACCAGTTAGACTTGGTGCTATACTATTTCGGCAAGCCAAAGGCATCACATGGCTACTCGCTCAACCAAACCAAAAAGTACCCGGCAGATGATCATGTTTGTGGGGAGATCTTATTCGAGAATGGCATCGTGGTTAACGGATCCTGGTGCTTTAACGTGGCCAAAAGCCAGGTTACCGATACCTGCGAAATTGTGGGCACCAAAGGCAAAATAACCTTCCCATTTTTCGGCAATACCGTAACATTGGAGAATGAAGCCGGCAAAGATACCGTAACGTTTACCCATCCGCAGCACATCCAGCAGCCACACATAGCAAATATTGTAGCCTACTTTAACGGCGAGCGCGAAAACCCTTGTAGTATTGAAGAGGCCGTTACGCTGATGGAAATTATAGACTCGTTTACTAAAAATTAATAATCTACCTAAAAATCAACCATGAAAAAATTAATTCTATTCGCTTTATTAACCGTTAGCAGCTTAACTGCATTTAATGCATCGGCACAAACAGCAACACCACGTCCAAGCCCTGCTGATACTGTAAAGGCGACTACCAAAAACGGTGTAGCTATTGAAGTAGCCTACAGCCAGCCCGCAGTCAAAGGCCGTACCATTGGTACAGATATTGCGCCTTACGGTAAAGTGTGGCGTACAGGTGCTAACGAAGCCACTACCATTTCTTTCAATAAAAATGTAACTTTAGAAGGCAAAGCTTTACCGGCGGGTAAGTACAGCTTGTATACCATCCCTGGCGAAAAAGAGTGGGTTATTATTATTAACAAGATCGCAATGCAGTCTGGCACTCAGTATACCGAGTCGGCCGATGTAATGCGTGTAACGGTAAAAACCGGCAAAGCAGATGCTTTTACCGAGCGTTTAAAGTTTATAATTGATGCATCTGGTAAAGTTTCTTTTGTTTGGGGCGATAAAAAGGTTTCTTTTGTAGTTAAATAAAATACACAACACGTTAGTATGCAGAGGCTTGGCACGCTTATTTTTGTTTTACTGTTATTAATGGGTGCAACCGTTAAGGCGCAAAACTATGCCGTGCCGGTAGGTTATAAGATGGTTAGTCAGGCCGATTTTGTAAGCCATGAGCAGGATGTTATTGCCACTGTGGACTGGCTGCAGGAAACACCGTGGAGCCAGGAAGCCCCTAAGCGCCGTGCTGCCACCGATTTTTTATTTAAGTGGATACAAGATACGCCAACCGTTACCATTGAGCTGATGCCCATGTTAATGAGCCTTACCGATAATAACAATAAGCTGCTGGCCATATTTATGGGTGCTTATGCCAAATACGCAATACAGCACCCGGTGTATAATAAAGATGATGCTAACCTGGTTGCTATTAAGGCCCTTATTGCCAAATACAAGGCCGAACCAACCCATACTAAAGATTTTGATATAGAACGACTGATAAAACTCGACAAAACCAACGAACTGGAAGATTGGGTGAAAAATGAGTACGAAAAGTCGGCATTATAACTAAAAAGAAAGGCTCCCAGTAACTGGGAGCCTTTCTTTTTTATGATTTCTTTTTAGGAACCTTCGCCCCTTCTTTACGCGCTTCTGAAAGGCCGATAGCCACAGCCTGCTTTTTACTGGTAACCTTTTTACCGCTGCCGCTTTTTAGCTTTCCTTCTTTCATTTCGTGCATGGTTTCTCCAACCTTCTCCTGCGCTTTTTCTGAATACTTTGCCATGATATTAATGTTTTAAATAGATATGTTAATTATTAAGCAAAAGACAGGCCAAAGATTAGAGGCAAGAAACGAGAGGCAAGAGACAAAAAAGGGCTGTCATGCTGAGGCACTCGAAGCATGGTGTAGTGGCCTCTACGCGCGACAGCCTCAGTGTGACAGGCCCTGCAGCACTAATTTGTCAGGACTTGCTTCGTACCTCGGAATAACGTACTGAGAGGAGTTATCTCGGTTCTTGTTTCTTGGCTCTTGCCTCTATCTTATAAGCTCCAGCTCCTCCACATCTCCCGAGTTAATCAACTTAATATTTTCGCTGATCTTCTCCGCGCTCCAATCCCACCAGGCAATTTTTAGTAGCCGGGTAATGGTATCATCATCAAACCGCATGCGGATAATTTGCGCCGGGTTGCCGCCTACAATGGCATAGTCGGGCACATCTTTGGTGACTACAGCTTTGGTGGCGATTATAGCACCATTGCCAATTTTAACGCCGGGCATAATGGCGGCTTCATATCCTATCCAAACATCGTTGCGGATGACGGTATCGCCTTTAAAGGGATATTTATTGTGATGATCTACACCTTCATTGATCTTTTCCCAGCCATTGCCAAATATGGCGAAGGGATAGGTAGAGATGGGTTTCACTTCGTGATTGGCACCATTCATAATAAACTTAACGCCAGATGCAATGGCGCAAAACCTTCCGATTACCAGTTTATCGCCCAGGAAATCGAAGTGATAGAGCACGTTTTTTTCGAAATTGTATGGATCGTTGTGATCATCGTAATAAGTGTAATCGCCTACCACAATATTGGGGCGGGTGATAATATTTTTAAGGAAAACTAAATTTTTATAAGTAGCCAATGGATGCACCACTGCCACGTCAGGACCGTGCTGTGTCATAAATAATAGTAAAAGATTAAATGAATAAGCTGTTTAAAACAGTATACAACGAGGGTTTGTAGCGACCTGTAATCCCTAACCTAAGCGGATAATAAAGCTATTGCCGACAGGCCAATTATATTACCATTGGAGTAATGCCTTATGTTGTAAGGCGTTACGAAGATAGGGATTTTTATTAAATCAGGAGTCAGGAATCTAGACCGAAAATAAATTTTGTCATTGCGAGGAGTGTAACGACGTGGCAATCTCGTAGTATACAGATCGAACAAGCATTGGCGACGAGATTGCCACGCTATCGCTCGCAATGACAAAAAAGGGCACATGAATATAAAAAAACGTCATTGCGTTACGAAACAATCGCGAACTTTACAGAGCGGCTCTGTAGTCCCGAGAGCTATCGGGAGGGAATTGCTTCGTACCTCGCAATGACGCGCAGGGAGAACAAGTAAGCAGGTCTTGGCTCTTGTTTCTGGCCTCTTGCCTCTAAGTGAAGCTATTTCTTTTTCAGCATCAACTCACTAATATATTTAACCGGGGCGCTTCCATAGCTCAGGAATTTTTCGTTGAAATCTTTGAGCTTGTATTTTTCGGCCATTTTCTTTTTGTAAGATTCGCGCAGGTCGATGATCTCTTTGTAGCCGCTGTAGTAACTGGTGAGTTGTACGCTGGTTACGCTTACACGTTTCCATTTATTATCGGCTTCGGCTTGTTGTTGGAAGGCCTCGTGGGTAAGCAGTTTAACTACCTGCTCCTTGGTCATGGTGCCGGTGTGTACGCTATAGTCAACAATGGTATTGCAAACCGAGCGTAAGTTCCATTTATCCCACATCAGCCACATTTCGGGCTCGTTATTACCGTAACCGTTTTCGAGCATCATTTGCTCTGTGTATACTGCCCAGCCTTCAATCATGGCGCCATTGCCAAGGATAGATTTGATCATGCTCGGCGCTTTATTGGCATAAACCAACTGCGTATAATGGCCGGGGATAGCTTCATGAATACACAGGATCTGCAAAATGTACTGGTTGTACTCACGCAGGTAGCTCTCGGCTTTTGCCGCAGGCCAGCCGCTCAGGCTGCCCACATTAAAATAGGTGTTACCTGTTTTATCATACGGACCGGGCGAACTTACCGATGCACCGGCAACACCTGCCATATAACCAGGTTCTTTGCGCACAACTAATGGTTTGGTAGGGTCAATAAACAGCAGATCCTTACTCTTCACAAAAGCAGTAAGCTTAGGGATCTGTGCCGAAATTGCCGACTGGAATTCATCAGGCTGCACATGTTTAGATGATAGCGTATCGATCATCTTACCGATCAGCTCCAAAGTATCTGTTGGCATAGCTGCCTTACCGAAATATTTAGGCCATAGCTGCTTGCTGTATTTAGCCATATCGCGGTGCAGATACTTTTTACGCTCCATTGCCGCGTTGAAAACCTGCTGAGGTGTACTCGCAGATTGGATTTCGTATTTAAATTTATCCTGATACAACTCCTTACCCAAACGGAAACTGCGTGGTTTGTCGTTCTTCATACTTTTCAACCAGGCGGCATAACCTTTAATGGCATCAGCCGATTGCTTGGCCCTCTCCAGCATCTTTTGCTTCTCGGGCTGCGGGATATTGGTTTTCTTTAACGAATCGGCAAAATCACTTTCAAAAACCGATACACCACCGTTATGCTGCTCAATAGCCAGATCGGTTAGTTCTGTAACCGGGTTTTTAAGCTGCTTTTCTGCTTCTTTATAATAGGCCGGTATGTTGGCCATCTTCATGTAAAAGCTGCGCAGGCGGTGATCTAAAGGCTCGTACTTCTCGTTTAAAATAAATGCAAACGCACCGATTACATTATATGATGATGGATCCCACTCGTAAGCTTTCTCTTGCTGCAGTTGCCATTGGGTGTACTGCATCTGGTTTTCTATCAGGTGGTAGTCAATTTTATTGTTATCCGTTAAAACATTCTGCTCAAAATTACCAAGCGAATCGAGTTGCTTACGGGTGAATTTTAACAGTTTATCGCGGCTATCGGCATTGGGTACAATTAAAATACTATCGTATTTATGGTAGCCGGTTTGCGTAGCCCAATCTGGTTGATGTTTCCATAATTCTTCCAGAAAACGGTCTTCATAGGCTACAAAGGCAGTACTATCTTTTTGAAATTGAGGGGCAACGCCTCCATCCTTTTTACAGGCTGTAAAAAACGATAGTGCAATTGCCGCTATTAAAATTGACTTTTTTATCACTTGGGTAGGGGTTTAAAATCAGGATAAACTTAAGCAATTACGCCAAATATTTATAATCAGTACCGCTATGTAAAAACAGCTTTACAATTATAACCCAACTAATATGCAAGAAATTTGTTAAACCTAAAATTAAAAAACAATGGACAAACAACATCATATATTAATTGATGAGCTGGTTAAACTGTTGCGCGGCGGCAGCGCCCATGCCTCATTAAAAGATGCACTAAAAGATTTACCTGCCGAATTACGTGGCGAAAGGCCAAATAATTTACCCTACAGCATCTGGCAGCTGGTTGAGCACATCCGCATTACCCAATGGGATATGCTGGAGTTTAGCCGGGATCCTAACCATCAATCCCCAAAATGGCCGGACGAATACTGGCCTAAAGAAGCAGCCCCTGCCGATGAAACGGCATGGAAAAACACCATACAGCAAATTGATCTTGACCTGGAAAACTTCATCAATCTGCTTAAAAAGGACGATATATATCAGGAATTGCCACATGGCGATGGCCAGAGCATTTTACGCGAGGCCCTACAATTGGCCGATCATACCAGCTACCATATCAGCGAGATTATTATTATCCGCAGGTTGCTGAATGCGTGGAAGTGATCATTAAACTAAGAAGATTTAATATCGAATAATGAATTTCCAATATTGAATAATGAATGCCTTCGATGTTGGGAATTCAATATTCATTATTCGATATTGTTAAACGAAATTGCCTCGTAGAAGCTTAACCCTACGAGGCAATTAGTATCTATCCAGAAGATGCTTCTTTACTTCAGCTTATTAATAAAATCAACCACTCCGGTAACCAGTTCTGGTTTTATCGGTAAATCTGGTTGGGTGTAGGTTTCCATATTTTTATCTTTATCTGCCGGGGCATCTTTTAAAACATAGTTCATGTTGGGGATATTTAACAAAATCGCCTCACTTTTGGCTTTCTTAAAATTATAGCCTTCATCAGCTTTTACCTGCAGGTCTGTACTGCCTTGTACAATCAGTACAGGTATTTTCAGCTTTTTAAATTCTTTAATTGGCGCATAACGCATCCAGGTTAACAGAAAAGGTTGGATGCTTGGGCGGATGTATGGATATAGCGAGGCATCAATCTCCTGCTGTACTTTACCTCTGCGGGCTAAGCTATCAACCGCATTGCCAAAACGGGTAGAGATATAATCAGGTAACCTTTTTGCCTGCTCTTTCAATACCAGGTATGCCGGCTGGCTGGCGCCTTCTACAGAAATATAAGCACCTGCGGGCGTTTCTTCACAGGCAATCATACCCACTAACGAGCCTTCGCCATGGCCTAATACAATTACTTTAGAAAACCGCGGATCATCATGCAGTTTATTAATCAGCGCCATTGCATCTTCAATATAATCTTCAATATGCAGCTGATCTTCTTTGGTCGAACTTACACTTTCGCCTACCATGCGTTTATCGTACCTTAAACTGGCAATACCGCTTTTGCCTAAAGCCACGGTCAGTTCTTTGTAGCTATTGGCGTTAATATTCTGTTTAACATTATTGCCGTTACGATCTGTATAGCCCGATGCACCAACAATAAGTACAACAGGTACCTTACCGCTGGCATTTGCAGGCATGGTTAAAGTACCAACCAAACTGCCCGAAAAACCTTTTACAGAGTAGGTTGATTCGCCCAATGCAGGGTCAACATTTAAACGTTTAAGTGCTTCTGCAGCTTTGGCAGCATCAGAGGGGCTGGTGTAATTATCAAAAAGCAAGCCCCCCATCTGGTCTTTATCATTCAGGCTAACTTTCATAGCCATGATAGATTTGGTAAAGTTTACCTTGTAGGTAGCCACACCCTGATCAAAACTTACGAATGATATTTGCTGCAGCCTGCCCAATTGCGATTGCAACTGGTTGATCATTACCTGATTTTTTTCTTCGGGCAAAGATACGCGCACCTCTGGCGAGAACATACTGAATATGCTATCGGGCTGATTGAGGTTGTAATACTGCTGAAAACGTGTAATCGCAACTTTATAGTTCTTGGGTTCTGACTGGGCGTACGCATTTACTGCTATCACAATAAATACAAAAAGCAATTTCTTCATTCGTATACTTAGATTAAGGGCGAAGTTAATTATCTTCATCAATATTAGGGATGCAAACTAAGTGTCTTATCAATTTTTAAAACAGAGCCTGTGTTCAAATAATTTGTAACCAAAATAGTATTAAAACGTAAAAATATCATACTACGCAAAAAACTTATCAATAAGTTTTTAAATTAGTCGGTCTAAACCACACGATACTGAGTTTTTGAATGAAAAAAACGTTTACCTGTCTTTTATTAGTCCTTTTTGTCAGTATTGTTCGTTACACTTATGCGCAAACTAAGATTTCCGGCCTGCAAGGTAAAATAATCAACGAAAGTTATGCGGCCGCCGAAGCTGCCACTATAGTATTGATACGTTACCGCGACTCTGTAAGCATGCAGACAACTTTAAGCGATAGAAACGGAGTTTTTGTATTTAATAGTATTAAGCCCGATAAGTATTTACTTCAGATCACTAAAACCGGGTATCATAAAATATTCAGCGGGCCTTACGTAGTTAGTGCAGGGCGCATTATTATTATTGATTCTATTAAGATGCAGCCTGCTACGGTTAACCTCAATGAAGTTGTAATAACCGAAAAACGTAAATACTACGAGGTTAAACCCGATAAAACTGTTTTAAATTTAGACAGAAGCATCCTGGCAAGGGGTTCCTCTGTTTTTAATATACTCACTACGGCCCCCGGCATTAAAACTAACAACAACGGCGATATTTTTTTACGTGCCGGGCTAAGGGCTGCCATATTTGTTAATGGTAAACAATTACGCCTGGAGGGTGATGACCTTACCTCTTACTTGCAAAGCTTACCAACTGCCGATGTAGACCAGGTAGAACTGATCCAAAACCCATCGGCCAAATACGATGCTTCGGGCTCGGGCGGCATCATTAACATCATCTTAAAAAAGGGTAAAAACATCGGTTTTAATGGCAACGTAACAGCCAATGCCGGTTATGGCAACTTTGGCAAAGGCGGCACTACATTTAATGGCAATTACCGATCGCAACAATTAAACGTTTTTGGGGGCATTGGTTATAAATATGTTAAAACAGATCATACTATAAATAACCTGCGCAATGTTAATGCAGGCGATGTTACCACGTTTGATACCCGTTATTACAGTACACAAAGCACCCCCTCTTTAGATTATCGTGCCGGGGCGGATTATTTTATCAATCCTACGCACACCATTGGGTTCTTAATAAAGGGATCGGCCGAGACCAGCAAGTTTGATAAGCAAACCAACACTTACATGTCTGTTAATGGTGCAGCCGATTCTACCATTACCACATTATCAAACCTTAAGCGTAAAAGAGATTTTATTAGCTATAACCTTAATTATGCCGGTGCCATTGGGCATACCAAGCAAATGCTTAGCGCCGATGCAGATCTGTCTATCCTAAACCGTCAGTCTAATGAGAATATTGTAAGCCGTGGCAACCCAACATCCTCACCTACGCAAGTTTTCCTCAAAGGGCCAGCCTATGATAATGATACACTGCATAATTATGCCCCAACCCGTCTTATTAATGAATCGATAAAGGTTGATTACAGTACGCCCATTACTAAAACGAGCAAACTGGAAGCCGGCTTAAAGGCCAGCTATGTAAAAAGCGATAATACCCAAACCTTTGCCGCGCTTATTAACAATGTATACGAGCCGGTACCTATGTTTACCAGCCAATTTAATTACACCGAGAAAAAAACTACAGCTTATGTAAATTATACCGGCAGCAGCAAAAAGTTTAACTATACCATTGGCTTAAGGGTTGAACATTTGGTATCTGATGCCAATACCCCAACCATGTTACATGATGTTAAGCGGGATACTACTGCCTTTTACCCTTCTGTACAGCTTGATTATAATATAGGCAGCTCACAGCAGCTTAGCTTTATTTATAACCACCGTACCGAACAGCCTGCTTATGAAAGCCTTAACCCCACTGTAAGTTACCAGGACAATTACAACTACCGTACTGGAAATGCGTATCTGCGCCCGGCATTTGTCGATTATTTTCAGCTGTCGTATGCCGGCAAATCAAACTACCTTGTTTCGCTGTACGCCTCTACCGTGAGCGACTTTTTTGAATTCAGCTATTTCTCACAAAATGATGCTACCAAGGTTTTAGTAACAACCAAACGTAACCTTAAAAGAGTGAACGATTACGGCGTTAAGCTCGCCTTGCCGCTGAGATTAACAAAATGGTGGGATATTAATTTCAATCCCGATTTTTCTTATTACCAGTTTATAGATTACCAGGGCTACTTAAATAAATGGTCGAAAGATCTGATCCTTGACCTTGATCAGAATTTTACGATCGGCAAAACTATCTCCGCCACTTTAAATACCCATTACGAGTCGAGCGTATTTTATGGTCTTTCATACAATAAACCGGTGTTTATCATGAACCCCGGCATCAGTAAACAAGTATTAAATAAAGCGGCAACTATCAATTTAAGCGTTTCTGATCTTTTTAACACCTATAAAGACCGCTACCAAACCATGTACAGAAACCTGGATATTACCTCGTACGATAAAAAGGAAACGCGGATTATAAACCTAAGCTTTGTTTATAATTTTGGTAAGCGTACTGTTAAAGGCGCTCGTAAACATACCACAGGTAATAGCGATGAAGTGAAAAGAATGTCTGGCGGTGGCGGTAATTAACCCCCAATGTGGGTAAGTTAAAGATTAACAATATCGAATAATGAATTTTGAATTTCCAACATCGAAGTTTTCCTTCACTATTCAATAGTGGACATTCTGTGTTCGATATTAAATTCGTTATCTTAATAACGCTGAACTACCCTCCGTGCCCGGTTAGCATAGCCGAAATAATAATTAGCAATACCAGCAAAGTAATACCTACATAGAGGTAATCTTTCTCGATCATAAACCCTATTGCCGAAAATATGATCCGCAGTACCGGGGTGGCAATCAGCAAAATAATACCTGCTTGTATAATAGCGCGCCCGCGACCATCTAAAATACCATGAAAAATTCCGGGCAATGTGTGCACAAAATCGGGTACTCCTTTAAACTCGTGGTAATCTATGTGTTCGCTGCTGTGGCGGCTCAGGTAAATTACCCCGCCGATAAAAACAACAAGCATCGATACAAAAACGCCGGCGCGTAATACCCAGCCAATAATGGCCTGCATGTCGGTATCTTTAAATTTTGTATTTGCCATTGTTATATCTTTCCGCTTAAACCGTTATAAATCATTTGTCCGGCCAGTATGGTTACAATAACCGCAAATACCCAGCGCAACCAGCCGGATGAATTGGAGTTTACCAATATTTTAGAACCTGTTAAAGCGCCCAGTAAAACCCCGATAACCACAGGCATAGCCAATGCCGGGTCTATGTATCCACGTTGCAGGTAAACCACCGCACTTGCCGCCGCTGTAACCCCAATCATAAAATTACTGGTGGTGGTTGATACTTTAAACGGTACGCGCATTATGCTATCCATAGCTACCACCTTTAGCGAGCCCGATCCGATACCCAGTAAGCCCGATATAATGCCGGCAAACAGCATCATCACAAAACCACCACCTACGTTGCGTATGCCATATTTAACCACTTCGCCATCGGCAGTGGGATAGCTTCCGTTCAGTTTAAGTTTTTGCGCCCAATGGCTTTCAGTCTGTAAAACAGTAGTATCTTTTTTACGAAGCGACATGATGGCCGAAAAGATGAGTATCACCCCAAATATTACTGCAATAACCGGCGCATGGATCAGTAATGAAAGCATAGCACCTATTAAAGCTCCTGTGGTAGTGGCGATCTCGAGGAACATGCCGATACGCATATTGGTAATCCCCTCTTTAACATACGCCGCTGCCGAACCCGATGAAGTAGCAATAACCGATACCAGCGATGCCCCAATGGCATAATGAATATTTACACCCAGACCGATAGTGAGTAAAGGGATAATCACTACGCCGCCACCCAGGCCGGTTAGTGAACCTAACAAGCCGGCGAAATAAGAACCTACCAGTATAATTAATGTTAAAACGAGTACCGACATGTAAAGCAGCAGTATTGAGCCCGCTAAATTAGCAAATACTTTTTTAGCTCTCTGGTTTTTAATGTAACGTTAATCTTAATATTAAACACAAAATGGCTGCGTTGTATAAAAACAATATTTGTCGAAGGAAGCTTGGCTTTTTTATCTATCTGTAGATAATTAAATACAAATAGCTACTTTAACCGTTTATAACATTGTATGAGAATTAAGCACTGCCTTTTTATATTATTTTGCCTGATGAGTTGCAGGCTATTCGCTCAAAGCAAGCTGCCTGCTAATATGTTTTTACGCAAACTGCCTAACGGTTTGGATGTACTAGTGATTGAAGACAATAGCGTACCCCTTGCAACGGTAATGATTACCTGCAAAAATGGTTCATTTACCGAAACACCGCAGTTTAACGGACTGAGCCATCTGTACGAGCACATGTTTTTTAAGGCCAATAAAGACTACCCTTCGCAGGAAGAGTTTATGAACCGCATCAGCGAGTTGGGGATCGACTTTAATGGCTCTACCACTTACGAAAATGTGAACTACTACTTTACCCTGCCCAGCGCCAATTTAAAACCGGGACTGGAGCTGATGAACTCATCTATCCGTTACCCGTTATTCAACCCCGAAGAAATGGCAAAGGAAAACATCGTGGTTGATGACGAATTTCAACGCCATGAATCGACCCCGGCTTTTGCTTTGATTGATAGCATGGACCATAAAATGTGGGGCAAGCTATACAGCCGTAAAAACCCAACCGGCGATCATAACGTGATCCGCTCGGCTACACCGGCTTTGATGGATTCGATCAAGAATAAATATTATTATCCTAACAACGCCATGCTCACTATCGCCGGTGATGTAAAACATGACGCGGTATTTAGTGAGGTTGAAGCCCTGTTTGGCAGCTGGCAACCCTCTGCCTTCGATCCATTCAAAAAATGGCCGATCCCGGAGTTTAAGCCATTAACTAAAGTTGATTATTTCGTGGTGAAATCGAACCTCACTAATGTGCCATTTATCCAGATGGCCTGGTTTGGGCCAGATACTCGTACCGATATACCATCAACTTATGCAGCCGATGTGTTCTCTTATATCCTCGATCAAAACTCGTCGAAACTAAGTAAAGCGCTCATCCAATCCGGACTAGCGCTGAATGTAGATTTCAGTTATTTAACGCTGAGGCATACCGGGCCCATTACATTAACCGTAGTACCCAACCCTACCAAAGTGGCCGAATGCTTTGCAGAGATCAAGCACCAGATCTCACTTTGGGATACGCCCGATTACGTTACCGACGAACAACTGGAAACTGCTAAGCGCAAGCTAGAAATTAAACAGATCCGCGAAGCAGAAGTAACCAGCGATTTTACCCAGGTGCTCTCATTCTGGTGGGCATCGGCATCCATCGATTATTTTAATACTTATAACGACAACCTTAAAAAAATGACGAAGGACGATCTGCGGGCTTATGTACGCAAATACATCATCAACAAACCCTACTGTGCAGGCCTGTTAATTAATCCTGCCATGGAACAACAAGTTGCGCCGGAAACATTTTTTAAAGCAAAATAATTGAGAAGCAAGAGACAAGAGACAGGAATCAAGACAGGAAATTTAGAGGAATCAGGAATCGAGAGTCAAGAATCGAGACCGAGAACTCACTCTGGTTCAAAACAAATAATTCTGATAATTCCCAAATTCAGTAAATTCTGATCAATGAAGAAACTCATAACCACCATATTCACACTATGCTTTATCTATAGCATAAGCATAGCCCAAACCTTGCCAACCAATACCACCACTTCTTTTATGGTGAATGGGTTAAAGGTAATTTTTAAACCTACTGTTAAAGAGGTAATCAGCGTTCGGATGTATTTCCGCGGCGGGGTATACAACTACCCCGGCACGATGGCAGGGATAGAAAGCCTGGCGCTTAAAGCCGCTACCGAATGCGGTACCAAGAAATATAATGCCGATAAATTTCGAGATCTGGCCGATGAGTTTGGTGTATCCATAGGCGGTTCATCAACTTACGATTATGGTAACATCGGCATCGACTGCGTGGCCAAATACTTTAACCAAAGCTGGGATCTTTTTGCCGAAGCCATTAATAACCCCGTGTTTGATAATGCCGAAGTACAATTGTTAAAAAGCAAGCAGATCACCGTCATTAACGGCCAGCAAAGCGACCCCGACCAGCACCTCGACGATTTGCAGGTGCAAACCGCCTTTGCAGGCACACCTTACGCCACCGACCCGGATGGTACAGAACAAAGCCTAACCGCACTAAGCAGCACTGATCTGAAAGAATATTACTACAACCTGCTCAATAAAAACCGCATGTTTATTGTGGTAGCCGGTAATATTACCCGCCAGCAAATTGAGGAAAAGATCAAAGCTTCTTTCACTTCGCTGCCGGCAAAACCTTACACCCCGCCCGTTCGCCAGGCACCGGTTTGGAAAGAAAATAAGGTTTATGTAGAAAGCCGTGCACTGGCTACCAACTACATAAGCGCGGCATTTAACGCACCACCAGTAAATAGCCCCGAGTTTCTGGCTTACCGCATGGGTATTTCGGCCTTTGGTGGCACGCTGTTTAATGAGCTTCGCACTAAACTAAATTTGTCTTATGATCCTGGTGCTTATGCCGTATCGCAACTCATGTCGTATGGCATTATCCATGTAAGTACCAACAGCCCTAAAGAAGCCATTGAGGCAACAGATCGTACCCTGAGCCGCCTGAAAGAGCTGGGCATATCAGACGAAGGACTTAAATATCTTAAAGGTAGCTTTATCACCTCCAACTACATAAAAGAGCAGGGCTCAGGTGCAATTACTGCCAACCTCGGTTCGGCCGAAATTAATGGTGGATGGGAGTACGCTGATAAACTACCTGCCATGATTAACGCTATCACTGTAGACCAGATTAACGCTGCCATGCTCAAATACATCGGCGGCCTCCGCTGGACGTATATTGGCGATCCCGAACTGGCAAAAAAAGCCGAAGATGCCTTTAGCACCCAAGTGCATTAATGCTTTAATCCAGAGTAGACAGCTTTTCAACCTCTCTCCTTGGGGGAGGGGTGCGGCTACTTGTGTAATGGCAGGGAGGGGTCACTCCCATGCAAAGCAATTACAAAACCTCCCTCTATCTCCCAAGAGAGGGACTATCTGCATTTGTTAAAAAGGGAACGGATGTATGATAGCGAAATAATAAGTCCACACGATAAGGAATAACTGCATCGGGATACGGAAAATAAGATAGTATATCCCCGGGCCGCTAAAGTCGCCCTCCTCCATATTTACGCGGCGTTGGGTTGCATAAACGTTGGCGGGTAGCATAGCGATTAGAAATATCACCAGTAGATAACCTGCTGTTACACGGGTTTCGTAGATCATGATACCGGCTGCACCTGCAATTTCAATAATACCGGTAATTAATATAATGAGTTTTTTTAGTGGATTTGGGATAAAAGGAGGCACCATCAGTATCATACCTTTTATAAAAACAAAGTGTGCTATTGAGGTAAACAACAGCATTACGCACAAAGCCAGCCGACCGCTGAAATACAAATCTTCACGCTGATGAAATGCGTAACTAAAAAGCATTGATAATGCAAAAACAGACACCAAAACAATGAGTGGTTTCATGTAAAAAGCGTTAGGGGTAAATAATTTACAATTGGTTAACATAAATGTAGTTAATCTGTTGTTTTCCTGCACATTTCCACTAAACTTTTTTCAACAAAAAATAGCCTCAGCCTGTTGTTATGTGTAAGTTTGATATAAAAGATTTATACACTGTAAAGTGGTTAATCATATCATCATACCCTTAATAAAACATCGCTATGTCGTACCAAAAAATTACTGAGCTTTTAGGCAAAGACGCAGATTCGCTTTTAAACCACGAATGCAAAACTTTTTCTAAGGATTTATTACACGCCCCCTCACCCGATTTTATCGATAACGTATTCTTAAACACTAACCGCAACCCGCAGGTGCTGCGCAATCTGGCCGCCATTTATAATCACGGTCGCTTAGGAGGCACAGGCTATTTGTCGATACTCCCGGTTGATCAGGGCATCGAGCATACCGCTGGTGCATCGTTTGCCAAAAACCCGATGTACTTCGACCCCGAAAATATTATCAAACTGGCGCTCGAAGCAGGCTCGAACGCCGTGGCTACCACATTTGGCAACCTGGCCAGTGTGGCACGCAAGTATGCCCATAAAATACCATTCCTGGTGAAGCTTAATCACAACGAATTGCTCACCTACCCTACCAAGTACGATCAGATTATGTTCGGTTCGGTAGATGATGCCTGGAACCTGGGTGCAGCTGCTGTTGGTGCTACGATATATTTTGGTTCTGAAGAATCAGACCGCCAGATTGTGGAAGTAGCCAAAGCCTTTGAACGTGCCCACCAGTTAGGCCTCCCTACCGTTTTATGGTGCTATACCCGTAACAATGCCTTCAAAAAAGACGGCGTTAATTACGAAACCGCAACGGATATTACCGCCCAGGCCAACCACATTGGCGTAACCATACAAGCCGATATTATTAAACAAAAAATGCCAGATGTAAACGGAGGTTTTACCACCATCGGTTTCTCTAAAACAGACCCGCTAATGTACAGCGAACTGGTTACCGACAACCCGATTGATATGTGCCGTTACCAGGTAGCCAATTGCTACATGGGCCGCGCAGGCTTGATTAATTCAGGTGGTGAATCAAAAGGCGCATCAGACCTGGCCGATTCTGTAAAAAATGCCGTAATCAACAAACGCGCCGGTGGTTCGGGTTTGATCCTGGGTCGCCGCTCTTTCCAACGCCCGTTTGCTGAAGGGGTAGACTTCTTGCATACGATACAGGATGTATATCTAGAGAAAGAGATAGGGCTGGCTTAATATTTAGGTAGCAGTAGCAAAGTGGCAGTAGCAGTCCCAGGATAAAAGACTTTGGGACGAAGGACAAACGGAGGATATTACTATTCATCTTATCCTTCGTCTTTTATCCCAAAATCTTTTATCTATCATACGCTGTCGCAAGTTTAGCGCAGCGTAACTTGTGACTTGTCTATTGTAAGCTTTCAGCTTACGTTAGGTGAAACCTTACTCCAGATTAACCATCCCGATGATAATCGGGACGATAACGAAGTGGCTTTTCAAAACTGCTACTGCTACTAACCACCGCAACTCTTAAAAACTATTTCTTCAAATAGCTCTCCCGCACTGCCTTAAACTCCGAGCCTTGTTTCCATTGCGGCCATTCATTGCTGTAGGCTAATTTTTTTCCGACTAAGAACACCAGCCTTAAATCTTCGATGGTGCCGCTTACATCCCATTTGGTGGCATCGTATTCGTCGTTGGGTTTGTGGTATACGCTGCTGTTGTAGTATTCGTGCATTTTCAGGCCGGCTTCTTTGCCCTGGGCCACCAGGTCGGTACCGGTTTCGATATATAAGGCAGGGATACCTACTTTAGCAAAGTTAAAGTGGTCTGAACGGAAATACATCCCTTTTGATGGCACAGCCTCTGGCTCAATGTGGCGGCCTTGTGTTTTTGCAGCTTCGGCCAGGTAATCTTCCAGTTGCGATTGTCCGTACCCTACAACCGAAATATCCTTAGTTTTTCCGTAGGGATAAAACATGTCCATATTAATATCAGCCACTGTTTTATTTTTAGGGAAAGCCGGATTTTCAGCATAGTAAGCCGATCCCCATAAACCCTGTTCTTCTGCTGTTACTGAGAGGAAAATAATGGTACGCTCTGGCTTCGTCTTCATACTTTTAAAAGCTTTAGCCAGTTCAAGCAAACCTGCAGTTCCGCTGGCATTGTCAATGGCTCCGTTATAGATACTATCGCCTTTGGCATCGGGTTTACTGATACCGAAGTGGTCCCAGTGTGCAGAGTAAATAATGCACTCATCGGCATGTTTAGTCCCTGTAATTTTGGCAATCACGTTGTGCGACTGGTTGTACTTGCACGTAGTACTTAAACCGGTTGTGATATTCAAGTTCAATGGGCTGCCTTTAAAACCTGGGGCCAATGCTTTAGCCAGCATCGTTTTATAATCTGTGCCGATGGTTGCAAACAGTTTTTCTGTTGCTGGTAAAGTTAACCAACCTTCAAAAGCACATTTGTAGCTTTCGTGACCACGCGGGTCGAGGTATAGTTTAGATGCCTTCCAGCTATTAGCAACTACGCTAAATCCATAAGCAGCAGGTGCAGTATCATGGATAATTAAACAACCTTTTGCACCATGTTTGGCGGCTTCGTCGTATTTATAAGTCCAGCGGCCATAGTAGGTCATGGTTTTACCTTTAAATTGTTTGGCATCGTAATACCCCGGATCATTCACCAGCACCACTACAATTTTGCCTTTGACATCCAGCCCGGCATAATCATCGTGATTAAACTCTGGTGCCGAAATACCGAAACCTGCAAATACCAATTCTTCATTTTTAAGGTCGATACGGGCATCGGTGCGGCGTGTCCATAACACGTAATCTTTTAATCCTTCCAGATCGAAACTGGCGTTGGCACCGGTAACCTTCATCTGCGGATCGGGATTGGTGTAGATAGATACCATTGGCACTGGCTGCAAATAGCTGCCTTTATTGCCTGGCTCGAGACCCAAAGCTTTAAACTGGCCTTGCAAATAATCGAGCGTAGCGGTTTCTCCCGGACTAAACGGCAGGCGTCCCTGTAGCTTGTCTGACGATACTTCGCTTACGTATTTACGGTAACTGGCTTCGCTGAAGGCGTTTAGCCCATCTGTATTTTGAGCCATCGCTTGGTACAAACTGCCGGTTAAACAGACTGCAAGCAGGGAGCGCTTTATGTTTTTGATATTCATTTGGATGCGTTAATTTGTTTGAAACGGCAAAATACGCATCTGAATTAACAGAATTAAAGAATTTTCAGAATTACAACATCCTTTCTTTTGAATCAATCCCTTCCTCGTTATGACTTAGATATATCCTCATTTTCTAAAATGACTAAAATGATCCATCCATTCTCTACATAAAACACTCATTTTTAATCAAATTAAATTTTATGAAAGAGAAAATTGAACTGGATATAAATACCGACTTATCCATCCCGGCCAAAAAAGCATGGCAAAAACCGGGTGTCGAAATTATAAGTCAAGACATCGAATCCGGGCAGGCTGGAATTTTCCAGGAAGCAACCTTTGCCGGTTTAGATCCATTTTCGCTTTACAATTCTTAACTTATATGCTCTGGCGCAAGTATTAGCTTACGCCCTTTTATTTTTTTTTAAAGTAAATAATTAAACAATTAACACCCGTTCCGGGAATCTTGCCCGGAAGCCTGCAATTTGATGCAGACAATTTTTTCTTCTTTATTTCATAATTAAAGTGGCTTGTTAATACCTTCTGAATTAAAGGTCTTACAAAGAAAATAAACAAGATAATAAGTTTTCGTGGCGCAAGTGCGTCACAAGGCAAAACCCACATTAATTATTACTTTTGAGGCTGTCTGAATGGCCCGTGCGATTCCCCTCTCGAGAGGGGTGCAGGGGTGTGTCCCTGCATGTAAAACACAGCCCTGCCATCACACAATTGCGGCCCGCCCCCTCTCGAGAGGGGGAATTGAAAAAGCTCAGACTTATAGTACTACATGGGTTACAAAAGCTTACAAGCCTGCATTACCGATCTGGAAAAACATGGTCACCTTATCCGTATTAAAGACGAAGTTGACCCTTATTTAGAAATGGCTGCTATACACCTGCGCGTGTTTGAACAGCAGGGGCCTGCCCTGCTCTTCGAGAAAGTAAAGGGCAGTAAATTCCCTGCGGTTTCTAACCTGTTTGGCACGCTCGAGCGGTCGGAATTTATTTTCAGGGATACGCTGGAGAAGATCAAGACACTGGTTGATATCAAAAGCGATCCGCTGAAAGCTATTAAAAACCCGGTTAAATACGCTAATGTTGCCATGACTGCGCTTTCGGCCTTACCCATGAAAGTGAGTAGCAGTAACATTAAAAACTTCAACAAAACCACCATTGATGCCCTGCCGCAGATTGTGAACTGGCCTATGGATGGCGGCCCGTTTGTAACCATGCCCCAGGTTTATACCGAGGATATGGACAAGCCCGGCATCATGAACGCCAACCTGGGTATGTACCGCATCCAATTGGGTGGTAACGATTATATCCAGAACGAGGAGATCGGCCTGCATTATCAATTGCACCGGGGCATCGGCATCCATCAAACTAAAGCAAACGCCAAAGGCCAGCCCTTAAAGGTGAGCATATTTGTAGGTGGGCCGCCATCGCACCCGGTTGCAGCAGTAATGCCCTTACCAGAAGGATTATCTGAAATGACTTTCGCCGGAGCACTGGGTAACCGACGCTTCCGATACTTTTATGATGCCGAAGGCTTCTGCATTTCTGCCGATGCCGATTTTGTAGTTACCGGCACAGTAATGCCGCACGAAAATAAACCCGAAGGCCCATTTGGCGATCACCTGGGTTATTACAGTTTAACGCACCCTTTCCCGCTGATGAAGGTGCATAATGTGTATCATCGTAAGGATGCCATCTGGTCGTTCACCGTAGTAGGCCGACCGCCACAGGAGGATACCAGCTTTGGCGCATTAATTCATGAGATCACCGGCTCTGCTTTGCCTAAAGAAATACCGGGTTTACATGCGGTAAATGCGGTTGATGCTGCAGGTGTTCATCCACTCCTATTCGCCACGGGTAGCGAACGTTATACCCCATACCTCAAAGAGCGCAAGCCACAGGAAATATTAACTATCGCCAATCACATCTTCGGTAAAAATCAACTAAGCCTGGCTAAATACTTGTTCATCGCCGCACAGGAAGACGACCCGAAACTAGATGTAAATGATATTTACGGTTTCCTGAAACATTGCCTCGAACGCATTGATTTAACCCGAGACCTGCACTTCCATACCCGCACCACCATTGATACCCTCGATTATAGCGGCAGCGGATTGAATAGCGGCAGTAAAGTAGCAGTGGCAGTGGCAGGTGATAAAAAAAGAGAGCTGTGGTCAGAGTTACCAACTGATTTTACCCTGCCCGAAATCTTCACAGATTATAAATTAGCCATGCCTGGAGTACTGGCAGTTAAAGCACCCAAATATCAATTGGAGCTGGAAACCCAAAGACAGGTAAGCACCCTAAACGACCATTTTAAAACAGCTGATCTTAGCGGCCTGCCATTAATGGTTTTGTGCGACGATGCCCAGTTTACTGCAGCCAACATTAATAACCTGGTTTGGGTTACGTTTACGCGCAGCAACCCATCGCACGATATTTTTGGTATCAATAGTTTTACAGAACACAAGCACTGGGGCTGCGCCGGTCCGCTGATTATTGATGCCAGGATGAAACCCCACCACGCGCCCGAGTTGATAAAAGACCCTGAAGTGGAGAAAAAGGTGGATTTATTAGTTAATAGTTCGTGGTTCATAGATCATAGTAAGAAGTAGCAGGGGCAAGTGGCAGTAGCAGTTTCGCTTGTTTTTACGACTACGCACCAATGAACTATTGAACCGGTGAACAAATGAACCCAATAAACTCAATCAACTATTCACATAATCAACATTATCATTAAATTAGCACCCTTTATATTAAACCATGAACAAATTTTACGGTACAGGGGTAGCCATGGTAACCCCATTTGACGGGAGCGGACAAGTTGATTACCCTGCTCTTAAAAAATTAATCGACCACCTGATTGAGGGTGGCATCGATTACTTAGTTTCATTAGGTACAACCGGCGAAAGCGCCACTTTAAATAAGGACGAGAAGAAGAAGGTTTGGGCATACACTGCCGAAGTTAACAATGGCCGTGTGCCATTGGTTGCCGGCATTGGCGGCAATAACACAGCCGAAGTTGTTGAAGAGATTAAAAACTTCGATACCACCGGCTACGATGCCATTTTATCGGCCAGCCCTAATTATAATAAGCCAACACAACAAGGTATTTATCTGCACTATAAAGCTATTGCTGAGGCTGCACCCCTACCTATTATTTTGTATAATGTACCAAGCCGTACCGGCAGCAACATTGCCGCTGATACTACCGTAAAGCTGGCTAAAGAATTCAAAAACATCATTGCTATCAAAGAAGCTTCTGGTAACTTCGATCAGCTGAACCATATTATGCGTGATAAGCCGGAGGAATTTTTGATGATCTCTGGCGATGACCCGATCTCGTTCCCGATGATTGCTATGGGTGCTGTGGGTGTAATTTCTGTTGTAGGTAATGCTTTGCCTAAACAGTTTTCAACCATGATTGACCTTTGCCTCGAAGGTAAGTTCAAAGAAGCCCAGCATGGCCATTTCGACCTGATTGAATTTACCCGCTTAATGTTTGTTGACGGCAGCCCTGCTGGTGTTAAAACTGCATTAAAAGAGATTGGTGTTTGTGGTGATACGGTACGTTTGCCATTGGTGCAGGTTAATGAGGATATTAAGGGAAAGATTATTGAAGAGACGAAGAGAATAGTTAACGCTTAATCTCCCCTCGTCATTGCGAGGAACGAAGCAATCTCCGACCGATTCACGGTACCTTACATAGCGCAGAATTTACTATGAATGGGTTGTGCAATTATGAACGTCAGTCCCGCTCAATCGCCGCGGGTTGGGCTGTTACTTTTGGCTTGATCCAAAAGTAACCAAAAGATCAAGACGCAAAAAAGCTCCACCGCACAAGCCCACTGCACGGCCACGCTTTTGCGTCTGGGCCATCGCTCCTAATTTCAGACATAAAAGAGAAAGCCTCAAACGTTTCCGTTTGAGGCTTTCTCTTTTATGTTCGGAAAATAAATCCGAAATCGAAACTCCGAAATCCGAAATGATTACAAACTATTGATCCACTTCACCAACTCATCGCGGCCTTTGCCGGTTTTTTGTTGAAGTTTGCCTAACAGTTCGTCGTCCTTGCCTTCTTCGTGTATCAAATCGTCGTCGGTTAAATCACCATAGGCTTGCTTGATCTTGCCTTTCAGCTCGTTCCAACCGCCTTTTAATTCTAACTTGTCCATGTTGTTTTTATATTTAGATGTGTTGGTATAACAGCTCTAAATATATTTGGTTTAACAAATGATTATATTTGTATATGAACTACACAGAATATATTGAAATTAATCCCGAAAAACGCTTTGGTAAGCCCTGCGTTATCGGCACCCGTATTTCTGTATACGATGTATTGAGCTGGATGGCAGAAGGCATGTCAATCAGTGACATTATCGACGATTTTCCGGAGCTTAATGAAATGCAGATTAAAGCCTGCTTAGCTTATTAAGATTTGTTTTTATCTATAATTAAAGTTACTGGATTTGTTTTTAAAGAAATAAAAGGCACCTTTCCAAGTACTGCAAAAATTATAGACGATCGCCTACCTCCATATTTTTCGTTTATCGACGCTCTTATTAATATCTCTTTCTGAATTAAATCGATATATACTTCATTAAATTTTGCTTTCGGGATCCTACTTGCATTACCTTGCGAGCTTATACGCTTCAAGTACTCTTGAGTAACGGCTGTAATCTGTTTTTTGCCACCGTGGGCTAAAACAATTGTTTGTCCTACTAACGGAATTATATGTTCTTCCCAAACTTGATCAAAATCCAGATTACAACCTTTCATATACAATTATCTACAAAGCCCCTGCCTTAATCTCCTCAACAACACTTGGATCTAACAATGTACTGGTATCACCCAGATTAGATGTATCACCTTCGGCAATCTTCCTCAAAATACGGCGCATAATTTTGCCTGAACGTGTTTTAGGCAAGCCGCTTACAAACTGGATTTTATCAGGTTTGGCAATTGGGCCAATAATACGCTGAACGGTCATGATGATATCTTTCTTGTTCAACTCTGCATCGCCATGCTGACCGGGGCTTACCACGAAGGCGTATACACCCTGGCCTTTAATATCGTGCGGGTAACCTACCACGGCCGATTCTACCACGCTGCTGTGCATGTTAATGGCATTCTCTACCTCGGCAGTACCAATGCGGTGACCGGATACGTTGAGCACATCATCAACACGGCCTGTTATTTTATAGTAGCCATCCTCGTCTCGCAAGCAACCATCACCGGTAAAATACATATTTTCGTAAGTGGCAAAATAGGTTTGGCGGCCGCGCTCGTGGTCACCATAAGTGGTACGCAGTATGCCCGGCCAAGGGAACTTAATACAAAGGTTACCGCTTACGCCATTACCTTCAATTTCTTTACCATTCTCATCAACCAAAACAGGCTGAATACCCGGCAAAGGCAATGTAGCATACCCCGGCTTCGTTGGCGTAATACCGGCAATAGGTGTAATCATGTGGCCCCCGTTTTCGGTTTGCCACCAGGTATCAACAATTGGTGCTTTGTTATGCCCGATATGATCATCAAACCAATGCCATGCTTCCTCGTTTATGGGCTCCCCTACCGATCCCAGTACTTTAATCGAACTCAGGTCTTTATCCTTCAAGGGATCTAAGCCAAAGCTCATTAACGAGCGGATAGCCGTAGGTGCGGTATACAGGATGTTTACTTTATATTTATCTACAATATCCCAGAAACGGCCGGCATCTGGATAAGTTGGGATACCTTCAAAAATCAATGTAGTTGCGCCCTGTGAAAGCGGACCGTATACAATATACGAGTGGCCGGTTATCCAGCCAATATCTGCCGTACAGAAATAAACATCGCCGGGGTTATATTGGAATGTATTGGCAAAGGTATAACCTGCATACACCATATAACCGCCACAGGTATGCACCACCCCTTTAGGTTTACCGGTTGAGCCTGATGTATACAGAATGAACAGCATATCCTCGGCATCCATCTCTTCTACCGGGCATTCAGGATTTCCCTGAGTTTCTACTTTCTTAATTTCATCTTCCCACCAAACATCGCGGCCCTTAATCATCGATACCGGGGTACGGCTGCGGGTTAATACAATTACACGTTTAACCGATGGGCATTGCACCAAAGCGTCATCAATTACCGATTTCAGCGGCAAGTCCTTCGTTCCACGGAAACCACCATCGGCAGTAATTACTAAAGCGCACTCTGCATCCTTAATCCTGTCGGCAATTGATTGGGCAGAAAACCCACCAAATACCACCGAGTGGATAGCGCCAATACGGGCACAAGCCAATACGGCTATAGCCAGCTCGGGCAGCATTGGCATGTAAATACAAATACGGTCGCCTTTTTTTACGCCGTTATTTTTCAACACGTTGGCAAATTGGCAAACCTTATCGTGCAGTTGTTTATAGGTTAAAATGCGATGATCTTCGGTTGGGTCGTTAGGCTCCCAGATAATGGCAGGTTTATCGCCCAGGGCATCGAGGTGGCGGTCGAGGCAGTTTTCTGTAATGTTCAGTTTTGCGCCTTCAAACCATTTTACATTGGGTTCTTTGAAGTTCCAGCTTAAAACATTGTCCCATTTTTTACGCCAGTGGAAGTTATCGGCAATGCCAGCCCAAAACTCTTCGGGCTGCTCAACACTATGTTTATAAACCTGGTGGTATTCTTCGAAAGATGAAATTTTCATGTTACTCATGATGGTATATAATGGTGGTGTAAATTAGTAAAATTATGTACATCGGCTATTAATATAAACACATCATTTTATGATATATGTTTACCCTAAAGGCACGAAAATGGTTAATACTTGGCGTTTGGTACATAGAGTGTAGTTTAGCATTAAAACCCTTACAGTTATGTGATAAGTTTTTAATTTAGGGGGTTAAAAACCTTATACCTATGAAACTGCTTATCTCGGCAATACTAATCCTAACAGTTCAATACAGTACCAGGGCACAAACTACGCGCACGTTGTTACAAGGAGAAATTTTATATGGCAAAGTCAAAAAAATTGCAGAGATGCAATACAGGGAAAGGCTTGCAACTGAGCAACCAACCATATTTAATAGTGCCGTTACAGATACTACTTTTTATGACGAAAACGGAAATACAACCGAAAGGCACGTAAAAGCTAATGGTGTTATTTACAATTTTGTATATACTACAGAATTTGATAAGCGCGGCAAAAAGCTTAAAACAACTTGCGACAAGGGAGTTTTAACTTATGACAAAAAGGGCAATATGATAAAGTTTGATCAGTATGATAAAGCAGGCGGTAATTTTATAGCAGAAGACAAACATAAATACGATAGCCATAACAACATGATTGAGTTTACCAGTTACAACAATAAAGGATATCTCACATTCAAAAAGGTTTTTAAGTACAATGATAAAAACCAACCGATTGAAGAAAAAAATTATGCTAATGATGGTACATTGAGTTATACCGTATTTTACACCTATAATGCTTTTGATGAAAATGGCAACTGGACCCAAAGAACTTTATCTGATAAATTCGAGAATGGAGCACAGGGCAGCCCGCTGATTACCACCCGTCAAATCACTTATTATCAATAGACAAGCACTTATTAACATGTGGATATCTTTTTGAATTATTTTTAAGCCAGTGTTGACTATTTGAAATAAAAAGCTGATATTTGCAAACTCTTTTGAGAAAAAGCGTAATCAATTTAAAAGATTTGTCATGTCAAGAATTTGTGATTTAACAGGAAAAAGCCCATTGAGCGGCCATAACGTTTCTAATTCAAACGTTAAGACTAACCGTAAGTTTTATCCTAATTTACAGATCAAGAAGTTTTATATACCCGAAGAAGACAAATGGATCACCTTAAAAGTATCTACTTCAGCTGTGAAAACTATCAGCAAAAACGGTATAACTGCTTGCATCAATAAATTTGTAAAAAAAGGATACATTTAGTAGTGATACATTAAACGTTTTGCGGATACGTAAAATGCTTAATAGTTGAACTGAAGAATTTACTAACGGCGTACCTAACACGTACAAAGTATAACAAGAAAAGAAAATGGCTAAAAAAGGCAACAGAGTTCAGGTAATTTTAGAGTGCACCGAGCATAAAGAGAGCGGTATGCCAGGTATGTCACGTTACATTACCACTAAGAACAAGAAAAATACAACTGAAAGATTAGAGTTAAAGAAATTTAACCCGGTTTTAAGAAAAGTAACCGTTCATAAAGAAATTAAGTAATTATTGGTTATTTGGTGTATTAAGTTATTAAGTGTATTAAGTTTCTAAAAGCCTAATAACTCAATAGCTGATAACTCAATAAC
This sequence comes from Mucilaginibacter jinjuensis, assembly GCF_028596025.1. Taxonomy (NCBI): domain Bacteria; kingdom Pseudomonadati; phylum Bacteroidota; class Sphingobacteriia; order Sphingobacteriales; family Sphingobacteriaceae; genus Mucilaginibacter; species Mucilaginibacter jinjuensis. The sequence continues at coordinate 4,938,031 of NZ_CP117167.1, forward strand.
TACAAACTAACAAAAAGATGGCAAAGAAAGTAGTTGCAACCCTGAAAACAGGTAAAGGTAAAGAATACTCGAAAGTAATTACAATGATTAAATCACCTAAAACTGGTGCTTATTCATTCAAAGAAGCAATTGTACATAACGATCACGTTAAAGATGCAATCGCTGAGGCTAAATAATTAAGCCTTTACTTTAAAGCATAAAAGCCGTCTTGCATTAGCCAGAGGGCTTTTTTTATTAAGCCAAAATTGGCTCAATAATCAAAATATCGAATACAGAATTCTGAATGCCGAATATCGAAGTATCGTAAAGTTATTTCAATAACAGAGGGATGCGGCTTAATTATTCGCACATTTGCATATCATCACATCTGCACATTAACTATGGGATTATTTGATTTTTTTAAGAAAAAAGAAAGTACACCACTTGAACAGCAGGCGCTGGATACCGGGCTGGAAAAAACGAAAGATAGTTTCCTCTCTAAAATATCCAAAGCCATTGCCGGTAAATCAACTGTTGATGATGATGTGCTCGATGAGCTGGAAGAAATTTTGGTTACCAGCGATGTGGGCGTTACCACTACCCTCAAAATTATTGAGCGGATACAGGAACGCGTTGCCCGCGACAAATATGTAAGCACAAGCGAATTAAATACGCTGCTGCGCGATGAGATCCAACATCTTTTAGCCGAAAACAACAGCAACGATTTTAACAGCTTCGAATATGGCAACCATAAGCCCTATGTAATTATGGTGGTGGGCGTTAACGGTGTAGGTAAAACTACCACCATTGGTAAACTGGCACATCAGTTAAAGCAAGCCGGCAACCAGGTTGTTCTGGGTGCTGCCGATACCTTCCGTGCTGCCGCGGTTGACCAGATCATTCTTTGGGGCGAGCGTGTTGGTGTGCGCGTAGTGGCTCAAGCCATGGGCTCAGACCCTGCTTCGGTTGCTTATGATACCCTGCGTTCGGCAGTATCAAATGGTGATGATGTGGCTATCATAGATACCGCTGGCCGTTTACATAATAAGGTTGGCTTGATGAACGAGCTGACCAAAATTAAAAACGTAATGCAAAAGGTTGTTCCCGGTGCACCGCATGAGATATTGCTGGTACTGGATGCTTCAACCGGACAAAACGCTATTGAACAATGCAAGCAGTTTACCCAGGCAACTGATGTAAACGCCCTTGCCCTAACCAAGCTTGATGGCACTGCCAAAGGCGGTGTGGTTATCGGCATCTCAGATCAGTTTAAGATCCCGGTTAAATACATCGGTGTTGGTGAAGGCATGAATGATTTGCAGTTGTTTGATAGAAAAGCATTCGTGAACAGTTTATTCAATAAATAAGACATACCCTATTTGTCATTGCGAGGTACGAAGCAATCTCCTCGCTTCCAAAGTATGCGACGAGATTGCCACGCTATCGCTCGCAATGACAAATTAGATGATACGTGGAGAAGGATTAAGAAAAGTTAATGAGAACAAAATCAATAGACAAAACAATTATTACCGCCAAACCTCGTGTAAACGTGGTTACTCTTGGCTGCTCTAAAAACACATACGACTCAGAAATACTGATGGGCCAGCTCAAAGGTAACATGTTCGATGTGGTGCATGAGAGCGATCGTGTGGGTAAAAACGATATCGTGGTAATTAATACCTGCGGTTTTATTGATAATGCCAAACAGGAGTCTATCGATACTATTCTTCAATACAGCCAGCTTAAAGATCAGGGCAAAGTGGGCAAGGTAATTGTTACCGGTTGCCTGTCTGAACGCTACAAACCTGAGCTGGAAGCCGAAATACCTAACATTGATAATTACTTCGGTACTAATGATCTGCAAAATTTATTGCAGTCAATCGGTGCCGATTATAAATACGAGTTACTGGGCGAACGCCTTTTAACCACCCCTTCGCACTTTGCCTATTTTAAAATTGCCGAAGGTTGTAACCGCCCATGTTCATTCTGTGCTATCCCGTTAATGCGCGGTAAGCACGTGAGTACACCAATGGATCAGCTGGTTAAAAATGCAGAGTCGCTGGCCAAAAACGGTACGAAGGAATTGATTTTGATTGCCCAGGATTTAACCTATTATGGCCTTGATCTTTACGGTAAACGTAACCTGGATGAGTTGCTTCGCCGCTTGTCTGATGTTAACGGTATCGAGTGGATCCGTTTGCAGTACGCGTACCCTTCTGGCTTCCCAATGGAAATTCTGGATGCGATGAACGAGCGCGATAACATTTGCAAGTACCTGGATATGCCTTTACAGCATATTACAGATAACATGCTGAAATCGATGCGCCGTGGTATTACTAAGCAAAAGACTATTGATATTGTAAATCAAATCCGCGATAAAGTACCGGGCATTGCTATGCGTACCACCTTGATTACGGGTTACCCTGGCGAAACTCAGCAGGATTTTGAAGAAATGGCCCAATGGGTTGAGGATACCAAGTTTGACCGTCTGGGTTGTTTCACCTACTCGCACGAAGAAAAAACCGCTGCCCATAACCTTGTTGACGATGTGCCTGAAGAGGTAAAACAAGACCGCGCCGACGCCATTATGGAAATTCAGCAAGGTATTTCGTTCGACAAGAATCAGGAGAAGATCGGCAATACTTACAAAGTATTGATCGACAAAATGGAAGGCGGATACTTTGCAGGCCGTACCCAATACGATTCGCCGGAGGTTGATAACGAGGTTTTGATCGATGCCACTACGCAATATGCTACTATCGGTACATTTGTAAATGTGAAGATTGATAACGCCGAGGACTTCGATCTTTATGGACAAATTGTAAAATAAACCACTTAGACAGTCGGCATTCTTTTTTGTTGATTTTAAAATATAATTTCGAATCCTTTATCAAGGTCAAGAAATATTGATGTTCAAAATAGAAAATCCGAAATTGAACATTCGAAATCCGAAATTAAACAATGGATGCTACCAGTATTACCTACAAAGACACCGGCTACTTTTCGAAAACGGTTACTGATTACTTAGAAGATCAACCAGATCTCCGTTCGTTTTATTCGTACCGCCCGGATCTGAAAGGGTTTGCCGAAATATTCAACGATAAAAAAGTAACTGCCGACCGCCCTTTACTGGTAGAAGTACTTACTCAACAATATCAAAGCATAACTGCTGTTAATGCAGAAGCTGTTATCCCCACAGAAAACATTGCTGCATTAGCTAATGAAAATACTTACACCGTTACTACCGGCCATCAGCTTAATATTTTTGCCGGTCCGCTGTTTTTCATTTATAAGATAGTAACAGCTATTAAGTTGTCACGCCAGTTAAAAGAAGCTTTCCCTGATAAAAACTTCGTTCCTGTTTACTGGATGGCTACCGAAGATCACGACTTTGCCGAGATCAACTATACCAACGTAGGTGGCAAAAAAGTGCAATGGGGCTTGGATGCTGCTGGTGCCACCGGCCGTTTAAATACCAAAACTATTCGCGATGCCCTTAACCAATATAAAGGTGTTTTGGGCATGGAAGGCCACGGCGCAGAACTGGCCGAAATTATGGAAACAGCTTATGCCAAATTTGATAATCTGGCAGATAGCACCCGTTATTTAGCCAATGCACTGTTTGGCCAATATGGCTTAGTGATTATTGATGCTGCTGATAGCCGCCTGAAAAAACACTTTGCCGATATTATCACCCGCGACATCATTGAGCAAAACAGCTATAAGCAAATTATGGCGACTACGGCTTTGCTACAATCGCTTAATGTACATATACAGGTTAATCCACGCGAGATCAACTTTTTCTATCTAACCGAAGGCCTGCGCGAACGCATTGTTTTTGAGAACGATCGCTACCAGATTCTAAATACCGAGATCAGTTTCAGCGAAGCAGAACTTCGCACAGAGATTAACGAACATCCCGAACGCTTTAGCCCCAACGTGGCTATGCGCCCGCTATACCAGGAATACATTTTACCTAACTTGGCCTATATTGGTGGTGGCGGCGAGTTAGTTTACTGGCTTGAGCTAAAGGCTAATTTCGATCATTATCAGATCGATTTCCCTCTACTGATCCTCCGTAACTCCGGCCTGGTAATGAGCAAGGAAACTGCCAACAAGGTTAAAAAAATGGGCTTATGCCATGTAGAACTGTTTAAGAGCACAGATGACATTAAAAGTGCCTGGGTTAAAAAACATACCGAACATGATTTATCCCTCCGCGACGAATGGCGTGAACTGAGCCTCATCTTCGAAAAAATAAAACTACGTGCCTGCAAGATAGATGAAACCCTATCTCCATCAGCAGCAGCCGTACAAGCGCGCCTTAAACACGCCATAGATAACCTCGAAAAGAAATTGCTCCGCGCTGAGAAACGCAACTACAGCACCCGCCTGGAACAAATAGACAGCATCAAAGCCGATCTATTCCCCGGCGATGGTTTGCAGGAGCGTAACGAAAACTTTGGCCTTTTCTACGTAAAATATGGCCAGGCTTTTATTGATGAATTGATCAATAATTTCGAGCCCCTGGAGTTTAAGTTTAATGTACTGACGGCGTAAAACTATTTTTTTGTCATTGCGAGGAGTGTAACGACGTGGCAATCTCGTAGCTATACAGATCGAATAAGGGTTGACGACGGGATTGCCACGCTATCGCTCGCAATGACAAAAATATAGCGAAGCACTTATTATCTTTGCTCCATGCTCATCTCCCCATCTATCCTCCGCACCTTTGCCCAAAATATATTCTTAGCTATTGGCTGCTCACAAAAACACGCTGTGCTTGCTGCCGATGTATTGCTTAAAGCAGATCTTCGCGGTATCGATTCACACGGCGTTGCCCGCTTAAGCGGCTATGTAAGGCTATGGGAGAAAAAGCGGATTAACGCTACACCCAATATCCGAATAGTTCATGAAACTGCTACCACTGCTACTGTAGATGGTGATGCTGGATTGGGTTTAGTTGTTGCTCCATTTGCTATGCAAATTGCTATTGAAAAAGCCGAAAAATATGGATCGGGCTGGGTTGCGGTGCGCAATTCTAACCACTTTGGCATTGCGGGTTATCACGCGCTGATGGCGGTTGAAAAAGACATGATCGGTTATGCTTTAACTAACGCCAGTCCGCTGGTAGCACCTACATTTTCTAACGAGCGCATGCTGGGTACCAATCCTATTTGCTATGCTTTCCCTGCCGGTAAATATCCACCTGTTATTGTTGATATGGCAACTTCTGCTGCCGCCAATGGCAAGCTGGAAATTGCGCAGCGCAAAGGTATCAATGTGCCCGAAGGGTGGATTCAGGATAAACAGGGCAACGCTGTAACCGATCCGCATAGTTTAAAATCTGGTGGCTCTTTATTGCCTTTGGGTAGCGATCGTGATCATGGCAGCCATAAAGGTTTTGGATTGGGGTCGATAGTAGATATTTTATCAGGTGTGCTATCCGGCGCGGCTTACGGACCATGGGTGCCGCCATTTGTAGCATTTTTAGAGCCATCTGCAAACCCTCCAGGACAAGGCATTGGGCATTTTGTTGGTGCCATGCGGGTAGATGGTTTCCGGCCGGCGCAGGATTTTAAGGATAACCTTGATAACTGGATAGAGCGTTTTAAATCTGCCGAAAGAATCGACCCAAACCAAAAAGTAATCATCCCCGGCGAACCCGAACTGGAAGCTGAAATCGACCGTATAAAAAACGGCATCCCGCTTGTAGATGCCGTAGTAAATGATTTGAATGAGTTGGCGGTGAGGTTTGGAGTAGAGCCGTTGAGGTAATATTAAATAAAACCGTCATTGCGAGGTACGAAGCAATCGCGAACTTTACAGAGCGGTTCTGTAGGTCGGGGATTGCTTCGTTCCTCGCAATGACGTGTACGGCGTTGGCCTTGCGCGATTCCCCTCTTGAGAGGGGTGCAGGGGTGTGTCCTTTATTGAATAACACACTCCGCCAATTGAAGCGTCCACGCTTCAATTCTTTATTAAGTAAGCGTCCACGCTTACGGATATTCATGAGCGTGGACGCTCATTGCAAACTTAAGTTCAAGCGTGGACGCTTGAACCGGCGACTTCTCTAATCAACCAACACCCCGATATAATAATTAAAAGTATCTACCTCCAGATTATCCTTAGTTAAACCGGCAACGTCAATAGGCTTAAACGACCTTGTAGGTTTAATGTATTGATATTGGCCGCCCTTAATTTTAATGCGTACCGGCATTTCGAAATTATCCACATCTGCAACCCAGCGGGCATAGGTTTTACCATCATTAAATCTGAACTCTAAAGTTGGGATATTTACGTGGCGCAGGTATTGGTTAAATACCGGCGTTAAATCCATACCTGTTTGTTGGTTAATGTAGCCAACAATTTGTTCGGTAGTTACTGTTTGATGGTAGAAGGTTTTATTTAATCCACGAAGAATGGAACGCCATTTTTCATCATCATTAATCGTCATGCGGATCATATTAAGCAGGTTGCCACCTTTATCATACATATCGCCCGAACCATCTTCGTTCACGCCATAGTGTGCAATAATGGGTTCTTTGTTCTGGATTAAATGACGCTGACCATGGGTGTACTCCTGCCCGGCTTGCTTACCCCAGATACTCTCGGTAAATAAAGCTTCCGAATAATTGGTAAAGCTTTCATGAATCCAGCTATCAGCCAAATCTTTCGAAGTAATATTATTGCCGAACCATTCATGTCCGCTTTCATGCACAATGATAAAATCCCATTTCGTGCCCCAGCCGGTCTGCGAGCGGTCGCTACCTAAGTAGCCGTTTCTATACTTGTTACCATAAGCAACAGCGCTCTGGTGCTCCATACCTAAATGAGGGGTTTCAACCAATTTATAGCCATCCTCATAGAAAGGATACGGGCCGAACCAATGTTCAAAAGCTTTTAACATCGGCTTCACATCACGGCCGAATTGTTTTTTGGCTTTCTCGAGGTTGTAAGGCAGTACCCAGTAATCCAAAGTCAGCTTGCCTTTTTCTCCATTGTATTCATCGCTAAAGTGTGTATAATCGGCAATGTTGGCTGCTATATCATAGTTATTGATTGGGTTGCTTACAAACCAATCGAAACGAGTATATCCATCATTAAGCTTCGTCACTTTACGCAAACGGCCGTTTGATACATCCTTTAAACCATTTGGCACTGAGATGCTGATCAGTACACTATCCACTTCATCTGCCTGCTGATCTTTATTAGGCCACCACACGCTGGCACCCAAGCCCTGGCAGGCCGAGGCTACCCAGGGCTTGCCTAATGAATCTGTAGTAAATACAATCCCGCCATCCCAGGGTGCGTGCTTAGCCACGGTTGGATTGCCAGAATAGTAAACCGTAAACTCATCCTTTGCACCTTGCTTAATGGCTTGTGGGAAGGTTACAAACACAGCGTTAAACTCACGGGTATAAGGCAGCTCTTTACCTTTATAAATGATCTTCTCTACCTTCAAATTAGCGAATAGATCAAACTGTAGTTTATCAAAATCACGCGTAGCGGTGAACTTAAACAGATTGCTTCCGCTGATGAATTTCTGATCGATATTAAACTTCACATCAAGGTGATAGTAATTAATATCATAGCAGGTACGCAACGGGCTGGTTAATGATCCGCGCAGGGTATCAGCATGGGTAAACTCTGGTGTACTTTGCAGCAATTGTGCATTGGCCGTAAACGAAACAAGAGCGGCAAAGGCCGCTCCTGTTAGTATTGCTTTTAATTTAAGCATTGTATATTATTTTATAACCTGTACATCAACATAGCTGTCGTTATAAACAGTTTCTGTTGCTTTTACGTAATCGCTTTCGTTTGCTTTGTAAGGGTTAGCTACAAAGGTTTGCGGGTTACGTGCAAACAATGGGAAAGCTGTGCTTTGTACCTGGATCATGATGCGGTGACCTTTTTTGAAGGTATGCAGTACATCTTGCAAACGTACATTAACATCAGTTTTTTGTCCGGGAACCATAGCCTCTGGTTTCTCGAAGCTGTTGCGGAAACGTGCCGGCATAATTTCAGAACGCACCATTTGCCAGTAGTTGCTCAGGGTGATGTTTTTGTTCGGCATGTAATCGTTGTTTTTCTCATCCATTGGATACACGTCGATCAGCTTCACGATATAATCTGCGTCCGTGCTGCTGTTAGCCACTTTAAGGTGGGCCATAATCTGCCCGCCCAGGGTTACATCGTCAGTTAAAACTTCTGACTGATAAACCAGCACATCTGTACGGCGGCCGGCAAAACGCTGATCTTCGCTCATGTAATTGTGCGGCGTAAAGCCCATAGTAGTGGTATTATCCTCAGTATAAGGAACCGGTTTCAATGGATCGCTCACATAAGAAACCGAACCACTTGAAGCAGGCTGGCTGTTAGCTAATTTACCATCAGCACTCAGGAATAATTTTTGGCTGGTTGCATTGGCAGCAGGCCATTGTGCAAATTTCTCCCATTCTTTTTTACCTGTATCGTACATGTAGGCTTTAGGCAAATCAGAAGTTTTTTTGTCGCCATCACCTTTCAGGAAATGCTCGAAGAATTTAGCCTCGATGTCTTTTTGGTAGAAGGTAGCAATGCTATCGCCAAAGTATACGTTGCTGTGCATGGTGTGTCCTGTCTCGCGCGACCAGCGGCCGTGACCGAATGGCCCCATCACAATCGTATTATAAGCATTAGGATCTGTTTTGTTGATCTTTTTAAACATATCCAGCGGACCACTTAAATCTTCGGCATCGTACCATCCGCCTACAAACATTACCGCAGGCATTACCTTACCGTAGTGTTGGGTTAAACCACGTGCTTTCCAAAACTCATCGTAGTTAGGGTGGTTAACGGTTTCCTGCCAGTAGAAGTTATCTTTGTAATATTTATCAGCATTTTTCAGCGGACCCATATCCAGTAAAAACTGGTAACCATCTTTAGTACCTGCTTTAATATTTTGGTCGTTATACCATGCTTTGCTGGTGGTATCTTTCTTTTGCACACCAAAAACAGGGTAGGTAAAGAAATAGCTCTCTAACAAAGCACCATTATGATGAAAATCATCGAACCAAAAATCAGAAATTGGTGCCTGTGGCGATGAAGCTTTCAGCGCCGGGTGGTTTGAAAGGATACCTGCCGCAGTATAGAAGCCCGGATATGAGATACCCCACTGCCCTACACGGCCATTGTTATTAGCTACGTTTTTAACCAGCCAGTCAATGGTATCGTAGGTATCAGAACCCTCGTCTACATCTTTTTTAGATTTTTTATTGTCGATAACCGGGGTCATATTAGTCCAGGTACCTTCGCTTTTGTAGCGGCCGCGCACATCCTGGTAAACCACAATGTAGCCCTCTTTCATCATCGTTTCAGACGGGCCTAAACGTGCCGGGATTTTATCTTCGCCATAAGGGGCAATGCTGTAGCAGGTACGCTGCATTACAATCGGGTATTTCTTTTTCGCCGACGCATCCTTCGGTGTATAGATTGCGGTGAACAGTTTAATACCATCGCGCATGGTAATGTAAACTTCTTTTTTGGTGTAGTTTTCTTTAGCGTAGGATGACGCTGGAGGAGTGCTTTGCGCCTGGGTTACCACGTTGGCAACCAATAAGGCCAGCACTAAAACATAAATTTTCTTCATGAACTGTACAAGTTGGTAAGTTAGTGAAGCTAAAATATAAAGTAAAACTGATTTAATAACTATTTAAAAATAGTTAATGCATCTAAGTTGCACTAAACACCGGAATTGTATTAAAATTATTACGAATGGCTGGTAAAACAACGTATTACAAACTAACAATATGCTAACAAAACACCATAAGCATATTCGCTATATTTGATTATCCTCAAATCACAAATCCAATATTTATGGCAAAGTTTTTTGATACCATCCTGCCAAACCATGCTAAGTTTATCGAGCATCAGAAAATGTTTTTTGTGGCCTCTGCCCCACTAAGTGCTGATGGGCATGTTAATGTTCGCCCAAGGGACTGGATAGTTTCCGTATCCTCAACGCTAATAAAGTTGCTTACATGGATATCACCGGCAGCGGCAATGAAACGTCGGCACATATTCTGGAAAATGGCCGCATTACTATTATGTTCTGCGCCTTTGATGGTGCACCTAATATTATGCGTCTGTTTGGAAAAGGCCGTACGGTTTTGCCCGAAGATGCAGAGTGGGGGGAACTATCGTCACTATTTGTGCTTCACCCATCAACCCGGCAAATTATTGTGGTTGATGTTGATATCGTGCAAACTTCCTGCGGTTTCGGTGTACCGTTTTATGAATATACTGGCGAAAGGGATCAATCATACAAATGGGCCGAGAACAAAGGCGAAGATGGTTTACTGTCTTACCGCGAGGAGAAAAACAGGGTGAGCCTGGATGGCTTGCCTACTGCTATGTTTTAATTGCTAATTACCGGCAAGTATCAATTTTAGATACCTCGTAAAAATACCACAAACCTACTCCTCTTGCTATATTGATACGATTTGATCGGAAAACATTATTAATTCCATCGTCATATCATATACTTTTTACGTTTTTAGCTTTTTATTATTTCATACATTTGCAACCAATATTAAAAACCTACTATGCAGTACGATGTGATTGTTATCGGCTCGGGACCAGGTGGCTATGTGGCTGCCATCCGTTGTGCCCAGCTTGGCTTAAGAACAGCCTGTATCGAAAAATATTCAACTTTTGGTGGCACCTGCTTAAATGTGGGTTGTATTCCTTCAAAAGCATTACTTGATTCTTCTGAACATTATTATAATGCTTCGCACACCTTTAAAACCCACGGTATTAATCTGGACAATTTAAAGGTTGATTTTGAACAAATGATTAAAAGGAAAAGCGAAGTGGTAGCACAAACTACCGGCGGTATTTCTTTCCTGTTCAAAAAAAATAAAATTACTTCTTTCCAGGGTATGGGTTCATTTGTGGACAAGAATACCATTAAGATTACCAAACCAGATGGCTCTGAAGAAACCATTGTTGGCAAAAATGTGATCATCGCTACCGGTTCAAAACCATCGAGCCTGCCGTTTTTACCAATCGATAAAAAACGTATTATTACTTCTACCGAAGCTTTAACGCTTACAGAGGTTCCTAAACATTTAATCCTAATTGGTGGTGGTGTTATTGGTTTGGAACTTGGTTCTGTTTATGCCCGCTTAGGTGCTAAAGTTTCTGTGATCGAGTACATGGATTCTATTATCCCAACCATGGATAAATCGTTGGGTAAAGAATTGCAGAAGGTATTGGCTAAACAGGGTATGGAATTTTACCTTGGCCATAAAGTTACCGGCGCTTCTGTTAAAGGCAGCACAGTTACTGTTACTTTTGATTCGCCTAAAAACGAGAAGAAAGAACTAAAAGGCGACTACTGCCTAGTTGCTGTAGGCCGTGTTGCTTATACCGATAAATTAGGTTTAGAAAATATTGGTATTACTGTTGAAGAGCGTGGCCGTAAAATTACGGTTGATGAGCACCTGGAAACCAGCGTTAAAGGCGTTTACGCTATTGGCGATGTGGTTCGTGGCGCTATGCTTGCCCACAAGGCCGAAGACGAGGGTACTTTTGTAGCCGAGATCATTGCCGGACAAAAACCACACATTAATTATAACCTGATACCGGGTGTAGTTTATACCTGGCCTGAAGTTGCCAGCGTTGGATATACCGAAGAGCAGCTGAAAGAAAAAGGCACCAAGTTTAAGCTGGGTGTGTTCCCTTTCAAAGCCAGCGGACGTGCCCGTGCCAGCATGGACACCGACGGTTTTGTTAAAGTATTAGCCGATGAAACTACCGATGAGATTTTAGGCGTACACATGATCGGTCCGCGTGCGGCTGATATGATTGCCGAAGCCGTAGTTGCGATGGAGTACCGTGCCAGCGCCGAAGATATTTCGCGCATGAGCCACGCCCACCCAACTTATACCGAAGCCATCCGCGAAGCTTGCTTAGATGCAACGGCTAAGCGTGCGATACATATTTAGTGAGTGGTGAGCAGTTGATTGGGTGAGTAGTTGCCTGGTTGATTAAGTTATTAAAAGGTTGCAAGAACATATCTTGCAACCTTTTGTATTTTTAGAAAGATTTCAATCCAGCCCGTCATTGCGAGATACGAAGCAATCGCGAACTTTACAGAGCAGCTCTGTAGGTTGGAGATTGCTTCGTACCTCGCAATGACGGGTTTGAGATTAGACAAAATAAATGAACATAATCATCTACATATCCACCACTCTCCTCACCATTGTCTTAATGGAGGTACTTTCATGGGCTATGCACAAATACCTATTCCACGGTCCGCTATGGTTTATCCATAAAACGCATCACGGGCATGGCAAGCACAAATGGTTTGAGTTGAATGATCTGTTTAGTATCCTCTTCGCCTCACTTTCCTTATGGCTAATGTGGGCCGGGCATTTTACTTCAGATTATCGCTTATGGATTGGCATTGGTATTAGCTTGTACGGCATCATTTATTTCATCTTCCACGATTGGTTTATTCATAACCGCTTTAAGCCGTTTAAAACCAATAATAGCTATTTACTGAATATCCGTAGGGCGCATAAAATTCATCATAAAAGCATGGAGAAATGGCCAAGTGAAGAATTTGGGTTGTTGGTGGCGAGGAAGAGGTATGAGAAGAAGTAAATTGCTATATACTAAGGGGCTGTCATGCTGAGGCACTCGAAGTATGGTGCAGAGGGCCGACGCTTATGCTTCGAGCGCCTCAGCATGACAACGCGCTTGCCTGCTTTTACAGTCAGCGTGTGGGATGCCGAAACAAGTTCACTGTTGTCCGGTAAAAAATGAAGGAGATAGTAAAAGAGGCATTGAGTGGGTTTTAGAGGGATTAAGTTTTAAAACCAAATTGTGAGCCCCCTAATTTTAATTGCTTTTCCCCGGTGATTGTAGTGGACAGCCTTTCAGGATCGTTCAGAAAATTGAATAGATGTATATAACTCATCAGATGTAACCTGATAATAGCACTCAAATTGGAGAAAGCCCATTTCCTTTTAAGTTGAACCTGTACAAGTTTAATGAGCAGGTCGGCAATAAAAGCACCCCATATTTGGATCTTGATCGCATTTTCATTGTCTCCCAGGAAGTATTTGAGGGGGAAGTTTTGTTTGATCCTTTTAAACAGGATCTCGATTTGCCAGCGTTTTCTATAAAGATCAGCTATCTGTAGTGGTGATAATGAAAAGTTATTAGTGAGGAATTCAAATTTTCTGGCTTTTTGCTTATCGAAAAAGGTAATTTGACGGCTTTTAAGCTTGATTTTTTTACGATGGGTGCGTGTGCCGAGGGTGATCAAACGGTCAGCAATTATACCAGATGCCTTGTCTTCAGGGCTAACTTCATTTGAACCAGTAACCACATACCGGGCATCTTTTTTCTGGCGGGTGACAAAAAATACCCCTTCATTAGTTAAACGTTCATATTGACTGTAATCTACATAGCCTTTATCAAAAACGATAAATGAACCGGCTTCCAGGTTGATCTCCTTTAGAAAGGTCATATCATTTGCACTCGCTGCCGTGAAACTAACCTGAATGGCAACGTCATCGGTTGCATCGATCAGCGTATGTACTTTAATACCGCCTTTCCTTTTACCGTTGAACTTACCCGGACTGGGGGCTTTGAGTATTTGTTGAAACAAAGTGATGGTAGAGGCATCCGCTATAAAAAGTTTGAGGTTATTTACCGACCGGCTGTCCGGTAAAAGTTGCTTATGCCTGCGATAAATCTGCTCATATAATAACTCGAAAACCTTATAGGAACGTTTCATATTGGCATCGCATAGTGTGCTCCTTCCCGGCGCCTTTTGTATACCTGCATGTTCGAGTTTATTACTACAGGCTTTCATCCCGCTAACCACTTCCCGGCTGCTTGTACACTTGTTTAACACACAATAAAGCATGGTGACTAAATGTGTATGCGTATCAAAATAACGATAATAACGGTCATATTGTCCCGCTCTTGCCAATGCCTTTACTGAATTGCGGTCAATCAAATTCAGCAGCTGATTCAATACCGGCTGTCCGGTAAAAAAAGTACTTTTGCCCATGTTGAATATTGAAGTGTGGTAACTCTAATATCAACACAAAAAAGGGGTAGCCGAAAAGCTACCCCTTATCTTTTTCAAAAAAATCGTTTACCGGACAACAGTGAAACAAGTTCGGCATGACGGTGTAATATATTGGAATGAAAAGAATGTTTAATAAATAAATTCCGAAATTCGCAATCCGACATCCGAAATAAAACACCATGCTTCAAATACAGGAAAACGCTTCGCTTACAAACTTCAACACTTTTGGGATAGCTGCTACAGCACGTTATTTTACCGAGATTACCCACGAAGATGAACTGGTTGAACTTTTTCTGGACGAGCAATGGAAACACTTGCCACGCCTGGTTCTAGGGGGTGGCAGTAATATGTTGTTTGTAAAAGATTTCGATGGATTGGTAATCCGTATGAATATCCGGGGCATTGAGCACCGCATTAACCACGAATATGTGATTGTAGAAGCCGGTGCGGGCGAAGTTTGGAATGAGCTGGTAACTTACTGCGTTAACTATGGCTTTGCAGGTATGGAAAACCTGAGTTTGATCCCCGGTTCAGTTGGCGCATCACCCATCCAAAACATTGGCGCTTATGGTGTGGAACTTAAAGATGTATTTCACAGCTGTCGTGCTTTTGAGATCGCCACAGGCAAGTCCAGGACTTTTCTAAAAGATGAGTGCGGTTTCGGCTATCGCGAAAGTGTATTTAAATCTGAACTGAAAGGCCAGTACATCATTACACAAGTTAAGTTCGAGCTATCGCTTAACCCTAATCTTAATTTGGGATACGGTGCTATACAACAAGAGCTGGAGAAAAACAATATTGCCAATCCTACTATTAAGGATGTATCAGCAGTGGTATCGCGCATACGAGTATCCAAACTGCCAGATCCTTCTACCATTGGTAATGCGGGTAGCTTTTTTAAGAACCCGGTTATTGGCGAGGAGTTATTTAAGCAGATCCATGCCCAGTTTCCCGAGGTGGTAAACTATCCAACTGCCGATGGTGGCATTAAGCTGGCGGCTGGTTGGCTGATAGAGCAATGCGGCTGGAAAGGCAAAACCGTTGGAAATACCGGCACCTGGAAAAACCAGGCCTTGGTATTAGTGAACCATGGAGAGGCCACCGGGAGCGAAGTGTATACATTATCGTCGCAAATCATAGACAGTGTGTACACTAAATTTGGCGTTATGCTGGAGCGCGAGGTGAATATTATTAATTAATTTAGTTTCCTGTTGGTTAATAATTGACGTTTTAATTGTATCCATTCTGTTACAATCAAACCTTTTTATGGTTTTAAATAATCAGCAAATCAATTATAAAACCTTTTAAAACAGCTTATTTACAGACATTTAACTGACATTTTAAAAGCAAATCAAGTAAACGTGCTAAGCCTAACTTCATCATCGTTCTAAAACCTGTTCATCGTAGTAAATAGCCAATTGGTCTAAAACGGCATCGTGTTTGTCTAAGTAACTGTACAAAACACTACCAACATGACAAAGATTGAGTTTAACACCATGGTGCTTCGTCAAGCCAGTTCACTACGTTCATACGCTTTGCACTTTACACATGATGCAGATGATGCTAACGATCTTGTGCAAGACACAATGTTAAAGGCGATAACTTATTATAATAAGTTTAAAGAAGGCACTAACTTAAAAGGATGGTTATACACCATCATGAAAAATACTTTCATAAACAACTACCGTCGTTTTGTGAAAATGAGCACATTCGTAACCAAGTCTGAAGAGATTTCTTCTGCTAATCTGGTTTTCAGCTCAACAAAAAACCAAGGCGAGTCTAAATTTGTGATGGATGATATCCGCCGCGCTTTAGACAGGTTACCTGAAGATTACTATGTTCCCTTCACCATGTATTTTGAAGGCCATAAATACCACGAAATTGCAGACCACCTGACTATCCCGATCGGTACCGTTAAAACCCGTATCCACGTAGCACGTAAACTGCTTAAGAAAAACCTGAAAGCTTATGATAACGGTGTTAAAAAACCAATCTACGCTGAAGAAGATTAATTGATTTTAAACTCACCAATATATAAATGGAAGGCCTGGCTTAGTTGTCAGGCCTTTTTTATTTACACAGTTGATTGAGTGAGTGGTTGATTAAGTGAGCAGTTGTTGTTTCAATAAACCAGTCAACTACTCACTTAATCAACTCGATCAACCACTCACCCCAAATTAAAATACTTAATCACCTCCCCTGCCGCAACTTGTCCAGAAATTAGAGCAGGCGGCACACCTGGTCCTGGTACAGTAAGTTGGCCGGTATATAGCAGGTTCTTTACCTTTTTAGATCGCATAGCGGGTTTAAAGAATGCCGTTTGTGAAAGGATGTTCGATAGGCCATACGCATTTCCTTTAAAGGAATGATAATCAGCTTTAAAATCATTCAGTGCGTAACTGCGTTTTACTACGATGTTATTGCGGATGTTATTACCGGTGATCTTTTCAAAACGGTCCATCATCAGGTCGAAATACTTTTCGCGGGTAACGTTATTATCTTCTAAGCCGGGGGCTATCGGCATCAGGAAAAATAAGTTTTCTCCATTAGCCGGTGCAACTGTATTATCAGTTTTAGAAGTACAGGCTACGTAGAATAATGGCTTATCGGGCCACTTGGCTTGGGTGTAAATATCGGCAGCATGCTGTTCAAAATCTTCATCGAAGAAAAGGTTGTGGTGCTGGATACCTTCCACCTTGCAATCAGTCCCTATATAAAATAACAGGCTCGATGGCGACATTACCCGCTTGTCCCAATATTGCGGCGTATAGTTTTGATTCGGCTTGTCTAATAATTCCTGGTCAACATGTGCATAATCAGCACCGGCTACAACAAAATCAGCTTTGTAATTGCCCCGGTTAGTTTTTATGGTGGATACTATTCCATTAGCTGTTTCTATCGAAAGCACTTCGGTACTCAGCTTAATTTCTACGCCCAATTCTTCGGCAGTTTTAACCATGGCCTTAACAATCTCGTGCATCCCTCCCATGGGGTACCAGGTACCTAAGGCAAGGTCAGCATAGTTCATCATGCTGTACATGGCCGGGGTATCCTGCGCGGTTGCTCCTAAAAACAGGACAGGGAACTCGAGCAACTTTATTAGCTTAGGGTTTTTGAAGTACTTTCGCACGTGCTTACTCATGCTGGTGAGCAATTGTATGCTAAAACTTTTTTCAATCAGGTTCCAGTCGATAAACTCACCTATATTGTGCGAGGGCCGAAACACATATTCGCCCATACCTACCCTATATTTATATTCGGCTTGCTTTAAAAATGCTCTGAGATTTGTGCTGCTACCGGGTTCCTCCTGCTCAAATAATGCTTCGAGTTGCTGCATATCAGCAGGCACGTCCATATAATCATCCTTGCCATAGTAAATGCGGTAGCCGGGATCGAGGCGTTTCAATTCATAAAAATCGGATGGCTTGTAGCCGAATAAGGCAAAGTAGTTTTCGAAAACATCCGGCATCCAGTACCAACTGGGGCCCATATCAAATTTAAAACCTTCAGATTCCCAAAGCCTTGCACGACCGCCGGGTTGATCGTTCTTTTCCAGCACTGTAACTTTAAAGCCTGCTTTGGCCAATACGCTTGCTGCAGCTAAACCGGCAAAGCCGGCACCGATAACAATAATATGTTTGGGGATGGTGTTATTCATTTATGTGGTACAGACGTCACAAAGTAAGCAATTGTTTGTTGCTACTAAGTGCGGATAGTTAAAATATGTACATTTGATTTATAGTGCTGATGACCCCGATGACATTATATGATGAAACATGCTTTGAGTGCAGTAAGTTAATTACGGCCAAATACAGCACATCTTTTAGTAAGGGCATCAAGTCCTTCGATAAGCGGTTTCGTAATCCCATTTATGCCATTTATGGCTTTGTAAGGTATGCCGATGAAATTGTAGACACCTTTCACGAGCATGATAAACTTCAGCTGATCAGCGGATTCAGAAAGGATGCTTTTGAAGCTATTGAACGCGGCATCAGCACCAATCCGGTATTGCAATCGTTTCAGCAGGTGGTTAATAAATACAAGATCCATCATGAGCTGATCGATTCTTTCTTACTTTCTATGGAGATGGACCTGGATAACAAGATCTATAACCGCGAAAGTTATTGCACTTATATTTATGGTTCGGCCGAGGTTATCGGCCTCATGTGTCTTAAAGTTTTCTGCGAAGGGAACGAAGAACAGTATCAGCAGTTAAAACCCCGGGCTTGTAGTCTGGGTGCAGCTTTTCAAAAGATCAACTTTTTGCGCGATGTAAAATCTGATTTTGAAGAACGCGGACGTACCTATTTTCCTAACATCGATTTTAATAACTTTACCGAAGCTGATAAACAACACATTGAACGGGAAATTAAGCACGATTTTGACGAGGCTTACGAAGGTATTAAAGCCCTCCCCAGCGATGCTAAGCTGGGTGTTTATGTGGCTTATGTTTATTATTTGCAACTGTTTAAAAAGATAAGCCAGACCCCGGCAAGCGTGATTATACAGAAAAGAATCCGTATATCAGACACGCGCAAACTGGCTTTATACTTTAAAGCGGTGCTGCAAAAAAAGTTAAAAGCGATTTGATGTTTAAAAAGCATTTACTATTTCTGATACTCACATTTACTACATTAATGGGCTTTGCGGATACCCCGCAACCCAATATACCTCACCTGCGCAAAAAATTGATGCAGGCCATAAACAGCAAACCAACAACAGACTCATTATACAAAAGCCTGGAAATGATACAGCAACGATCTGGGTTGCTGAATGGCTACATGGGCGCGCTTGAAGCCTTAAAAGCCAAGCATGCCTGGAATCCTTACTTCAAGATTAAATACCTTAGTAACTGCGAGGATACTTTTAAAGAAGCGGTAGCGCAAGACCCGCATAATATCGAGATTAGGTTTATGCGCTTTTCTGTTGAACATAATGTACCTGGCTTTTTAGGATATACCAAAAACCTGGCTGTCGATAAACAGGAAATGATCCATCAGATTGAGCTAAAAAATTATGGCACCGCTGATAAAGAGTTGGTGATTACCGTTATTAAATTTATGCTCGATTCTAAACATTGCACTGCTGATGAAACCAACTTCCTCAATAAAACCTTAGCCGCTTTAAAGTGAAATATACTTACCTGCTCATTAACTTGCTGACGGTTATTTTCCCCATAGCCCTTTCGTTTGATAAGCGGGTGCAATTTTATAAAAGCTGGCGTTTCATCTGGCCCGGCATGGCTATTACAGGTATCATGTTTTTATTTTGGGATGTGCTATTTACCATTAAAGGGGTATGGAGTTTTAATGATAACTATATTATTGGCATTCGTTTATTTCAGCTACCGCTGGAAGAAATTTTATTCTTTCTAACCGTACCCTTCTCCTGCATATTTATTTATGAGTGCCTTAATTATTATGTGAAATGGCAGGTGCCGCAAAGGCTTAGCAAATCCATTTCTATTATACTGATGTCTGTAAGCCTGGTACTGGCTATTGCCTTTCACAATCGGCTATACACCATTGTAACCTTCACACTGCTTTATGTATTGTTAGGAGTATTGCAGTCCTGGTTAAAAAGTAAATGGCTTAGCCGCTTTTATATGGCTTTTGTAGTGAGCCTGATACCTTTCTACATTGTGAATGGTATATTAACCTCGATCCCCATTGTACTATATAATAATCAGCAGAATATGGCTTTCAGAATTGGTACCATTCCTTTTGAAGATCATTTTTATTTGATGGCTTTGCTGATGATGAATATTGCCTTTTTCGAATATTTCCGTAATAAAAAATTAAAAGCTTTATGAGCGATTTACCGGTATACACCAAATCGCAGCTGGCCTTACGTAACGGGCAGGATAAACCTCAGATTTGGGTGGCTTTAAATGGTATTATATACGATGTTACCGAAAGTCGGCTGTGGCGAAACGGCAAGCATTATGAGCACTGGGCCGGACAGGATTTAACTGAGGAATTGGCCGATGCTCCGCATAGCGAGACGGTGTTTGAAAAGTTTGTGGCAGTGGGGAGATTGGGCTTCTGATTAAGCGTGGGCGGGTGTCATGTTGAGGCTCTCGAAACATGTGGGCAAAGGCCTTTACGCACACCCTTCGACGGAGCTCAGGGTGACAGCCAGCACACTCTTTAGAAATTCATCCCCTACTAAAAAACCCCGCACTTTACGAAACGGGGTTCTTTAGTATTTTGTGTTTTATACCTCCTATCAAGTATAAAAATCGCTAATAATATTAAATTATTTAGCTGCAGTGTTTTTAGATTCCTGAACTTCTAAACGAATAGCTTGAGCTAAGTTTTTAAGATCTTGCATACCTTTACGAACGCGTGTGCCGGCAGCGCTGTTGCCTTTGTTGTAAAATTTGTCAGCATCTGCTTCCAGAGAAGCAATCAGTTCTTTCACTTCGGTAAATTTTTTCATTTTAAGTTACTCCTTTAATTAGTTGAGGTTTAATTGTTTTAACTAAGGCTAATCTAAACTCTTTTTTTATTAAAAAAAAATTTACAGGCCAAAATATGCCTTTAAAGTGTGTTTTTAGCATTTTTCAACCCACCAAATGTCATCATCAATCATAATTTTAACAGATGTGCGAAAATTTTAAAACTTCTTATAGTGAGGTGTCAAATTTATTGCGTATTTGTTACCAAAAATACCCCGTCTATATACGCTAAACGATTATACACACCCTTTTCACACTTAACAGGTGGGTTTAAAATAAGAAAGACCTCCGGCAAGCCAAAAGTCTTTCTTATTAATATGATGTTATTGTTGTATTAAGCTACAACAACATTCTCTTTGTATTCGCCCGCTTTCAGTTTTTCGTGTACAATGCTTAAGGCTTTAATAGTAACCTCAACATCCTCAATAGTATGTAAAGCAGTTGGGATCAGGCGTAGTTCGATCAAACCTTTTGGTATAACCGGGTAAACTACGATTGAGCAAAAGATACTGTGATTTTCGCGCAGATCTCGAGTTAAGCTGGTAGCTTCCAGCAAATCGCCTTTTAAGAATACCGGGGTAACCATGGTATCAGTAATACCGATATCGAAACCGTTATCTTTTAAACCTTTTTGCAGGCTCGAAGCAACTTTCCAAAGGTTATCGCGCAGTTCAGGGCGAGATTTTAACAGTTCGAAACGTTTCTGTAAACCAATTACCATTGGCATAGGTAACGCCTTGGCAAACGTTTGTGAGCGCATGTTATAACGCAGGTAGTTTACAATATCCTGATTAGCGGCAACAAATGCACCGATACCAGCCATTGATTTGGCAAAAGTACCGAAGTATACATCTATACCATCAACGCAATCCTGCTCTTCGTGTGTACCTGCTCCTGTTTTACCCATAGTGCCAAAACCATGTGCATCATCGATCAGTAAACGGAAGTTGAATTTATCTTTTAAAGCAATGATCTCTTTCAGCTTACCTTGTGCACCCGACATGCCGAATACGCCTTCAGTAATCACTAAAATACCGCCACCGGTTTGCTCAGTTAAGCGGGTAGCGCGCTCCAGTTGTTTTTCGAAGCTTTCGATGTCGTTATGCTGATAAACAAAGCGTTTACCCATGTGCAAACGTACGCCGTCGATGATACAAGCGTGCGATTCTGCATCATACACAATCACATCATTACGATCAACCAGTGCATCGATGATAGATACCATACCCTGGTAACCATAGTTTAGTAAGAAAGCGTCTTCTTTACCCACAAATTCGGCAAGGCCGGTCTCAAGTGCTTCATGATATTTGGAGTTACCAGACATCATACGTGCACCCATTGGATACGCCATACCAAAATCGGCAGCAGCTTTTGCATCTGCTTCCCTTACTTCGGGAT
The DNA here is from genome assembly GCF_028596025.1 of Mucilaginibacter jinjuensis. Lineage (NCBI taxonomy): Bacteria > Pseudomonadati > Bacteroidota > Sphingobacteriia > Sphingobacteriales > Sphingobacteriaceae > Mucilaginibacter > Mucilaginibacter jinjuensis. Next base: position 4,959,960 of record NZ_CP117167.1, read on the forward strand.
GATTGGCAAGGCCCAGATAGTTATTTAAACTCCACACCAAATGCTCTTTCCCGTTAAAATACATGTGCGGCGCTATTTCACCCTCCAATTTAGGGAATGAAAAGTACCCATGCGACCATTTTTGATGCTGGCCCAGCGGCCCGCCCATAGTCTTTGCTATCTTGTCAAATAAATCCAAAACGTCTTATTCTAAATTTTGCCAATAATATACAAATATAACCGTATTTCGCGCTCAGACAATGGTTATAACTTTTTATAATGGGTTATAACAAAAGAGCCTTTGTAAAGTTATACAAAGGCTCTTTAATCTATAGTTTATATTAATTAATCAACATTATCGTGTAAAAACGAGTTGTTTTTTCTGATCTCAGTTTGGCCGTCTGTATCGGTTAATGAAAACCTTGAGATCTGGCTCTCGTCAGACATTGGCGTTTGCTGCAGTGCAATTTCCTTACGTTTGTAAGCAGGTACATTTTCCAGCTCCTGTAAGTTGCCGTTGCGCAGTTTCATGCTCAGGTCTTTCAAACGCATAATACGCTCGCGAGATTTACGCAACTGCTCTTCGATAGATTCATCAGTTTTGTGATCATCCGCACCAACAACCGGTTGCGGCTCTGGTTCAGGCTCTGGCTGGGTAACAGGTTCTGCCTGCATCACCGGCTCAAAATTCATTACAGACTCAGTTACCTTGAAGGTAAACTCGATACCCGGCTCGCTATCATTGCTTGGTGCAGCAGCTGGCTCCTCTGGCATTAGGCTATGCTTAATAACAGAAGGTTGCGATGATGACTGTTGATTAGCTTCTTCGCCTTTGGCAAACAGGTCAAATAAACCGGTTTGTTGCTTTTGTGTATCCTTTTTCAGGAACATTTCTGCATTGGCGTTAGCCTCTTCCGTTTTTGGCGTTACAAACTCGTTAATAGGTTTTACCAGTGGCGCATTCTCAGGCACCAGCATTGATACTACCTTTTTATTGTTCTGTTCTTTTTCGCGCTCGTCTTTAGTTTGGAAACCTGTAGCGATGATGGTTACCGAAAGCTTATCGCCCAGGGCCTCATCTTTACAGTTACCCCAAATTAAATCAGCAGCTAAACCGGCTTCTTCCTGAATGTAATCTGTAATAACAGAAACCTCATCCATCGTAACCTCTTTGTCGCCAGAGCTGATGTTTAACAGGATGTAGCGAGCACCTTCAATTTCGTTATCTTTCAATAACGGCGATGATAATGCACCTTCTACAGCACGCAGCGCACGGTTTTCACCTTCAGCTGCACAGCTACCCATGATAGATACACCGCTGTCGCGCATTACTGTGCGCACATCTTTAAAGTCAACGTTGATATAACCCGGTAAGGTGATAATCTCTGCAATACCTTTGGCGGCTGTAGTTAATATATCATCGGCTTGCGCAAAGGCAGAACCTAAGGTTAAGTTTCCGAAGATCTGGCGAAGACGGTCGTTAGAAATTACCAGGAAAGAATCTACATTTCTTTTCAGTTCTTCCAAACCTTCTTCGGCTTGCATTTTACGGCGTTTACCCTCGAAAGAGAAAGGCATAGTTATAATACCCACGGTTAGGATATCCATTTCGCGGGCTGCTTTAGCAATGATAGGGCTTGCACCGGTACCGGTACCGCCACCCATACCGGCAGTGATAAACAGCATTTTGGTGTTAACACCCAGCATTTGCTTAATATCGTCGATGTTTTCGATAGCCGAATTTTTACCTACTTCAGGTATAGATCCTGCTCCCATTCCTTCGGTTAAACTGGCGCCTAATTGTACCTTATTAGGTATTGGGCTTAACTCCAATGCCTGGGCATCGGTGTTACAGATTATGAAATCTACACCCATAATGCCTTGTCTGTACATGTGGTTTACTGCATTTCCACCGCCGCCTCCAACACCAATTACTTTGATGATAGAGGATTTTTCTTTTAACATTTCAAACTGCATGATCTTGTTTTTCAGCTAAATGAGCATTGGCAAATCATTGACTTTGCTTAATGTAATAATAAAAGTTTTTCCACATAGTTTATTAACAATTGTCAACAATGTGGAAAACTTCTTAATTGTTAATTTATTTAAGGAAATCCTCGTCCTTGATATCGTCTTTAATGAAACGTTTGCCCGTTTCGAGGATCTTACCCAACAAACCGAACTTTTTATCGTCGGTGTATTTTTGCTTCTCAATTTTGGCCTGCTGCGGTGCAGTTTGCTCTAAATTGTCATACTCGGTTTTCTGGATACCCTTTATCAACAAACCAATACCGGTTGCATAAGTAGGGCTTTGCAGCTCTTCGTATATGTTTTTAGGCAATACTTCGTTCTTGGCCAAATGCTCGTTAGGGTAACCCACGCGGCAATCTAAACCGGTTACATATTCTACTAGTTGCGGCAGGTGTTTCAACTGCGCACCACCACCTGTGATAACGATACCACCGATCAGTTTTTTCTCGTAACCTGATGATTTGATCTCGTAGTAAATATGCTCCACGATCTCTTCCATACGGGCCTGGATTACATAAGCCAGGTTTTTAACCGAAATTTCTTTCGATTCGCGGCCACGTAAACCCGGCACGCATACAATCTCGTTCTCTTTATTTTCATCAGCCAAAGCAGAGCCAAATCTTACTTTCAATTGCTCGGCTATGTTACGCATTACAGAACAGCCCTCGCGAATATCTTCGGTTACGCTGTTACCACCAAATGGAATAACCGCGGTGTGACGGATAATACCTTCGTGGAAGATAGCCACATCTGTAGTACCACCACCGATATCAACCAAAACAATACCAGCCTCTTTTTCTTCATCGCTTAAAACAGATTCAGAGGATGCTAATGGCTCCAGTATCAGCTCCTGGCTTTCCAAGTGAGCTTTGGTAACACATTTCACTATATTTTTAATGGCAGTTACCTGGCCCGAAATGATATGGAAGTTAGCTTCAAGACGTACGCCTGCCATACCAATCGGGTCTTTAACGCCGGGTTCGTTATCTACCGTAAACTCCTGTGGTAACACATGGATAATTTCCTCGCCCGGAGGCATTACCAGGTTATACATATCTTCAATCAGCTTTTCAATGTCCTTGCGGCTGATCTCAGAATTTAAATCGCGACGGGTTATCAAACCGCGGTGTTGCAGGCTTTTAATGTGCTGACCTGCGATACCTACATTTACAACCCTGATTTCTACGTTTGATTGTGATCCCGCTACCTCTACCGCCTGGGTGATGCCCTGTACCGTTTTATCGATATTGGAAACCATACCACGCGTAACACCGGCCGATTCGGCTTTGCCGATCCCCAGTATTTCTATCTTTCCGTTTTTGCTACGGCGGCCCACAATTGCACAAATTTTTGTAGTACCTATATCAAGGCCTACAATAATTGGCGAAGTTTTGTCGAGTGTTGAGCTTTTGTCCATAATCAATTCTTTATATGCGATGTGTCCTGAATCTTGTTCTGTAATGAATCTGGTTTTACAGCCGAAGCCGGTTTAACCGATCCATCTTTATTAGTACTGTCTTTCTTTACGCCAATAACCTGGTTGGCGTATTTTATATTAATGAGTTTATAGGCCTCCCAGCCTACTCTCGGTATAGCCTGCTTGTAAAAAGCAAGCAGGTTGGCAAATTTGGTTTGCAGTGAATCTGCATTACCCAGCAAAATGCGGTCGTTACCCACACGGGGTATCAGCTCCATTTCGTGTTGCTGGTTTACGTAGATCTGTGCTATTTGCGCGTTCCACAAGGTATCTTTCGATATAAATGCGGCGGTTTTAAAAACCTGTTTAGCCATATCGGTATGCAGCGTATCAATCTTATTACCAAATGGTTCTTCAATAAAACCATTGGCTGCCAGTACGCGGGCCGTAAAATTGTTAGACAGCGGGACTTTTAAACCGTGTTCGTCTACATAAAAGTCCTTATCAAACTGGGTCATCATACGTAAAATAGGCGTGCGCTGCGTAACTTCTACCCTTATAACGCCATCCATATCGGCATATACCTGTGCCGTTTCTATGAAGGCATTTGCCTTTAATTTATTCTCAAGGTCGTGCATGTTAATGCCGGCAATCCTGCGACCTATTAGTGTATTTGTACTGTTTAAATGTAATATGTTATCTATCTCCTCCTTATCTATAAAATACTGGTTGCCGGGGATGTAAACCTTTACATCCTTACAAACCACTGCCTCTTTTTTAACATTAATAAAGCTCATGAGCACAACAACCCCGCTAAGGGAAGCCGCCCATGCCAGCCCGATCAATATTGGTTTCCAAATCTTCTTCTTAAACATCGCTCAAGATTTGTTTTAAAGGTTGAACCAACTGATCTATATCTCCAGCCCCTACGGTCAGCAACAGTTCGGGCATTTCGGCCTTAATGTATGCCAGCGTTTCAGCTTTGCTTAATATCTTTTTGTCTGATAATGTTACTTTATCCAGCAGCATTTGCGAGGTTACGCCTTCAATAGGCAACTCGCGCGCCGGATAAATCTCTAACAATATCAGTTCATCTACCATGCTCAGCACTTCGGCAAAGTCATCGGCAAAATCGCGCGTACGGGTAAACAGGTGCGGCTGAAAAATGGCCGTCAGCTTATTATCCGGATAGATTCTTTTTACTGATGATATGGCCGCCCGCAACTCTTCGGGGTGATGCGCGTAATCATCGATATAAATATGTTCTGGTGTTTTAACCAAATACTCGAACCTGCGTTTCACACCACGAAATGCAGTTAACGCAGCTTTAATTTTTTCCGGCTCTACACCAACCAACAAAGCAGCCTGTATGGCAGCCACAGCATTCTCTACATTATGGATGCCAGGGATACCCAGATGGATGTTAGATATTTTAACACTGTTAGATATAAAATCAAAAAAGAACTCTCCATTTTCAATCCTGATATTCTCGCCATAAACATCGGCCTGCTCTTTAATACTGTAGGTTAAAGTGCTGCTGATCTCCAAACCTTTTTTGGCGATAACGTTACCGTTTGCTTTCAGTTGCGAAACAAACAATTGAAACGATTCATTCAGATGGCTATGATCTCCATAGATATCCAAATGATCTGCATCCATCGAGGTTACAATGGCAATATCAGGATGCAGGGTCAAAAACGAGCGATCATACTCATCGGCCTCAACCACCATGATATTGTTTTTACCATACAGCACATTGGTGTTGTAGTTTGATGCAATGCCACCCAAAAATGCCGAGCAATCTTTACCCGAATGTTTCAGGATATGTGCCACCATGCACGATGTAGTAGTTTTACCATGCGTACCGGCAACCGCAATGGTATACATACCCTCGCTTAAAATACCCAACACCTGCGAACGCTTAAACAGCTTAAATCCGTTATCGATAAAGAAATTCAGGATCTCCGAATTTTTAGGGATAGCGGGCGTCCAGATAATCAGCGTATGCTCATCAGGCGAATGAAATTCGGCCGGAATTAATGCGCTATTATCTTCAAATACTATTTCAATCCCCTCATTGCTTAACTCTGTAGTCAACGGGGTCGAAGTTTTATCGTAACCACAAACGGCACAACCCAGGTGCGCAAAGTAGCGGGCAAGGCCACTCATGCCTATACCGCCAATGCCTACCAGGTAAACCCTTTGTATGTTACTTAACTTCATTTTTCAGTTCTTTATTTAATCAGCTTTATTACTTCGTGGGCAATATCTTTATCGGCATTTGGCAAGGCCAGGGTACCAATGTTTTTGCTCAGCGTAGCTTGCTTGTCTTTATCATTTAATAGTTCCAGCGCCTTATCAACCAGGGTTGTTTCTGCATCACGGTCAGCCACAAATAAAGCGGCGTTATCATGCACCAGGGCAAGTGCGTTCTTAGTCTGATGATCTTCGGCCACATTTGGCGAAGGCACCAGGATAACCGGCTTCTTCACAATACACAACTCGGCAATTGTACCTGCACCAGCACGTGATATAATCACGTCCGCAGCGGCATAAGCCAAATCCATACGACTCAGAAACTCGGTAATCACCACATTTTCGTGATAGTCTTTACCCAATTCTTCGATCAGCGTTTTATAATAGCTCTTGCCTGTTTGCCATATCACCTGCACATCGGCATCAATCAGTTTTTGCAAACCAGCGCGGATGCTTTTGTTCAGTGTACGTGCGCCCAGACTACCACCTGTAATTAATATCGTTTTCTTCTCGCTCGATAGCTTTAACAGCTCCAAAGCTGCCATGCGTTTCTTCGCTATATCAACCGAATCCTTCCGTACCGGGTTACCGGTTTTGATGATCTTATCGGCAGGAAAAAACTTATCCATGCCATCAAAAGCCACACATATTTTTTCGGCCTTGTTGCCCAGCCATTTATTAGTAATACCTGCATAAGAGTTTTGCTCCTGAATGAGGTATGGGATCTTTTTCAACGAGGCGGCGTACAATAAAGGGCCGGATGCATAACCACCCACACCAACTGCAGCATCAGGTTTAAAATCTTTGATGATCTGGATAGCCTTCAGCACACTTTGCGCCAGCTTGATCGGGAACATCAGGTTCTTCACGATAGAACCACGCTGGATACCCTGGATATTTAGTCCAATAATTTTATAACCAGCCGCCGGAACTTTTTCCATTTCCATACGACCAAGCGCCCCCACAAACAAAATCTCAGTATCAGGATCGAGCGCCTTTAAAGCATTGGCAATTGATACCGCCGGGAATATATGCCCCCCAGTACCGCCACCACTTATAATGATGCGTGGAGCCGAACTTTTAGTTTGATGCTGTTTTCCCATTGATATGTTGTCCTAAGTATCTTTTGTCTTTCGTCCTTAATCCTTCTTCCCCTTACGCCATTTCTATTTCGCCTACTACTACTTTATTGTTTTCTCTTTTATTTGCTTCTCTTAAATTTCCTTCTTTACCGATGGCATTTTCGCCCGTTGTTTCGTCAATATGCCTGCTAACCGACAGGATAATACCGAACGCCACACTGGTAAACAAAATCGACGTACCACCCATACTAACCAATGGAAGCGGTACCCCGCTCACCGGGCCTAAACCTACCGCAATAGCCATATTGGCAAACGCTTGTATAGTTAAGCTGAAACTTAGCCCGGCCGCAAGCAAAGCACCAAAGGCTTTAGGCGCTTTGGTTACTATTTTAACACATCTATAAAGTAGAAACAGGTAAATGGCTATGACCAGCAGGCCACCGATTAAACCATACTCTTCTACAATTGTTGCATAAATAAAATCTGAGTACGATTGCGGTAAATAATTACGCTCTGTACTGTTACCCGGTCCTTTACCAAACACTCCGCCTGTTGCAATAGCTATCTTGGCATGATCGGCCTGGAATGATTTATCCGGGTTGGCCTTCTCCGGGTGCATGTAAGCTTCGATACGCGATTTATACGTAGCGCGACGTGGACCTAACAGCACCACACCTGCCAGTAAAAACGCACCTGCCAAACACACCACAGCAATTTGCTTAACACTAATACGGCCCATAATGAGCAGTAAAATGCTAACACCAAAAAGCATTAAAGCCGTAGATAAGTTGGCCAGTGCAATCAAAATAAACACCACACAAACCGAACCCATAATAGGGATAAAGGATTGTTTAACATCCTTAATGTTTTCCTGCTTGCGCGATAAGGTGCGTGCCAGGTAAGTGATCAATGCCAGCTTAGCCAAATCCGATGTTTGGAACGTTAAACCCGTACCGGGGATGGCTACCCAACGGCTCGCATCATTCACGTGGCTACCAAACACCAAAGTATAAACCAGCAATGGCAGCGTAATTACCATCAGCACTTTAGAGATACCGGCATAATAGCGGTAATCCAACTTGTGCGAAATGTACATCAGCGCAATACCACCCAGGATCATGAACATGTGTTTCATCAAATACCGTTCTGCGCCGGTATCATGCTGATAAGCGATGGTACCTGTTGAGCTGTAAACCGCCATCATAGAAATGGTAGACAGTAGTATTACTATCAACCAGATCCAGCGATCGCCTTTGGTTCTGCTAAGTATGTTATCCAATGCTATCATTTTCATTTCGGATTTCGGATGTTCAATTTCGGATTTATCCCCCCGTCATCCCGAACTTGTTTCGGGATCCCACATGCTAAGTCGCCGACCTGGCTTGTGGGATCCCGAAACAAGTTCAGCATGACGTTCTATTTATTGTTCTTTCTTCATCTTTTCAATTCATTGCCAAATCGACAAATCATCAAATTATCTAATTACTAAAGATCCATTACTGCCTTTTTAAACTGATCGCCTCTGTCTTCATAATTCTTAAACAGGTCGAAACTGGCGCAAGCTGGTGACAACAAAACGGTGTCGCCTTTTTTAGCTAAATGGTAGGCTACATAAACTGCCTCTTGTGCCGATTGTGTATCGATAATCTCGGTAACCATGCCTTTAAATGCCTGGTGGATACGTTGGTTTTCTTTACCCAGACACACAATTGCTTTTACTTTTTGCTTAACTAAGTCCTCGAGCATGGTATAGTCGTTGCCTTTATCAACGCCGCCCATAATCAGGATAATTTCTTTTGGTGTGCTCTCTAATGCAAACCAGGTTGAGTTAACGTTAGTGGCCTTAGAATCGTTAACGAAATTGATACCAGATATTTTGCCTACCTGCTCCAGCCTGTGTTCAATATTCTTGAAATCGCCCATACTTTCGCGTATAGTTGAATTTCTTAATTCGAGCACTTTTGACACAATACCTGAGGCCATAGAATTGTGAATGTTGTGCTTTCCCTGCAGAGCCAGTTCGTTGATCGACATAATAAATGTTTCTTGTAGTTGGTTAGTTTGTATAATGATGTTGTTTTCGGGGTCTAAATAAGCTCCCGGATTTTCTTTTTTTATAATTGAGAATGGCAATTGCTGCGCACCAAACGTGCGGCCTTCCATTCCTTTTATCGTTTCTGAATCATCAGCACAATAGATAAAATAATCTGCCGCCGTTTGATTTTGTGCTATGCGGAATTTTGAAGCCACATAATTCTCCATTTTGTAATCGTACCGGTCTAAATGATCGGGTGTGATGTTGAGCAATACTGCGATGTCAGCCTTAAACTCGTACATATCGTCCAGCATAAAGCTGCTGATCTCCAGCACATAGTAATCGAACTGCTCGGTAGCCACCTGGTAGGCGAAGCTTTTACCAATATTACCAGCTAAACCCACATTTAAACCAGCTTTGCTCAGGATGTGATAAGTAAGGCTGGTTGTGGTAGTTTTACCATTCGAACCTGTAATACAGATCATCTTCGCATTGGTATAGCGGCTTGCAAACTCAATCTCCGAGATCACTGGTGTACCCTGCGCTCTCAGTTTCTTAACCATCGCGGCCTTCTCCGGTATACCCGGACTTTTTATCACCTCCGTTGCATTCAGAATCTCGCTTTCGGTGTGCTGCCCCTCTTCAAAGCGGATATTCCAATCCTGAAGCTGTTTTTTGTATTTATCGGCAATAGCACCCATGTCCGAAACAAACACATCAAAACCCTGCTGTTGGGCAAGATATGCCGCCCCAACACCGCTTTCGCCTGCACCGAGAATGGCTAACCTCTCCCCAACCCTCTCCAAAGGAGAGGGAGCTTTAGTTGATATGTTATTCGCTTCGCTCATTTATCTTTTTAGTTTTCCGTAGAGACACAATACTTTGTGTCTCTCTTTCTATTTTGTACAGAGACACAAAGTATTGTGCCTCTACGGTTAATTGTCTTGTTTCTTGTCTCTCGATTCTTGACTCTCTTTTACCTTATTTTCAGCATCAACACCGTTATAATCGCCAGCATAATGCAGATAATCCAGAAGCGGGTAACAATTTTTGCTTCGTGGAAACCCTTTTTCTGATAATGGTGATGCAGTGGTGCCATCAGGAAAACCCTTCGGCCTTCGCCAAAACGTTTCTTGGTGAACTTAAACCAGCCTACCTGGATGATCACCGAAAAATTCTCGACCACAAAAACACCGCACAGTATCGGCAGCAATAATTCCTTACGGATCATAATGGCAAACACTGCGATGATACCGCCGATTGCCAAACTACCTGTATCGCCCATAAACACCTGTGCCGGGTACGAGTTATACCACAGGAAACCCACACAAGCCCCAACAAACGCACCGGCAAAAACCACCAGCTCTCCCGAATTAGGGATGTACATAATGTTGAGATAATCCGCTATCATCGTATTACCGGATACATAAGCCAGTATGGCCAGCGTAACCCCGATAATGGCCGAAGTACCCGTTGCCAAGCCATCGATACCATCAGTAATATTGGCCCCGTTTGATATAAAGGTGATAATGAAGATCACAAAGGCCAGAAACACCACCAGTGCGTATCCTTCGTAATTGTGACCGCCAAATTTTAACACCTTACCGTAATCAAACTCGTTGTTTTTATAGAACGGGATAGTGGTTTTGGTCGATTTAATATCCTGGGTGTAAACAGGGGTTTTGCCTTTCCAATGGAAATCAACCGGGGCATCATATTTAACCGGAAGTTTTACTTCCTGGCGGATGATGATGTCCGTATGGAAATACATTGTCCACCCGATGATAATTGCTAAACCAACCTGACCAATAATTTTAAACCTGCCCGCTAATCCTTCTTTATTCTTTTTAAATACTTTAATATAATCGTCCAAGAAACCGATAGCGCCTAACCAAACAGTGGTAATCAGCATCAGTATCACATAGATATTTCCCAGCTTAGCGAACAGCAAAGTGGGGATCAGGATGCCCAGCAAAATGATGATACCACCCATTGTTGGTGTACCTTGCTTTTGCATCTGGCCTTCCAGACCCAGGTTTCTAACTGTTTCACCTACCTGTTTGTAGCGGATATAGTCAATCAATCTCCTACCCCAAACCGTAGTTACGATAAGCGACGTAATAACTGCCAGTGCCATCCTAAACGTGATGTACTGAAACAGCCCCGAGCCGGGAAAACTGTAGTTTTTATCTAAATAGCTAAACAGATAATATAACATGCTCTTCTCTTTGTGGCAGTGTGCTGATATCTTAGCTTACCGTTTTAAATTGTTCAATTAATTCTTCTTTGTCGTCGAAATGGCTTTTCACGCCCTTCACGTCTTGATACTTCTCGTGCCCCTTTCCTGCCAGTAGGATAATATCTCCCGGCTGCGCCAGGTGCACTGCCGTTTTAATAGCTTCTCTCCTATCTACAATACTGATGGTTTTCCTTTGGTTAGAAGGATCAACTCCGGCTTCCATATCCTTGATAATCTGCGCCGGGTCTTCAGAGCGTGGGTTATCAGAGGTAAGGATCACCTTATCGCTCCAGTCGCAGGCAACTTTGGCCATTACCGGGCGTTTGGTTTTATCCCTGTCGCCACCGCAACCGATGATGGTAATTACCTTTTCGGTTCCTTTGCGGATATCTTTAATGGTACTTAACACATTCTGCACCGCATCAGGGGTGTGCGCATAATCCACAATACCTATGATGCGGTTAGGTGAAATCACGTAATCAAATCTTCCTTCTGCACCCGATAGTTTGCTCAGGCTGGTTAACACCTTGGCTTTATCCTGATCGAGCAGCATGGCAGCTCCATAAACCGCAAGCAGGTTATAGGCGTTAAACATGCCAACCATTTTAAACCAAACTTCTTCGCCATCTATATTCAGCAGCAAGCCGGTAAACTGATCTTCCAATACCTTTACCTTAAAATCGGCCATGCTTTTAAGAGCGTAGCTTTTTTTGTAGGCTTTGGTATTTTGCAGCATTACGTTACCATTACGGTCGTCGATGTTGGTTAGTGCGAAAGCATTTTTAGGCAAACCATCAAAGAATGCCTTCTTGGCTTTCAGGTAGTTTTCAAATGTTTTATGATAGTCTAAATGATCGTGCGTTAGGTTGGTGAAGATCCCTCCCGAAAACTGCAGACCTTCTATTCTATGTTGTGCAACCGCGTGCGAGCTTACTTCCATAAAGGCGTAATCGCAGCCGGCATTTACCATATCATTCAATAACCCATTCAAAGCAACCGGATCGGGCGTGGTATGGGTTGATGGTATAATTTTTCCGTTGATCTTATTTTCAACAGTCGAGATCAACCCGCATTTATAACCCAGATCTGTAAACAACTGATACAATAGCGTAGCAACCGTAGTTTTACCATTAGTACCGGTTACACCAACCAGCTTTAATTTAGCCGATGGTTTATCATAAAAATTAGAAGCCAGTATACCCAGTGCCGCTGCCGAATTACCAACCATCAGGAAAGCAACTTCGCCAGCCGTGTGGCCGGGTAAATCTTCGCATACAATAGCAACAGCGCCGTCTTTAATAGCCTGTTCAATATAAATGTGCCCGTCTATCTGTGTACCTTTAACGGCAACAAACAAAGTACCCGGCTTTACCTGGCGCGAATCGGCCGTAATGGAAGTAATTTCCACATCGGCACTGCCTTGCAATTCGGTGAAGGTTATGCCATCTAATATTTTACTCAGGTACCTCATTCCAGTTCTATTGATATTTTAGATCCCTTGGGTATTATACTTCCACCGGTTACAGATTGCGTTTTCACCAATCCGCTTCCGTGTACTGCTACTTTATAACCTGCGTTGCCCAGTACATACAGCGCATCGCTTAAATCCATACCTGTTACACTCGGTACGGTTAACACTTTCTTTTTAGCCAGCTGGCCCATCGGGCGATCGCTGGTGTCCGATTCAAAATCGCCGCTATCTGCCTTCGGGTTTCCTTTTACACCCAGCTTGCCGTAAACTTGCTGTAAAGCTTTGGCATCACCTGCTTTAACAGTAGGCTTGGTAGTGCTGGCAAACCTAACCGGTGGTTGTTGGTTCATTTCCAAATCGCTCGAGAAAACCTTATCAGCAATTTCCTTGAAAACCGGTCCCGCTACCGCGGCACCATAGTAACCGTTCTTAGGGTCGTTAATAACCACTATTAATGAATATTTAGGCTTATCTGCCGGAAAATATCCGCAGAAAGAAGCCTGGTATTGTTTCTTAGCCTTATAACCTTTATTGCCATCGGCCACCTGTGCAGTACCGCTTTTTGCAGCAACTTTATACAACGGGCTGTAAGCTACTTTACCGGTACCATTAAGTACCACACTTTCTAACATGCCTTGCATTTTATGCAACGTTACATCAGAACACATTTTCTCGTTAGTTACACGGGTTTGAAAATGCTCTACCGTGTTGCCTAAACGGCGAATTTCTTTCACAAAAATTGGCGTTACGTATTTGCCGTTGTTTGCAATGGCATTATAAAACGACAACATTTTCAGCGGTGTTAGTTGCATCTCATAGCCATAAGCCATTTGCGGCAGCGTCAAATTCTTGTTCCAACTCCTGTTCTTAGGGTTCTTAACAACCGGCTGTGCTTCACCGGGAATTTGCAAGCCCATTTTTTCATTTAGGTGCCAGGCGTATAAGTGGTTGGTAAACTGTGCCTGGTTATCGTGGTAAGCATTGTTTACCAAATAGGCAACCGCCGCGTTAGATGATTCTTCGAACGCCCGTTGAACTGAGACAACCCCAATACTACCGTGCGAATCTGTAATCACTTTACCCGGAACAGAATATGTACCTGTGTTAACACGTGTACTGGTATCAACCTTATGATCTTCCAGCAAAGCCATGTACGAGGCTACTTTAAAAGTAGAACCCGGATCCTGGTTACCTGCGATGGCGTAGTTAAACTGCTCTTTATATTCGCCCGGGGCAATCTTGTTAAAGTTGGCCACTGCGCGAACTTCGCCGGTTTGTACTTCCATTAAAATGGCGGCACCATGATCGGCATCGCTTTTAATCATTTGTTTTTCCAATGCGCTTTGTACCACATCCTGGTAGTTGATGTCAATGGTCGACATAATATCTGCGCCATCTTTTGATGAAATCTCATCCTCCGTATTCACCGGCATCCAAACACCGCCCGCTATACGCTGCATCAAACGCTGACCGCTTTCGCCATCAATATAATTGGCGTAAGCACCTTCAAGGCCTACACCATTTTTAACGTTCTCGTTTTTGTAACCGATGGTACGCATAGCCAAAGTGCGGAAAGGCATAATCCTTCGGTTCTTTTGCACGATGATTAAGCCGCCTTTATATTTACCCATATTGAAAATGGGGAACTGGCGAATTTTCTTCAACTCCTGGTAACCTACCTTACGACGGATCAGCTGGTAACGCGCGCTATCCTTACGGGCATCACGCAATATCATCGAATATTCTTTGGCAGATCTGTCGCCAAAAAACTGAGACATTTTCAGGGCCAGCGAATCAACCTTGGCGTAAAATATTTTATCGTCAGCAATACCACCAGCCAACATATCCATGTGCAGCTCATACTCGGGCACCGAGGTGGCCAGCAAACTGCCATCAACCGCGAAAATATTACCGCGGGCTGCATCTACAGTCATATAACGGGTAGACAAGGTTTGCGCCATTGCTGCCCATTTTTTACCCTGTTTAAACTGCACATTGAAAAGCTGTAATACCACAGCCAGCGCAAACAGCAAAATGAGCCCAAAAGCCAGGTACACCCTTAATAATATATTGGTTCTGATACTCATTTATCACCCTCCTCTTTCACTACTATCTTCTGCGGCGGATCTAATGATACCCTCACTCCTAATGTATCGGCACGTTTGGCAACCTCTGTAAGCGTGCTTTTAAAGGCCAGCTCGGCTTTGGTGCTTTTATAATCCCAGCTTAATTCTTTTACTTCTTTGCTATACTTATCTATATCACGTAAATACGTCTCGGCCAAATGCCTGTTAGCGATATAGATCATGGCCAGAAACGACAAAAACAGGATAAACGGGAGCGCGCGGGTAGCATCATCCGGAGAGATGAAACCCTTGCGTAAAAACAAAGCAAAAAAGTTTTCGGGCTTTTGCACCTTAGGCGCTTCGGCCACAACTTCTTGTTCGTTTTCTTCTTCGGCTATATCTGCAATTAAACGGTTCATTTCTTTACAGCTATCCTTAATTTGGCACTACGCGCCCTGTTATTTTGTTTAATCTCGTCCTCGGTTGCTGTAATAGCTCCACGACTTACAGCCACCAGCGGGCGATCATCATTTCCGTATATATCTTTCTCCAATTCTCCGCTGAATTTTCCTTTGGCGATGAAGTTTTTAACCAACCGGTCTTCCAGTGAGTGATATGACATCACTACCAATCTGCCACCCGGTTTCAGGATTTCTGCTGCCTGGAATAAAAATTCCTTCAGCGCTTCCAGTTCCTGGTTAACCTCAATCCTTAGCGCCTGGAAAACCTGCGCCAGGTATTTATTTTCTTTACCACGAGGAATCAATCCAGCGATGGCATTTTTTAAATCTGCAATCGTATCAATCGAACCATTTAACCTTGCGGTTACTACCGTACGCGCCAGTGATTTTGCATTTTGGATTTCCCCATAAATGCCAAAAATTCTGTGGAGGTCGGCTTCAGCATACGTATTAACTACTTGTTTTGCCGTTAAATCGCCCGACTGGTTCATACGCATATCCAGCTCGGCATCAAAACGGATTGAGAAACCACGATCGGCCTGATCAAACTGGTACGATGAAACACCCAGATCGGCCAGGATCCCATCAACCGGGATAACCCCATGTAAACGGGCGAAATTTTTGAGGTAACGGAAGTTCTGATCCACAAAAATGAAACGGTCGTCAGCTATCATATTTTGCTGCGCATCCGCATCCTGATCAAAAGCAACCAGTGTACCTTTCTCGCCCAGATGTTTCATAATCTCGCGCGAATGGCCGCCACCGCCAAAAGTCACATCTACATAAGTACCGTTAGGTTTAATCTCTAAACCCTCAATACATTCGGCCAACATTACTGGAGTATGGTAAGTGTTATCCATCACTCCTCCTTCCTAAGCCACCCATTACCTCTTCGGCCAGGTTAGCAAAGTTCTCAGGCTCGCTATCCATCTGGGCATCATAGGCTTTTTGATCCCAAACCTCTATTTTATTCAGTTGGCAAGCCAGCACTACATCATTACCGATACCAGCATATTCCAACAGCGCTTTTGGCAGCAAAATGCGACCATTGGCATCTAATGATAATTCTGTAGCGCCGCGCGTAAAATATCTTATAAATTCGCGGGTTCTTTTCTCGTACTGATTAAGCTTCGCCAGATCTTCAATGATCAGATTCCACTCTTTTCGGGTATAGATAACCAGGTGCTTTTCAAAGCCACGGTTGATCACAAGGCCCTCTGCCTCAGCTTCCGGAAGCTGACGTTTGAGGCCAGTGGGGATCATCATCCGTCCTTTGGCATCCAGTTTACACTCAAATTCTCCTAAAAAGTGAGACATCTATACAGTTATGGTAAAATTCCAACGTAAAAGTAACACGTATGTTCCACTTTATACCACTTTTTCCCACAAAAAGTTTTTAACAATTTTAACTTAAACAACAAAGCCTGGCTTGCGGCCGGGCTTTGTTGTTTATAAGTGTTTAATTTGCTTTAAATTATGGATTGACTTACCTCAGCAGTGGCTTTCCAAAGTCGAAATAGATGGCCGCCCTCAGTCCCACATAAGGTGTGATGCCGTGACCACTTGCGGGCTGAATATAAACCACATTGGAGTAACCTGTAAACTCGAATTTAAGATGCTCATCAACCGGCAAAGAGAGCCCTGCACCGCCCGATAAACCGAGCCCCACATTAATAAGATCCTCATTACCACCAGCCGCGTAAACCAGTGCGCCGCCTTTTACAAAAAAACAGTTATTGAGATAATATTTAGCATCGACACCTGCATTAATCAGGTCTACATTCTGGATCCTGCCCTGGTGGTAACCACCGCTTGCATCGGGTGCCGTAGTGTTAAAACGCAGGTTGCCTTTCAGGTTATCATAACCAATATATGGTGAAAGGGCCAGTTTGTTGCTGAGCGCAATACTACCCAATAATTGCCAACCGGCACCGGCACTATAATCGCCAGAAAAAGGCTTATTAAAACCATAGGAAAATCCAATTCCGCTACGAGCCTGACTATAGCTGCTTTTTACCCCTAAAATTATTAAACAACAGGCCAATGAAAGCCTGGTTAGAGAATTGTTTTTCATGATGTGTAAAGAGGGGCATCGGCAATAAATATAGTTATAGCAACATATATTTATACATCAGGACAAGAAAATCATTTAAATAAAGCTAATATCTCCGATAAATAAACATATTTGCTTATGGACCAATTACCTAAATTAAATAACGAAGAAATACGCGTACTGGGCTCATTAATGGAGAAGAGCCGCACCACACCCGATTATTATCCCATGACTTTGAATGCCCTGGTGGCAGCCTGCAATCAAAAATCGGCACGCAGGCCTGTGGTTGAGTACGATGATAACACCGTAATTACAGCACTTGATACTTTAAAAAGAAAAGGACTGATCTCTACCGCCACAGGTGGATCGAGCCGTGCCATTAAATACAAACATAACTTTGCCATTGTGTTTCCGGTGATCCCATCGGAAGTGGCGTTGATTTGTCTGCTTCTGCTACGCGGGCCACAAACTCCCGGCGAACTCAATACCAATTCGGGCCGATTATACGAATTTGAATCACTTGATGATGTGCAGGAAGCACTCGAGAAATTAGGAAGCGGCGATATGCCTTATCTGACCCAGCTCCCTAAACGCCCCGGACAAAAAGAGCAACGTTATATGCACCTGCTGGGTGAAAGCCTTGATTTCCCCGAAGATGATGAAATTGATGTTTCTAACAAACCATCCGTAACAATTCTTGAAGCGCGTGTGAGTAAGCTTGAGGAAGAGCTGACTGCTATGCAGGAAAAGGTTAATAAGTTGATGGAAGAGTTGGGGATATAAGTTTCTGAACCAGAATTTATAGAATTAAAGAATGGGCAGAATTACCTTTGTCTTTAATTCTTAAATCATATTTATAAAATCATTCTGAAAATTCTTTAATTCTATAAATTCTGGTTCAAAACAAAAAATGCAATCATCACGCCGCACCTTCATTAAAACATCAACATTAGCCAGCCTATCTTTAGGATTAGTTACTGATGCATTGGCAGGAAGCACGAACCCAACGCCCGATAAAAATAGCCTCGTCTTTTTATTCCAGGGGGATTCTATAACTGATGGCAACCGTGGCCGCGATCAGAACGATTTAAACCATACAATGGGGCACGGTTATGCATCTAACATCGCAGCCCGTATAGGGGCCGACTTTGCCCATAATGATTTTCACTTTTATAATCGTGGCATCAGCGGAAATACCGTAGCCAATTTGAAAGCACGCTGGCAAACAGATGCGTTGGATATTAAGCCAGATGTATTAAGCATTTTGGTGGGAGTAAATGATACCAATGCTTACATACGTGATATAGCTCCAGGCGATCCGCTAACTCAGTTTGAAACAGATTACAGAAGCATCCTTACCCAAAGCAGGCAACAAAACCCGGATTTATTGATTGTGTTGGGTCTCCCCTTCGTATACCCGGGCAGCCGCACTAATGAGCACTTTGATCTTTGGAAAAACAGTGTTAATCAGCGTAAAGAGATCGTACTAAAACTGGCAGCAGAGTTTAACGCCGTAGTAGTTGACTATCCTGTCATGTTCGACAAGGTAATTAAAGATACCTCTGTTAATTACTGGATTTGGGACGGTGTACATCCAACAGTACCCGCACACGAGCTAATGGCCCGTGAGTGGATTAAGCAGGTAAGGGAGCGATTAAAATTCTTAAAGATTTATAAGTATAAATAGAGGACAACTCAGCACTTCCAGAATGAAATGGATGAGGTTTGTTTCATGGCGAAATAATCATGGTCGCCGCAGTATTGGCATCCTCCATCCCATAAGCTAAAATGGCCTGTGGCATCGCTCCAACCACTTACCTCAAACCTGATGATACCGGTTTTATTTTGCAGTGCTTTCATATCAAACTCACCATTTTTTCGGGTTAGTGTAATAGTTGGCTTACCGTAGTGGTGATTCAAATAATTATTGAACTCGCTTACCCTGATTGCATAGTTAAGATCATCGCCGCCTTTAAAGGTTAGCAAGCCTGGGTAGCCTTTTGGTATATCGAACAAACTACCGCTATTAGCATAATTAAATGCCCTGCTCATCCTGATCACACATGTATTAACAAACGTTGGCGAATGGCTTTCAATATCGCCCTTTACCAAATCTCTAACCTGCAAAGATGTGTATTGACTACCGGGGTAATTAGTAATAAGGCTTTGATATGATGGTAACAGCATAATTATTTAAGCTTTAAGATGTAATTGTTTAACTCTTCGCTGTAAGCAAATTCTACATTGGCTTCAATTCGGCCCCAACGCACGCCCGCTGCAAAAAGTTTAGGATCGTGCTTATTGGTGTTCAGAAACACGATCAAATCTTTTCCGTAAAATTCTTTGTAGTCGCCTTCCTCTAAGAAAGCCTCGTATTTTAAAGGCGATGTTGTATCAGCCTTACCTTTATATGTGGAGATCAAATTGGCACTTACTACATAAAAGTCCTGGTTTTTAACCGCACCAAGCACTTTTACGCGGACAACTAAATCAGACTTGGCGTATAAATCTTTAACAAATGGCTGCGAGAAAGTTGCGGTATCTTTTTTAACAGCAACCTGCTTTTGCACAGTATCCTTCTGCACAGATTTAGTCTCCGGGCTTTTGCACGATGCCAGTAAAACGAAAAGAATAATAAGGATTGAACCTCTCATTGTATGTCGATAAGATTTAAATTAACAACCTTAACTTTAAAGAAAAGTTTGAGCTGAACAAAAAACGTCATTGCGAGGTACTAAGCAATCGCGAGCTTTTCAGAGCGGCTCTGTATACCGGGGATTGCTTCGTACCTCGCAATGACGTGCAGAGGATGGAGTTTTGTAAGGGCCTATTCTATCACCCTTACCTTCAAATAACTTGGATGCTCTTTGCTGGTATATACCTTATGCGTAGCCTTCTGGAAATCTTTATCCGTAGCCTTCATAATATCTACAAACTTCTGCGGGTTACGGTCAATAAGCGGGAACCAGGTACTTTGTACCTGTACCATAATGCGGTGGCCTTTTTTAAAGGTGTGCAATATATCTTGTAGCTCGAAGTTTACTGGGGTAACTTGTCCGGGTACAAAAGGCTCGGGGTGCTCGGTACTGTTACGGTATTTACCACGCATACTTTCGCTGCGTACCATTTGCTGGTAGCCTGATAAGTGCACATCTTTACCCACCCATTTATTGTTTTGGGTCGAATCCGGGTAAACGTCAATCACCTTCACAACCCAATCCGCATCTGTACCGGTAATGGCTACTTTAAGGTTAGCCCAGATATTTCCGGCAAGGGTAATATCATGATCCAAACTATCCGTTTGCCAGGTTAATACGTCGGGGCGTTGGGATGCAAAACGCTGGTCGCCGGTCATGTATTCGCGTTTCATATCCATGTCAATGCCGTTAATAAACGGAACGGGATGCCATGGATCTGAGATAAACTCTTCGTAAGTATTTTTTACGGCCGATGGCGCAGTGAATGAAAGTTTACCATTATCCAACAGGTACAAGTTTTTATCCTGAGCCTCTTTTGGCGGCCATGTTTTATAAGTCTTCCATTTGTTAACGCCGGTTTCGAAAGTGTTTACCGGTTGGATGCTCAGGTCAGTACCTTTCAGATAATGGCTAAAGAATTTGAACTCGATACTATCACGGTAATACGGACCAGTCGGACCGCCGAAATCAACATCGCCTAAATGGTCACCCGGCCCGCGCGACCAGCCACCGTGTACCCAAGGGCCCATTGCGAAATAAACCGGTGTGTTCGGGTTTTTCTTGACCAGCGTTTTATAAGTATTGATAGCGCCGTACAAATCTTCGGCATCGTACCAACCACCGGTTACTAATACGGCAGTTTTAATATCGTGCAGGTGTGGCAACACGTTACGGTCTTTCCAATGCTGATCGTAGTTGGGGTGGTTCAGCATTTCGCTCCACAGGCGGATGGTATCTTTATAATATTTGTCGTTGGTATTACGGGTTGGCCCCATACGCATAAAAAACTCGTAACCATCTTCGGTACCGGCATCAAAGCCTTTGGCACGGCGTTGCGTAGGCTTATCGTCCTGACGATTGGTAAAACCCGGATAAAAACCAAAGTTGGCCACTAAAAAGAATGCACCGTTGTGCCAGCCGTCATCTCGCCATAAATCGGCAATCGGTGCCTGTGGTGAGGCAGCTACTAAAGCCGGGTGACGGCTCAGCAACGCCGTAGTAGTATAAAAGCCTGGATAAGAGATTCCCCACACCCCTACTTTACCGTTATTGTTCGGCAGGTTTTTAATCAGCCAGTCTATGGTATCATAAGTATCTGTGCCCTCGTCAACATCTTTGTTGGTTTTGTGCTCTTCCAGTTCGGGTGTCATTTCTTCATAAATACCCTCACTCATCCAGCGGCCGCGAACGTCCTGGTAAACGAAAATAAAGCCATCGTGTACAAATTGCGATGAGGGGCCGAGACTGCCTTTATATTTATCTACTCCATAAGGCGCAACGCTGTAACAGGTGCGGTCCATCATGATGGGATATTTTTTAGTAGAATCTTTAGGTACGTATACCGAGGTAAATAACTTTTTACCATCGCGCATCGGGATCTGGTACTCGTACTTGGTGTAATTGGCTTTAATATAAGCGGCATCGGGCGGGGCTTGCTGCTGGGCAAAAGCCGAGAAACCCGTAAGCAGGATAAACAGAGAAAAGAGTAAACGCATTGAATTTTTTATTTACGACTAAAATAGTAAAAAACGTGGAAGATGCAGTGGCGATGCAATCGCCGGGAAGTTTTAAGCACCCGATGCAATCGCGCGCAAGGATATTTTATATAGTCCTTCAGCTCTACTCAAGTAACTGCATAATGTCATTCATTTGTGAATGTTAAAATTTTACCATCAGACTTAATTAGTTTATAAACAGGTGAAGATCGCTTTTTTATAATAGAATCTCCCTTGCCTATTTCCTGACCGAAATTATAACCCGTATCTAAATAATAGGTCCTATTATGTACAGTAACACTTGGTATCAATTTTTCATCATACGTCACATTTTCTACAATACCGGCAAAATTATAATCAAAGTTTTTTTTGTTTCTAATATTAATTGAATGCCAGGCATAATACTTAAAGAGAACAAACACTACTATAAAAAGCGCCAACATTAATCTACGGGCTCGGTTATCAGGCATAGTCAAAAATAAAAAAAGGCTCCGATCACTCGAAGCCTTTTACATGTATTAAGAAAAATTAAAATTATTCGTTGATTGCTTTTACGCCTGGCAATTCTTTGCCTTCCATGTATTCTAACAATGCGCCGCCGCCTGTTGATACATAGCTTACATCATTGGTTAAGCCAAATTTAGCAACTGCTGCTGCCGAATCGCCGCCACCAATTAATGAGAAGGCGCCTTTTTGGGTTGCACGTACTACTGCTTCTGCAACTGCTTTGGTTCCTTTGTCGAATGATTCCATTTCGAAAACACCCATCGGGCCGTTCCATAACAGGGTTTTAGATTCTTCGATCACCGCGCTGAAAGCTTTAACAGTTTCAGGGCCGATATCTAAACCTTCCCAATCATCAGGGATATCTTTGTTTGATGATACACCTTTGTTGGCATCGTTAGAGAAATCATCAGCAATGATAGAGTCGGTAGGCAAAATAATGTTAACACCTTTTGCTTTAGCTTTTTCCAGAAGGCTTAAAGCCAGTTCTTGTTTATCGGCCTCTAATAATGATTTACCTATTTTACCCCCTTGTGCTTTGGCAAAAGTATAAGCCATACCACCACCGATAATCAGGTTATCAACTTTCTCTAACAATTTCTCGATCAGCAAAATTTTGTCCGATACCTTAGCGCCACCCATAATAGCAGTGAAAGGTCTTTCGGCATGGTTTAAGATTTTTTCTGCGTTCGCTAATTCAGCACCCATCAGGTAACCAAAGTATTTAGCGTTAGGGAAAAACTGTGCAATAACCGCTGTAGAAGCGTGTGCGCGGTGAGCAGTACCAAAGGCATCATTCACGTATACATCACCCAGTTTCGATAATTTCTCTGCAAAATCTTTATCGCCTTTTTCTTCTTCTTTGTAGAAACGAAGGTTTTCAAGCAATAAAACTTCACCTGCTTTCAGGTCTTTTGCTTTTTCAACAGCTTGTTCGCCAATACAGTCATCAGCAAATTCTACTTGCTGACCCAGCAGATCTGACAAGTGTTTTACCACATGCTTTAATGAATATTTTTCAGTCGGACCATCTTTCGGGCGACCCAAATGCGACATCAGGATCACAGCGCCACCTTCTTTCAGGATTTTCTGGATGGTTGGCAAAGCCGCCGTTATGCGGTTATCGTCGGTAATGTTATAGTCGTTATCAAGTGGAACGTTGAAGTCTACCCTGATAAGGGCTTTTTTACCTGAGAAATTAACTTGGTCTATTGTTTTCATGTTGAATATTGTCGGTACGTAAACGTTTCCAAATCTGATAAATTAATTCTAAAAACCGAATGTTTAATTGAAAAAGGTGTGTCATTGGTACAATAAGTTATTGTTAATTGCCCATCACACCGTAGAGACACAATACTTTGTGTCTCTGTATAATCGTGAACATACAACAAGAGACACAAAATATTGTGTCTCTACGGGGATCTTTTATTGTATTTTTAAATACATCACATAATGCGGGCCAATGCCGGGGATATCAAACTCGTCCGAAATAATTTCGAAACCCAAACTCGCATAAAATTTCACAGCCACCTTACGGGCATTACACCAAACATAATTAACCTTTTGGCCGCGCATATATACAATAGCAAAATTTACCAGTTGATTTCCTATGCCCTTACCCTGATATGCCGAGGCGGTAGCCATACCGCGTAATTGATAACCCACACCTGTAAACTTCTCATGCTCCTGTAAATGGAACGAGGCCACACAAACCAACTCATCGCCTGCATAAGAGCCTAAATGAAAAGCACTTTCGCCGTCATCGCCTTTAAAGCGGCATTCATCCAAAGTAAGCCTGCCTTCGCGCAAAATGGTGTTGCGCAGCGGCAGTACGTCATCAGCAGAAATAAATTTTATCATCTCTTTTCGTAGAGACACAATATTTTGTGTCTCCTTCATTTTATTTCAAAAAAGAGACACAAAATATTGTGTCTCTACGATTATTATTTTTTTCTTGATTCTTTCTGTATTCTCAATACCAAATCTGCTAACCTGCTCGAGTAACCCATTTCGTTATCGTACCAACCAACCACCTTTGTCAAACCGCCTACTACAGAGGTCAGCAGCGCATCGAAGATACAGCTATGCGGGTTATCCAAAATATCTGTTGATACAATCGGATCTTCTGTGTATTCCAGAATATCTTTCATCTGGCCATCAGCAGCAGCTTTAAAAGCAGCGTTAATTTCGGCTACGGTGGCGGGTTTATTCAGTTCGCAGGTAAAATCGGTAAGCGATCCATTTAATACAGGCACACGGATACCTGCACCACCCAGCATACCATCCAGATGCGGAAATATATTGGTAATGGCTTTAGCCGCACCAGTTGATGTAGGGATAATTGATGCCGATGCTGCGCGGGCACGGCGCAGATCTTTATGCGGCGCATCGTGCAGGTTTTGGTCGCCGGTCATGGAGTGCACGGTGGTGATGTAGCCTTCTTTAACACCCCAGTTATCATCCAATACTTTAACCATAGCAGCTACATTATTAGTGGTACATGAAGCGTTAGACAGGATAGTTGAATTTAGATCAATCTTTTCGTCATTTACGCCCAGCACAATAGTAGGCACCGTTTTATCTGCCGGGGCTGATAATATTACCTGCTTAGCTCCAGCAGCCAGGTGCATTTCGCCACCTGCTTTAGAGGCAAACTTACCGGTCGATTCGATAACCAGATCAATATCCAATTCTTCCCAGGGTAATTGCGATGGGTCTTTTTCGGCCAAAACAATAATTTGCTGACCGTTTACATACAGGTTACTGCTATCGGCTGTTACCGTACCCTTAAAGCCACGGTGCACCGAATCATACTTAAACAAATGCGCCAACGTAGCCGTATCAGTTATATCATTTATAGCCACCACGGTTATATTGGGCTGGTTTATGATGTTACGTAAAAATATGCGGCCTATGCGGCCAAATCCGTTTATTGCAATCCTCATATCACCCTGTATTATTAGAGGCTGCAAAATTAGTTAAAAAGGCGGGGTAGCTTGTCATCCAAAACTTAATTTATAACCCTTATTAATGTTAGTGATAAAGCACTTCCTTTGCTTTCCCCTAATTAGCTACAGTATAGCTACATCTTTTAAAATATACCCCTTATTAAAGTTAGTAGTGTTGGCACTGCCATTGCATTCCCCTATAATAGGGGAAGACTACTGTCATTGCACCCATCGAAACATTCATAAGGGGTAAAATACCGCTGGCACAACCATGTCTATCATCCATCCAAAACCTACATTAAATAATTATATTAAATTAGCTCCATCTATTCAAAAAAACAGTTTTTAATGGCGCTACTCAAAACACAGCTTCCCAAAGTCATCCTTTCTGTCCTTGTAATCCTTACCGCTTTTGCGGCTTTCGCAATTTATCAGCACCCAATGGCTATTTTCCCGGACCCCAGCTGGGGTTTCCAGGTAATGCGCTCAATGGAACATGGCGGGGGCTTTAACATGCTGATTGCGCCAGATCAACTGGATATTAATAAGAACTTTGGCGAGTTTCTAAGTTGGTGGTCGCCGGGGCAATATTTGGTCCCTTATTTTTTTGTGAGCGTTTTTCATGTAAACGTGGGCCAAGCTTGCGCGTTAACCATTTTGTTTTGCGAAGTAATAGGCTTATTCGGGTTTTACCAATTTTTCAAAAAGGCTGGCTTTTCGGCCAATGTATCGGCTGTAAGTGTTGCTTTTATAGCCTGCCAGATGTTTTACATTATCCCTTATGTGTTTTATAATGGAGGCGAAGTTTTACTATTCGCCTTCGGCGGATGGTTTATGTATGGCTGTTTATCATTTAACCGGGTTAAAGATTGGAAATTGATCTTATTCATCCTGATCTCGGGTTGGATTGGCTTTATCTGCAAATCATCGTTCATGTGGTTTTACGCTGCGGGGCTGTGTATTATCTGGATCAGGGTTTCGCGCGCACATACCATCCTGGGTAAGTGGATCATTAACGGGATATGGATAGGCGTACCAGCAATAGTTTCATTTACAGGCATCTATGTTACTTATCTATCCAAAGGCCACAACCCAACTTCTGGTGGACATGGTTTAAAACTACTGTGGGAAACATTTGGCTTTCCGCTGGCATCCCCTCTGCTTTCAGGTTTTTCTGTTGATGAATTAACGCATGGCTTACTTTTCCACCCGGATGGGCCGATGTTTAGTTATGCGATAAGCGTGCTCATCATAGTAGTGCTGGCTATTGCTACTGTATTTGTGATGATCCGTATCCTTAAAACTGTACCTTATACCGAATACCGCCTGGTGCTTAGCGTTGTTTATATTGTAAGCGTAGTATTTTTTGGCATGGCGTTTTTTCGCCAGTTAGCCATTTCTTACGAAGGGAGACATTTTAGGATGGTAGGCCTGGTATTTATACCTGGTGCTATTTACTTAATTGGTCGTTTACAGATTGGCTACAGGGCCTTATTTGCTGTGGTATGGATTGGTATTACTTATGCCAGCGTACAGTATTTGGTGAGCGGCTACGATATTAATAATAACGAAAGCGCACATGGTACATCAGGTATCACCCAACAGTTTTTAGATCAGGATGGGTTGGATGAATTAATGAAACTGGATAACACCCACAAAAATGCCATATTTGTTTTCATCAGCCCAGATCTGGGTTTAGAAGTTCGCAATAATCGTGTAGTTACCCTCGACCCTATTGGACAGGATATGAAGATCAATTACGAAGACTTTCAGCATTGCGGCCACTCTGGGCCATTATACATCTTCCTGCCATCGAACTATAAAGGTGCTAAGGCAACCATGATCATGAAATCATTCGAAGACTACAAGGGATTTAAACTCACCCAGCTGAGCGAAGATTACGTACTGTATTCGGCCGATTAAACTGCGCTGTTAATCTCTTTCCAAAGCAGGTCTTTTAATTCTAAAAGGCCTTTTTGTGCGATTGATGAAATAAACGTAGCCGGAATATTGGCAGGCAGCTCCTGTTTCATTTCGGCCAGTAGTTCATCGTCCAAAAGATCAGATTTGGTAATAGCCAATACACGGGGTTTGTGGATCAATTCCGGGTTATACTCCTCCAGCTCATTTAGTAGGATATCGTATTCTTGTTTAAGAGTACGGTTAGTATCCGCAGGGATCATGAACAACAATACCGAGTTACGCTCGATATGACGCAGGAAACGGAAGCCCAATCCTTTACCTTTTGATGCACCTTCTATAATACCCGGTATATCGGCCATTACGAATGATTTGTTATCGCGATAAGCCACAATGCCCAAATTAGGTACAATAGTAGTAAAGGCATAATCAGCAATCTCTGGCTTGGCTGCAGATACCACAGAAAGTAAGGTTGATTTACCGGCGTTAGGGAAACCTACCAAACCTACATCGGCCAGTAATTTCAACTCCAGTACATTCCAGATCTCTTTACCCGGTTCACCGGGCTGGGCAAAGCGTGGAGTTTGATTGGTTGATGATTTAAAGTGCCAGTTACCTAAACCGCCACGGCCACCATCGGTTAATATTTTAGTTTCGCCATCCTGTGTTATTTCGAAGATGATTTCACCGGTTTCGGCATCACGCGCAATGGTTCCCAATGGTACTTCTAAAATTTCGTCACGACCGGTTTTACCTGTTTTTAACGAACTGCCTCCCGATTCGCCATCACCTGCAATTACGTGCTTGCGGAATTTAAGGTGCAGCATGGTCCATAATTGGGCGTTACCTTTTACAATAACGTGCCCGCCACGGCCACCATCGCCGCCATCAGGGCCGCCTTTTGCTGTGTGCTTATCGCGGTGCAAGTGGGCAGAACCTGAACCACCGTGACCAGAGCGACAGCATATTTTTACGTAATCAACAAAATTTGAACCTTGAGACATGATGTTAGTCCGGAAGTCAGTAAGACCGTAAGTCCGGAAGCTTATTTTTTAGTCGGAGAGTCCGAAAAGCCGGAAAGTCCGAATTGTTTAAAATGTATAAAGTTCCGAAAACTCCAACAAGCGGATTTTCCGGAACTTCTTAGTTAATGTAATAATAAAATTAGTATGATACTGTTTTGCTTCCCTTCGTCTTTCGGACTTACCGTCTTACCGACTTCCGGACTAAAAACTAATATCCTTCTACTACCTCACAAATACCACCGAATATCTCTTCAATAGAGCCGATGCCATTAATGCTGGTAAATTTATCCTGTGCTTTGTAAAAATCTGCAACAGGGGCAGTTTTATCGTTGTATTCTTTAATACGTTTGGCAATTACTTCGGGGTTAGCATCATCCGGGCGGCCAGAATCTTTACCTCTCAGTAATAAGCGATGTTGTAATTCTTCAGGATCAACTTCAAGGGCAATCATGCCATCTATTTGCGAACCTTTGCTTTCCAACAAATTATCCAGTGCTTCGGCTTGTGCTACTGTGCGTGGGAAACCATCAAAAATAAACCCTTTAGCATCTTTATTGCTATCCAGTTTATTGCTGATCATACCAATTACAACAGCGTCGGGCACTAACAAACCATCATCCATCAGTTTCTTGGCTTCGCGGCCAAGTTCTGTACCATTTGCAATTTCGCTCCGCAGCAAATCACCGGTTGATAGGTGTATCAGCCCGAATTTTTCGATAATGTTTTGTGATTGCGTACCCTTCCCGGCTCCGGGAGGACCAAACAGTACTAAGTTTAGCATGTGTTGATTTTAAATTTAAAAAGCCTTTCATGTGCAGAACAAGAAAGGCTTAGTTTTAAATGTGGACCCGAAGGGAGTCGAACCCCTAACCTCCTGATCCGTAGTCAGGTGCTCTATCCAATTAAGCTACGGGTCCAAACCATATTTATCCAGAGATTTTCTTATTTCTAATTCCGTCTCCGAAAGGGAATGCAAAAATAGAAATCCTTTTGAATATCTCCTAAAAAAAGTGAAAATTATTTCACTTTTTCTGCAATCGCCTCAAAGTCAGGCAAGTCCCCTGCATTCTCCAGTACTTCTGCATAAATAACGTTCTGTTCTTCATCCAAAACAAAGGCAGCACGCTTAGAAACACCCTTTAAACCAAAGGCAAACTCCTGGTATAAGGCACCATAAGCAGCAGATACTTCTTTATTAAAGTCTGATAATAATGGAAACTGGTAGTTATTCTCTTCTTTAAACTTAGCCAAAGTAAAAGGCGAATCAACAGAAATACCCAATATCTGTGCGTTTAAGCCATCGTAATAGCCAAAGCTATCGCGCATGGTGCAAAGTTGTGTAGTACAAGTACCGGTAAAAGCTAAAGGAAAAAAGTGGATCACTACTTTTTTACCTTTAAAATCGGCCAATGATACCGCTTTAACCTCGTCAGAGAATAATGTAAACTGTGGGGCCGGCTGGCCTATTTGTAATGACATGTTTTGTGTTTTTGTGCCGTAAAAATAAATACCTGCTGGTAATTGTATGTTATAACAATGTATTTATTTTTACGAAAACCATATCTATCTATGAAACACCTTATTGCAATTCTATTATTTATTGGATTAGCTATCGGCACACGGGCACAGCAGCTAACAGGCGTTATAAAAGACGTCAGTACCAATCAGCCGCTGCCTTTTGTATCGGTAGGCATTAAAGGTACGCCTCATGGTACTGTTACCAATGAGCAGGGCGGCTTTGTGTTAACCGCATCTGCATTGCCAATTACACTTGTAATAAGCCACTTGGGTTACCAGGCTATTGAACAAACCATCAGTAACATTAACCAAAACCTAAGTATCTCCCTTACGCCCCAAAGCACCCAGCTACCCGAGGTTACTGTAGGCAACCCGGCACTTTCCATTATGCAATCAACAGTAGCTAAAGTTGCTAAAACCGTGCGTAATGAATATTTCCCCAAAGTATTTTTCCGCAGGTTAACGCTCGAGGGCGATAAGCCAACTTTTTTTGCCGAAAGCTTTTTAGATGCCCAGTGGCAGGCCTGGGGCTTAACTAAGTATAAGATTAGCAATAGCCGGTATTTGCAAAGCGACAACGGGGTGAATTATAATAACATAGCCATGTTCAACATGTTATGCAGTGGCTATGTGGGCAATAGCTTATTGGTATCGCCCATATTTCATAAGCCAGATTCGTTGTATAAGTTCTCGATCAAAGAAACATTTAAAGCTAACGGCCATGAGATTGCAGTTATTAAATGCGAATTGAAAGATCAGGACTTTGCGCATACTGCCTTTGAGGGTGACTATTATATCGATACCGAAAATTATAACATTTTAAAGACGGATGGAACTATCCATCATTTTATGATGACTGCATCCGGGCCATTTAACCTGAAGGTGAAAGACGTAAGGTTAATAACCCAATACAAACTGGATGCCGATAGCAATATGGTGCTCGATTATTCAAACTTTACCTTAAAATCAACTTTAAAGGCAGGATTCGTAGGACTAAAACAACTAACCTATAGCGGACAAATTTTTGCTTTGGATTACCCTCAATCAGCCAATAAAACAGGATTAGCAGACGTTACGCTCGACAAACTCCAAAAGGAAGAAGAAAAATTCAAAAGCGTAGCCTACGATCCCGGGTATTGGAAAAACAACCCCGTTATAAAACGCACCTCTGATGAAGATACTGCCGTTACTCAATTAGAACAGTTAAAGAAAGTGAAGGGGAATATTGATAAGCAATAAAGCAAACACATTTGCTCTTGCCAAAGTTATCAATCGCATGAAAGCAGTTGTAATTACCCAACCTGGCGCACCCGATGTTTTGCAGATACAGGAACGCCCACAGCCAAAACCCGCGGCTGGTGAAGTATTAATTAAGGTTGCTGCGGCTGGCGTTAACCGGCCTGATGTTTTTCAGCGTAAAGGTAATTACCCTCCCCCACCTAACGCCCCACAAGATATACCTGGCTTGGAAGTTGCCGGCACTATAGAAGAACTTGGCCCCGATGTTACCCGCTGGCAAATTGGTGACAAGATTTGCGCCCTTATTACAGGTGGTGGTTATGCAGAATATTGCGTAGCGCCAGAAGGCCAATGCTTACCTGTACCCGGGAACTTAACTATGATTGAAGCCGCATCACTACCCGAAACATACTTCACCGTATGGAGCAATGTGTTCGATCGCGGCCAGTTAAAACCTGACCAAAGCCTGCTGGTACATGGCGGCAGCAGCGGAATTGGTGTAACGGCCATTCAAATAGCAAAGGCGTTAGGCAATACTGTTTATGCAACCGCAGGTAGCGACGATAAATGTGCTTTTTGCGAACACCTCGGTGCCGATAAAGCCATCAACTACAAGAATCAAAATTTTAAGGAAGAAATTAAAAAGCTGACCAACGGCAAAGGCGTAAACTTAATACTGGACATGATTGGCGGCAGCTATACACCCGATAACCTGCAATGTTTAGCCGATGAAGGACACCTGGTAATGATTAACGCTATGCAAGGCAAAGATGTACAGGTTGATCTTTCATTAGTAATGCGTAAACGCTTATATATTACTGGCAGCATGCTACGAAGCCGCGAGATTGAATTTAAAGCAGCTATTGCCCGAAGTCTGGAAGAACACGTTTGGCCGTTATTAGTTTCTAACCAAATTAGACCGGTTATCTACGAAACATTCCCGGCAAGTGAAGCCGCAAATGCGCATGAGTTGATGGAAGAAGGATCGCACAAAGGGAAGATTGTATTGACGTTTAATTAAGTAGCAGTAGCGAGTTGCAGTAGCAGTCATTTCAAAAGAGAGACGACTGCTACTGCAACTTTAAAACTGCAACTAATTAGGGAATTTCACTCCCCTGTAAGCAGCCACATTGGCCAACGGGATGTTTGAGCCATATTGTTTGTTGATGGCTTTGATGTATTCGTTAGCTACTATCGCATAACCTCTTGGGGTTAAGTGAACACCATCCAGTGAGAATAAACCACCGCTGATATAGGCTGAGCTTAAACTTACGCCATCAACCACCAAACCATTTGCTTTTACATTGTTCAGGAAGGTGTACATATCATTTACCGCAATACCTTTTGATGCTGCAATTGAGGTGATGGTGTTGTTGTAAGAGGTTACATAATCTTTGGTTAAGGCCACTTCATTAGCATCCAATACATATTGGTTCTCTATAGGGCTGTATGGGGTTAAGCCGTAAGGCAGCATACCAGCCGGGGTTGATACTAATGTACCGATCTTGCTTGTTGGGAAAGTTAGCACGATCAAATCATTTGCTGTGGCTGGTCTGGCTGCATAAGCAGTACCGGATGCAGTAGCATCTGTCTTGGCACTAATGTATAAAGCCTGTACGGCAGGATTAGCCTTTTGTACGCTGGCCAGAATTGCGCCGACTGTTACGGTGCTGAAGTATGGAATAGCCGTTACATCTGGAATGGTGGCTACCACGCCTTTGGCGCCGCCTGCAGTTAACTTAGTCATTACCGCACTGTATAGGGCTGCAAAGGTTGATTTATCCGTCAGCACATCACCTGCACCACCTGATGTGGCATAGCCTAAAGCATCATTATTACCTAACCAGTTTGAAAAGAAGGTAAATGGTTTAGCCGTAATAAAATCAATGTAGGCTGTATTGTGTGTACCTTCTGCTCCCGGTAATAATCTTTCGTAAAAACCATTGAGGTTACCATAGCTGGCTAAGGTAATGTGCAATAATTTTATACCGGGTACACCGTAGTTATTCAGGTCTGTGCCTGTGTATTTGGTGTAAGTAGTTACAGGGCCAAAGCCTGGGATAACAGGCTGACCTGTTACAGCTAAATTAGTAGTTACCGGTGCGGTAATTGGTGCGCCAGTAGTTTTATCAAAACCAGTCAGTGTTAAATAACCTGAGCCATTAGCCTGATCTGTTGAAAACAAAGGTTGAGCAAAGTTCCCACCACCTACTGATGCCATTTGCTTGGCAATGATAGATGGGTAAGAGTTTTGCTGACCTTCGAGGTATAATCCCCCATCGGCATAACCGGCAGTTAAAGAGTTACCTACGGCAATGTATTTAGAAAAATCGGCCGAACCGTGAGTTGGGGTTGGCGTTTGTACGCTGGGTTTACAGGCGGCAAGGCCTAATACACCCGCTGTTAAAATGAATATGTTTTTAAATTGCTTGTTCATGTTAATCGGTTTTAGGTGTTACCAGTGATAGGTTAATGAAATACCCGGAATGTATACGTTAGATCTGAACGTCCCTGATAATTGCGTTTCGATATTGGTTTGCGTGCGTGAAAGCAAATGCTCGTATTCGAACGACAGATCCAGATCTAAATGGTTCGCAGCTCTGTAACCTAAACCTCCTGTAAAATAATAGCGGTTGGCATCAGGCACTTCAGGGGTAACGTAACCATCCTGTACTGCGGTTGATGCATAACCACCACCGGCACGGATTGCCCATCTGTCAACCGGTTTAAATTGTGCACCGGCACGCAGGCTATAACCATCGCGGTAATTACGCGGCGAATAGGTATCCTGCAAAGTGGGCGTGTTCTGCGCATAATCAAATGCCAGTACCTTATATACATGCCAGGCTACCCAGTTTGCATCCAAAGCCAAAGTCCATTTTTTAGTCGGGTAGAAACCGAACCCGATTGAAGTGGTAGATGGCAGCGGGATACTCGCTGTAAATGTATTTGGCTGTGGGAAACTGCTGGCCAGCGAAGGCGCAACAGTAAATATAGCATCACCATTATTAATAGTAGTAGTTGCTTTAGAGCGATAATCGATACCAATGGTAATATGCGACTCGGTTTTAAAATAAACACCGGCATTCCAACCAAAACCATGACCGTGACCTTTTAGCTCGGCCTGACCGTCGTTGCCATTGGCATCAGCTATAGGCAGCGCACGCTGCAAATTAACCGTACCTATATCATATACAAAACCACCACCAATGCTCACAAAATCAGCTAAGCGGATACTCAAAGTTGGTTGGAAATAAATGGCTTTTAAATCCAGGCTTTCTACCGTGTACTTGCCAATCCAGTTATGGCCCCAGTCGGTTAAACCACCAAAGGGGGTGTATACGCCTATACCAACTTTCCAGGGTGCATTCTTTGGCCCCCAAACGGCGTAAGCATTAAATGGTGTAGCAGTTTTATCGAGGGTGTGATAAAGATCGTTACTACCTGATGGATTAAATGTTGATTTAAAAAACAGCGGACTGATACCTGCCTGGATAGAATTTTCGGGCAACATGGCCATAGCACCGGGGTTAAAAAATATGGAAGCACCATCCTGTGCTAAACCTGTACCGGTATGCCCCATACCGATCTGTTTTTGGCCGCCCAGGTTAACCTGAAAACCTTGCGCAAAGGAAATTGCAGGCGCAAGCGCCAGCAAAAAGAGTAGAATTTTTCTCATAACGAAGAGAGGTTAGTCTAAAAAAAGTATAAAATTGGTATGCAAACATAGATAAATAGCCTAAAATGGCCTTAACAATATGTTAATTTATTTTACCTAAAAAACTTTAAGATAAGTATTTAAAAAATCGGTTACAAATCTTAACTTTGCGCCTCTGAAATATTATGTATTAATAATATATACTCAGTAAGTACAATACTTTTTTTAAATACCAGGTTATATATGCCAAACATTGGAAAAATATCACAGATCATCGGTCCGGTAGTTGACGTAAGCTTTGGCGATGATGCTCATCTGCCAAGAATCTACAACGCACTGGAGATTACCAGAGCAAATGGTCAGAAAGTTGTTTTAGAAGTACAACAGCACTTAGGTGAAGACCGCGTGCGTGCCATAGCAATGGACTCGACCGACGGTTTACTGCGCGGAATGCCGGTTACCGATCTGGAATCGCCAATCAGAATGCCGATAGGCGAGGATATCAAAGGCCGCGTATTTAACGTGGTTGGACAAGCAATTGACGGTATCGACGAGTTAGACAGAACTAACGGCCGCCCTATCCACAGCCAGCCTCCACGTTTCGAGGATCTATCAACAGAGACTGAAGTACTGTTTACCGGTATTAAAGTTATCGACTTGTTAGAGCCTTATGCTAAAGGTGGTAAAATTGGATTGTTTGGTGGTGCCGGTGTTGGTAAAACTGTATTGATCCAGGAATTGATTAACAACATCGCGAAAGCATACTCTGGTTTATCAGTGTTTGCAGGTGTAGGTGAGCGTACCCGTGAAGGTAACGACTTACTGCGCGAGATGATCGAGTCTGGCATTATCACTTACGGTGAAGAGTTTTTACATTCAATGGAAAAAGGCGGATGGGATCTGTCTAAAGTAGATAAAGAAGTATTAAAAGATTCAAAAGCAACATTTGTGTTCGGTCAAATGAACGAGCCTCCTGGTGCCCGTGCCCGTGTAGCTTTATCAGGTTTAACTATTGCCGAGTATTTCCGCGATGGTGATGGTGAAGGCAAAGGCCGCGATATCCTGTTCTTTATCGATAACATCTTCCGTTTCACTCAGGCAGGTTCTGAGGTATCAGCGTTGTTAGGTCGTATGCCTTCAGCAGTAGGTTACCAACCAACACTGGCTACTGAGATGGGTATGATGCAAGAGCGTATCACTTCTACCAAACGTGGTTCAATCACTTCGGTACAAGCGGTATATGTACCTGCGGATGACTTGACCGACCCTGCGCCGGCTACAACCTTCGCCCACTTAGATGCTACTACTGTATTATCACGTAAAATTGCCGAGTTAGGTATTTACCCTGCGGTGGATCCATTGGATTCTACATCACGTATCCTGAGCGCTGCTGTTTTGGGTGATGAGCACTACAATACTGCACAACGCGTAAAAGAAACCTTACAACGTTACAAAGAGCTGCAAGATATCATCGCCATCTTAGGTATGGATGAGCTTTCTGAAGAAGATAGATTAACTGTATCACGCGCTCGCCGTGTGCAACGTTTCTTATCTCAGCCATTCCACGTAGCAGAGCAGTTCACTGGTTTAAAAGGCGTTTTGGTTGATATTAAAGATACTATCAAAGGCTTTAACATGATTATGGACGGCGAAGTGGATGAGTATCCTGAAGCTGCATTTAACTTAGTAGGTAGCATCGAAGATGCTATTGAAAAAGGTAAAAAATTATTAGCAGAAGCAAATAACTAAAATTTGTTGTCGGTTGTCAGTTATCGGTTGTCTGCAAAGAGATTGGTACTGACAACAGACAACTGATAACCGACAACTGAATGATATTAGAAATCTTAACTCCCGATAAAAAAGTGTTTGAAGGCGAAGTAGCTTCGGTTACTGTACCCGGCACTATGGGATCATTTGAAATATTAAACGACCACGCTCCTATCATTTCTACTTTAGAAGATGGCAAATTAATCGTTCGCGGTAGCGCCAATGCCAAGCAAGAAGTTTACCTGATACACGGCGGTGTTGTTGAAGTTTTAAATAACAAAGTAATGGTGCTTGCCGAAGGCATTACCCACCGTTAAGCTGTTAAACTGATTAATAAAAAAGCCCTTCGAGTTTCGAAGGGCTTTTTTTATTAATCAAACTTTATCATTCAGAGCGATAGCGAAGAACTGACTGTAAGGAGTTCATTAATACAAATAGAAACAAACACCAATTAATAATCTTCTTCGATCTGCATAGCCGCTACGCTTGGAGCAGAAGATTCTTCACTGCGTTCAGAATGACAAATTTGTGATTAGGTGATGTCGGGTATTTTTCTAATTTCGATACATAAAATCATCCTATGCAATTTAAAGTCAATTTAGATACCATTATCCTTTACGTACAAAACGTAGATAACCTAAAAGCTTTCTACACCAATACCTTCAATCTTAAAATTGTTGAGGAATACCAATCAACCTGGACGTTGTTAGATGCAGGCAATTCTAAAATCGGCCTGCACAAAATTGGTGAGCAATATTGGGACGAAAGCAAAGGATCATTCAAATTCAATAACAACACCAAAATTGTTTTTGAGATAGATAAAGATCTTAATCAGGTTCGGGAATATTTAGTTAATCAGAACGTATCTATGCGGGATATTAAAACTTTCGATAACTACGATTATTGGCTTTGCGATGGCGAGGATCCGGAAGGAAATGTATTTCAGTTGAAGCAGCGGAAGTAACGATCCGATCTGTATGTTTCAGGCCTACGCTTTATGCTTCGAGTGCCTCAGCATGACAACGCTCCTATTTATTTCTCAAACCAGCCAAACGGGTGTCATACTGAGGCACTTGAAGTATGGTGGGTAGGCCTTCTGCGCCGTTGTTGGTGTTGTCACCAACAACTCCTTACAATTTAAATAGCATATAATTGTTGGTGATAACACCAACAATGGCGGAGCGGAAATAGTATTCGTCTCTGTATACTTTATAGGCCTACGCTTATCCTTCGACGACGCTCAGGATGACAACGCTCTCATTAATTTCTCAAACAAACCAACGGGTGTCATACTGAGGCACTCGAAGTATGGTGGGTAGGCCTCTACTCCTAACTTTCGCAACCTAATCCAACCCCTTTCCATCAACTTTTTTCACCCTTCCGTCAGTTTTACGCCGAAAACTGCACCTCATGCTATGCATGCATAACGAACATACCGAATACCAATTTCAACTTTGGTATAGTAGCATAAATATTTAATTTCGTTAAATTTCAATTTTGCAGAATTAAAAGTTTTAATTTTTAATTCTGCAAAATTATATTCTTATTTTATTTTTTTTGATTGGCTATTGCTTATTAATTTGCATCTCTCTACTTTACAAATAACAAATTTACAAGCAGCTGAGATAAACCTAAGCGTACACCAAATATACCAGTTGCCGTAAACCCACAAACAAAATATAATATAAAATGAGTACTACTACTGATACCGAACAAAGCGTAGAATTAAACCGCTACAGTAAAACCTTAACCGCCGACCCTACCCAACCGGCTGCACAGGCCATGCTTTATGGTATTGGTTTAACTGATGATGATTTGAAAAAACCCCAGGTTGGCATTGCCAGCATGGGTTACGATGGCAATACCTGTAACATGCACTTAAACGACTTAGCCAAAGTGATTAAGACAAGTACATGGGATGAAAACATGGTAGGCCTTATATTTAATACCATTGGCGTAAGCGATGGTATGAGCAACGGTACCGAAGGTATGCGTTACTCCTTAGTAAGCCGTGACATTATTGCCGACTCTATCGAAGCTGTTTGCGGCGCGCAATATTATGATGGTTTAATTACCATCCCGGGTTGTGATAAAAACATGCCGGGTTCATTAATAGCTATGGGCCGTTTAAATCGTCCTTCTATCATGGTATATGGTGGTACTATTAAACCAGGCCACTGGAAAGGTGAAGATTTAAACATCGTATCAGCATTCGAAGCTCTGGGTAAAAAAATTGCCGGACAGATAGATGATGTTGATTTTATGGGCATCGTTAAAAATGCTTGTCCAAGTGCAGGTGCTTGTGGTGGTATTTATACTGCAAACACCATGGCTGCAGCTATCGAAGCTTTGGGTATGAGCTTGCCATATTCATCATCAAACCCTGCTTTGAGCGAAGAAAAACAAGCAGAATGCCGCGCAGCAGGAAAATACATTTATAAACTGCTGGAAAAAGATATTAAGCCTTCGGACATCATGACCCGCAAGGCATTTGAGAACGCCATTATCACCATTATGGTAATGGGTGGTTCTACCAACGCGGTGCTTCACTTAATTGCGATGGCAAAAAGTGTAGATGTGCCATTAACACAAGATGATTTTCAGGAATTAACAAACCGCACCCCGTTATTGGCCGATATGAAGCCAAGCGGTAAATACATGATGGAAGACCTGCACAATGTAGGCGGTGTTCCGGCGGTAATGAAATATTTATTGAAACTGGGTTGGTTACATGGCGATTGCCTTACCGTAACCGGCCAAACACTGGCAGAAAACTTAGCCGAAGTTCCTGAACTGGATTTCGATACTCAAAAAGTAATTCTTCCGGTTGAAAAAGCCATTAAAGCTACAGGTCACTTACAGATCCTTTACGGAAACCTGGCTACCGGTGGTAGTGTTGCCAAAATTACAGGTAAAGAAGGCGAGCGTTTTGAAGGCCCTGCCCGCGTATTTGATGGCGAGTTCGAACTGATCCACGGGATCCAAAGCGGACGCGTTAAGGCTGGCGATGTTGTGGTTATCCGCAATGTTGGCCCTAAAGGTGCGCCTGGTATGCCAGAGATGCTGAAACCAACCTCTGCTATTTTCGGTGCAGGTTTGGGCAGTTCAGTAGCGCTGATTACTGATGGCCGTTTCTCTGGTGGTACACACGGTTTCGTAGTAGGCCACATTACACCGGAGGCTTATGATGGTGGTGGTATTGCTTTTGTAAAAGATGAAGATAAGATCATCATCGATGCAACAACAAACCAGATCAACCTCATCATCAGTGATGAAGAAATGGCGGCCCGCAAAGCAGCATGGGTTCAGCCTAAATTAAAAGTTACTAAAGGAGTTTTATACAAATATGCCAAAAGCGTTACCACAGCTGCAGAAGGTTGTGTAACGGATGGAGAATAATTAGTCAGAAAGTCCGGGAGTCAGGAAGTCCGAAAGATAAAAAGACGAATGACAAAAGACCAATGAACGAGTAAACTAATGAACATTTGAACAAAGTAATATGAACGAGACAGCAATTGCACAGCAGGAATTAGTAACTGCACCCGAAAACGAGGTAGCAGTGGAGCTTACAGGATCAGCCGCTTTATTAGAGGCGCTACTGGTAGAAGGCGTCGATACTATTTTTGGATATCCCGGTGGCGCAATTATGCCCGTCTACGATGCTTTGTATGATTATAAAGAAAAACTGAACCACATCTTGGTTCGTCACGAGCAAGGTGGTATCCACGCCGGTCAGGGTTATGCACGTACCTCTGGTAAAGTGGGTGTTGTGTTTGCAACCAGCGGCCCCGGCGCAACCAACCTAATCACCGGCTTGGCCGATGCACAGATTGATAGCACACCATTGGTTTGTATCACCGGTCAGGTTTTTGCACACCTGTTAGGTACAGATGCTTTCCAGGAAACTGATGTGATCAACATATCAACCCCGGTTACCAAATGGAACTACCAGGTTACCGATGCTACCGAAATTCCCGAAGTATTGGCTAAGGCATTTTACATTGCCCGTAGTGGTCGCCCCGGTCCGGTATTGATAGATATTACCAAAAACGCACAGATCCAGAAATTTCAGTTCAAAGGCTACACCCCTTGCAACCATATCCGTAGCTACAGGCCAAAACCAATTGTTCGCAACGAATATATTGAGCAGGCAGCAGCGTTGATCAATCAGGCTAAAAAACCATTTATCTTATTTGGTCAGGGTGTTATTTTGGGCGAAGCAGAGCAAGAGTTCAAAGCTTTCGTTGAAAAATCTGGCATCCCTGCTGCATGGACTATCCTGGGTGCAGGTGCTATCCCTACAGATCATCCGCAAAACGTAGGTATGCTGGGTATGCACGGTAACTATGGCCCTAACGTTTTAACTAACGAGTGCGATGTACTGATTGCCGTTGGTATGCGTTTCGACGACCGTGTAACCGGCCGTTTAGATAAATACGCTAAACAAGCACAGGTTATCCACTTGGATATTGATCCGGCAGAGATCGACAAAAACGTAAAAACAACCGTACCGGTATGGGGCGATTGTAAAGAAACTTTGCCACTGCTTACCGCATTGGTTGAGGCAAAACAACATACCGAATGGTTAGCTAAATTTAACGAATACACTGCCAAAGAAGTTGAAGCAGTAATTGATGCAGAACTACACCCAACCACTGGCGAAATGACCATGGGCGAGGTGATAGATCAGCTGAATAAATTAACCAAAGGTGAAGCCGTTATTGTGAGCGACGTAGGCCAGCACCAAATGGTAGCCTGCCGTTACGCCGATTTCAAGAAAACCCGTAGCAACATTACCAGCGGTGGTCTCGGTACCATGGGCTTTGCCTTACCTGCTGCGATCGGTGCCAAATATGGTGCACAAGACCGTACCGTGGTAGCCATCATCGGCGATGGCGGTATGCAAATGACCATCCAGGAACTGGGCACCATTATGCAAAGCGGTGTTGATGTAAAGATCATCATCTTGAACAATCGTTTTCTCGGCATGGTACGCCAATGGCAAGAGTTATTTAACGAACGTCGTTACTCATTCGTTGACATTCAAAGCCCCGATTTTGTTCAGGTGGCCGCAGGTTACCGCATCCCGGGCAGAATGATTGAAGACCGTGCCGATTTGCAACCTGCACTGGAGCAGATGCTAAACAACAAAGGTTCTTTCTTACTGGAAGTAATGGTGACTAAAGAAAACAACGTTTTTCCGATGGTACCACAAGGATGCAGCGTTAGCGAAATCAGACTTAAATAAATCCCTACAAGGAATTTTAAAGAAACAAAAATGGACAAGCAGGAATTTAACATCACCGTTTATACCGAAAACCAGATTGGTCTGCTGAATCGCATCGCCATCATTTTCACCCGCAGGAAGATCAATATCGATAGCCTGAACACCTCTCCTTCTGAGATTAAAGGGATCCACCGCTTCAACATCGTGATTGATGAAACCGAAGATGTGGTACGTAAACTTTGCCGCCAGATTGAGAAACAGGTTGAAGTATTAAAAGCATACTACCATACCAATGCCGACGTTATATGGCAGGAGATGGCACTTTACAAAGTACCGGCAGATATTATTGCCGAGAAAGCAAGCGTTGAGCGTTTATTGCGCGAAAACGGTGCCCGCGCGGTTGTGATCCGTAAAGATTACATCGTGTTTGAAACCACCGGCCACCGCGAAGAAACCGATAACCTGATTAAAGTTCTGGAACCTTTTGGCTTAATTGAATTTGTACGCAGCGCACGCGTGGCAATTATTAAGGATAGCGATGGTTTTAACTCTAAGATCCGCGAGTTTGAACGCCTGGAACCAAGCGAAGACGTGATAGAAAACGAATACCTGAATAAAGGACAAAAGGTGTTTACGATGTAAAGAGTTATAGGTAATAGATCATGGATCATAGCCGAAGGAAGCTACCATGAACTATGAACCATCAACTATGAACTAAGAAATTGACAAATTAGCACATAAACGAATTATCAAATTAAATACAAATGGCACAATTAAATTTTGGCGGCACTGAAGAAAACGTAGTAACCCGCGACGAAT
The DNA here is from genome assembly GCF_028596025.1 of Mucilaginibacter jinjuensis. NCBI lineage: Bacteria > Pseudomonadati > Bacteroidota > Sphingobacteriia > Sphingobacteriales > Sphingobacteriaceae > Mucilaginibacter > Mucilaginibacter jinjuensis. The sequence continues at coordinate 5,002,368 of NZ_CP117167.1, forward strand.
TTCCACTTTCGAAAGCACAGGAAGTACTTAAAAACGAAGTAGTAGCTGTAATTGGTTACGGCGTTCAAGGGCCAGGCCAGGCGCTAAATCAAAAAGACAATGGTATCAATGTTATCGTTGGTCAGCGTAAAGGTTCAAAATCATGGGATAAAGCTGTAAGTGATGGCTTTGTACCTGGCGAAACTCTTTTCGAAATTGAAGAAGCCCTTGAAAAAGGAACTATCTATTGCTACTTATTAAGCGATGCTGCACAAATTGAATTGTGGCCAACTGTTAAAAAACACTTAACTCCGGGTAAGGCATTATACTTCTCTCACGGTTTCGGTATCACTTTCAAAGAGCAAACCGGTATCGTTCCTCCTGCAGATGTTGACGTATTTTTGGTTGCACCTAAAGGTTCAGGTACTTCATTACGTCGTATGTTCTTGCAAGGTCGCGGCTTAAACTCAAGCTTCGCTATCTTCCAGGATGCTACCGGCCGTGCATGGGAAAGAGTTGTTTCATTAGGTATCGCTGTAGGTAGCGGTTACCTGTTCGAAACAGATTTCAAAAAAGAAGTATTCAGTGATTTAACCGGCGAGCGTGGTACGCTAATGGGTTGTATCCAGGGTATCTTCGCTGCACAATATGATGTATTACGCAGCAAAGGTCACACGCCTTCTGAAGCATTTAACGAAACTGTTGAAGAGCTTACCCAATCATTAATGCCACTGGTTGCTGAGAACGGTATGGACTGGATGTACGCCAACTGCTCTACTACTGCACAACGTGGTGCGTTAGACTGGTGGAAAAAATTCCGTGATGCTACTAAACCGGTGTTTGAAGAGCTTTACGAAAGCGTTGCTACCGGTAAAGAATCTCAACGTTCTATCGATTCAAACAGCCAGCCGGATTACCGCGAGAAACTGGATGCTGAATTGAAAGAATTACGCGATAGCGAATTATGGCAGGCAGGTAAAACTGTACGCAGCTTACGCCCTGAGAACCAGGCTGTAGAAAGCATCAGCTAACAACTTCTTTATTTACTCTCCCCCCTTTCGGGTGAAAGCAAAAAAGGTTAGTTTTATATTTAATACAAAAAATAAAAACCTCTCCGTTATATACGGGGAGGTTTTAAAAGGTTATGGGAAATACATTATTCGATAAGATTTGGGACGCCCACGTAGTGAGCAGTAAGGAAGGATTTCCGGATATTTTATATATCGATACCCATTTTATACACGAGGTAACCAGCCCGCAGGCATTTGATGGTTTGCGTAAACGCGGTTTACCCGTACTTAGGCCAAAACAAACTGTTGCCACAGCAGATCATAACGTGCCAACCTGGGACCAGCACTTGCCAATCAAGGAAGAGCTTTCGCGTTACCAGGTTGATATGCTGACTAAAAACTGTGCGGAGTTTGGTGTTGAGCTTTACGGTTTAGGCCACCCTTACCAGGGTATTGTACACGTAATTGGCCCCGAGTTGGGTATTACACGCCCGGGTGGCACTTACGTTTGCGGCGATAGCCATACCTCAACCCACGGTGCTTTTGGTGCCATTGCGTTTGGAATCGGTACTTCGCAGGTAGAGCAGGTTATGGCTACGCAGTGTCTGCTTCAATCCCGCCCTAAAAGGATGAAAATTGAGGTGAACGGCAAACTGCAAAAAGGTGTTGGCGCTAAGGATATCATCCTTTATATCATTTCTAAAACCACTGCAGCAGGCGGTACCGGTTATGCTGTTGAGTATGCCGGTGATACTATCCGCTCGTTAAGCATGGAAGGCCGCATGACCATCTGTAACATGAGCATCGAAATGGGTGCCCGCTGCGGATTAATTGCACCTGATGATACTACAATAGAATACGTAAAAGGCCGCGAATTTGCCCCTAAAGGCGAAGATTGGGATAAAGCAGTTGCCTACTGGAAAACGCTTTACTCTGATGATGACGCACAGTTCGACAGTGTATTAACTTTCAACGCCGAAGATATTGAGCCGATGATCACCTACGGAACTAATCCGGGTATGGGTATTGGCGTAACACAGCATGTACCTGTTACGGCTGATGTTGAACCTACAGAACAAAAATCGTACGCCAATTCACTGGCTTATATGGGCCTGCATGACGATGAATCACTGATCGGTAAACCGATTGATTATGTATTCATAGGCAGCTGTACCAACTCACGTATCGAAGATCTGCGCCAGGTTGCCGAGTTTGTAAAAGGCCGCCACAAGGCAGACCATGTTACCGTATGGGTTGTACCAGGCTCTAAACAAGTACAGGAACAAGCCATTGCCGAAGGACTGGATAAAGTTTTCGAAGCAGCAGGTTTCCCACTGCGCGAACCAGGTTGCAGCGCATGTTTAGGTATGAATGAAGATAAGATCCCTGCCGGTAAATACTGTGTATCAACCTCAAACAGAAACTTTGAAGGCCGTCAGGGTCCTAACTCCCGTACGATATTGGCAAGTCCGTTAACTGCAGCAGCTGCGGCGGTTACTGGTAAGATTACGGATATACGTGAATTACTTGCCGAAGGAGAATTGGTAGGATAAATTATATAGCGTCATTGCGAGGAACGAAGCAATCCCCAGTTTACAGAGTCACTCTGTATAGTTCGCGATTGCTTCGTACCTCGCAATGACGAACTCAATAACATTGTTACTCATAACAAAACACAATGAGCACAAAAATTTTTAAACACATTCAATCAACAGCAGTACCGTTGCCGATTGAAAATATTGATACTGACCAGATCATCCCGGCGAGGTTTTTAAAAGCCACTACCCGCGATGGCTTTGGCAACAACCTTTTCCGCGACTGGCGTTTTGACGAGAACGATCATCCTAAACAGGATTTCGTGCTTAACAACCCAACCTACTCGGGCAAGGTACTGGTAGCCGGTAAAAACTTCGGTTGCGGAAGCAGCCGCGAGCATGCCGCCTGGGCACTGTCCGACTATGGTTTTGATGCCGTGGTAAGCAGTTTCTTTGCAGATATTTTTAAAGGCAATGCCCTTAACAACGGTTTACTCCCCGTGCAGGTAAGCGACGAGTTTCTGGCTAAAATCTTCGACGAACTATACAGCGACAAGGATGCCCAGATTGAAATTGACCTGGAGCAACAAGTGATCCGCATCAGCAATACCGGTGATGAGGAAGCTTTCGAGATCAATGCCTACAAAAAGGCTTGCCTGATTAATGGATATGATGATATCGATTATATCCTGAGCAATAAAGCGCTGGTAGAAGAATTTGAAGCTAAAAGATAATTAACCAATATGTCATTGCGAGCGATAGCGTGGCAATCTCGTCGGAGGCTATAAACGCGACGAGATTGCTTCGTTCCTCGCAATGACAAAATTAAAAAATATGGCAACCACCAACAAATTCATCAAACGTGATCCATCAACAAGCAAATTGTTTGATGAGCGTAGTCTGCAAAGAGATTACGCAACGCTTGCGTCTTTGTTAAAGCCAGGCATGCAAGTGCTGGATGTTGGTTGCGGTACAGGTGCTATATCTAAAGACATAGCCAATATCATTGGTCCGCAAGGGCATGTTACCGGCATTGATAATACCGGGCATTTCATCGAGAGTGGCAAGAAAACTTACAAGGATGTTAAAAATCTGGAACTGATCCACACCGATCTGTTTGATTTTAATCCGGCAGAAAAGTTCGATCTCATTGTTTCGGCACGTACTATCCAATGGTTAAGTAACCCACAAGAGGCTATAGCCAAAATGAAAAGTATGTTAAAACCGGGTGGATGGTTATCCATTTTAGATTATGATCATACCGCTTTAGCGTGGACACCGGAACCACCGCTAACCATGCGCAGATTCTACGCTACCTTTTTAAGATGGCGCTCTGATGCAGGTATGAACAATGAGGTTGCCGAAGATGCCAAAGGCTTCTTCGAAGAACTGAATTTCCGCAACATCGAAGTATTGAATGCCGATGAAGTATACGAAAAAGGCCAGCCTGATTTTGAGCACAAGATCAGCATCTGGGGTAAAGTAGCCGCCATGAATCAGATTGTGGAAGAAGGCTACATCAGCAACGCAGACAGGCTGCAGGCCATTGAAGATTATAACCAATGGATTGCCACCGATGCCGGGCAAATGATAATGAAATTGAAAGAAACAAGAGGACAAATATAGTTGTGAGTTTTGAATCGTGAATGTTGAGTTGAAGCTCCCATTCACAACTCAAAACTCACTATTCGCAACTAAACATGAAAAAACACATCTTAGTTATTCCAGGCGATGGCATTGGGCCCGAGGTTACAACCTGGGGCAAAGCTGTTTTGGAGGAAATTGCTGCACAATACAACCACGAATTTACTTACGACGAGGCGTTGATGGGCCACGTAGCTATTGAAGCTACAGGCAACCCACTGCCCGACGAAACTTTAGAAAAAGCAAAAGCAAGCGACGCCATCCTGTTTGGTGCCGTTGGCCATGCTAAATATGATAATGATCCTTCGGCAAAAGTTCGCCCGGAGCAGGGGTTATTGAAAATCCGTAAAGAATTGGGTTTATATGCCAACCTGCGCCCCATCATGTTATTTGATGAGCTGCTGGATGCATCGAGCCTGAAACCGGAAGTATTGCGTGGTACAGATATCCTGTTTTTCCGTGAGCTGACCGGTGATGTTTATTTCGGTGAAAAAAAACGCAGCGAGGATAGAAACACAGCATCAGATCTGATGATCTATCACCGTTATGAGGTTGAACGTATCGCTAAAAAAGCATTCGAAGCCGCACAGGTTCGTGGTAAAAAATTATGCTCTGTAGATAAAGCCAACGTTTTGGAATCATCACGCTTATGGCGCGAGGTGGTACAGGAACTGGCTAAACAGTATCCAGATGTGGAAACCGAGCACATGTTTATTGACAATGCCGCTATGCAACTGGTTAAAAACCCTAAAAAATTCGACGTTGTACTTACTGCAAACTTATTCGGCGATATTTTAACTGATGAGGCATCACAAATTGCAGGATCAATGGGTATGCTGGCATCTGCTTCAATAGGTGATGGTACAGGTTTCTTTGAACCTATCCATGGTTCGGCACATGATATTGCCGGTCAGGATAAAGCTAACCCGCTGGCATCTATCCTGTCTGTAGCTTTGATGCTCGAGATCAGTTTCGGCCTAAAAGAAGAAGCGAAGAAGATTACCGACGCTATCGACAAAACATTAAAAGACGGCTACCGCACCGGCGACATCGCCGATGCCAAAACCGACAAAGCCAAAATTTTAGGTACCCATGCAATGGGACAAAAAGTTTTGGAATACTTGAGAGGATAAAGGACGAAGGACTTCTTGAGGAAAGACTTTGAGATAAAGGACGAAGGAGAAAAGACTCGAAACAAAGGACAAGTCCTGACAACAGACAACCGATAACTGACAACTGAATACAATGAACTGGAACGCTGATTTATATGATCAAAAACATGCATTCGTTTACCAATTTGGTGAAAATGTGGTAGAGTTGCTGGATGTTAAACCCGGCGAACGGATACATGATGTAGGTTGTGGTACGGGTTACCTTACACAGCAGATCAAAGATCAGGGAGCTGATGTTATTGGCACTGATTATTCGCCCGAAATGATCGCACAGGCGCAAAAGCTATACCCTGATGTAAAATTTGCGGTAGCTGATGCTGGCAACCATCAGTTCATAGAACCTTTTGATGCGGTGTTTAGTAATGCGGCTTTGCACTGGGTTAAAAACCAGGACGGCATGATGCAATCTGTTTATAACAGCCTTAAACCCGGTGGCCGCTTTGTAGCCGAAATGGGTGGCAAGGGCAATGTAGATAAACTGATCAGTGCTACCAAAGCTACATTAGAGAAATACGGTTATCACGAACAAGCCCAGATCAACCAATGGCATTTCCCATCGGTTGGCGAATATGCAAGCCGTTTAGAGTCGCATGGATTCAGGGTTGCATTTGCTTCACACTTCGATCGTAAAACACCGCTACAGGATGGCGCCCAAGGCGTATCTAAATGGATAGAAATGTTTGGCTCGGTTTATTTTAAAGATATCCCCGAGCAAGACAAACAACAAATACTGGCAGAAATTACCGAAATACTTCGCCCTTATTATGACGAAAACGGACAATGGTATGCCGATTATAAAAGATTAAGATTTATAGCTGTGAAAGAGATTTGAGACATTGTTTCAAAATATGAGATTTGAGATATTAGATTTGAGATCATATCTAAATTCATTTGCAGACGTATAAGATAATAAGAACGAAATAAAAAAGAACACATGTGAGAGCAGGATCGGCAGACAATTAAAATGTCTCATATCTCATATCTCACATCTAAAATCTAAGAAAATATGCTACACGATCCAAACCGCGTTTATGTATTTGACACCACCCTGCGCGATGGTGAGCAAGTACCAGGCTGTCAGTTAACCACACCCGAAAAAATTGAGATTGCCCGCGAACTGGAGCTACTGGGCGTAGATATTATTGAGGCCGGTTTCCCGGCTTCGAGCCCTGGTGATTTTCAAAGTGTTGTTGAAATTGCCAAAGCAGTAAGTGAACCTACTATTTGCGCCTTAACCCGCGCACACGAAAAAGATATTGATGCCGCCGTTGAAGCGTTGAAATATGCTAAACGCCCGCGTATCCACACCGGTATCGGCTCGTCTGACATGCACATTAAAACCAAGTTTAACAGTACCCGCGAAGAAATTCTGGAGCGTGCAGTGGCTGCGGTAAAATATGCCAAGAAATCGGTAGAAGACATTGAGTTTTACGCCGAAGATGCCGGCCGTGCCGATGTTGTTTACCTGGCACAAATGGTTGAGGCCGTTATTGCCGCCGGTGCAACGGTAGTGAACATACCTGATACCAATGGTTATTGCCTGCCCGATCAATACGGCAACAAGATCAAGTTTTTGAAAGAGCATGTTAAAAACATTGATAAAGCCATTATCTCGGTACATTGCCACAATGATTTAGGTTTGGCTACTGCCAATTCTATCGCTGGTTTACAGAACGGTGCCCGCCAGATCGAAGGTACCATCAACGGTATCGGCGAACGTGCAGGTAATACATCTATCGAGGAAGTCGTCATGGTACTGAAAACCCACCAAACTTTGGGCCTTTATACCAACATCAACTCTAAGATGTTTTATGAGCTGAGCCGCATGGTAAGCACGCAAATGCGCATGATCGTTCAGCCTAATAAAGCTATTGTTGGGGCTAATGCTTTCGCACACAGCTCTGGTATTCACCAGGATGGTTTCTTAAAGAATCGCGAAAATTACGAAATTATCCGTCCTGAAGATGTTGGTTTCCCAAGTGCAAGTATTGTATTAACAGCACGCAGCGGCCGCCATGCCTTGAAATTCCACCTGGAGCGTTTGGGTTATAACTTAAGCAAGGAAGAACTGGCTGATGTTTATGCCAAATTCTTAACCCTTGCAGATATTAAGCTTGATATCAATGATGATGATTTGAGAGGATTGATGCTTGCCCAGTTAGTAAAATAATAATGGACACAGCAACTAAATATCATCTCGATTTCGAATCTGCCTCGCAAAGGCTCAAAGGTGTTGTACGCCGCACTCCGCTGGAATTTAACCAGGGATTATCAGACCGTTTCGACTGCGAGGTTTACCTGAAACGTGAAGACCTGCAAGTGGTACGTTCTTACAAACTGCGTGGCGCATATAATATGATCAGCCAACTGGATGAAGATCAGATGCGCCGCGGTATTGTATGCGCCAGTGCGGGTAACCATGCACAGGGCGTAGCTTTCTCCTGCAAAAAACTGGGTACACGCGGCGTAATCTTTATGCCCGAAATTACCCCAAACCAAAAGGTTAAACAAACCCAGATGTTTGGTAATGGCAGTATTGACATTATATTGGTTGGCGATACCTTCGATGATTGCCTTCGGGAAGCCCTTGCTTACACCGAAGAACACGACATGACCTTTATCCCTCCTTTCGATAATGAACGCATTGTAGAAGGCCAGGGAACGGTTGGCGTTGAGATATATGAAGACCTGCCCGATGTTGAGGTTGTAATTATGCCAATCGGTGGCGGCGGCCTTGCAGCAGGTACAGGTACCTATCTTAAAAGCCAAAATCCGGGCATCACCTTAGCCGGTGTTGAACCAGAGGGTGCACCATCTATGTTTATGGCGCTTGAAGCAGGCGAGCCAATAACCTTAGCCAAAGTAAACCGTTTCGTCGACGGTGCTTCGGTTAAACGGGTTGGTTCTCTCAACTTTGAGATCTGCCAGCATATACTGGACGATATGTTAACTGTGCCCGAAGGTAAGGTGTGTACCGCCATGCTGAAACTCTATAACGAAGATGCCATTGTAGTTGAACCTGCGGGTGCGTTATCAATAGCAGTACTCGACTTATACAAAGAGCAGATCAGAGGCAAAAAAGTAGTTTGCATTGTAAGCGGCGGCAACAACGACATTGACCGTATGCAGGATATTAAAGAACAATCGCTGCTTTATGAAGGACTGAAACATTACTTCATCGTTCGTTTCCCGCAACGTCCCGGAGCTTTGAAACTATTTGTAAGCGAGGTATTAGGCCCGCACGATGATATTACCCGTTTCGAATTCATCAAAAAAACCGAACGCGAAAGCGGCCCCGCTCTGGTAGGTATCGAACTTAGAAATGCCGAAGACTATGCAGCTTTATTACAACGCATGGAAGCTAATCGTTTCGAGGTAATTGAGATTAACAGGGATCAGACGCTGTTTGAGTATTTAGTCTGAGGATCAGAATTTACAGAATAAAAGAATTATCAGAATTTCTGATTGTAGAGGCACAATATTTTGTGCCTCTTTTTTGTTTGTTCTCTCCGCCCGTCATTGCGAGGAACGAAGCAATCGCGAACTTTACAGAGCCGCTCCGTATATCGGGGATTGCTTCGTTCCTCGCAATGACGTATTGAATAATGATTGTCTCCTACTTAAAACTCCAAATGCTTACTCACCTTCACATTTACATGTTTACCTACCGGGTATTTCCCCATTTCGAGGTTAAACATTTTGATACGTGCATCGTCATGTGTTAAAATCAGTTCTTCAAATGGCCCTTTAAACAGGATACTGCTTACTGTCCATTTCTTGGGCATAAAGCTTTGTACAATGCCGATCCATTCGGGGTAGATCACTACTTTTTCCTTCTCAGTTTCGATACCCAGTAATTTAGCCTGCTGATTATTAAGCACATTGCAGTTAGTGAGCAGTTTGGCCGTATAGAAGTTTTGAGGATGATTGTACAGATCCAACGGTGCACCATGCTCAATAATTTCGCCATTGCGGATCACCACTAGTTCATCAGCCATCGAAAGTACTTCGGCCGGGTCATGCGATACCATAATTACGGTGATGCCGGTATCATGCACAATCTTTCTGATATCGTTTTGCAAGCCTTCGCGAAAAGAGGTATCAACCTGGTTAAAGGGTTCATCCAGTAATAATACTTCGGGCTTTAGGGTTAGGGCACGGGCTATGGCAACGCGCTGCTTTTCACCGCCGCTTAACATGGCTATCTTTTTATCGGCCATGTGCAGCATGTTAAGCTGGGTTAGCACTTCTTCAGTGCGTTCCTTTTTGTATTTAATATTGGTATTGGGTAACAGGGTGGCAATATTATCCCAAACATTGGCAAACAGGTTCAGGTCATCGGCATGCTGGGTAACCATCTTCATACTGTCGTGGCCGGGGATCAGCTTTTCTTCGGGTCCCCAAACTATCTCGCCTTTAAATCTTACACGTCCTTCTTGCGGAGAAAGCAGGCCATATAACAATCGTAATAAAGTACTTTTACCACTACCGCTTTCGCCAATAATAGCCGTAATAATACCCGGTTTAATATCAATACTCACATTGCGTACACCTGCTGCGTATTTACCAGCAAATATTTTGCTTACTGCTTTGGCCTGTAAAAAAGGTTGATCTGCCATGGGCGGTAAAGATACATAAAACAACAAAGGCCGCGATAATCGCAGCCTTTGTATTATAAACTCATTAAGTATTAAAAACCAATCATTATACCAAAAGAGAAGTTCTTAAGTCCATCCTGCGGCGGGCTGTCCTGGAACATATCATTAAAGTAGTACTTGGCAAATATCCCCAGAAAACCATAACCTACCCGGGCAACAGCACCGTAACGGGTATCGGCAAAGTGATAGTTACCATTCACTTTTTGCTTACCGTTTTCATCGCTTATCTGTTTAACGCGGCCGTTAATCAGGAAGCCTAACTCGGGGCCGGCTACAAAATGCCAGCGATGGCCGCTTGCGTTTTCAGCGGTACGGAAATCAAACGCTAATGGCACACGCACATAGGTTGATGAGAAACGGTTTTTGCTGTAATCAATATTATCCTGTGTGTAAGTAATATGATCTCCACCTCGTTGTATCGTAATGTTTTCACGCAAACGGATCAATGTCCAGTCGAAACCACCTGCTACATATATTTTAAATGTGCTGTTGAAACGATAGCTAAACTGCAATATATCGAAACCCACGTTACTGGTTTTCCATGAGCGGTACCTCAAAAAATTATTCTGAGGTGATAATTTAAAGCTGCCGTTATCAACCAGGGTAGCCAAACCTTCATCAAACCTGGTAAATGTTACCCCCCACGAAAAGCCTGGTGCTTTGCTATGGCGCGAGTAGTCCATCGTATCAATACCATCGGCATTAAGATGAGCTGCGCTCTCGCCTTTACCAAAACTTATATGAAAGCCTTTTTTTGCCTTTGTGGTATCAGTCTCTGTTTTAGTAGTATCTGCGCTTTGCGCAAACGCAGCAGTAGCAGCCGCAATTATTACCGCGGTAATTAGTAATCGTTTCATGGTTGGTATAATTATATAGATTGAGCGTATATCTTATTTTTCTTCTTTTTTAACCTTAACAAAACCCAGGTTTATGCCTGTAATATTCGATTCATCATCGTCGGTATCACTAAAATGGATCACCTTGTCCTGGCGTTTATCTACCTTGGCCACTACTACGTTAATCAGGTCGCCAAAGCTACGGATACCGTGTTTTTTAGCCGCCACCTTTGCCGGTTTTATTGCCGGTAGCGGTACAGAAGCCACTTTGTTTGTGGTTTTAAAATCGTCGACACCGGGTATAGCAGGTTTATCTACATTTAACGGCTCGTCGGGCACAACAGCTTGTATGGGCTTAATTTCTTTCTCGGGCAATGCAGCTAACGTTTGCTGTTCTACAGGCGTGCTTCTCTCCTGTTCAATTTCTTTTACTTCTATTGCCGATGGTTGAACTATTTTTCCAGTATGATGTTTTGAATTATTTGCGACAGCTAACTTATTGCCTGTAGCTACAACATCGTTAATCCTGTTATCTTTTTTACGTCCAATTGCGTTGGCAATTTTATCATGTTCTGTTTCTTGCTGTTCTACTTCTGCAGCAATTTGTTGATTGTTCTGTTTAGGCTGAAGCACATTCTCTTCGTTTCCGTCTTCATTCGTGTTTTCGCCTTTGGCAGATAGCTTTATACGTTGCTGTTTTACACCTGTTTGATTAGCTATTTGGTTATCAACCGGTTTATTACCCTTCAGCATAAAAAACAAACCAACTGCAATAAACACGGTAATGCCTGCCGCAATACGTAGCACCGGCACCAAGCTGCGTTTACGCTTGTTACCATCGAGCTCTACAACAATGCCCTTCCAAACCTTGTCAGAAGGTTGTATTTCCAGATTATCCAGTTTAGCCCGGAAAAGTTCGTCCATTTCTTTATCCTGCATACTCATAGTTTCTTCCTTCCATTTTAATCACCTGTTCTTTCAGTATCGATCTCGCCCTTGATAACTGCGATTTCGACGCACCTTCAGAAATCCCCATTATCTCCCCAATTTCTTTGTGCGAATAACCTTCTATCGCATATAAGTTAAACACCATCCTATAACCTGGTGATAGTTTTTGTATTAAACCCATCAGGTCTTTTGCATCCAGATTAGCCATTGCTACTGCATTAGCCGATTGCCCTGGCGTGGTATCATCAATCTCAACCTGCATCATTTTGTGGTGCTTGCGGTAATACTCTATCGAGCTGTGCACCATAATGCGGCGTACCCATCCTCCAAAAGAACCCTCGCCCCGGTAATCATTTATTTTTTGAAACACCCGCACAAACCCATTCTGCAACATATCTTCTGCTTCCATTTTATCAACCGCGTAACGCATACATACCGCCAGCATTTTACCGGCAAATTGCTTGTAAAGTAGCTCCTGCGCTTTTCTCTTGCCTGCTTTGCAATCGGCTACAAGTTCTTCAGTGGTATGTTTAAGTTTAAATAGCAGCATTTAATAGTAAGATGATACACAAGGGCAAATGGTTGCAAGGCGTAACATCTTTTTTTAATGATTTATAAATATACTTTTAACTATGGTTCGGGCTATGTTTTTATCTTTATGAATCATGAAAAAAACTGTCTTTCTTTTACTTTTCATTTTAAGCGCTTCAATTCTGCTGGCGCAAGACCATAAACTGATCCTTTTAAAGCCTGATCGTGTATTCGATGGCGAAACCATGCACACCGGATGGGCGGTTTTAGTAAAAGACAATCGCATTGAGGCAGTAGGCGAAACCAATACGATCACCGCCCCTGCCAATACTCAAATTATAGAATTAAAAGGTACTACACTATTGCCGGGTTTTATAGAAGGCCATTCGCACCTGTTCCTCCACCCTTATAATGAAACGAAATGGGACGACCAGGTTTTAACCGAAAGCCGCGCCGAACGTACAGCCCGTGCCGTAAACCATGCCCGCGCTACTTTAATGGCAGGCTTTACCTCGGCGCGAGATTTGGGTACCGAGGGTGCAGGTTATGACGATGTAGGATTGAAGGCTGCGATTAACAAGGGAATGATTCCCGGTCCACGGCTCTTAGTGGCAACACGCGCCATTGTAGCTACCGGCAGTTATGGACCAAAAAGTACGGTTACCGAAGCCATCATACCAAAAGGCGCTGAAGAAGCAGATGGTATGGACGGATTAACCCGTGTAATCCGCTCACAGATTGGCTATGGCGCTGATGTAGTAAAACTATATGCTGATTATCGCTGGGGGCTGGATGGCGCATCTGAACCCACCTTTACCGTCGATGAGCTAAAGTTGGCTGTACAGGTTGCCAGTAGCAGCGGGCGCATGGTAGTGGTACATTCATCAACCGAAGAAGGAATGCGCCGATCGATAGCAGCCGGTGTTAAAACCATTGAGCATGGCGATGGCGGTACGCCAGAATTATTTAAGTTGATGAAAGATAAAGGCATAGCGCTTTGCCCTACCCTCGCCGCTACAGAAGCCACCGAAATTTATAAGGGCTGGAGAAAAGGCATCGATCCTGAAACTGATAAAGTAAAAAGGAAACACGTCATGTTTACCGAAGCCCTAAAATCGGGCGTTACGATTTGTATGGGTGGCGATGTTGGCGTATTTGCCCACGGCGATAACGCCCGTGAGATGGTTTTAATGGCCGAGTATGGCATGAAACCTATCGACGTACTAAAATCTGCCACATCAGTCAACGCCGAAGTTTTTGGCTTAAAGAAATTAGGACAAATTAAAAATGGTTACCTGGCAGATATTGTTGTAGTTAATGGCAACCCCGTGGAAGATATTAAAGTGGTGAAGGATGTGAAGTTGGTGATGAAGGATGGGGTAATTTATAGGCAATAATATTGATTTCGGAGGTCGGATTTTCGATTTCGAATTTATTGCCTATCACGTCATCCCGAACTTATTTCGGGAACCCACAGGACGGGTTACCGATTAGTTGTACACTTAGCATTTGGGATGTTGAAACAAGTTCAGCATGACATACTTATTTTAATTAAGTTTCGAATCAAGATAAACTTAGCACAATGAACATTAACCTCCACCCTTTCCCAATCCTTACAACCGAACGCCTTACATTAAGGAAACTTAATGAAAAAGATGCTGATGCAATATTCCGTCTCCGTTCTGACAATATTGTAAATGCCTATCTCGACAGAGAGCCAGCTGCAAGCATCCAAGACGCTAAAAATTTCATCCAGAAGATTGAAAGTATACTTCAAAATCAACAAGGCGTTTACTGGGCTATCGCTCTTAATACCAATGATACACTGATCGGTACTATCTGTTATTATAATTTCGATTTAGAAAATAATGTAGCAGAGATTGGCTACGAACTTAGCCCAGTTTACCACGGGCAAGGCATTATGCAGGAAGCTATTGAAAAGGTAATACGCTATGGATTTGAGGTGATGCAGTTAAACTCGATAACCGCCTTTCCCCGGATGGATAATGAAAATTCTATAAAGCTTTTAAAACGGAATAGATTTGAGTTGGATGAAGCGGTAGAAGATAATTATGCGGTGTATGTTTTGAAGCGGGCATAACTGGATAGTTCCACCACGTCATCCTGAACTTGTTTCGGGAACCCACAGGACTGGTAGCAGACCCTGCATATTTTAGACTTGGCGTGTGGGGTGCTGAAACAAGTTCAGCATGACGAAATTTTTAGAGATTGTTTTATCCCGATTCTTGACTCCCGATTCCTGATTCCCTTAAAACCTATTTCTTCAATCTATAATACTTATAGATTTTCACTGCCGACATGATAATCATTGAGAAAGCAATGATCCCCAGTACACCAAAAATCCAGCTTAGGGCATTTTTTAACACCACTAAAAATACGATTGCAAAAAGAAATATCGTAGCTACCTCATTCCAGATGCGGAGTTGAGTTGATGTCCAGGTGTAGATGCCCTGGCGCATTTGTTTCATTTTGTGGATGCAGATAAAGTGGTAAACCACCAAACCGCCCACAAAAGCCAGTTTAACATGCATCCAGGGTTGCTTGAGCCACTCGGGCTGGATACATAACATGCTGATGCCGGCAATAAGCGTAAGCAGCATAGCCGGGGTACTAATGATGTTCATCAACTTGCGCTCCATAATCTCAAACTGGTCCGACAGTACTTTACGCTCTGCCTCTACCCGCTCCTGTGCTTCGGTATGGTAAACAAAAAGCCGCACAATATAAAAGAGCCCAGCCATCCAGCTGACTACAAATATGATGTGTATGGATTTTAAGTATAAGTACATACCCCCTAACCCCCTAAAGGGGGAATTGTTAAATTAGTTTATAATGAAACTCCTGCTCCCCCTTCAGGGGTTGGGGGGTTTAGTATTTATATTCCTTTATTACCTCAACCGCATACTTCACGTTATCAAATGGAATATCCGGCATAATACCGTGGCCAAGGTTAAAAATAAAGCCTTTTTCGCCACGCATACGCTCAAACAAACGGTGGATACGTTCTTTAATAACCGGTTTATCGGCGTACAAGATATGCGGATCAAGGTTACCTTGTACAGCAATGCCTTGCGGTAAGCGGTTTTTAATATCGAGCAGGTCAACGTTCCAGTCGATAGAGATAACATCAGGTTTAGCTTCTGCCATCAATGGCGCAAAAACCGAGCTGCCTTTACAGAAAGAAATCACTGGAATATCCTTGCGGTTAAGGTTGGCAATAATTTCCTGGATGTAACGGTGCGAAAATTCTTTATAATCGTCCCATGCCAATGCCTGTGCCCAGCTATCGAAAATTTGTACGGCATTAACACCGGCTTCGATCTGTAAGTTTAAATAAGCAGCAGTAACTTTGGCAATTTTGGCCAATAACTGGTGGGCCATTTGGGGCTCGTTGTGCAGCATTAGCTTGGTTAGCTTAAAATCTTTTGAAGATCCACCCTCAACCAAATAACTCATTACTGTGAATGGCGCACCGGCAAAACCGATCAACGGGATTTTACCGTTTAAACGTTGCTGAATAACTTTAATAGCATCGGCCACATATTGCAGCTTATCCAACACATCAACATTTAAATTGTCGATATCGGCTTGTGTACGTACCGGATTGGCAAACTTAGGGCCAATGTTTTGGGTAAAGCTCAGGTCGCCACCCATCGCTTCGCCTGTAACCAGGATATCTGAGAATAAAATAGCAGCATCAATACCCAGTAAATCAACCGGCAGCATGGTTACATCTGCGGCAATCTCTGGGGTTTTGCACATTTCCAGGAAAGAGTATTTGTTTTTAATTTCCCAATACTCGGGCATAAAACGGCCAGCCTGGCGCATCATCCATACTGGTGGGCGTTCTGTTTCTTGTGAAAATGCGGCTTTTATAAATAATGAATCTTTCATATAGTACCCGGACAGGCCCTCACGGCCTTTCCTCTTTATTTAGTTTTGTGTTTCTTTATTTCTGTTTGCAAACGCTCAATAACAGCCTTCATTTTGGCCGTAATTTTATCGTGATGCTTTTCTGCCAGTCCAATGTAAGCCTCAGCTTTATCATAATTATGCTGCCTGATGCTAATGTTAGCCACATGCGCCAATGCCGCCACGTGATCATTAAGAGAGCGTAACGGATATTGTATCGCTATTTCGTAATGCTTTTCGGCAGCATCGTAATCCTGCCTTTGCAGGCTGATCCCTCCCAGCATAAATTCGTAAAAGCCGCGACGTTTACGGTTTAACCATTCGGGTCGTTTGATGCTTAGCAGTAATTCTTCGGCCTTCTCGTAATCTTTATTATGGAAACTTTTGGCAGCCATAACAATTGGGCCCTCTTTAAAGTAGCCCCATATCAGCAGCAAAAAGAACATAAGCGCAACGCCTGCCAATTCATAAACATGCTCTTGTACAAAAAAAACCAGCATCAAAAAAAAGATGCCGGCTATTATAATTCGTGCTCTGTTTGTTAACATTAATGCGTATCTGTAAACTTATAGCCTACCCCACGGATTGAATGAAAATAAACAGGGTTCTTAGGATCCGGCTCAAAATATTTACGGAAGGTAAGAATGAAGTTATCGATGGTACGGGTTGATGGGTACACATCATAGTTCCAAACGGTTTCCAAAATCTGCTCGCGCGATACAGCCTCGTTAC
This sequence comes from Mucilaginibacter jinjuensis, assembly GCF_028596025.1. Taxonomy (NCBI): domain Bacteria; kingdom Pseudomonadati; phylum Bacteroidota; class Sphingobacteriia; order Sphingobacteriales; family Sphingobacteriaceae; genus Mucilaginibacter; species Mucilaginibacter jinjuensis. The sequence goes on from NZ_CP117167.1 coordinate 5,019,346, forward strand.
GGCGCTCTATCAGCAGCTTCAACAGCATGGTTTCTTTTTTGGTTAATGCCGTGATCGATCCATCCTCGTTAATTAACTCAAAAGAGTTAAAGTGAATAGTTTTATCACCGATCTTATAGCTGTTAAACTCTTTCAGGTCTTCACCTTTCAGGCTGCGTTTTACCAGGTTGTTCACACGTAAAATCAGCTCTTCGAGGTTAAAAGGTTTGGTCAGATAATCATCTGCACCTTTTTTAAGGCCTGCAATTTTATCCTCGTTGGTATTCTTCGCCGTCAGGAACATAATCGGCACTTCAGAGTTTTCTAATCTGATAGTTTCGGCTACAACAAAGCCGTCAACCTCTGGCATCATTACATCCAGTATAATCAGGTTAAAGCGTTCTTCTTTGAAGATCTGTAACGCCTTTTTACCATTGTTAGCAGTTGATACTTTGTATCCTTCTAATTCCAGGTTTAATTTGATGGCCTCGAGCAAATGCTCTTCATCTTCGGCCAATAGAATTCTTTTCTTTGACATATTTAATTTAGGTTAACCAAAAACAACTTCAAACACGCTGCCTTCCGGGATATTATCTTTAACCCTGATGCTGGCCTCATGCTTATCTAAAACTTGCTTCACTATGTATAAACCTAAGCCCGTCCCCTTTGTGTTACGGGTATCCTCACTACCTACACGGTAAAACCTCTCGAAAATACGGCTTTTTTCATTATCTGCGATACCTATCCCTTGGTCGGCCACCATGAAGTAAACCTGGCCATCTTTTCTGAACAGTTTTACATTAACCTCGGCGCACGGCTGCGAGTATTTAACAGCATTTTCGATAAGGTTGGTTACTACAGAAGTTAAAGCAAATTTATCGCCGGTGATCTCAATTTTGGGTTCAATCTCGGCGTTGATCAACTGCTGACTAAAGTCGCATTTATTAATTTGCAAACGGTTTACTACGCTATCAACTAACGTAGAAAGGTTAAACTGCTCTTTAGGGAAAGTATATGAGCGGTTTTCTATTTTCGAAGCCAGCAGCATATTTTCCACCATATCGTTCAATCGGTCTACATCCAGCAAACACTTGCCGGCAAAATCAATGATCTGCGAATGTTCGAGTTTTCTTTTCTGGATGGTTTCCATATATAATTTAATGGAAGCCAGCGGCGATTTCAATTCGTGCGTTACCGAAAGCAGGAAGTTTCTTTTCTGCTCTTGTAAACGGCGTTCTTTGTTAATTGATGTATGCAGGTTGTATGCACCTACTGTAAAAACCAGTATAAAAACCGATCCTTCGCCCATAATCATCCCGAACCTGCCGGGTTGCAGGTGAACCAACATGTATCCCCACCAAAACAACTCGGCAATGGCGTAGATAATTAATGCATAAAAAATTACAAATGGCCTTTTCATCGCTTACTTGTCTTTAAATACAATATCTAAACTATCAAAAATAGCGCGTTTTGTTCTTTCTAAATCTGTTTTTGTGTGGGCTGATGAAATAAATCCTACCTCATAGCCAGATGGCCCCAGATAAATACCACGATTTAATAATTCGCGGTGCAGCTTTTTGAATTTCTCCATGCTGCTTCCATCAATCTCTTCGGCCTTGCGGATAGCTGCCTGATTGGTAAACGCAAACCAAAAGATAGAACCGATATGGAACACCTTGAATTTATAATTACGCGCCGTAGCAAAACGTTGAATTGATTCGGCAAACTCTTCGGTCTTGTTATTCAGGTCACGATAGAAACCCATGCGCAACAGCTCGGTAATCTGACCGATACCTGCTGCCATGGCAACCGGGTTACCAGATAATGTACCTGCCTGGTAAACGCTACCAACCGGTGAGATATGATCCATAATCTCGGCAGATGCACCGTAAGCGCCAACTGGTAAACCACCACCGATGATTTTACCATAGGTCAAAATATCTGGCTTAATCTGATAGTAACCTGCAGCACCTTCGAAACCTAAACGAAAACCAGAGATCACTTCATCGAAGATCAACAAAGTACCATTCTCTGTACAAATATCACGCAGGAATTGCAGGTATTCTTTCTCTTGCAGTAGCAGGCCATTGTTGGCTGGTACTGGTTCGATAATTACCGCTGCAATCTGATCTTTAAATTCGGCGAAGGCTTCTTTTAAAGCTTCGCGATCATTTAATGATACCACAATGGTTTGCTCGGCAAATGCTTTAGGGATGCCTGCTGATGAGGTTTCGCCAAAAGTAACCAGTCCGCTACCGGCTTTAACCAGTAATGAGTCTGAGTGGCCGTGATAGCAGCCCTCGAACTTTAAAATCTTATCGCGTTTGGTAACGCCACGGGCTAGCCTGATAGCCGACATAACAGCCTCTGTACCCGAGCTTACAAAACGTATTTTTTGAATGTATTTGTTATTCTTGAGAATTAGTTCGGCCAATTCATTTTCCAATGCAGTTGGTGCCCCGAACGACATGCCGTGTTGAATTACTTCCAACACTTTCTCCCGAACCTTGGCATTGTTATGACCCAGGATAAGCGGCCCCCATGAGCAGCAGTAGTCTATAAACTGGTTACCATCAGCATCCCATAAATAGCTACCATCACCTTTTTCAATAAAAAGCGGGCTACCATAAACAGATTTAAACGCACGTACCGGCGAGTTTACCCCACCCGGGAAATACGTTTTAGCCTTCTCATACAATTCAGCAGACTTTTCGCGAACGATATCTGCCTTGCCTGTGGTATTCACAGGCTCATCGCCCTCATTACCAGAAAATATTTTTTTAAACGAATCGAACATGTTTTTTAAAGTCAAAAGTTAGAAGTCAAAAGTCAAAAGTTGAAGGCGCACCTTTTTACTTTTAACTTTTGACTTTTAACTTATTTTTATAGCCATTTATTTAACAATACTTCTTTAGCGTGGTAGGTTAAAATTGAGGTTGCTCCGGCACGTTTAAAGCTTGTTAGTACTTCTGTGATGGCGCGCTGCTCATTTAACCAGCCGTTTTGTATAGCAGCCTTTATCATGGCATACTCACCGCTTACATTATACGCGGCAATTGGCAATTCAGTATTATCTTTTAATAGTTTAATTACATCAAGATATGGCAAACCTGGTTTCACCATTAAAAAGTCAGCACCTTCTGCTTCGTCTAAGCGAGCCTCAATTAAGGCTTCGCGCTGGTTGGCAGGGTTCATCTGGTAGCTTTTTTTATCACCAAATTTTGGTGCCGAACCCAAAGCATCCCTAAACGGACCGTAAAATGCACTGGCATATTTAGCGGTGTACGACATGATAGATACATTGGTAAAGCCTTCATTATCCAAAGCCTCACGGATGTAACCTACGCGGCCATCCATCATATCAGATGGTGCAATAATATCGGCACCGGCGCGTGCATGGGCTATCGACATTTTAGCTAAAACCTCTAAAGTTTCATCGTTTAATATCTCGCCATTTTCAACAATGCCATCGTGGCCATCGCTGCTGTATGGGTCCATCGCTACATCTGTTACTACGCAAGCTTCGGGGAAATGTTTTTTCACTTCGGTGATGGCACGCAGGTACAAACTCTCTTCGCGGTAGCTTTCTGTTGCGTATTTATCTTTCAGATCCTCATCAATATTGGGGAAAAGATCAAAGGCTTTTAAGCCCAGGTTCATACAGCTTTCAACCTCACGCAGCAGGTTATCAATCGAATACCGAAAAATGCCCGGCATTGATGAAACTTCTGTTTTCTGATTTGTACCTTCTACTATAAACAGTGGGAAAATCAAGTTAGCAGCGCTAACATGTGTTTCCTGCACCATTTGGCGTATCACTTCACTTTTCCTGTTCCTTCTTGGTCTCTGTAACATATTATTTAGTTCGTAGTTGATGGTTCATAGTTCATAGCCGAACCCTACTTTTTTATTATATATATTGACTTTGCTGATGTCTATGAACTATGATCCATAAACTATCAACTTTAAAGTCCAAACACCGCCTCTGCCAAACCGATTTCATCGGGCGAAAAAGGCAATGTATATTTTATATTCAGTTCATCGAGCGTGCGGCCGGTTGATTTGCCGATGGCTACAATTTGCTGGTGATTATCCAAGAGATGATGTTCGAAATAATTTTCAACGTTTGATGGGCTGGTGAATACCAATACATCTGCAGATGATGCCGGTGCGGTTTCATCCAGCACGGTTTCATAAACCGGCAGATCAATGATCTTGGTATCGGCAGATAACCCCTGGTGGATACTCCTCATTGGATTTTCTGCACCGGGGAATAATATCGTAGTACCGTTAGCCAGTTTCGCAAAATCGCGGGCTACTTCGGCAGTATCGTTGCTTTGGCCAACATAATCGGCAAAGTGGCCATTCTTCCGCAACATATCTTCTGAGCCACTACCCATTACACCAAACTTAACCGGGTGTGCAAACTTAGGCTCTAACTGGAAGAAATATTCAACCGCATTTTTACTGGTAAAGAAGATCCACTCCACACTGCGTAAAATATATGAATCGAATGTATTGATTACAGGTACGGTACGTATTAACGACCATGCCTCGATCTCGATACCATGCTTCTCCAACGCACGGCGGAAATAACTTTGCGAACCCAAATCACGGGATATAAATACTTTTGACGGGAATTTGCGGTCTTTGCCGAAACGGGCAACTATCTTTTCAGGCAAACCCTCCAGATCATCAGTTTCGATGAATAAACGGTCAGGGAAGCCTTCGCCATCATCAGCCTTAGAAGTAAAAATCTGAAACTTACCTTCGTGCTTGCGGCAATATACACCCAATGGCAAATGGCAGCCACCGCCAAACAGGTTTAACACCTTACGCTCAACGCCTAATTGCTCGGCAACATCAGGGCGGTTAAGGGCTTGCAGGCGTTCAAATAACTCGTGGTCATTTTCGCGGATCTGTATGGCCATAACGCCTTGCGCCGGTGCAGGGATTAGTTCTGTTGGGGGTAATTCTTCTATTAAAAACTCGCTCAGGTCTAATCCTAAACGTGATATACCGGCTTTAGCCAGCATAATAGCATCATATTTTTCGTCGCGCAGTTTTTGGATACGGGTATTTACGTTGCCACGCAAATCATCAATCTCCAGATCGGGGCGTACAGCCAATAACTGGGCACGGCGACGGTTTGATGAGGTACCTACACGGCCGCCAAACTTTACCGACAGCTTTTGATGAACATCGACACAATCCTTCAAAATCAACAACAACTCAGATGGGTCTTCCCTTTCAGAAACTGCTGCGATGATAAGCCCCGCGGGGTTCTCAGTCGGCAGATCTTTGTGTGAGTGTACAGCTATATCAATTTTGCCAGCCAATAATTCTTCTTCAATCTCTTTGGTGAAAAACCCTTTACCCTCCAGCTTATCAAAGCTCAGGTTCAGGATGCGGTCGCCCTGTGTTTTAATAATCTTAAGTTCGGCAGAAACGCCTATGCTGGCCAGTTCGTTTTTAACAAAGTTAGCCTGCCATAAAGCAAGATCGCTGCCGCGTGTTCCTATGAGTAATTTTCTTTCCAAAGAGTATGTATTATTTTGATGCGCAAATTTAATTTTTATACAGTTGCAGCCACAATTTTTATTGCAATGTGAAGATTAGCTGACTGTGTGGTTGTTACCCACTACTAATTGTTGAAAATAAGAAATTTTGGGAGATAATTTGAGCTTAAGCAACAATAAATCAGGAGCATATTGGCAATGCTTTATTGAAGCCACAACCTGTCGCTCGGGGATTGCCACGCTATCGCTCGCAATGACGTGCGAGGTGAGGGATTGCTCTAATAAGAAACTTTGTTGATTAGTTATTTGCGATCAAGATCTCTTTCGCCATTACCATGGGTACACTGATGTACTTTTTCTCCATGTAATTCATTACTTTTTCAAGTATTTCGCGCGATTGCTGATCCATACCTTGCACCTCTTCTGCAAATACAGAATTGATGGCAGTGTTACGGATCTCTTTGATCTTCTCAGGAACCTGGCGCATAGCCACTTCGATGCGGCGTTGCTTTAGCTGAGGTATAAAGTCGTGGATGTTTTCTGCGATGATTTTTTCTGCGTGTACCAATTCCTGGTAACGCTCCTGCATATTCTTTTTAGCAATCTCGTTCAGCGAGTGAACCTCGATAAAGTTAACCGGGAAATTAACCAATACTTCCGGATCGGTATCATTAGGGATGGCTAAATCAACGATCGTTTTCTTATCAGTATCGCCATTCAGTAGCGAAGCGTAGATTTCTGGTGTGATGATCGGCTGAGTTGATGCAGTACAGGTAATAATTACATCGAAACCTTTTTTATAGGTTTTTAGAGCTTCCAGATCATAAGCTTCGCCTTTTAATTCTAAGGCCAACTCTTGTGCGCTACCCAACGTACGGTTAAATACCGAGAAGTTAGAGTACTTATGCTTTTGCAGATATTTAGAAATATTACGGTTGGTTTCTCCCGCGCCGATAATTAAGATACGGGCGTTTGGAGAAAGCTTCAAATCCTTAAGCTTACGGTAAGCTAACGATACAACCGAAATAGGATTTTTAGAAATATTGGTATGGGTATAAACTTCTTTAGCAGCTTTAACAACACAGCCCATTACCATGCGCAGGTAATCGTCTGTTAAACCTGCCATGCGGCAACTTTCGTAAGCTTTGCGTAACTGGGCTAAAATTTCTTTTTCGCCAACAATTAAGCTTTCTAAAGAGCATGAGGTACGCAGCAAGTGGTTTAGTGCATCCTGATCTTCGTAGATATTAGCAGCATCCAGGAAGGTTTCGGTGTAACCAGGGCAAAGGCCCATATCTAAAGCGTGGAAAAATTTACGGGTAAAATCGCGGTCGATAACTTGCGGGGTAGCCATTACAAAGGCAACACGGTTACAGGTAGAAAGGTAAAATATCTCTGGAATATCAAATAATTCTTTTACCTGCTTAAGCTTGGGAGTCAGATCTTCCTGACAAATAACCAGTTTTCCCAGTTCCTTCAGTTCGATCTGCTTATGCGTAAATGCTATAACCTTTAAATACTTCAATGCCGTTATAAATTTGACTCAACAAAATTACGTTCAATATATTCTACCTATGTCAATGCTTTGTCAAAGGAAAACAAAATAGAACGATTTTAAATTAGGTTTAAATAGTTATTAAAACTGTACCTTAAGCTGTTTACGTAAATAAACAAAGCCAGCAAATATGCAAATCTTTAGAAATATTAGCATAGTAATTCTTGTCATTTTTTATGCAATTGCCGGCATAAACCATTTTTGGCATCCAAGAGGATACGTTAAGATCATCCCCGACTATATACCCTACCCATCTCTGATGAACATTATATCGGGTGCGTGTGAACTGATATTCAGCCTGATGATGATTTTTCCGGCCACCCGCCCGCTGGCGGGCTGGCTGATTGTGGCCATGTTGGCCGCTTTTTTACCCGTACATATTACCATGGTTTATGACGCGCCAATGAAGGTTGGCAAACTGGAAGTAACACCTTTTATTGCATGGGCGAGATTATTATTACAACCGGTGCTGATGTATTGGGTCTGGTGGGGTACGAGGGTGTAGGTTTTAGATCATTATTTCGAATTAATAATGCCCTCTTAAAGATTGAATTTGCAGGATCACAATTTTATCCTGGTCATATATTTGTAGACAATACGATGTTCCCGATCAATTCTACGAGGCCAAAAACCGGATAACTCATGTTTTAACGGCTCTGGTTTTCCAATACCTTCAAACGGATTTTCTTGAATCGCAATTATTGGTTGTTGGACTTTCTTCTGAATCGCTTTATTGCCCGACTGCTTCCAATATCTTAAATCTTGTACAGCTTGTGGAGTAAATACTACTTCCATAAATCTTCTACGGCAATTTTAACACCCTTGCCATTCTTAACATCCTCTTCCCCATCTAAGATCTTTTTTACAAATTCTGGATCATAAGGACTTTTCTTAGTTTCAAAATCAATTTTCAGCGCTTTTGCAATTGCCTTTAAAGCAGATAATTGCTCTTTATTCTTTGGATGCATGATCATTGTTTCCATATCCAAATTTACATTTAATTTTTGTTTTGTTTACTATTGTCAAAGTCACCATCTTCAGCAACAATGCACCCTCACATGCGTTATACCATGCAAATGATCCAGAATAAAACTTATACCATACCGGGTTCTAAAGGCCGTTTAATGCTGGCCGACCTTACTTATAATGATGATAATCCTAATGCGCCGCTTATTATTTTTGTGCATGGCTTTAAGGGGTTTAAAGATTGGGGCACACATCACCTCGTAGCCCGTTACTTTGCCGAAAATGGTTACCGTGTTTTGAAATTCAATTTCTCACATAATGGCACCACACCCGATACACCTTTAGAATTTAGCGACCTGATTGCTTTTAGCGAAAATACATTTTCTATCGAACTGGATGATTTGAAATATATGATCGATTTTGCTGCCGGTGGTTCGGCCATGCCTGTTGCTGATCAGGTAATATTACTCGGGCATAGCATGGGTGGCGGTATCAGCATTATTAAAGCTGCGGAAGATAAACGTGTAAGCCATTTAATTACCATGGCTTCGGTTGCCGACTTTCATAACCTATGGCCTAAACAACTGGAAGCGCAATGGCGCTTAATGGGTACATTTAATTTCCCCAACCATCGTACCGGGCAGGAAATGCCGGTAAAGGCAACGCTGTTGGATGATATTGATAGATATTCGGCACGATTAAATATACTGGCGCAAGCAGCCAGTGTAAAACAGCCCTGGTTAATTGTACACGGCACTGCAGACACAACCGTTGCCGTAAGCCATGCATACGATTTAAAGCGCATGCAGCCCAACGCTGAATTATTGATATTGCCTAATGCGGATCATGTATTCGATGCATCGCATCCTTATTTTAAAGACATCTTACCGTCAGCTTTGCATGAATTGTGCAAAAAGGCTGTAACATTTTTAAAAGCAAACGATCCGAAAGAATAATGAAGTGAGAAAAGAGGAAGGATAAAAGATAAAGGACATTCCTTATCAAATTTTTGTCATTTCGAACGTATGTGAGAAATCTTCTTCACGAGATAAGTATATAGCAGAAGATTTCTCCTACCGTCGAAATGACAAGTAGTAAACAAGAATTAGATTATAATAATACAAATGCCAATCAACTTAAAAGGCTCCCGTAAAGAGGGACCCAAATATATGAACCCCATACTAACTGATGAAGCTGGCTTCGGCAAAATGCCGTCGATTTTATGGGATTACATGACTAACAAGGCCGAAAGTGTTCCGAAGAAAACATTAGGCCCTTTCAAAACCAATCCCGAAATATTTAATACCCCACCAGAGAGCGGTTTACGCATTACCTGGATAGGCCACTCGAGCATATTGATTGAAATTGACGGTAAACGCATTTTAACCGACCCGGTGTGGAGCCAACGCGCATCATTCTCTAAAAGCTTTGGGCCTAAACGTTTCTTTGATGCGCCAATTGCTTTGGATGATCTGCCTCCGCTGGATGCCATCATTGTTTCGCACGATCATTATGATCACTTCGATGAGGCGACTATTAAATATTTCGCAAACCTTTCAGTTCCTTTTTATACCTCATTAGGTGTCGGTTTTTATCTCGAAAAATGGGGTATAGCTAAAGATCGAATTACCGAAATGGATTGGGGCGACACCGCCAAAGTAGGTGACGACATGACAATCACCACCACTCCTACCCGTCACTTTTCGGGTCGTGGGATTACGCATCGCAATGAAACTTTGTGGTCGGCATTTGTGATTAAGGGTAACAAGCACAATATATTTTTCGGTGCCGATTCGGGCTGGTTCGAAGGTTTTGCAGATATAGGCGAAGCCTACGGCCCATTCGATTTAACCATGCTGGAAATTGGCGCTTATGGCAAAAACTGGCCGGATATACACATGGGCCCAGATCATGCATCGAACGCCCACCTTGCCCTCAAAGGCGGCCTGATGATGCCAATCCACTGGGGAACATTTAATCTGGCATTACATGCCTGGTATGAACCCATCGAGCGCTTACAGCAATTAGCCAAAGAAAAACAAATCCGCTTATTCGCACCAGAACCTGGGCAGCCTACGCAGGTTAATGATCTGCCGTTTATTTCGGGCTGGTGGAGAAAGTATAGGTAGTTTTTGGTTATTGAGTTATTAGGTTATTGAGGATTAGTTACTGGGTTATTGAGTTACTAAGTTATTGCGTAAGATCCAATAACTTAGTAACCTAATAACTACCAACTACAAAAGGTCCTTCACGTGCTTAATGTTTGATTTTACTGTTTCCAGTACTTCATCCATCTGTCCGTTTAGAATTAATTTGGACATCGATAATGCCATGCCTTTTATCTGCTCAAATTCTACTTTTGGTGGCATAGCGAGGGCGTTAGGATCTGTCATAACGTTAAGCAGTACAGGGCCGTTAAACATTAACGCTTCGCGGATGGCTTGTTCAACCATATCAGGATCGTTCACGGTTACGCCTTTAATACCCATTGCTTGTGCAACCATTGCAAAGTCGGGGTTATGCATATCGGTTTGATAATCAGGCAGGCCGGCAACTTCCATTTCCAGTTTCACCATCCCTAAAGAGCGATTGTTAAATACCACAATCTTGATCGGCAGGTTATATTGCGAAATAGTAGCCAGATCGCCCAGCAACATCGAAATGCCGCCATCGCCGCACATAGCAATCACTTGCCTGTCGGGGCAGGTTAATGCAGCACCAATAGCATGCGGCATAGCATTAGCCATTGAACCGTGGTTAAACGAACCCAGCATACTGCGCTTGCCTGTAGCGTGAATATATCTTGCTCCCCAAACACAGCACATCCCTGTATCAACTGTAAAAATAGCATCGTTAGTGGCCAGTTTATTCAACGTTGCCGCTACATATTCGGGGTGGATTTTATTTTTTTTGCCCTTATCGTCTACATAAGTCTGCAGGTTATCTTTTACCTTATCGTAGAATTTCAGTTGCGTTTGCAGGAAACTATCATCGTTTTTTTGCTCAATTAAAGGCAGCAAAGCTTTCAGCGTATCTTCGGTAGTTCCGCATAAACCCATACTTACTTTAGCCCGACGGCCAATACGCTCCGGTTTGGTATCCAGTTGTACAATCTTAATATCGGTAGGTAAAAACTGTTCATAAGGGAAATCGGTACCCAGTAAAACCAACACTTCTGATTGGTGCATACTGTGATAGGCAGATGGCAAACCTAGCAAACCCGTCATCCCCACTTCATTCGGATTATCATGCTGGATACTCATCTTTCCACGGAACGAATAACCTACCGGCGCATTCAACTTTTTAGAAAGTTCGACCACTTCATCATGCGCTTTTGATGCGCCGATACCGCAAAAGATGGTAATCTTTTCGTGAGAATTCAGTAAAGCAGCCAGCTCCTGTAACTCATGATCGCCAGGGCGGATTACCGGGGCAGTCACATAATTAATGATGGAAGTGCTTATCTCAACAGCATCCATTTTAGTGAGATCGCCGGGCAGGCCAATAACAGACACGCCTTTTTTGGCCAGTGCATGCTGTATCCCGGTTTGCAGCATCCGTGGTAATTGTGCAGGCGTGGTGGCTATCTGGTTATAATGGCTGCAATCATCGAATAATTTTATTGTATTCGTCTCCTGGAAAAATTCGGTACCAAACTCGGTAGTGGCGCAGGTAGATGCAATGGCAATAACCGGCGTGCCTGCACGGTGCGCATCATACAAACCGTTTATTAAATGCACGTGGCCGGGGCCACTACTACCAGCACAGCAAGCAAGTCCGCTCAGTTCCGATTCGGCTGCAGCTGCATAAGCACCTGCCTCCTCGTGGCGGACGTGGATCCATTGCACCTTGCCATCGGTGCGCCTAACGGCATCATTAACTTCGTTTAAACTGTCGCCGGTAACGGCATAAATTCTTTTGATACCTGCCGAGATCAGCATATCTACCAATTGCTCTGCTACGTTTTTAGCCATGGGTTGAGGTGATGTTGTTTCCCCAAGATAACTAAGAAAAGTGGTTCGGGTTTTGGATATTTGTACAAACACCTATCTTTATTACAAATGCCTGAAAATATCACCCAAATAAAATTCAAATTCTCGTGCTGGATATATTACTTAGGAATCACTTTCGTCTACCGGGACTAAAAATATTCCATCTGGAGACATTGCTTCAAAATTAACTTTTAAAAATTGTCTATAATCTTTAGTAGGAATTAAATCTCCTTTTATTAAAATATTATTTCCAGAATGAGATTGAAAATATTGTTTTACATATTCAACATTAGTATTTACAAACTCATGTGCTATGTATATTCTCGCTATTTTTGAATCAAATATTTGGATTTCAGAAATATAAAAAACAATAGAAATAATTGCCTTTGTTCCTCTAAAGAATTCAGTTATTGTCCGTGATAAAATTGGAGCAAGTTCAGGATTAGTTAACCAAGTCTGTGGCAGACTAACGAACACAGCTCCTAATTTTCCTTTTGCTATCTGAGCACGTGCTTTTTTTAATACTCTTAATATTGTATCATCTGACAACAAAGTAGCTTCAATTTTACACTTCATTTCACAGCAAACCTCAGTGCCATCATCTAATGTTATTTCAGCATCATAATCATTCCCTTTTATTCCCGAAGTTTTTATAAACTTAAAATTAGTATCACTTGTTAAAAGTAATCTTGCAGCTTGTAAAGCAAAAAATGTTGATTCAATTTGCCCCGCTCTGATCATATCAATATTCTCATCGTTGTTAGGAATTAACAATGAGTTGTAAAGCATTTCGCCAAGTTCTATAATCCTATACTGATGAATTGCTTGATCTTCAACCGTTTTCGAGAAAGTACGCATAAAGCTATTAGGGACTGCTTTTTCTCTATCATTAGACCATGGTTCACCAAAAAAATTCAACTTCAATTTTCCAATATTTGGTAATTCTCTTAGCATCATATTCGTTTCACACCAACTGATCCCCAATAACTGAATTAAAAAATACTGAGACAATGTATATGCAATCAAAACTTCAGGATGCTTAATTCCTAACTGTCTAATCGGCTGAAGGTTTTCCTCCCACTTGTCTAACATTATGGACGCTAACTCCTTTCGATTCGTTATTAATTTTTCTGTCATGTTTCAATTATATAACCAATCCAAGTAGAACTATAATTAATTAAATAGCCGGTTCAACCCAATTACCATCACCCTGAATAATATTAATCAGCTCATCAACGGCGATAGCAGTATTCACATTCTTTTTAACCACTTCTTTACCCCGGTACAAAGTAATTTTACCTGGGCCAGCACCTACATATCCATAATCGGCATCAGCCATTTCACCGGGGCCGTTTACGATGCAGCCCATAATACCAATCTTTAGACCTTTAAGGTGACTGGTACGGCTGCGGATCAACTGCGTAGTTTCCTGCAAATCAAATAGTGTTCGACCGCAGCTTGGGCACGAGATATATTCGGTTTTTGAAATTCGTGAGCGGGTTGCCTGCAGAATCCCGAAAGCGGTAGAAGTAATAATATTAGTCGGCAACTGAGGTGCATCAATCCAGATACCATCGCCGAAACCATCAACCAGTAAAGCACCCATATCGGTAGCGGCGTAGAGTTGGAGAAGGGTTGTCTGTTGTCCGTTGTCGGTTGTCGGGTCTTTGATTTCGGATTTGGTTTCTTCCTGACTTTCGGTCTTTCCGACTTCCGGACTTCCGGACTCAAAAACGTAGCTTCTCTTCACTATCACCGGTACATCCAATCCGAACTCTTCCATTTTAAAGAAGAATGCGCGTTGGTCGGCCATGCCGTGCAGTTCGGTAGTTTCGAGTACAAATACCAGTTTTTTATCTAACTCAATTTGTCCAAATAGATCGGTATCCAAATCGGCATTGGTGATGCGTACCAGGTTTAGAGTGGATGTACGGTCGTCAGCATCAACGTATTCCTGTAAGGTAAACAGTGGGTGCGCATTTGTTTTATTAGCCAGCGTTTTCCAGGTGTTGTAGTTATACAGCTGCTTTAAATTGCCGGGGAAGTTAAACGACGGCAACTGATCGCCCATATAAGCAAAATCAACCGACTGATCGGCCATATTATACTTATCCAGCATGGCCGAATACAGGTAACCGGCAGCATTCAGCACCGCAGGATCTTTCAGGTTTTCTTTAGACAGATCAACCACCACGCGAGGCACCATGTGGCCACCAATGAAAGCGTTGGCTTCGTAGGTTTCGCGTTTTTTGTATTCGTATGGGGAGTGTTCAGTTGCGAGTTGCGGTGTTTGAGTTGCGGGGTCCGAGCCCGGGAACTTCATATCTAAAATCTGATCTCCAGCTTCCAACCTCTGTGCTCTTTTGCTATATCTTTCCACCAAAGCAATAGCAACCGGTGCTTCTGCCTCTGGTTCTTCGGTTAACGAAACGCGGACGGTATCGCCTAAACCATCTTCCAGTAAAGTACCGATACCCACGGCAGATTTGATACGGCCATCTTCGCCATCACCGGCTTCGGTTACACCGAGGTGCAATGGGTAGTTCATCCCTTCGGCAACCATGGTTTGTACCAGCAGGCGGTAGGCTTGCACCATTACCTGTGGGTTGCTCGATTTCATGGATATGCACAGATTATAATAATTAAGCGCCTCGCACATGCGGATAAACTCCATTGCCGATTCCACCATTCCCTGCGGGGTATCGCCATAACGGCTCATAATACGGTCGCTTAATGAACCATGATTGGTGCCGATACGCATGGCAGTACCGTACTCTTTACAGATGTTTACAAGCGGCGTAAATTTAGAGTTGATACGCTCTAACTCGCCCTGGTATTCGACATCAGTATATTCTAAAATATCGAATTTCTTTTTGTCGGCATAGTTGCCGGGGTTTACACGCACCTTTTCAACAATACGGGCAGCTACTTCGGCAGCGTTTGGGGTGAAGTGAATATCGGCCACCAAAGGTGCAGTATAGCCACGCCCACGTAGTTCTTTCTTAATATTAGCAAGATTCTGTGCTTCCTTAATGCTGGGGGCAGTAATACGAATATACTCACAACCCGCCTCAATCATGCGGATCGATTGCTCTACTGTACCAATGGTATCCATGGTATCAGTAGTCGTCATGCTTTGAATGCGGATGGGGTTGTTCCCTCCCATCGGCACATCACCAATGTTTACCTCGCGGGTAATAAAACGCGAATAATCGGTTAACGAATTACAATAACGACCGGGTAATAATTTCAATGCTTCAGCATCCATAAACAAGCAATCAATTGATATTGCAAAGATAAGGATTATAAACCTCTCCCCAACCCTCTCCTTTGGAGAGGGAGTCAAAAACATATCATAAAGTAAAAAGCTCTATCCACTACATTGGTTTTGTCATTCAGAGCGCCAGCGAAGAATCTTCTGCGTTTAATAAGTAGGCGTTATATCTGTACAGCGTTAATGTCGCATGAAGAAGATTCTTCGCTGGCGCTCTGAATGACAAAGCTTCTTTAAACAAAGAAGCCCCGATTTTCATCGGGGCTTTCCTTATTAGTTTGATTTTTGCAGTGATTCTTTCATCGGGTTGCTGCCTGATGATGCACCTCTTGGGCCTCCCTGGCTTTTAAACAGTTCGAACCTCGATGGTGTGTATTCGCGCGGCCACGAGTTGTTGTTCTCGTCAATATCAGCCGTTTCTTTAAACGGATCTATTTTTATCGATTTTACTTCTTTGGTTTTGGCGAATACCTTGGTGATATTCTTTTCGTTTTTGCGCCAGATGTAGGCCGAAATGCGTTCTACTTCTTTAGTGCCATCGGTATAAGTCCACTCAATAATCAGCGGCATTACACAGCCGCCTTTATTGCTAAGATCGAGTTCGTAAAAGAAGTTTTTGTTTTCGTAGAATTTCTTTTCTTCAGGGCTCAAAGCATCGTACAAAGTCTGGTAGCTTTTTTTGCTTAATGGTGTTGCTGCAAACTTATCGTACTTGCCATAAAAATCTTGCAGGGAAGTATCACCTTCTACAGCAAATTTAATTCCCTCTTCTTTATTACGGGTAGCGCTGATGTGCTGCATGTTTTTATCAGCCATAGCCTTGTTGTAGCTGCCTTCAACTTCCGGGTTCTTGGTATCTAAACGGTAGTATTTAACGCTGTCTAACGAAATATCAACCGGGTCAATTCCGTAGAACCAACCACGCCAGAACCAGTCCAGATCAACTGCCGAGGCATCTTCCATCGTGCGGAAAAAGTCGGTTGGTGTTGGGTGCTTAAATGCCCAGCGGTGTGCGTAGGTTTTAAACGCGTAATCAAATAAAGATCGGCCCATTACGGTTTCGCGCAGGATATTTAACGCAGTAGCCGGTTTTGCATAAGCATTAGGACCAAAGCGAACAATGTTCTCAGAATTGGTCATAATCGGCTCCAGCTGATCGGCAGGCAATTTCATGTAATCCACAATCTTAGCAGCAGGGCCGCGTTGCGATGGGTATTTGTTATCCCACTCCTGCTCAGCCAAAAACTGGCAGAAAGTATTTAAACCTTCATCCATCCAGGTCCACTGGCGCTCGTCTGAGTTAACGATCATCGGGAAAAAGTTGTGGCCAACTTCGTGGATAATTACACCTGTCATGGCATATTTAACCGCCTCGCTGTAAGTACCGTCTTTATCTGCACGGCCATTGTTGAAACAAATCATCGGATACTCCATACCGTTTGAAGCCTCAACCGAAGTTGCAGCCGGGTAAGGATAAGGGAAAGTATGTTTTGAATAGACTTTCAATGTGTGTGCAACCAGTTTGGTTGAGTAACGACGGTATAATGGATAAGCCTCAGGACCGTAAATACTCATCGCCATAACAGTTTTACCGCCATCAATATGCGTAGCCATCGCATCCCAAACCACACGGCGTGATGATACCCAGGCAAAATCGCGCACGTTTTCGGCATGGAAATCCCAGGTTTTACGGGCGGTGGCATGGCCTTGCATTTGTTTTTTAACTTCGGCAAGGGTTACAATTTCAACAGGCTCTTTAGCAGTTTGCGCCTGCTCCCAGCGATGTAATTGTGCAGCAGTAAGCGTTTGTGCATAGTTAGAGCATACACCGGTACCACCTACAAAATGATCGGCAGGTACATTTAAGTGTACTTTAAAATCGCCAAAGGTTAAAGCAAACTCACCACGACCAGTAAACTGCTTGTTTTGCCAGCCCTGGAAATCGCTGTAAACTGCCATACGCGGATACCATTGCGCCATGGTGTACAGGTAGTTTTTATCTTCCGGGAAATACTCGTAACCGCCACGGCCACCAATGGTTAAACGGTCTGAGATGTTATACCACCAGGCAATTTTAAATTTAAACTTGGCACCCGGTTTCAGCGTTTGTGGTAACTCCACACGCATCATGGTTTCATTGATGATATAGGTAAGCGGGTTACCTGCTTCATCTTTGATGGATACGATATGATCGCCCAGATCGAGGTTGTGACCCATAATGCCTTGCAGTTCGCGCAGGGTCATTTTGTCCTTCATTTTGCTCTCGTCAAACTTCGAGCTTTCACCATCTTTTTTGTGCTGGTTTTCATCAAGCTGGATCCACATATAAGTCAGAGGATCGGGCGAGTTATTGTAGTAAGTAATGGTTTCAACACCATCCAAACGCTGTTTATCGTCATCAAGCGTAGCGCTGATATCGTAATCGGCTTTTTGTTGCCAGTACTTTGGTCCCGGTGCGCCCGATGCCGAACGGTACTCGTTCGGGTCGGCCAGCATTTGGCCCAGCTGCTCAAACTTGTTGCCGTGGTTTGATTTTGGATTGTTATCGTTCTGCGCAAAAGCACCAGAACCTAACAGTAAAGCAAAAACTGAAACGTAGATTTTTCTCATCTAAATTTTATTAATTGAAAACGTTCTATACACATGATGAAAGCAATGCCGAAGATAGCCGACGACAGGAACAGCGTCCAGTCGCGGCGTTTTACTTTGGCAAAATTGATACACAAAAAAGAGATAAGCAGCGCCGTGAGCACAATTAACACCTGCCCAAACTCGAGCCCGATGTTAAATGCAAAAAGCTGACCTACTATATTGGTGCTGGTACCCAGCAAACTTTTTAAATAATTAGAGAAGCCCATGCCGTGGATCAGCCCGAAGAACATCGCCAGCACATAATTCAGTTTCATGGTGGCTTCGCTGCGTTGTGGTTTTAAAATATTGACCAAACTGGTGAATACAATGGTAACCGGAATCAGAAATTCGATCAAAGAACTGTTAATATGGATCACATTTAACACGCTTAATGCCAATGTTATGGAATGACCGATGGTAAAAGCGGTTACTAAAATTAAAACTTTACGCCAATCGGCCAATAAATACGTTCCGCAGAGTACAGTTACAAATAAAATATGGTCATATCCCGCCCAATTACATATATGTTGCCAACCTAACTCGAAATATAAACCAAAATCCTGCACGGGGTAAAAATAAAAGGATAATAATAGCGTATTTTGGCCTAAAATCCATGTACTAACACAATGATGTTACAATTTTTAACTTTTTGCTGGCTTTTGCTGTTCCATCCCTTCTATGTTAGCGTTACCGAGATTAATCATAACGCCAAAAATCAGTCGATAGAAATTAGCTGCCGCATGTTTTACGATGATCTTGAACGTGAGCTGAATAAAACCGCAAAACCTGGTATCGACATTGTAAAACCAAAGGACAAAGCACAGGTAAACCAAATGATTGCGGATTACATAAAAAAGCACCTCATTATTAAAGCTGATGGCAAACCGCTTAACCTCAGCTTTGTTGGTTATGAAATACAGGAAGATGGCGCGTGGAGTTATTTCGAGGTAAAGGGCATTAGCAAAGTGAAACAGGTTACCGTGCATGATGATTTGTTGTACACTGCCCACCCCGAACAGATTAACATGATCCATACCACCGTAAACGGCGAACGCAAAAGCACCAAGCTGGATAACCCGGAGGCCGATGCTTTATTTAGTTTTTTATAATATGTTTTAAATAGTGTTATATTTACTGTCTAACTTACAGTTAAAACCTATATACTCATGTTTCCAGTTAAAACACAGGCCATTAAGGTCACCGTGGCATTGCTATTTGTGTTGATGCTCTTGCCATTTTATGCCGCTAAAGCACAATCAGGCCGCCAAACGCTCGATTTTGATAAGGGCTGGCGCTTTCATTTGGGCGATGACAAAAACGTAGAAAGTACATCATTTAACGATAAACTATGGCGACAACTCGATCTGCCGCACGACTGGAGCATTGAAGGTACCTTCAGCAAAGACAACCCTGCCAAACCCGAAGGCGGTGCACTACCGGGTGGCTTAGGCTGGTACCGTAAAACTTTTACCATCCCAACTACCGATAAAAACAAGATCATTTATATTGATTTCGGCGGCGTTTATCAGAAAAGCGATGTATGGATCAATGGCCATCATTTGGGTTTCAGGCCTAACGGTTATATCTCTTTCAGGTACGAACTTACTCCCTACCTAAAGTTTGGTGGCACAAACGTTATTGTTGTTAAGGTTGATAATTCTGTTCAGCCTAACTCGCGTTGGTATTCGGGTTCGGGTATTTACCGTAATGTATGGCTGGTTAAAACCAACAGGATTGCGGTAAATAACTGGGGAACTTATGTAAGTACACCGAGGGTAAACGCACAATCGGCAGATGTATTGGTAAGTACCAAGGTTCGCCTAAAAATGCCTGCATCAAGCGTTAATATAAATACTACTATTTACAATGCGCAGGGCAAAGCAATAGTAAGCAATATTAAAAGTAATATAACTCTTTCCGATTCTATCTCTACTGTAAACCAAACTTTAACTGTTAAATCGCCGGTGCTATGGTCGGTAGACCAGCCTTATTTGTATAAAGCGGTTACCAAAATTACGCAGGGCAAAACAGTTTTAGATACTTACACCACCAATGTGGGTATCCGCTCTTTTGTGTTTGATGCCGATAAGGGCTTTATTCTGAATGGCAAACCTGTTAAAATTTTAGGTGCGTGCGATCATCATGATCTGGGCAGCTTGGGTGCAGCAGTCAATACCCGTGCTTTGGAGCGTCAGCTACAGATTTTAAAAGAGATGGGCTGTAACGGCATTCGTACTTCCCACAATCCACCTGCACCTGAATTGCTTGATCTGTGCGATAAAATGGGCTTTATTGTAATGGATGAGGCTTTTGATTGCTGGGAAAAGGGCAAGGTTGATTACGATTATCACCTGTACTTTAAACAATGGCACAAACGCGATCTGGAAGATCAGATCCTGCGCGACCGTAACCACCCGAGCGTTTTTATATGGAGTATTGGAAACGAGATACCTCAACAGGCTGACACTGCTGCTTTACGAATAGCGCCGGAACTGGCCCGTATTGTACACAGCCTTGACCAAAGCCGCCCAATTACTACCGCAAATGATCAGCCTACTAAGTTTAACCAGATCGTTAAATCGGGTGCGGTTGATTTGGTTGGTTATAATTATCATCACCAGCTTTATGAGAAATTCCATGACGATTTCCCCGGCATGAAATTCATCGGTACCGAAACTACTTCGGCTTTGGAAACACGTGGTTTTTATGATATGCCTTCGGATAGTATCCGCAGATGGCCTATTGCCTGGGATAAACCGTTTAGCAACCCCGATGGTAACGGCAACGTAGTTTCGGCTTACGATAATGTTTCGGCACCATGGGGTTCACTGCACGAGGAAACCTGGAAACTGATTAAGAAACACAACTATCTCTCAGGCATGTATATCTGGACCGGCTTTGATTACCTGGGCGAACCTACACCGTACAGCTGGCCATCGCGCAGCTCTTACTTTGGTATTATTGACCTGGCAGGATTCCCGAAAGATGTTTACTACATGTACCAAAGCGAATGGGCTGATAAACCTGTGCTCCACATTTTCCCGCACTGGAACTGGAAACCGGGTAAGGTGGTTGACATCTGGGCGTATTATAACCATGCAGACGAGGTTGAACTATTCCTGAATGGAAAATCTCTGAGCGTTAAAAAAAAACAGGGCGAAGACCTGCACGTAATGTGGCGTGTACCATTTGAAGCCGGAACATTGAAAGCGGTATCACGCTTAAATGGTAAAGTAGTCTTAACCCGTACCATTAACACCGCCGGTAAAGCTGCCAAAATTGAACTGATTCCAGATCGAAACAATATTAAAGCCGATGGTAAAGACCTATCTTTTGTAACCATTAAAATTTTGGATAAAGACGGTAACGTAGTACCTGATGCTGAGAACCGCGTTAACTTCAAAATCAACGGTCAGGGTTTCATTGCCAGCGTTGATAACGGTGACCCGGTTAGTCATGATCCTTTTAAAGCATCATACCGTAAAGCGTTTCATGGATTGGCATTGGCCATTATTCAGGCTAAAGAAAAAGCCGGCGCAGTTAATTTAACTGCAGAGAGTGAAGGTTTGCAGGGTGCGAGTGTGGTTATAAAGGTTAAATAAAACAAAAAGAGGCACAAAGTATTGTGCCTCTACGTATCATATTAATGTAGAGACACAATATTTTGTGTCTCTTTTGTTAAGGACTTTCTGCCTCGTTTTATTTTATAGCTTACTTACAGATGAGGTAAACTTCCCTTCGGTAATTGTTACCGTTTTTGAATTTGAAAAATTTGTACCGGTAAACTGGAATGTGCCGGTTACAAATGAGCCAGAAAATGCCGTTATGGTAATACTACCCGAAGTTGCCTGGTACGTATCTGTTTTTGAAGTATAGGCAACAATCAAATTGTCTTTTACTACATCATAAGTGCCCACTTTAGGGTTTTCGAGCCCAAGGCCAATGCCTTCTGTGGTACTAACCTGGCCTAAAACCTGTAGGGTATTATTTGCACCGCTGCTGGTGTACCACTGAGCTACGGGTGCAATTGAAGTTTGCTCGAGTGTGCCATTTAACTTAAACGACATAGATGGCTTAGAAGAATCTGGTTGAGAATCGTCTTTGCTGTCTTTTTTGCAGGAAAATAATGTGATTGAGAGAACGGCTAATAATAGCGCAACTTTTAGTTGTTTCATGAATTATGTAATAAGGTTAGGTAGAAAAATAAGCAAAAACAGCCCTATAAAAAAGCATGGATTTACAAATGACTGTGTTTCAGTAAATTTAGTTTCAAGCAACAACTATCTTTATAATTTAATCAGTTTGCTTTAGAGTTTTTAAAAGCAAATGGGCTATCGCTGTTAAATTTGTGCTGCCTATATTATAATTACGCATCAGGATAACGGCATAACCGCTTGATTGATCGATAGCCATTTCTGAAGTATAACCCGGCACCGAACCGTTGTGCCCAATCACATCCAGGTCTGCACTTTTGTAAAGCATCAATCCAAGTCCATATTTTTCTCCACCTGGCGGCACTTCCTGCATTTGTTTACGGCTTTGAGTTGAGAGTAAGGCAGGCTTACCTATCAGCGACAAGGCAAACTTAGCCAGGTCGCGTGGGGTTGAGTAAATTCCACCATTGGGTACACGATAACCCCGGCCTTTCAATTCACGCACTGGTAAATCAATGTTAACTTCGCCATTTCCGTTCGACATACCTTCGGCAAGTCGGGGTAGCTTATCCTCGGGTAATGCAAAGTAAGTATCGGTCATGTGTAACGGATCTAAGATCCGTTGCTGCACCATTTGCATATAAGGCACACCGGCAGCCCGTGAGACGGCCAACCCAAGCATAGCGAAGCCGATATTGGAGTACAGGAACAGTTCGCCCGGCTTACTGTTGTAGGAGGTTTTGGGGATACATGCCAGAACCTTTTGCTCCCACTGATCGAGTGGTCCAACATCTGCACCATGCAAATCGGGTTCGCGTTTTAGTCCGGCTGTGTGCGAGGCCAGTTGCCTGAAAGTGATCTTGCTGTATTTATTATAATCTTTCAGATTCTTAATTTCAGGCAGATAGTTTTCAACCGGATCATCCGGCTTTATTTTGCCTTCTTCTACCATTTGCATCAATAAAGCGGCAGTGAAAACCTTGGTTATAGAGCCTATCCGATAAATATTATTGGTATCAGCAGGAATATTCTGCTCCATTTTTGCATAGCCAAAGGCTCCGGCCCAAATCACCTGATCATTTTTTACAATAGCTACCGAGATACTACCGTGCAGGTTATCTTTTTGTAGGTCACTATTGATCTGATCTCCGATCAGGCTTATAACTGCACTCGCTTTAGAATTCAGCTGTCCGAAACTGTGTTGGCAAAATAAGGTGGCTATGATTAGGAGCAGGCATTTGATTTTCATTGGGTAATGATTTGAAAAATCAATATACGTTTTTCAACAATAATTAAGCAAGGATTGTCATACAGAGTTGTAAAATCCGGAGCCTTTAAAAATGTAATTACAAATTTTTAAATAAGTTCGTCATTGCGAGGAACGAAGCAATCGCGAACTATACAGAGCTGCTCTGTAAATCGGGGATTGCTTCGTTCCTCGCAATGACGGCAAGCTTGAATACCAAAAGGAACAAGAAAAAAACAAACTTTTCATGGGTAACCCCGTCGAAGTATGGTGCAGAGGGCCGACGCTTATGCTTCGACGGGGCTCAGCATGACAGCGCTCTGGAATGGTTCAAAAAAAAGAGACACAAAATTTTGTGTCTCTACAATTCTATATTTTACGTAGAGGCACAATATTTTGTGTCTCTCTTATCATGTTATTCTCCCTCAAACTTCAACCCAATCTGCGCCCTTGCTTTATCCAACATACTAATCATTTCGCGCGACAAATCGTGTGTAATTACCGGGCTCTCGGTTAGGCCATCTTCAATCAACTGACAAAAATGTTCTGTTTCGTAATTGAGGCCTCCCGCAGTGAAGGGTTCATCCAGTTCAACAACGTGGCCGTCGAGGTAATCGATAGTAGCTTTTGATGGGTTCCACCAGTTTTTGTGGATGGTGATATTGCCGAGGGTTCCGCAGATTAAGGCATCGCCTTTGCCATGCAGTTCGAAACCGCAATACAGTTGTGCATAACCATTTTGATGGCGGGTTTGAAACATGCTGAACATATCTACCCGCTTATCGCCAAAATGCCCCATGGTTTGCACTTCAAGCGCATTACCCAGCCAATCGGCAGCGAGGAAAACTTCATAAGGGGCAATGGCCATTAGGCCCCCGCCGATACCGGCATGGCTAAAATTAGGATGTTCCGGCTCTAAACCTGCAACCGATGAACCGGCGCGCACATACCCAACCGGACCGATGGGATCAGTCTCCAGGTGTTTTTTAAGTACACGGTATAAAGGAAAAAATGGAGGCTTCATGGCCTCCATAAATAATAAATTTTGCTGTTTGGCAACAGCCAATATTTCTTCCAGCTGGGGTAAGTTTACAGCCGACGGCTTTTCGCACAATACATGCTTACCTGCTTTAAGCGCAGCAATGCTGTAATGCTTGTGGCTATCGGGCAGGGTAGCAATATAAACCGCATCAATATCTGATGCGGCTAAAAGTTCATCTACCGAAGCAAAAACCCGGCCTCCATATTTCGATACAAAATCGTTTACCGGTTCTGCCCTTCTGCTCCATGCACCTGTAAAACTTGCATCTTTAACCGTAGCCAGGCCCTGCATAAAACGGTGCGAGATCCGGCCTGTCCCTATAATACCCCAGCGAACCATAATCCTATTACTGGTATTGAATGTAGATAGGGTGTGGTTTATAGTTTTTCATCACCTCAGCAGGCGTTAGCATGTGGTGAGGTGCTTTCTTAATATCGTTTTTGTAGAACAATTTAAAGCCTGTAAACTGTACCGGCTCATTGTGGATAAAGTAACGGTAAGTACCTGTTTTCAAATCAGGTTCGCCCCAGCCATCCATATCAATTACAGTTTGAACTTCTTTACGCAGTTTAATGTTCTGATAGTTGGTCAGCATCTTTTTAGTAAAGCGGTGAACGATCAAAATTTTTGGAGGCAAGTGGTATTTGTTAACCAGGTTAGCCAGGTAGCCCGATACATAATTTACATCGGCAGCATCATAAGTACCGATTTTTTTGCCCGGGTGGGTTCCGTCTTTCATCGAGAATTCAGGATCCATACCGAAGTGCACCTGCGGCATAATCAGATATTTCTCTAACAATGGCAACTCAGTCTGGATATTGCTTAATGATACCTGTACATCTAAAAACACAATAGCATGTGCTTTTTTAGCCAGTACCAAAACGCTGTCAATCTGCTTAAACGGCATGCGGTGGCGGTATTTACCATCTTTACCCGGATCGCCGCTGGCTACTACTGCAATGTAGTGCAGGGCTGGTTGAACAGGGATGGTTGGATCAATTTTTTCCCATGTTTTTACTTCGCCTTTTAATTTGGCAAGCATTTCATTAGGTGGCAGTTCGCCCAAAATACCCATTTTTTTAGAGTACAAGTTACCATAGTAAGCCACTACCCTTTTAAACGGCAGGATTGCGCCATCCAAAGGATAAGGTGCACCTTTTACCGGCCATTTCCCTGTGGTATCGCCATTGGCCAAATACTTCATCAGCGAATCATACTTAGCTTTATCCAACGGCGGGTAAGTTGTTTTTACAACAGACAGGGTATCCGTATCGGCAACAGCAGTTTTTTTGGTACTGTCTGTTACAGTTGTTGTTTTAGTAGTTGTTTTTGCGGTGGTTTTGCTGCCATTACTGCAGTTGGTAAACAGTAATACGGATGCCAAAGCCATGGACCCCGTTAGTAAAAAAGCTTTAAATTTCATTTAAATATGGTTGTAAAGTATGCTGCTTAAGGTTTCGATTAACCAGTACCAAGATGGTTAAAATTATTTAATAGTTGATTTGATTTCGTAAAAGATTACTCATTTCAGTAATATCCTGCTATTCTTTTGTTTTATAGAACTTACCGAATACGCCCAAAGGTAATTTAATACCTGATGTGGCCTGTAAATAAAGCTCACCTGTTTCCAGGTTTTCTACTTTGGGGAAAGCGCTGCGGATTAAATTTTCTACAATAACAGATGAGAAACCCAGTGAGTAGGTGTTCAGGATCAGGAAATGCTCTTCGGGGTCTAAAAGCTGCACAACATCCTGCATCATTTCATTGATATGGTCTTCCAGTTTCCATTTTTCGCCGTTAGGGCCGTGGCCATAAGCAGGTGGATCGAGGATGATACCGTTATATTTTTTGCCGCGTTTTAATTCGCGTTTTACAAATTTCAAAGCATCTTCTACCACCCAGCGGATGTTTTCGAGGCTCGATAATTCCTGGTTTTCATTAGCCCAGCTCACCACCTGGCGGATAGAATCTACGTGTGTGGTATCTGCTCCGGCAGCCCTTGCTATTAATGATGCGCCGCCGGTATAAGCAAAAAGGTTAAGCACCTTAGGGCTTTTGGCCTTAAATTGTTTAACATGCTTAGAGATATAATCCCAGTTTACAGCTTGTTCGGGGAAAATACCAACGTGCTTAAATGAAGTTAATGCTAAACGGAACTGAATGGCCGCATCATCATTTTTGTAACCGATGTGCCAGCGGTCAGGCGTTTTAGGGTTCTTCTTCACCCAATCGCCCGAGGTTGCCGAACGGCCCCTGAAACGGATGGTTTGCAAACGCGTCCATTCGCTATCGGGTAAAATTTTAGCCCAAACAGCTTGTGGCTCGGGCCTAACGGTTATAACATCGCCAAAACGTTCCAGCTTTTCGAAATTGCCGCAATCAATTAATTCGTAGTCTTTCCAGTGCTGGGGCGTAAGGAGTTGGATCATATTTTAGTTTTGAGTACCGGGTTGTGAGTTTCGAGTTATGAATACCAGACAACCGGCTTTATAAATTACATTGCAAAGATAATATTTACCTTTTATACACTACTAAATTCTTCAAAGCACTCGTAACTCGCTACTCACTACTCGAAACTATATTATAACTTCTCCCTCGCTGCCTGCATAAACTTGCTGGCAAATACAAATGAGTTTAGTTCTTTATTATCGGTGTGTGCAATTTCTTTGTTCGATCCTTCCCACCATTTTTGGCCCTGGTGTAGAAAGATAATATGGTCGCCAATACCCATTACAGAGTTCATATCGTGGGTAACCATTACGGTTGTTATCTTGTACTCGAGGGTTAATTCTGCGATTAACTCGTCGATCACGATAGAGGTTTGCGGATCGAGGCCCGAGTTGGGTTCATCCACAAAAAGATATTTAGGTTCCATCGAAATGGCACGCGCAATACCCACACGCTTTTTCATACCACCCGAAAGTTCGGACGGGTACAGTTTATTCTTTCCTTCGAGGTTAACCCGCCCTAAACAAAAATTGGCTCTTTCCAGCTTTTCGGCTTTAGACATGGTGGTGAACAGATTCAGCGGAAAAATGATATTCTGCTCAACTGTCATCGAATCAAACAAAGCCGAGTTTTGAAACAGCATCCCGATTTGCTTACGGATAGGTACGCGCTGTTCGAAATCCATCTCTGTAAAATTTTCACCGTCGAAAATCACGTTGCCTTTGGTAGGTTCGTGCAAACCCACAATACACTTAAGCAAAGTGGTTTTCCCAGAACCCGAACCGCCTATGATCAAATTATTTTTGCCCGGCTTAAAATCGGCAGTAATGCCTTTTAGTACTTCGTTATCACCA
Source organism: Mucilaginibacter jinjuensis (assembly GCF_028596025.1). NCBI lineage: Bacteria > Pseudomonadati > Bacteroidota > Sphingobacteriia > Sphingobacteriales > Sphingobacteriaceae > Mucilaginibacter > Mucilaginibacter jinjuensis. Next base: position 5,047,006 of record NZ_CP117167.1, read on the forward strand.
AACGTTTTATAGATGTCTTTAATCTCAATCATAACATTAAACGGGTAATAACTAAATCTGCAAATAAAACCATTACGCAACTGTATACAACGCCCCTGGTTGCAGACTGGCCTACTTCAAGCGCACCACCCGTAGTATAAAAACCCTGGTAAGCACAGATAGAAGTAATAATGAATCCGAATACGATTGACTTAACAATGGCTACCTGGATGGTTAATGGCAAAAAACCATCGCGTAAACCGCTGATATAATCAACAGTAGATACATCGCCTGAAGCTAAACAAGCAATATAACCACCAGAAATACCCAGGCATATTGATATAATAACCAGCATGGGGAACATAGTAAGCCCTCCGATAATTTTGGGGGCGATAAGATAACCGGGCGCATTAACACCCATAATTTCCAATGCATCTATCTGCTCGGTAACCCGCATAGTACCAATTTGCGATGCAATGCTGGAACCCACCCTACCCGCCAATACAAGCGCCGAGATGGTCGGACTAAATTCAAGGATGGTACTATCGCGTGCAATACTACCCGCAACACTGCCCGGTACCAATGGGCTGTTTAATTGAAACGCCACCTGTATAGTGGTTGCCGCACCAATAAACACCGAAATAATGCTGATGATACCCAATGAGCCAACGCCGATGGAAACCATTTCGCGCATTACTTCGCCCCAGTAAACACTGAACTTTTCAGGCTTTCTAAAGCTTAAGCGCAATAACAAGATGTATCTGCCGAAAGAGGTAAACATTCTACTATTCTAAATAATTTGAGTCAAAAATACATTTTTTAATCAGCAGGCTTTACAGCTAATAACAAATGGGTAATTTTAAGCATGAAAAACGCTTTAATTACAGGTGCTACCAAGGGCATGGGCCGGGCTATCGCTTTTGCTTTTGCTAAACAAGGATTAAACCTTGCAATTTGTTCACGAAATATAAAAGATTTAGAACAAATAAAGGCAGAGCTGCAAAGTATTAACCAGCAGATCAGCATAGTAACGGTACAGGCCGATGCCAGTAAAAAAGAACAACTCCTCAACTTTGCCCAAAAAGCAGAAGCAGAACTGGGGCAGATCCATGTGATTGTTAACAATGTGGGCATCTACCAGCCTACTTCTATTATGGATGATGCCGAAGATACCTTCGATGTGTTAATGAATGCCAACCTGCGCCCTGCTTATGAGCTTTACCGTTATTTCGGCAAAAAACTGGCTGCGGCAAAAGATGGACATATCTTTAACATCTGTTCTATAGCCGCCATAACCCCGGTTATAGAAGCAGGCACATACACTGTAACAAAAGCCGCGACACTTAGTCTTAGTAATATAATGAGGCTGGAAATGCAACAATATGGTGTAAAAGTAACCTCGGTAATACCGGGCTCAACGCTAACTTCTTCATGGGATGGCATGGCGGTTGATGCTAACAAAATGGTATTGCCAGAGGACATTGCTTCGGGCGTAATTGCGATTTACAATATGAGTGCCGGAGCTAATGTTAACGAAATCACCATAACACCCGTTTTTGGCCAGATTTAAATATCACTCAAAAACAAAAACAAATCATGGAAAAGAAATTATATCGCGACGAACATCACAAAGTAATTAGTGGTGTTTGTGCCGGCTTAGCCGACTACTTTGGTATTGATGTATCAATAGTACGTCTGGTATTTGTGTTAACCCTAATTTTAAAAGGCGGCGGCGGTTTGCTGTACATCATCCTTTGGATTGTATTGCCTAAAAAACCTTTTAATTATGTACCGCCGGTTGATTATACTGTGCCCCCTACTCCGGGTTCGCCTTATCAGCAATATCAAGCTGCAAACCCATCTTACCAGCCAACTTCTACTTTTGTGCCGCAACCACAAAAGCATCCATCAACTGCTGCTTTAATTGGCGGACTGGTATTGATACTTTTAGGCGGAGGCTTTTTACTGGATGAATTTAACATTATCCCCGACTGGGATTTTAGCCAATGGTGGCCTGTAATACTGGTTGTAATTGGTTTAACATTAATGTTTAGGGGCAGCAGCAAACCAAAACCAGTACAAACCTGGCAGCAAACCGGCGAAGTAAAACAAGAACCGCAAGCCGAGGTTAAAGAAGAACCAAGCAACGATAACCCTTCAACTGAAATATAATGAGAAGAGAAAAAATCACACCGGGCGTTATCCTGGTGCTCATTGGGGCCGTTGTCCTGCTGAGAAATTTTGGGTACCTGCACTTCCACTGGAGCAACATATTTCACCTGTGGCCTATATTCCTGGTAATTGCAGGCGTTAACTTAATATTTGCCAATAACCGCACCATCTGGGCAACTGTAGTTAAACTCACTGTTATTATTATTGGCTTTGGTTTATTGTTGTTCGGAGATTTTGGTAACCGCTACCGTTTCCCGATGTTCTACTTCAACGGCCATCACCATAAAGACAGCGATGATGACGATATGGACATGAGCGACGATGATAATGATAACAATGATGATAGCGATAGCACTATGCACCTGGGTAATATGGTTAAGGTTGATGGTAACAGCTTTTACAGCACACCATTTGCAACAGGTACAAAACTGGCCCGCTTAAACCTAAGCGGCGGTGGTACAACTTATAACCTGAGCGATACCACTAATCAACTTTTTACGGCAGATGTAAAAGAATTCTCTGGCAGGTACACTTTGAAAAACCGTATCGAAGATTCTGTAAGCGTAGTTGATTTTAACATGAACAACGAACACCGCAGAAGCTTTACCTGGGGCGACAACAAAGCCAACACCGCTACGCTGAAATTAAACACATTGCCATTATGGGATGTAAATATCAAAGCAGGCGCAACCAGCCTGGATTTTGATCTGGCTAAATTTAAAGTACGTTCATTGGTATTAAGTGGTGGTGCGGCATCATTCAGCATTAAGCTGGGGCAGCCTGTAGCCGATAATACTAAGGTTACCATTTCATCGGGTGTATCAGATATTACCGTGAGTGTACCTAAGGATGCAGCTTGTATGATTACCAGCAGCACCGGGCTATCATCAAACAACTTTGATGGCTTTAACAGCGATGGCAACAACGAGTACAAAACCCCAGGGTTCGACGCAGCTAAAAACAAGATCTATATCACGATAAGCGGCGGCTTATCAGACTTTAAAGTACGCAGATACTAAAACCGAACCCTACACTATCATAAGCTAAAAACCGCTTTGTGCATTTTTACAAAGCGGTTTTTTTATATTTAAAACACTCGCTACGATTTGCCCCTTATTAAAGTTTTTGCGATGGCACTGCCTCTGATTTCCCCTAATTTAGGGGAACACTCAATTGCTGCAATTTGCACTGGCTGTAATAAGGGGTAAATCAGGAAGCGATAATTACGCTATATTTAAAACATGCCACAAACATACATCATGGTTATCAGCGGTAAACCCGAAGGCCCTTTCAGCATCACCGAGCTGAAAGCCAAGGGACTTAAACCTACAGACTTCGTGAAAACCGAGGCCATGATAGATTACAAGGAAGCACACGAGATCCTCGAACTTCGCGAAATCCTCGGCTTTGCCAAACCGCCGGTCATCCCGCAATACTTTGGTAGTTTTGATCAGCGCTTGTTAGCATCAATAATCGACTGGCTGATTGTTACCGGCGTGTTTGTTGTACCTACTTTATTGATCGTTCTGATATCACCGGTTAAAATGCTCAACATGATCTTAAGTGGAAGCCTATTGGTTGTAATTCCCGTAGCTTATCTCATCTACCACATTGTAATGGAGAGCGGCCCTAAGCAGGCTACCCATGGCAAACAGATCTTAAAAATTAAGGTAACGGATATGCAAGGCTATCCTATTAGTACCGGCACGGCCATTGGCAGAAACTTCGCTAAGGTATTTTCTGTATTGACTTTATGCGTAGGTTACATGCTTAACTTCTTCAACAAAAGGCAGCAGTGCTTGCATGATATGGTGGCGGGAACTTTGGTGGTGAAGGATAGATTGGTATAGGTTCACAATCGCAAGGAAGGCTGTCATGCTGAGGCACTCGAAGCATGGTGGGCAGGCCTCTGCGCGCGACACTTCGACGGGGCTCAGTGTGACAGCCAACACACCACATAATAACAAAAAAGGCCCCGAAACCCGGGGGCCTTTCCTATCTTGATTCTTGTTTCTTGCCTCTTACTTCTAAAGCCTATACAGCGTCTGATAAAGAGCTGAATGTAAAGTCCCTGATCTTCATTGGTGGGATCATTGCGCTTTGGAATGATTCGCCGCTTACTGCACGTTCCGGGCGGCCAAGGGCTTCCAGGTTGTTGAGCATAATGATCGGGCTTTCGTTGAAACGGAAGTTTTTAACCGGGAACTTGATCTGACCGTTCTCAATGTAAAAAGTACCATCACGGGTTAAGCCAGTGTACAGTAAGGTTTGCGGGTCAACCGGGCGAATGTACCATAAACGGGTAACCAGGATACCTCTTTCTGTTCCTTTAATCAGGTCTTCCAATGATTGGTCGCCACCCATCATTGTAATAGCATCCGGGCCGGGTACTGCCTTAACACCTTTTTTCTGTGCCCAGTAACGTGAGTATGATAAGTTTTTAATCACACCTTTCTCAATCCAGTTAACACGCTCCTGTGGGCGGCCATCACCATTCCAACTGCTGCTTGGCAGGTCGGGATTTTGCGGGTCAGAGTAAATGGTTACGCGTTCGTCAACCAGTTTATCGCCTAATTTGGTGCCACCACCTGGTTTACTTAAAAAGCTGCGGCCTTCATCGGCACTACGTGCATCAAGGCCGCCGTATAATTGCTCTAACAATACAATACCTGCAGATGGTTCTAAAATTACGGTGTACTTACCCGGTTCAATTGCTTTAGCCGTTACAGAAGCAGTTGCTTTTTGAGCAGCCACTTTGGTAAGGTTTAAGGTATCCATTTTGGTATAATCCTCGTAATCTCTCGAGGCATAGCCCGAACCTTTACCGTCTTCGCTGCGCAGGGTTACCGAAAAATTAATATCGCTGGCTGTGTTATAGGCAAATAAACCATGCGAATTCATCATGGCGGCAAAACTGCCTGTATTTTGCAAAAAGCCGGCTGCGGTGAGCTTATTATCTTTAGCCACCTGTAAACTTTGTGCAACCATGTCTGTACGCAGTTTAGGCGACATTTCAGCCGTTTTTTGATCGTACATTTTAGGGTTTTGCGGCGCGTAGGTCTGTGGTCCTAAAAACGGCATAAACTCCGGGTTCTCTGGTGCCAGTTGCGCCAGTTCTTCAGAGCGGCGTACTACTTTCTCTAACGAGGCATCGTCATACTCATTGATAGTTGCTACACCTAATTTTTTGCCGAATGCTGATGATACCACCAAGCTGGTTTGCCCAATGGCGCCGCTGGTTGATACCGAGTTACGTGCATAACGAATATTGGCGCTATCCGAACCGTTAAGGTTAATCTCACACTCATCGGCTTTAGAGTAGCTGAGCGCTTTTTTCATGAGCGAGCGCGCTTCTTCTTCACTTAATATAGCCATAATATTTTTTTAGATTTTTCTTGCTGTGTTGATGATGTTAACTCCATTAAATCGTGCGGTTGATGATCCGTGAGATACGGCGCTTACCTGCTCTGGCTGGCCTTTACCGTCGAAGAATGAGCCACCTAAACGGTAATCGCTCTTATCGCAAACGGCCACGCACGAGTTCCAGAACTCCTGGGTGTTTGACTGGTAAGCCACATCGTTAAGCATACCTACTATCTTACCGTTTTTAACCTCGTAGTAAAGCTGACCGCTGAACTGGAAGTTATAACGTTGCTGATCGATAGAGAATGAGCTATCACCAACAATGTAGATACCTTTTTCTACGTTTTTAATCAGTTCTGTTGGGGTAAGCGGTGCTTTGCCCGGCTGCAGCGAAATATTCGGCATGCGCTGGAACTGCACATCGCTCCATCCATCAGCATAACAGCAGCCTTGTGAAGCATTAAGCCCGATAATGTGGGCCTGATCACGAATGGTTTGGTAATTAACCAAAATACCATCTTTAATAATATCCCACTGGCCACATTTAACACCTTCGTCGTCATAACCAACGGCACCAAGCGAGCCCGGTTGCAGTTTATCAGCCAAAATGTTTACGTTTTTGCTACCGAAGTTAAATTTGCCCGATTTCCATTTATCCAGAGTAAGGAAACTGGTACCGGCAAAGTTGGCCTCGTAACCCAGCACACGGTCGAGCTCTGAAGGGTGACCAACAGATTCGTGGATGGTTAACCAAAGGTTTGATGGATCGAGGATCAGATCGTATTTACCTGCTTCTACAGATTTGGCAGCCATTTTCTCGGCACCCTGTTTACCTGCAAAACCGGCATCCTCTATCATATCGTAGCTATTACGATATAACGTGGTTGGCATGTTTGTAATTTTATCAGCTGCTTTAGGTATCAGGTATTCATACCCCATACCACGCGGCGAACTTAATGCATTACGGGTTTCAAATTTGCCAGATTTAGCATCAACATGGGTTGCAAAAAATGTAGGCCAGATACGGTGTACATCCTGGTCTATGTATGAACCATCGGTTGATGCAAAATATTTTTGCTCGTTAACAGAAAAAATAATGGAGGTAATATAATTGGCACCGGCTTTCATGGCGGTGTCATTTACCTTCAATAACAAGTCAACTTTATCTTTAATAGGTACTTCGAAAGCATTTTTTTCGATAGGTGTTTTCCAGTTTACCTCGCCATAACCCTTTTGAGGGGCTAATTGCACAGGTTCTGTCTGGATGCGTGCATTCTCTTTGGCAATAGCTACCGCAGCTGCTGCTGCTTTGGCAATGCTGTCGTTATCCATTTTGTCGGTAGCAGCAAAGCCCCAGCAACCGTTGGCCAGCACACGGATCCCCATGCCATAGCTTTCGGTATTTACTACGTTTTGTACTTTCTCTTCGCGGGTTACCACAAACTGGCGTAGGTAGCGGCCAATACGTACATCTGTATACGTTGCGCCTTTTGACCGTGCGGCATTAAGCGCAACATCGGCCATGCGTTTTTTTAGGGCAACATCGATACCACCCTGCATAGCTGCCTCGGCAGATATGGGCGAACCGATAACTGGTATCCCTTTGAGCATAGCACCCCCGATGCCCATGCCTGTTAGATAAAGGAAATTTTTTCTGTTCAAAATAGTAAGAGTTTAGTTAGTGATGTAAACTATGTTGGTTGTCAGTTAGTAGTCTTGTGCTAAATATAGTGATTTGGTTCATTGTTTAGACGCTGGCTGTAATCGATTTGTTACGGGAGATTAAAAGGAAATATAAACCAGGAACGTCATTGCGAGGAATTAAATCTTACGGGAAGTATTAATCACATTAACCTTATCAAACTTACTCGTAGAGCAACCGTGCGATACGGCACTTACCTGGCTTGGCTGGCCTTTGCCATCGAAGAAGGAACCGCCTAAACGGTAATCGCTTTCGTCGCAAATGGCCGAGCATGAGTTCCAGAACTCCTGGGTGTTGGCCTGGTAGGCCGCGCCGCTAACCATGCCGGCTATTTTGCCGTCTTTAATCTCATAACAAAGCTGACTGCTGAACTGGAAGTTATAGCGTTGTTGATCAATAGAGTATGAGTTGCGGCCGAACATGTATAAACCTTTCTCGGTGTTTTTGATCAGTTCGGCAGGCGACAGCTTGGCTTTGCCCGGTTGTAAACTTACGTTTGGCATCCGCTGAAACTGCACATCGTCCCAGCTTTGGGCGTAACAGCAGCCTTGCGAAGCATTGAGGCCGAGGATATGTGCCTGATCGCGGATGGTTTGGTAGTTAACCAGGATACCATCTTTAATTAAATCCCACTTACCGCATTTAACGCCTTCGTCATCATAACCAACAGTAGCCAGGCCACCGTGTTGCTGTTTATCGCCCACAAAATTTACAATGTTACTACCGAAGTTAAATTTGCCGGATTTCCATTTATCAAGTGTCAGGAAACTGGTACCGGCAAAGTTGGCTTCGTAACCTAACACACGATCAAGCTCTGTTGGGTGGCCAACTGATTCGTGAATGGTTAAGAACAAATTGGTTGGGTCGAGTATCAAATCATATTTACCCGGCTCAAGCGGTTTGGCCTTTAGTTTTTCATCTAACTGGGCGGTGCCGGTTTTGGCATCCTCAATCATATCGTAACGGGTACGGTAGATGGGGAACAAGCCATTTAATACGGTTGATTTATCAGGGATCAGGTATTCAAAACCCATGCCCATCGGTGCGCTTAGCGAGTTGCGGGTCTCAAACTTGCCGGTCTTAGCATCTGTTTTGGTGATGGTAAATGTAGGCCAGATGCGGTGGATATCCTGATCGATATACGAGCCATCGGTAGAAGCAAAATACTTCTGCTCGTTAATCATAAACAACTGGTTGTTCACATAATTAGCTCCTGCTGATAGTGCCGCGTTATTGGCAGCCAGCAACAGATCTACCTTATCTTTTATCGGTACCTCGAACGCGTTTTTTTCAATCGGGGTTTTCCAACTCACCTCACCATAGCCTTTTTGCGGAGCCAACTGCACGGGTTCGCTCAGTAATTTAGAGTTTTCTTTGGCGATGCGGACAGCCAGGTCTGCGGCTTTGGCAATGCTGTCGTTATCCATTTTATCGGTAGCGGCAAAGCCCCAGCAACCGTTTGCCAGCACGCGGATACCCATACCATAGCTTTCGGTGTTGGCTACGTTTTGCACCCGGGTTTCGCGGGTTATTACAGATTGATTAAGATATCGCCCTATCCGCACATCGGCGTAGGTAGCTCCCTTTGATTTTGCAGCGTTAAGGGCCACATCGGCCATTCGCTTTTTATTGGCTACATCAGCAGGCGCCAATGCATCTTCAATATGTAGCGGTGAACCAATTACAGGAACATTGGCGAACATGGCTGCACCCAAACCCATCCCGCTTAAATAAAGGAAGTCTTTTCTTTTCAAGGCAATAGTTTTAAGAACACAATATAGCGGAAATAGAAACAAGAGACAAGAAGCAGGAGACAAGAGTTGTGCGGTTGGAATCTGAAATCAACTGGGGTGTCATCCTGAGCTCCGTCGAAGGATGATGCAGAGGCCAGCCCTTTATCCTTCGACGGAGCTCAGGATGACAGCGCTCTTTTATTTGGTTGACTAAATCACAAGGATTATGCTATCTTCAATCTCAATTCACGATAAATGAGCCTCTTTAACCTTTTCAAAAAAAATACGCCCAAACTAAAAAGTAAGATTTTACTTGCTATGCCAATGTTTAATAATAACGAGCGTTATCAGGTTAATAAGGTAATAGAGTCACTACAATCGGACTGGGATATTGAACCTACAGATATTGAAGGTGACGATGATGCCGCAGCTTTTAAGATAGATGGCGAGACCGTGGCAATGGCTTATATAGATGGTCAAATTCCACAAGAAGATATTGAAGGAACTGCACAATATGCATACAACTGGCCAAATGCAATGAATGAACTAAAAGATCATACAGGACATGCCATTGTAACAATAATGGCTGGGCAAAAGAGCCCGTTGGAGAGGTTTAAGATTTTGAGTAAGGTTATATCTTCAATTCTAACAGCCTCTAATGCAATCGGAATTTACAATGGATCTCAGTCATTATTAACACCCCGGAAACAATACCTTGACATTGTTGAGGAATTAAAACACAATAGCTTACCTGTACCATTATGGGTGTATATTGGGCTCAGAGCATCCGCGACAGGAAACAACGTCTATACTTATGGTTTGACTGAGTTTGAGAAACAAGAGATGGAAATCGTTGATTCAAAGCTGGATTTGGAAGAATTATATAACTTTTTATTAAATATTACATCTTATGTAATTGGTAATGATATCACATTAAAAAGTGGAGAAACCCTTGGTTACACTGTGGATCAAAAAATTGCCGTTACGCTTTCGAAAGGAGAATTTATTGATGGCCAATCTTTTAAACTTAAGATGTAATAGTTGCCGAGGAAAATCCTGGAGCAGAAGATTTCTCCTATCGTCGAAATGACAAAGTGGAAGATTGTTTTTTGACTCCCTCCCCTTCGGGGAGGGCTGGGGTGGGGTTTTAATTCCCGAAAATCGAAGTCTTCAATCTTTCCTCCGCCGGGAGCTTTACAAACTCTTTGTAGCATTTGTTAATGTACAAAGCCAGGTTAAAATCTTCGCTGGTGAAGGTTTCTATATCGGGCGAGTAGCGCATTACAAAACTATGCAGTTCCTGGTCTTTAAGGGGGACGTATTTCTCGATGCTTTCTTTACTAAAGGCTTGTTGGATTTGTGCGGTTATCTTATCATTTTTAGCTTCCAGCTCTTTCTTCTTGGCATCGTTCTCGGTCTTTTTGTTAGACCATACGCGTAGGTTGATCCCACCTTTTATTGCACCAGAAGCACCAGGACGATCAACATCGCGTTGGTAGTTCATGGTTTGGTTATGAAACTGGGGGTCTTTAGGTACAAAAAATGCAGCTGAATTTGCGGCACCTTTGCCGTTGATCTCTACTTCGTTCAGCATGTGCTGTAACGGATCGAGGTAAAATTCGCGTGCGTGCAGATCGGTAACCACAACGGTATCGGCTTTATAACCAAACCCGTTAAACACCAGCATATCGCTCATTTTAGCCTGAATGATGAACCGGCCTTGCTTATCAGTCTGGGTTTTAAACTTGCCGTTCAGGTTTTCGATGTTGATACCTGCCAGGGCAACATGCGTTTTATTCTCATAAACAATACCCTCCTGGGTATGCTGCTGAGCATAAGCAAAAGATGCTAAAAGCGAGAATATCAATACAAAACCCCAACGAAACATTCTTCAAATTTAAAAATAATTGCTTGAAGATGGAGTTAAAAAATGTTAAACCGAGGAAGAGAGGCAAGAACCAAGAGACAAGAAACAAGACCTTCAAGCACAAAAAAGCCCTCTCGAAGTGAGAGGGCTTGATATTACAACATTCTGGTGAGCTTTTCTTGGCTCTTGTTTCTTGTGTCTTGATTCTAAAATTTAAACCGCGTCTGACAACGAAGTGAACGTAAAGTCCCTGATCTTCATTGGCGGGATCAGATAGCTGCGGTAGCTTTCAACGCTGATGGTGCGCTCTGGTTTACCCAGGGCTTCCACGTTATTCAGCATAATTACCGGGCTCTCGTTAAAACGGAAATTTTTAACCGGGAACATGATCTTACCGTTCTCGATGTAGAAAGTACCATCACGGGTCAACCCGGTTAATAGCAGCGATTGTGGGTCAACCATACGGATGTACCATAAACGCGATACCAGGATACCACGCTCGGTGCTCTTAATCATTTCTTCGAGGCTGGTAGTACCACCATCCATAATAATATTGCTTGGGCCGGGTACAGGTTGTACACCTTTTTTCTGTGCCCAATAACGCGAGTAGCTCAGGTTTTTAACCACACCTTCTTTAATCCAGTCGGTACGCTCTAAACGCTGGCCTTCGTTGCTCCAGGTTGGGCCAGGCAGTTCGGTGTTGAATGGATCTGAGTAGATGTTCACCTTCTCGTCCATCAGTTTTTCGCCTAAACGGGTACCTCCACCCTTTTTGCTCAGGAAGCTACGGCCTTCTTCTGCACTACGTGCATCAAAGCGGAACATGTTTTCCAACATATAAACACCGGCAACAGGCTCAAGGATCACAGTATATTTACCCGGCTCAATAGCTTTGGCATTGGCAGAGCTTAATGCTTTTTGTGATGCAATTTTGGTTGCGCTTGCAGTATCCAATTTGCTTACATCAGTAAAACCACGTGCAGCATAACCAGATACGGTACCTGCCGCATTACGGGTGGTTACCGAGTAAATTACATCGGTTGATTTATCGTAGGCAAACAAACCTTTAGAGTTCATTACCGCGGTAAAACGGGTTGTATTTTCAAGGAAACCTGCAGCCTGCAAATTAGCAGCTTTGGTAACATCGAAAGCTTTGCCAATCATCTCGGCACGGCTTTCTGGTGTCATGGCTGCAGTTTTTGCATTGTACTGGATAGAATCCTCAAACTTTTGCGGACCGAGCATCGGCATAGTTTCCGGGTTTTCCGGTGCCAGTTGTGCTAATTCTTCAGAGCGGCGAACCACTTTTTCCAGCGATGCATCATCAAACTCATTGATGGTTGCTGTACCTGTTTTTTTACCAAAAACAGAGCTTACAGCTAAACCAACAGTACTGATATCGCCGGCGGTTGAAACTGCATTTAAGGCTGTACGGATGTTACCACCGTCGTTACCTCTCAGGCTCACTTCGCACTCATCGGCTTTTGAATAACTAAGCACCTTCTTTAATAAAGCCTGTGCTTCTTCTTTACTATATATAGGCATATTAATTATCCGATTTTTCGTTTAGTATTAATTACGTTAACTCCATTAAAACGTGCGGTTGACGAACCGTGCGATACTGCATTAGACTGGCTTGGCTGACCCTTACCATCATTAAATGCACCACCCAAACGGTAATCGCTCTGGTCGCAAACAGCAGTAAGCGAGTTCCAGAACTCCTGGTTTGTTGCCTGGTAAGCCACATCGTTTAACATGCCTACAATTTTTCCGTTTTTGATCTCGTAGAACAGCTGACCACCAAACTGGAAGTTATAACGCTGCTGATCGATAGAGAATGAACCGTTACCTACAATGTAGATACCTTTCTCTACATTTTTAATCATGTCATCAACGCTCAGTTTTTCTTTACCCGGTTGTAATGATACGTTAGGCATACGCTGGAATTGTACATCATCCCAGCTTTGTGCGTAGCAGCAGCCTTGCGAATGATCTAACCCAATCATGTGCGCCTGATCGCGAATGGCCTGGAAATTAACCAGCACACCATCTTTAACCAGATCCCACTTACCGCATTTAACACCCTCGTCATCATAACCTACAGCACCCAGTGAACCTGCTTGCAGCTTATCGGCCACGATATTCATATTTTTGCTACCGAAATGGAAATTGCCCGATTTCAGTTTCTCTAATGACAGGAAGCTGGTACCTGCATAGTTTGCCTCGTAACCCAATACACGGTCGAGCTCAGTCGGGTGGGCTACAGACTCGTGGATGGTTAACCAAAGGTGAGACGGATCGAGTACCAGGTCATATTTACCCGGCTCTACCGATTTGGCAGCCACTTTTTCAGTTGCATTTTTGGTAGCGTTTTTAATATCCTCAATCATGTCGTAACGGTTTTTGTAACGCGTTACCACACCTTGTACTTTTTCAGATTCGCTTGGGGTTAAATACTCGTAACCCATACCCACTGGTGAGCTTAGAGCCGCACGGGTTTCAAAAGCACCCAAATCGCGGTCTATTTTGGTTACCTGGAAATTAGGGTACAAGCGGTGGATATCCTGATCGATGTATGAACCATCTGTAGAAGCAAAATATTTTTGCTCGTTAATAGAGAAGATTGTTGAGTTAACAAAGTTTGCACCCAGTTTTATAGCCTCACCGTTGGCGGTAAGCAATAAATCAATCTTTTCTTTAATAGGCACCTCGAAAGCGTTTTTTTCGATAGGTGTTTTCCAGCTTACCTCGCCAAAGCCTTTTTGCGGGGCCAGTTGTACCGGTTTGCTGCCTAATTTGGCATTGGCTTTTGCTACTGCAACTGCACGCTCTGCAATTTTGGCAACACCTTCTTTAGTTACGGTGTTACCGGCCGCAAAACCCCAGCAACCATCGGCCAAAACGCGGATACCCACACCGAACGACTCGGAGTTGGCAACGTTTAGCACGCGGGTTTCGCGGGTTACAATGGCTTGGTTTAGATACCGACCAATGCGGATATCGGCATACGATGCACCTTTAGCTTTCGCTGTGTTAAGGGCAACATCGGCAAGTTCTTTTTTGGCGCGAATGTCGATAGTTGTTAATAGCTGCTCCTGGTAAATTGATTTACCAAAGGCAGAGTTAGCAATCATCGCAGACCCGGCTCCTAATCCCGAAAGATAAATAAAGTCTCTACGTCTCAAGGTTAATCCTCCTTTGTTTTGCTTAGTTAATATAGTTTAGTTAATAGTTTCTTCTAATTGGTTCAGGCTGCAAATTTGGCCTCGGCCCAGAGGTATGTGCAGGCCAATAAAAGCAGTATATAAAAATATATTTTAGATACCGGAATCTGTATTTTTTGGTGTATTTGTTTTGTTACAGATTGCTCGCGATCAAAAGCAGCGGCATATTTTTTAGTATCGCGTAGCATACCGGCATACTTTAAACTGGCCCACTCATTTTGCGGATAAACAAACAGCCATTGCCCCACACCTGTACCTTGCTGAACCTGTTGCCAGCCTGCATGTTGCGGCCAGTAAGTGGCATGCCATACAAAAGGAAGCTCGGCCTGGCGTTCAATTGCAATTTTAGTCTGATTGATCCTGATTTCAGGTTGGCTTGCCGAAGTTTCGAGTTGAAATTTAGTGTGGCTATTTACTGCCGGTACGCTATTAACAACCGACCATTGTTCGGTGCTTGGCGTATGCTTGGCAGCTTTAGTAATCAGCAGCGACCATAGTGCGGTATAGTCATTTTCGTCGCCACTCAGCATCCAGTTGTGTGTGGCATTCAGCACGGTAAAAACTTCTTTACCACTACCCGCCAGGCTGCTGCTGGCCAGAATATGATTTTGTTGATCGAAAACCAGCGGCTGGGTATAATTTTGTGCGGCAATGTAAATAGGATCAAGCAATAGCTTACCACTTGCCACATCCTGACCCTGTATTTTTAACGAAGTAACCACCTGCCCTGCTGTAGAAACTTTGGTAACCGGGTAATCTTGCTGTAGCCAGAAATCAGAATGTGCAGTACTATCGGCGCGGACAATAATGCCTAAACCTTTTTGTAATACTTCCTGTTTTAAGGCTGCGCTTTCAGAAGCATTTAATGTTTTCAGAACTTCAAGATCACTCAGTATAATATCGAATTTCTCGAGCAAGCCCGGTGTTAAATGCGCCAGCGATTGCTGTTCTATATTCACAAACTCCTGGCTAAATTTATCTTTACTGATGGCAGAGCGAACGGCAACACCGTATCCTTTTTCAGTCAACCAGTTTTTCAAAAATTTATCCTCGAAATTTGGCGAACCGGCCAACATTAAAATCTTGAGCGGCTTAATGGCATCAACCGTAACCGGGATACTTTCATTTGCCGATGTATCGGCATCGGTAGTGCTGATTAAACGATAAACCGCACGGCCAGCATGACGAGGTGTAGTATTTAAATCGAATGTTGCAGATGTGTTTGCCTGTATAAAAGCAGAATCAACCGTAGTGCCTAATCCTTTTAATGATACTTTAACAGCTTTATCAGTAGTATTGTTAAACGAGCCCTGTACGTTTAATTTTTCACCTGTTTTTAATTGGGCATTCCAGCTTACAGAACTTATGCCATTAGGTACTTTAGGCGAATGATATTGAACAGGGAGATTATGCAGTTGTACTAATTGATCTTCGCTTAAACCATAACCAAAAACTTGTAAACTGCCGATGCTGGGTTTGGCTTCTGTTAAATCATCAACACTGCTAATCAATACAGCTTTTGGATAATTTTTTTTGATGGATTTGCTCAACGTATAAATTCGGGGTGAATTGATAGTACTGATACTATCAGCGTTATATCCTTCCGTCAGTAAAACAGCTTGATTCTTTTCGTTCAGGCTGATATCGCCTTCATAAGTAATCGGCAAAATAATACAAGCTAAACCGGCTATGGCTACCAATACTGCTACTAAACGCCAAATTAAATTGCGCTTGCTTTCGCGCTGAACTTCGCGCCAAACGGCAAATACGGCAACCACTAAACAAATAAGTAAAACGATATAAGTCCAGTTCATTTACTATCTGTTTATGCGGTTTAGATTTTTAAAATAGCCCTGCGACAAGCCAATATCGGCCGAGGAGCTTGATGATTGCGGCAATGCACGGTTTAAAGGCAATGCACGTTGAATAGCCTTCTCTACCACTGCAATATTATTTTCTGTGGCTTTGCCCGAATTTACGATCTGTTTCATGGCACTTACAGCAGTTAAATAAATACCCGGCTGTGCGGTTGCCTTAACACTTAACTGCGCCGAAGCCACTTGTAAAGTATGCTGATCGATAGCGTTTAATTTAGGATCAGTTTTTAACTGTTCTAATACGACTACCGCCTTTTTCAACGTCTCAAATTGGTCGTCTTGTTTTTTAATGTCTTCGTGATTGATTGGCTCCGCAATTTTGCTCAAATCGCCGGTCATGCGTTTTTCCAGTTTCAATGGCGGCGGGTTGTAGCCGGTTTTAGCCACGTACGAGCGTGATTTCTGTTGAAGATCTTTCAGTAAGCGTAAAGCCTTGTATTCAAACGGCAAAGCATCTTGAGGTTTGTACATGCGCAATTGCAGCTCGGCTTTCCACATTTCGGTCAGCGTGGCTTTTAGTTGCTCTTTTACGGCAGGCTCCAGGAAAGTAGCATCTTCGGCATTATCGTGCTTATCGGTGTAAGCATCCATAATCATGGCGGTATTGCTAAAGTTTTCGGCCTTGCTTAAATCGCTGTTGGTTTCTTCTCCAATTTTCGATTCATCTTCTTCGCCCAAAAATTTACCGTACCGCAGGCGCAGCATTTTTTGATCGGCACCTAAATCATTACAACGTTTATTAAACTCTTCCTTACTCAAACTATCTTTAGCGTGGATGAGGCTTTGCGAATCAATGATGATCTGACGCTCGCTTCTGAAAAACTCTGGTTTTACGTTTACCCCTGCAACCAATCCGTCCATACTTAACAGCTGCGCAGTATCCTGTATCGAAACTATATAAACATCGGTACGACTTGTTTGCTGGTGGGTATCCTGAGCCTGGATGTAGAAGTACAGCTCATCGCCCGGTTCCATATTTAACGAAGGCAGATCAACCAGTTTTTGCAGATTATACTGACGGCTATGTGCACCGAAAGCCTCGCTAAAATTGAGTTTATATTCTTTAAACTTAACCGCTTCGCCGCTACCCTTAGCTACGGTTGCATTGATGATGGCATTGCTAATCCCATAATCATCATTTACCGAAGCATTAATGGTAACCTTCGGCGCTTCGCCCGCATCGATATGAGTGTATTGTTTTGGTGTGTTGATTTTGATAACCGGCGGCGCATCTTTAATAACGGTTACGGGATAAAGGTCGGACAGTTTACCATCTACACTCACCTGGTAAAAGCCCGGTGTAGTAATTATTTTAGAAAGATGCCAGTCTGATTTACCCGAGCCCGATTGCATCTTCAAAACCTCATGCTCGTTAAAGATTAGCGAGATCTGTTTTACATCGATATTGGTTTGAATATTCCATTTTACGGTCGATCCTTCTTCAACATCCAAAGTAAATCTATCCTGTTTACGAGCCGGGCGGTTGGTGTAAGCCGGAGGTGTAACGGTTAAACCGGTGGTTTTAATTGAGGGTAGAATCTTTTCTGGTGGCAAATTCTTCGCACTTACGCCCATCGTATCTGTCACCAGTTTACCCATAGCCGCATGCCATTTAACAGGCAGCTTAGCCAGTATAAAACTGAGCACCAAGGCTACTACCACAAAAATACCGGCCTGCTTTAAGCGACGACCGAATTGCTGCGGCGTACCCGGAACCTGGTGCAATGCCTGCTCTACTTTTTGTAATTGAAGGCTTTCTAATAAATTAAGCGTACCGGCGGGTTTTAGTACCAGTTCGCTGCTTTCTTCCAGTTCTGGATAACTTTGGTTTAAGAAACTTAGTATCGATTTAATGGTAATTTTCCAAGGGCGGCGAATGGCAGACAATACACCGAAAATCACCAAGAAGATAAGCACCGCCAAGATGAACGACGCACCGAAAATATAATGCAAAGCACTGCCCAGCAGAATGGCTACAGAGGCCGATAATAATACATCTGCCGCTATCTGGTAGCTAATCCAGCGTTGCTGTAAAGCCTTTATTTTATGTAGTCCTGCTTGCTCAGCCATTACTTACCATTTTATTACGTGTTGCCAGCCATCTTTCTATCACAAATACCACAATTAAAGCCAACCAGAAATATTTACCCAATTCATTTTGCACTGTGAATTTGTCGGCCACTACATGTGTTTCTTCTATTTTAATTGGTTGGATCTGCTCATTAGTAAGACTACGGCGATCCTGATCTGTTACTGTATTTTTAGATGGCACGTTAACCAATTGTAACATCAGCTTAGGGAAACTACTGCTCCAGGCCATATCATTCCAGGTTGGGCTAAAGCGGCTGTAGAAATGGTATACCTCGGCATTATCCTGTTTCTCCATATCCAAAACCGGGCGACCGAAACCATCGTGCCAGATGATCTCTCCTTTTTGATGCGTGGCACCAATAAGTTTAAATAAAGGGATTTGTTCGGATCCATCCGGCAAGGCAATATCACTTACCGAACTGATGCGGGTATTTACAGATTGTGCCTTACCTACCTGGTAAGCAAATATCTTAGTATGCTGTTGTAATAAGCGAGCAGCAAATGGTTGCTCAGATAGCCAGAAAATCCAAGTCTGCCCTACCGGGATTGCATTGGCACTGGTGTATTGTTTAATAACGGTTTTTCGCTGGGTGAATTGTGCCACGGCATCTAAAGCTGCTTTGAGGTAACCGGCATCGGCAGTGTTACGATCTGTGTAGATGGCAATGCGTAAAGTAGTGGTATCAACAGGTACTGCTTTGTCTTTGCTGTTCACCAAACTCACTTCGGGCTGGCCGTTATTTACGTTTACCGCAAACCTTGCATCTCCTTTATCGGCCTGAATGTTAAAATAATCATAAGTAGTGCCAGATGGTTTGCTGGTACCCTGTACAACCTTAACCGTATTGTTATTATTAAACCAGGCATCCTGCACCCAGGTATTTACCGAATCGGCAGGGGTATAAGTTTGCCAGTGGAGGTTAAGAGACGAAGTAGGTTTATCGCCTACAAAATGATTGGCACTGTTTGGCGTAAACAGATAAACCTGGCGATCAGTTGGTAACTGGCTGTCGAGTTGGCTCAACAAATTCCAATAGATTGTAGTTTGTTTTGCGGCAGTATCTAAAGTTTTAAGGTCTTTAGTTTCGGCCAATAATTTAGTGAGATCAGCCTTTGGGAAACCGGGATTGAAGTAATGAAACTCGTAACCCAGTTTGGTCAGTAAATCTATACTGGTTTTATAATGCTGATAGCCTTCGCTGAAGTTCTCTTTCGGTAATAAAACCCAGCCTTTTACTTTGGCTGCGGTGATCTTTTTTTGCCAGATAGGTGCCGTTAACAGAATAGCTGTTAATAATAGTAGCAGACAGCGCAACAACAATAACAAAATATCCAGCAACTTAAAGCTACGGCTGCTTTTGCGCGATGCCGATACAATAAGCGAGGTGCTGCCAACCTTTAAAACCTTGCCCGGCTTGATATTCCACAAGTGTATAACCACCGGGATAAGTATCGCGGCCGCAGCAAAAAACCATATTGGATTTAAAAATTGAAGCATTATAGTATGTTCTCTCCTTTGTCATTGCGAGGTACGAAGCAATCCCGTAGCCAATGCATTTCGTTGATGTATACCGACGAGATTGCCACGCTATCGCTCGCAATGACAATTTTTTTATATTGTTGTGCCATTCTCAACTTATATCCCTTTCTTCCGTTGCACCAAAAATGCCCTCAAAGCTTCATCAAGCGGCTGCGAGGTATCAATCATGCGGTATACAATATGTTTGGCAATCAGTTGCATTCTAATAGACGCTAAATGTGAATCTAACGTTTCTTTATATGTTTTGCGGGCTTGCTGGGTATCTATCTCAATGGTTTCGCCTGTCTCGAGATCTTCCAGTGCTGAGTAGCCTTTAAAATCGAAATCCAGTTCGTTTTTACCCATCAGGTGAAACACAATTACCTCGTGTTTCATGGCAGCCAGCGAATCGAGCACTTTGTAGATCTCGCCATCGGTTTGGTACATATCGGTTATAAAAACCAATAATTCTTTACGACCCGATCCTGCAAACAGTTCTTTATAATGTGCAGGCTTGGTAAAGGTTCCGTTAGCTTTGATATGATCCAACTGATAATAAATACGCTGCAAATGCTGCGGATCTGCCTTTGATGAAAGCGTAAATAACCCACCATCCTGAAACACATATAAACCGGCAGCGTCGCCCTGTAAGTTTACCAAATAAGCTAACGAAGCTGCTAAGAAACGGGCATAGTCGATCTTCTTAATCCCGTTATCATCATGGTTCATCGATGCGCTGGCATCTACCAGAAACTTCACAGAAATACTGGTCTCCACTTCTGATTCCCGGATGTAATACCTGTCTGAGCGGGCAAACATACGCCAATCCAGCCAACGCAGATCATCCCCCGGCTGGTAGCTACGGTATTGGCTAAACTCCAGTCCCGGGCCCTTTACGGTACTTTTATTAAAACCATTCATAAAGCCATCAATAACCGTTTTCGCCAGTAATGGCAAAGTTTTAATGGTCATTAATACTTTAGGGTCGAGTTGCATTTAATTTAGTTGTGAGTTATGAGTAGCGAGTTTCAAGTTATAAAGCTCCCCGTCTTGTTTCCTGTCTCTTGTTTCCTGGCTCTCTCTTAAAGTGCTTTCGGCCTCTCCACCAGTTTAATCAACTCCAGTGTTGCGGCATCAGAAGTAATACCTTCAGATTCTGCTTTAAAGTTCATTAATATACGGTGCCGCAGTACCGGTTGTGCCATGGCGTGAATATCTTCCATCAATACAGCGTAACGGCCTTTTAATAATGCGCGCGATTTAGCTGTTAATATCAAAGCCTGGCCGGCACGCGGGCCTGCTCCCCAGCGGACCCATTCTTTTACGTAATCAATATTAGTAGTATCCGGGCGTGTAGCGCGAATTAGCGTGCTTACATACCTGATCAGATCTTCGCTGATGGTAACCTGGCGAACCAGGGCTTGCGCCTGCATAATTTCTTCTGCGCTTATAACTGGCAAAACTTCGGCCTTGCGGGTACCTGTGGTGCGGTTCAATACTTCAAACTCTTCCTGATCTGTTGGGTAGCCCATTTTAATGAGCAACAAAAAGCGATCGAGCTGGGCTTCCGGCAACGGGTATGTACCGGCCTGCTCAATCGGGTTTTGGGTAGCCAGGATAAAGAAAGGTTTATCGAGCGGATAAGTTTGTCCGCCGTAAGTAACTTCAAACTCCTGCATCGCCTCTAACAAGGCAGCCTGGGTTTTAGGCGGGGTACGGTTAATCTCATCGGCCAAAACAATATTGGCAAACAGAGGGCCTTTGTTAAACTTAAAGAAACGCTTACCGGTAACGTGGTCTTCTTCCAGAATTTCGGTACCCAGAATATCAGTAGGCATCAAATCGGGCGTAAATTGGATCCGACGGAACGATAGGTGCAGTGCCTGCGACATGGTTTTGACAGTCAGCGTTTTTGCCAGCCCTGGTACACCTTCCAGCAAACAATGTCCGCCGGCTAAAAATGCAACCAGCAGTTCGTCTAATATGGCATCCTGGCCTACTATTACTTTCTGGATTTCGTTTTTCAGCTGTGGAAGCTTGGCCAACAGCGTTTTTATATTGTTTTCGGTAAGTTCCAAAGTTATTTTGCGTTTAAAAATTTGGATGTGTTAATTTTCTGACACAAGATATTGCTGTTTTAAGGTAAATACAATGGTTTGTTATAAAAAATTAAATAAAGTATCCAAAAAATTACAACAGACGCAACCTATTGCGTTTTTTAGCAAGAATATTGTAGTAATTTTAGAGTTTTAAGAATAATGTCTGTAGGAAAAAAATTTACGTTCGCCCGTTTTAGTTATCACTCTGGCGATTGGGATACCGACCAACGTATGCCAGCCAATATACTTAACTCCTTAATAGAGTATACTACTATACCTATTGAACCTAAGGAGAAGGTAGTTGCGCTAAGCAGTAACGAAATATTTAATTATCCTTTCGCCTATATAAGCGGGCATAAACTGGTACAATTTGATGCCGTTGAACGCGCCAACTTTAAAAAATATGTAGAAAATGGCGGCTTCGTTTTTGCCGATGACTGCAACCATGACATAGACGGGCTTTTTGCCAAATCATTTGAAGCACAAATGAGTTCGCTCTTCGGGCCTAATGCTTTGAAGAAAATCCCTAATAATCATGCTATCTACCGCTCTTTTTTCACTTTCGAAAAAGGGCCTCCAAATACTTCTTTCGAACTTAATGGCTGGGGTGATGACCTGGTACACGATTATTTAAAAGCCATCGAGATCAACGGTCGCATAGCAGTACTCTATAGTAATAAAGACTATGGCTGCGAATGGGATTACGATTTCCGCAACAAAAGGTTCTTGGCCGAGGATAATACCAAGTTCGGCGTAAATATTGTAGTATATGCACTGGGTTCTTAGCATTTAGGGTATCTGCCAAAATTTCAGATACTTAAATCAAAAGCAGCCTGTAATAGTTATATATATCAACAATGAACTTACAAAAGGCAACATTTGCAAACGGTTGCTTCTGGTGTACAGAGGCTATATTTCAAACATTAAAAGGTGTAACATCTGTAACCTCGGGCTATACAGGCGGGAAAACAGAAAATCCGAAGTACATGGAGATCTGCAATGGCGATACCGGCCACGCCGAAGCCATTGAGATAGAATTTGATGCCGATGTATTAAGTTTCGACGAATTATTGCTAATTTTCTTTAAAACCCATAATCCTACCACGCTAAACCGCCAGGGTAATGATGTGGGCACCCAATACCGCTCAGCCGTATTTTACCATAACGACGAGCAGAAACAACAAGCCGAAGCCATGATTAAAAGGCTTAGCGACGAGCAGGTTTTCGATAAGCCTATTGTTACGCACGTAGTGCCTGCCGATGTCTTCTACAAAGCAGAAGATTATCATCAAAACTATTTTAACGATAACACCAATAAGCCTTATTGCTCATTCATAATTCAACCGAAGCTTAACAAGTTTGCTAAGGAGTTTACAGATAAGATAAGGCCGGAGTTGTTGTAAGCATTACGAAAATTCCCTATCTTTAAATTATGACTTTAGAGATCAATTTACCTGACAGTATAGATATGTCGCAAAAAGAGGTGATAACAGCTCTTGCGGCACAGCTATACCATGTGGGAAAATTATCATTGGGCCAGGCTGCAGATGTGGCGGGTTATTCTAAAGCGACCTTTATGGATTTATTGGGCGAGTATGGAGTTTCGATATTCAACCACCCTGTCGACGACTTAGATAACGACTTCAAGAATGCAGGACGTTATCATAGCTGATACCAGCTGTTTAATTTTACTCCATAAAATAGACGAGCTCCATTTACTTCAATCACTTTATGGGCAAATTACCATTACTTCTGTAATAGCAGCAGAATATGGTATGCATTTACCCGAATGGGTTACTATTAAAAATGCAATTAATGTATTATCACCCGATATCATAAGCGCAAATGTAGATCCGGGTGAAGCCAGCGCAATTAATTTGGCAATAGAACATAAAAGAAGTTTATTGATCATTGATGATCTAAAGGCCCGAAAATTAGCGCAGAAGTTAAATATTGATTACACCGGAACCATAGGTATACTATTACAAGCCAAAGTTGAAGGTTACGTAAGCAACATTAAACATATCTTAACAAAAATAAAGGCAACTAACTTTCGCATTTCTGAAGACTTAGAACAAAAAATCTTAAAATTGTCGGGCGAAACAGAATAGCATCAATATGAAAAAACTCAATATCTACCTCATCAGCTGCATAGCATTGCTTTCGGCTTGTGGCACTTCACACAAAACAGCAAGCACACCGGCTGCAAGTACTTCAATAGCCAACGATGGCAAAGTATGGACAGCCATATTTCAACAACGTGCTGCTGAGTACAAAGCATTATGTTTTCAGGCTTATAATGTGGCTAAGTTGCGTATTGATGAGGCTACTAAGCAAGCCAATGGCAAACCATTAGCCGTAGTTACAGATATTGACGAGACACTTTTGGATAACAGCCCCGAAGGTGCTCGCGCAGGTTTACATAACGAAGAATTTAGCAGCACTGCCTGGAAAAAATGGACTGCACAAGCAGCCTGCGATACCGTACCCGGCGCTCCCGATTTTTTTAAATATGCAGCATCAAAAGGTGTAACGGTTTTCTACATTACCAACCGTGATGAAGACGAACGTGCCGGAACGCTTAAAAACCTGCAACGCTACAACCTACCATTTGCAGATGATAGCCATTTATTGTTAAAAGGCAAATCATCGAGCAAAGAAACCCGCCGTCAGCAAGTACTGGCTAATTATAATATTGTGTTGCTTTGCGGAGATAACCTGGCCGATTTCGATGCCCTGTATGACAACCATCCTTCAGAAGATAATCGCACAGCTACTACTCAGCAATTGAAACAAAAATTTGGCAATAAGTATATTGTATTGCCAAACCCATCTTATGGTGATTGGGAAGGCGCTTTATACAAATTTAATTACAAGCTTACACAAGCGCAGAAGGATTCGTTGATTAGGGCAACGGTAAAGAAAGACTAAGCCCCCTAACCCCCTAAAGGGGGAACAAAAAACAAATTTGTCATTGCGAGGAGGAACGACGAAGCAATCTCGTAGCTATACAGATTGAATAAGCATTGGCGACGAGATTGCCACGCTATCACTCGCAATGACAAATTTGAAAGAAAGTCCCGTTTCCTAACTCTCGATTCCTGACTCTCTTCTAAAGTTTGTCACAAAAATAAACTGAATGCGAATTGCATTGTTGTGAATGTTATCTTAGTGATAAATCCCCCACAACATGACTATCATTGAAAACAATTACCTCAAAGTTGCCATCCGATCGCAGGGCGGCGAATTAACATCCATCTATAATAAAGCCGCAGGTATTGAGCATTTGTGGCAGGGCGATCCTAACATCTGGGGCTGGCATGCACCAAACCTTTTCCCGGTAGTAGGTGGCTTAATTGATAACGAATTACAAGTTGATGGCCAAACCTACCCAATGCAGAGGCATGGCTTTATCCGCCCTTCTGAATTAAAACTGGGTTCGGAAACTACTAAGCAACATGCATTGTTCTCGTTGCCATACTCGGACGCTACCCTTGCTGTTTATCCTTTTAAATTTAACTATCAGATTATTTATGATCTGATTGATAATGCACTTCGCGTTACTTACAAAGTGGTTAATATGGATACCAAGCCTATCTGGTTTTCGGTAGGCGGTCACCCGGCTTTTAATGTACCTTTCAGTAGTACAGAAGGTTCGGCTTATGAAGATTATTACCTTGAATTTGAAACCGGCGAAAAACTGGATACCCACATGTTATCTGCCGATGGTTTCTTTACCGGCGAGACCCGCCATGTGCCATTAGATGGGCCCAAGTTGCATTTAACCCGTCATTTATTTGATGAGGATGCCTTAGTTTTCAAGAAATTGAATAGCCGCCAGGTAACTATCAAGAGCGATAAACACGAGCATACTTTATCGGTAGAATTCCCGCATTTTAACTACCTGGGGATCTGGGCCAAACCCGGGGCCGACTTTGTTTGTATAGAACCATGGCTAGGTTGTGCGGACTCAACCAGCGGAGCAACAGACATCAGCAAAAAAGAAGGAATTCAAAAATTAGTACCGGGGCATGTATTTGAAGCCGCTTTTTACGTTAGTATTTAAATTATAACGCAATCGCATGCAACAAACATTGTCTCTAAGCGCCGAACCAACCGTTCGGTTTTCTAACCGCGTAGGAAATTATGTAAAGTATCGTCCGGGCTATCCCGAAGCTGTTCTCCAATCTTTGCAACAGGAATTTAACTTAAATGCAGATTCGTACATAGCCGACATTGGTTCTGGCACCGGCATTTTCACCAAACTTTTGTTAGATAAAGGCTACAAGGTTTACGCCGTTGAACCCAACGAACCCATGAAAGCCTTTGCCGAAAGCGATTTGAAAGGTTATAAAAATTTCACCTCGGTAGCAGGTACAGCAGAGCATACCAATTTGTTAGCTAACAGCATTGACCTGATCACCAGCGCAACGGCATTCCATTGGTTTGATGTTGAGAAATCGCGCGTGGAGTTTAAGCGGGTACTTAAACCAAACGGTGCCGTGGTATTGCTTTGGAATGTGCGCAAAGCCGATACAGATGCCTTCGCCATAGCTTACGACAAATTATTATTAAAATACAGCGGCGACTATAAAGAAGTAAAAGACAAAACCCTTAACGGCGAACGTCTGGCCGGTTTCTTCGATCAGGGTAAATTTGAAACTATCTCTTACCCTAACGAGCAGGTATTTGATGAAGAAGGATTAATCGGCAGGTCACTGTCATCATCTTATGTGCCATTGCCTGAAACTGCTGAAGGGAAAGTATTTTTGAATGATCTGAAAGCGATTTTTGCAGAACATCAGATTGACGGCAAGGTGCGCTTCTTGTATGATACGGTGATGTATATAGGGAGAGTTTAAAAAAAAACGTCATTG
Organism: Mucilaginibacter jinjuensis; assembly: GCF_028596025.1. NCBI lineage: Bacteria > Pseudomonadati > Bacteroidota > Sphingobacteriia > Sphingobacteriales > Sphingobacteriaceae > Mucilaginibacter > Mucilaginibacter jinjuensis. Next base: position 5,073,509 of record NZ_CP117167.1, read on the forward strand.
CGAGGAACGAAGCAATCGCGAACTGTACAGAGCGACTCTGTAGGTCGGGGATTGCTTCGTACCTCGCAATGACGTGTAATATTGACAAGTTACCTTAAAATCTTAAAACAAACTGCTCTGCCCTTTATCATCAATCTTAATATCATCCGGATTGGTGATCTCAAAATCAACATCTTTTACAGGCTTATCAGTCTCTGGTATATTATCTGGTGCAGGTTCAGACGTTGGTTTTACAACTGATTTTGAAACAAACTGTGGCTTAGCAGATGGTGCTACATCTGGTGCAGGCTTATCTTCCGCCACAACATCCGGCTCGGTATCTTCTACCGAATCCGGAGCCGGGTCTGGTACATCTTCTTCATCGTCGTGCTCGGCAATCAGTTCAATGGTTTGGATGGTATGGGCAGAGAGGCGGTTACCCATTGCTTTCATACCTTTTACATCAATCAAATCGGTTAGGTTAAGTTCAACCAGTTCTGGTACAAGGGCTTTGCCCTTTAATTGCTCTACCTTAACAACGGGTTGTGCAGCACCAGAGAGTAATACCAGTTTAGAACCACTTTCCTCGCTGATGATACTGGTTTGCTTACCAATGGCCGTATTCTCGAACAGAAAACGTTTAACCATATAGTTTTTCGACTTGCCTTCGTAATGCACAACCGAGAATACTTTTTCGGGGTTATATTTCTCAATCAGCATCATCTTATCATCAAAGTGATTGTTGAGGTCGAAACTAGTTAGCTCGTAAGTTCCGTTGTTCTGTACCGTAAGGATGCGATCGTCACCATCAAACTCGCCAAGATAAGTCCCGCGGCCATCGGCATTGAGTCGACGCAACACATCATCAAACCAAATTTTACGACCAGCCAGGGTTGATACACCTTTGCTTTTCAGCAGTATCTTTTTAACCGGGTACTTGGTAACAATATTACCCATACTACCGCGGCCTTTAATGGCAATATTGGCAAAATCCTCGTCGAACTGCAGTTTCTTTAATTTAGAATGTGGTTTCAATTGAATGTTAATCACCTCGGCCTCACCATTAGGATTGGCTGTAAAGTAAAGCACTTTGCTACCTTTGGTGCCTTTGGTAAGGTCATATTCCTTATCTCGGGTTACACCGGCTACGGCAAAACGTTTTACATAAGCAACACCACTCTGGCCATCTTTGTAGATCATGTTGTAGATGGTGCGCTCGTCGTTTTTCTTAAACACCCCTACATGAATAATGCCCTTACCAACAAATACCTTATCCTGTACTTTGGTAATCATGCAACGGCCATCCTCACGGAAAACGATGATCTCATCAATGTCCGAACAATCGGCTACAAACTCATCTTTCTTTAAACCACTGCCGATAAAACCATCTTCGCGGTTTACGTATAGTTTTACGTTAGCGAGGGCTACCTGTGCAGCTTCTACCCTATCAAAAGTACGCAGCTCTGTTTTACGCTCGCGGCCTTTGCCGTATTTCTCTTTCAGGCGTTCGTACCAGGCAATGGTATAATCTGTCAGGTGCTTTAAATGATGCTTTACCTCTTTAATTTCTTTCTCGAGGGTATTCATCTGCTCATCCGCTTTTTTAACATCAAAGCGGGTGATGCTGCTCATTGGCTTATCAATCAGCTTCTTATAATCCTCGGGCAGTATCTCCCGATAAAAATGCGGGAAGAAAGGCGTAAACAAACGGGTTAAAACCTCCAGCACGTTTTCGAAGTTGCCAGAGTTTTCGTAATCCGGGTGCTTGTACATCCCTTCCTGGATAAATATTTTCAGCAATGAGCTAAAGAATATCTTCTCCATCAAGTCTTTCAAACGGATTTCCAATTCCTGCTTCAGCAGGTCTTTGGTGTAGTGTGCGCTCTCGGTCAGGATATCGTTCACACTCATAAAGTGCGGCTTATCCCCTTTAATTACGCAGGTGTTCGGTGAGATAGAAACTTCGCAATCTGTAAAGGCATAAAGTGCATCGATAGTAACATCCGGCGAAATCCCCGGCGCCAGGTGGATCACGATCTCTACATTTTGCGCGGTATTATCTTCAATCTTCTTGATCTTAATTTTACCTTTATCATTGGCAGAGATTACACTATCAATCAGACCACCGGTTGTGGTGCTGAAAGGGATTTCGGTAATAGCCAGTGTCTTTTTATCGCGTTCTACAATTTTAGCCCTAACGCGTACTTTCCCGCCACGCTGGCCTTCATTATAGTTACTGCAATCAGCCATACCACCGGTCGGGAAATCGGGTACCAGATCCGGGCGGATACCTTTTAACACACCAATGGCAGCATCAATCAGCTCAATAAAGTTATGCGGCATAATTTTGGTAGCCAAACCAACGGCAATACCTTCGGCACCCTGCGCCAGTAGCAATGGGAACTTTACAGGCAGTGTAATGGGCTCTTTGTTACGACCATCATAGCTGGCCTGCCAAATGGTAGTATCGGCATTAAACACCACATCGAGTGCAAATTTTGATAAACGCGCCTCAATGTAACGCGGTGCAGCAGCCGAATCGCCGGTTACCGGGTCGCCCCAGTTACCCTGACAATCAATCAGCAGGTTTTTTTGTCCTATTTGCACCATGGCATCGCCAATAGAAGCATCACCGTGCGGGTGGTACTTCATGGTGTTACCAATTACGTTGGCGGCTTTGTTGAAACGCCCGTCGTCCATTTCCTTCAGCGAGTGCAAAATGCGGCGCTGTACGGGCTTTAAGCCATCATAAATGTGCGGAACGGCACGGTCGAGTATTACATAAGAGGCATAATCCAGAAACCAGTTCTCATATAAACCATCCAATGAGATGGTGTTATGCATATTATTCTCTTCAGAACCAGAAGACGGGAAATCTTCAGGAGTTATTTCTTCACTCATTCTTAAAAACTATTCGGATTTGTAAATATACGCACAACGCTTAACATTAGCGTGATATGAGGTGTAGTGTGGATAAAGAATGTGTTTTTGATTTTCGAATTTACTTTGTCTTGAACCAGAATTTTCTGAATTAATTAATTATCAGAATTGATTTAGTTTACTGAGGCTGTAATGCCGTCCCGACTATGGTAGGGATAGCATGCCCTGTCTTGATTCTTGCCTCTCGATTCTTGCTTCTATCGTTTATCAATCTGCACTTTCCTTTCAACGCCTTTATCATCTTTAATGGTAAGCGTTGCCGTTTCTTTACCATCTAAAATGGATTTATTATTCAGCAGGTCGCATAGGTTGATGTGCGAATAATCCACATCATTAACAGCAGTAATTTGCTCGCCTGGTTTAATCCCAATTGAGCTATCTTTCCAGACCACGCCAACAACAAGCTTATCACCGGATAATGTTGGATGAAAAGGCCATTGTTTTTCATACAGATCGGTTGTGGAAGCAATGCCTTCGAAGTAAAACTTCTTGTTTATATAATCCAGGGTTATAATGCCATAGTTCAGAATTTTTGTGCCGAAACCCGGTACCACCTGTTTATTACTTTCGGTAATTATATTTTCGAACCTATATCCGCATAAAGTTATAACGGGTATCTGGAACCTGTACTTATCAGCAGCTTTTTGCGCACCGGCACCGCTAAAACTGTTAGCGCCATAGCCTTTGGCTATTACCTCACAAGCACCAGCTTTTTTTAATCGGTTCATACCATCTTCGCTGATGCGTAATAGTTCGCTATCGCCAGTATCAAAACCTAACAGCAGTTCTGTTTTATCGCCAAAAGTTAGTTTTACTTTAGGGTCGCTTTGTTCATTAAGTATCAGTGGAAGGCTTTTTTTGCCGGATAAGGCTAATTTACTTTCCTGATCAGTTATGATAATGATATGCTTTACAGCGTTAATGCTAACAATAGAGTTATGCAGCAAATTGCTGCCTATTACCCCTTCAACACCCCAGCATTTGTAAAATGCCGGTATTAATGTAATAGCCGGGATGTTATTAAAAGTGACTGAACCCAGCTTCAAATCAATGCCCATTACTTTGATTGAATCTTTATTGCCATAGGCATCAACAGCTATATCTGTATGGATAACTTTGGCCCCCGACTTCTGCCCCAAATCCTGATCTATCGCAACAGGTGCGCCGGTATCGAATAAAAATTTATGCTTTACGCCAGCTATCTCGGGGTAAACAAACATTTTTCCGTTGATGGTTTCGTAAGGGATTTCTTCGTAGTAGTTTTTAGTTGAAGCTTCTCCCTGGTTGTAGCTAAATTTCTGAGCCAGGGTAACAGTACAGGGCAATACGAATAATAAAACGCAGATAATGAATTTCATGGCATAGGGTTAAAAGCACAAGTTATAATTTTTACGATAATCAATAATAGCTGATTAACTTTTTTTATAACTTGACGATCTCTATATCAGCATCTATGAAAACATCGAACAGAAGAAAATTTATAGCCACTACAGCTGCGCTGGCTACAGGCGTGGCAGCATCGGCATTACCTTTAACTACTATGGAAAACAAATATCCTGTAATACACCACGTATTTTTCTGGCTTAAAAACCCGGGATCAATTGAAGACCGCGACAAATTGGTTGCCGGTGTAAAAACATTATCGAAAATAGAAACCGTGCGCGAACTACGTGTCGGTGTAGTTGCCAGCACCGAAAAACGCGACGTGGTTGACAACAGCTGGGCGGTATCAGAACTCATGTTCTTTAGCGATCTGGCCGGGCAGGCTACTTACCAAACCCATCCCATCCACCTGGAATTTGTTAAAAATTGCAGTCACCTTTGGGAAAAAGTTATTGTGTATGATGCGGTGGATGCGTAAGTAATAAGCTTACCCACCATGCCCGTCATCGCGAGGAACGAAGCAACCCCCGATTTGCAGAGTGGCTCTGTATAGTTCGCGATTGCTTCGTTCCTCGCAATGACGGGCTTTTCGTAAATCCGAAATCAAACATCCGAATTCCGAAATCATATATCTTTCTTCGCCTTCAAATCCCTTATCATTTCAGAATACCCCATTCTGCGGGCGGCGGCGTTAATGGTATTGGCAATTCGGGTTGCGCGGGTAGGTTCTGTTTTGGCGCTGTTAATCCATTTAATAAAGTAATCGCGATGGCCACGGGGCAGGGAGTTGAAAAATTCTAAAGCCTCGGGTTGTTCGCAATCGAAGCATTCCTGCAAGTCTTCGGGCATTTCTACTACATAATCGTCGTGGGTTTCGAGCTGTACTGCAATGGTGGCACCTTTACTTTTATGGATACCTTTACGCATATCGGCATTAATGGCCATGATAAAACTGCCATCGCCCCAGGGCATCAATGCAACGCCTGCGATTGGAAAATGATCTAAAAAGCCCTTTACCCGGAATGATTTCTTATTCCCGGGTTTTAATTCGAGCGCCAAATCCTGCGGAATGATGATGTATGACCAGCCAGTCTTCTCACCCTGCTCTGCAAATTGATAAATTATGGTATCAAATTTTATCATCTCGCCACACAAAATGCGGTTTTAAAGCCAATTTATCAATAGTTTTTATTTGGGTAACAATGGCGTTGCACAAAGCAACTTTTGCCTGTATTTACCGTCTATATGAGTGTTAATAGAAAAACAAAAATGAAAACGTTAAAATCAATCGCAGCCGCTGCTTGCTTGTTAGTTACATTCGGCGCTGCAAAAGCAAACACAAAATTAAACGATGGTAACGCCGTTGCCTCACCCGACAATGCCATCAACACTTATGTTGATGCAGTTAGCCACGGTAAAACTGAAGGCCTGAGCAAGGTTATCGATAATTCGGCAAAGTTCAGCATCCTGCAAGGTAAAAACATCCTGAGCTTCAGCAAAGCTGATATGATGGCTTTTGTTAAAGAAAACAAAGATGTTGAACAAGCTTGTACCACCAGCACTTCGGTTGTAGAATCGAACAACGACATGACCGTTGTAAAAGTAGACATGAAATACCCAGCTTTTACCCGTACCAACTATGTTACCCTTACCAATACCGGTAGCACCTGGAAAATTACAAACGTTTACAGCGTTGTAAAGTAAGTTAAAAGTTTAGTTAGTATTAAGCAAAAAAGCCATCCCTGTAAAATGGGGTGGCTTTTTGCTTTTATACACTTTTTATTAAAAAAATATTTTACAATTTTTTATAGCATTTGTTACCCGGGCCGATGCTTTATAATACCAAACATTATCACTTTATCAACAAAACCAACAAATTGTTACCTGTTTAACTAAAACAGAAAAAGCTTCACATAAAATTAACACGCAAGATTGTAACGTATTGGGTAGCAGTGGTGTCTTATGAGTATAAAATTTATTAAAACACTAAATACAAATATTATGAAAACCTTGAAATCACTTGCTCTTGGCATTTGCCTTTTTTTAGCTGGCACAGTTGCAAAAGCTAATACAATTTCAAATGATGATAAATTAGCTTCACCTTATTTTGCTATCAATACTTATGTTGACGCTGTTAGCCGCGGTAAAGTGGCCGACCTTGACCTGGTAGTAGATAAAACAGCAAAATTTAGCATGCTGCGCGGTAAAACCATGCTTAGCTTTAGCAAAGACGATATTTTAAACTTTACTAAAGAAAACGCTAACACCGAACAAGCTTGCACCGTAACTACCTCAATTGTAAGCACCAACTCTGATGTAACTGTTGCCCGTGTTGATATGAAATATAACGATTTTACACGCAGCAATTATGTTACCCTTACCAACACCGGTAACGGCTGGAAAATCACTAATGTTTACAGCGTATTTAAATAAGCAATTCAAAACCCTTATAACAGAAAAGGCCTCCCAATAATGGGAGACCTTTTCTGTTTATTCTATATATTTTTTCAATACTTTTTGCCAGCGGTCGTAGCCTTCCTTTTTCAAGTGCAGATAATCGGGCTTAAATAAGGATGAATCGGGCAGAGAAGTTTTCTGATCGTAAAGCACTGTATTTACATCAATGTATTTACAGGCGTTGTGATGACTGATAAAATCTTTAATCAGTGTATTGGTACTATCAACAGCTGCGTAATGTGTTGCCCGGCTTGGGCTTTTTTTAACAGAGAGCCAATAGGTCTTACTCCCCGGTAGTTTTTGCTGGATCATATTATACAGCGTTACAAAATCCTGGTACACCTGCTGGGGTGTACGGCCTGCATTAATATCGTTTTCACCCGCATAAACAAATATGCGCTCGGGTTGGTAAGGGAACAGGATGTAACTCGTATAGTACTTAACCCATTGCTCGAGGGTAGAGCCACCAACGCCACGCCTTACTATCCGCTTATCCGGGAACCGTTGTTCCAGGTCAGTCCACATACGGATGGACGAGCTGCCGATAAACAAATTACTGCCCGGTTTAGGAAAGTTTAAACTATCGGCGGTTTTAAATTTACGCACTTCATCAGCAAAAGGGAATCCTTGCTGGGCAAACAATGGCCTGCCCGCTACAAGTAAAAGCAGGAAAATTATCAGAAATTTAGGTTTCATTGGGGTTGGTTATGATAATACTAATGTGCTAATCTATCTTCAAAAAACAAAAATGGCAAAAAACTTTCGCTGCCTTCTACTGCCCAAATGGGCCCATCTTCGCAAAATAATAAAATACGCATCTTTTGCTCCTGCTTTTTCTCATACTCGGCCATCACCTGCAGGCATGATCCGCAAGGTGTTATCGGCTGGCTGATTTTAAAATCATCGGTATGGGCGGTAATAGCAATACTTTCTATAGGATCATCAGAATGATTGGCTCCCCAGTGAAACAAAGCCACACGCTCGGCGCATAAGCCAGATGGGTAAGCTACGTTTTCCTGGTTACTTCCATAAATTATACGGCCGCTTTGCAGCCTTAATGCTGCCCCTACTCTAAATTTTGAGTATGGCGAGTGTGATTTTTCAAGCGCTTTAGTGGCTTCGAGACATAGTGCCCGGTCTGCTTCGTTGAGATCGGTTAGATGGTCATATTCGTCGAAACTTATTTTTATTTCGTGGTTATTCATTTGTAACCCCCGGGGTAAAAAAGAGGGGGAAACAATATAGGGATTTGATTTGATAAAAAGAAATACGCACTATTTATTAAGCACTTATAATAATAAGAGCCCTTTAATATTGTCATTTATTACCTTTAGCAGATCATTTCAAAATTCGATCTACCCAATGGCTATTTCTAAAAAACACTTCGCTTTATTACTATTGCTCTTAGCTGCTTATTCAACACATTTATTTGCCCAGGCTAATAGTAAGCCCATAACCATTGGTGTAACCGAAGGATATTATTCGAAAATTTTAAATGAAACCAGAACGATTAATATTTATTTGCCCGAAGGATATAATCAAACTGACACCCTAAAGTATCCCGTAATATATATTCCCGATGGTGGCGTAGATGAAGATTTTATCCACCTTACAGGTATAATCCGTTTCGATACACAATCCTGGGTAAACCGGTTTCCCCAGTCAATTGTAGTAGGTATAAAAAACATCAACAGAAGAAAAGATTTCACCTTCCCTGTAGCGAATCTTGATTTCTTGGAAAAGACAGGCTTTAAGAAAGAAATGTTCCCGGCTTATGGCGGATCAACAAATTATATTGCCTTTCTCCAAAAGGAACTGCAACCTTACATTGAAAAAAAGTATAAGGCCAGTACCAACCGCACAATTATTGGCGAATCAATGGCAGGGCTGCTGCTTACCGAGATAGCATTAAACCATCCAACCCTATTTAATACCTATATTATTGTAAGCCCAAGTTTGTGGTGGGGAGATGAAGCTTTACTGCATCAACCCAATGCCTTACTGCAAAACAAAACGCATAAGCCGGTTAATATTTATATAGGTGCGCCAAATAGAAAAGAAGACGAGCAAATGTACCAGGAAGCGCAGGGCCTTTATAATATGCTTAAGGTTGATAATCGTATTAGGTTATTTTTTGATTATTTGCCGGATGAGTCGCATGCTACAGCCTTGCACCAAGCCGTGTATAATGCTTTTAAAATGATATATGGTAAATAGCTTTTCAGCGTTAATTATGACCAGATTATTTCGACCATTGTTTAACCTGCTCTTTTGCTTGATTATGAGTTAATGTATTACCCTTATCAATTTGCTCAAGGCCTTTTTCTACCCCATCAATAAAAATCAGCTTCTCCAGCAAAACGTTAAACTCGAAATTGGCTGGTAAATCTTTCACCGTTTCCATTACTTTTTCTTTTGTCATACTCTGAAGTTATTAATACTTCCGCCATTGTTGGTGTTGTTATCGACAACTATTCAAATCCCCTCTTGAGAGGGGGTGCGAAAGGGTGTGTAATGGCAGGGGTGTGTTTCTGCGTTATTGTTAACCATAAAGACACACCCCTAACCCCTCTCAAGAGGGGAAATAGAACTTTATAATATTTTAGGCAACCTCTTTAACCTCATCCTCTTCAGCCAAAATCAACGGATTTACCGTTTCATCATCTTTTTCAACACGCAGATTTTGTACAATGTGTTGCTGGCGGGTTGGGGTATTTTTACCCATAAAATATTCTAACAGGCCCTTGATGTTGGCATCACGAAGGATTACCGGATCGAGGCGCATATCTTTACCAATAAACAGTCCGAATTCTTCGGGCGAAATTTCACCCAAACCTTTAAATCGGGTTATCTCTGGTTTGTTACCTAATTTTGATATCGCATTGCGGCGTTCCTCATCGCTATAGCAGTAAATTGTTTCTTTTTTATTACGAACGCGGAATAACGGTGTTTGCAGAATAGATACGTGACCGGCCTTTACCAGATCGGGGAAAAATTGCAAAAAGAAAGTCATTAACAGTAAACGGATGTGCATACCATCCACATCGGCATCAGTTGCTATCACAATGTTGTTGTAGCTTAAACCATCTAAGCCATCCTCAATATTTAAGGCGTGCTGCAGCAGGTTAAATTCTTCGTTTTCGTAAACCACCTTTTTGGTTAATCCGTAGCAGTTTAGCGGCTTACCCTTTAAGCTAAACACAGCCTGGGTTTGCACATCACGCGATTTGGTGATCGATCCACTCGCCGAATCTCCCTCTGTAATAAACAAAGTGGTATCACGACGGCGCTCGTGGTTATCACCAAAATGTAACTTACAATCGCGCAGTTTACGATTGTGTAACGATGCTTTTTTGGCACGTTCGTTAGCCAGTTTTTTAATACCGGCAATATCTTTACGTTCACGCTCTGACTGTAGGATCCGTTTTAAAAGCGCATCGGCAGTTGCCGGATTTTTGTGCAGATAGTTATCCAGCTCGGTTTTAACAAAGTCATTGATAAAACCACGAACCGTAGGCCCATCCGGACCCACATTTTGCGAACCCAGCTTAGTTTTGGTTTGCGACTCAAATACCGGCTCCTGTACCTTAATAGCAATTGCTGCTACGATAGAGCCACGCACATCAGATGCATCAAACTCCTTTTTGTAAAACTCGCGAATGGTTTTTACCACCGCTTCGCGAAAAGCAGCCTGGTGGGTACCGCCCTGGGTGGTATTTTGCCCGTTCACAAACGAATAGTACTCTTCGCCGTATTGCTGGCCGTGGGTCATGGCTACTTCAATATCATTCCCTTTAAGGTGAATTATTGGGTAACGCAGTGTCTCAGCATCGGTATTACGCAATAAAAGATCGTGAAGGCCTTTTTCTGAAAAATATTTTTGTCCGTTAAAGTTGATGCTTAGGCCGGCGTTCAGGAATACATAATTCCAGATCATGTTATCCACAAACTCGGGGATAAAACGATAATGACGAAAAATACTATCGTCGGGAATAAAGTTTATCGCGGTACCGTTGCGCTGGGTGGTTTCTTTCTCGGCTTCATCACGAACCAGTTCACCTTTGGCAAATTCGGCAATTTTGGTACGGCCATCGCGATACGATTGTACTACGAAATTTGACGAAAGCGCGTTAACTGCCTTGGTACCCACACCATTTAAGCCTACAGATTTTTGGAAGGCTTTGCTATCATATTTACCACCTGTATTGATCTTGGATACGCAATCAATCACCTTACCCAATGGGATACCCCGGCCATAATCACGAACAGAAACCTTATGGTCGCTCATGTTAATATCGATGGTTCTGCCGGCTCCCATCACAAACTCATCAATCGAGTTATCTACAACCTCTTTCAACAATACATATACACCATCGTCATAGGCAGAACCATCGCCAAGCTTACCGATATACATACCGGGGCGCAGTCGAATATGCTCTTTCCAATCGAGCGACCGTATACTATCCTCACTATAATTTACTTCTTCCATGATGGTTATGCTTTTTATGGCGGAGAGGTTAAACGTTGTACGTTAGACGTTTTACGTATCTGTTCTGATGCAGATGCATGGTTTAAACCTACCATCCCAAATGTACGATGTTAAAGGGATTAAGTCAAACGGATTAGGCTAAACGTTATACGTTTGACGTTGTACGTAATACGTTTATATCTGAAAATAAAAAGAGAAGAAATATGATCTACGCCCCGGGCAAGAAACGTCAAACGTACAACGTCAAACGTATAACATTACTTAAACTTAATGCAGCTTCGGGCCTTGTCTATATATTTAAAAAACTCGGGGCCTTTGTCATTGGCTAAACAAATAGCCAGTATAGTACCCGTATGGTCTTTTTGAAGGGTAATAATCAGGGCATACTTATAATGGCGTGTTACCGGCGAATCGCTCAGGTTCACCAGGTATGATTTGCCTTCGTCGGCATTGTACTGGGCTAAAATTCTGTCGTTTAAGTTTCGGGCAAAATAAGCATTATCGGCACTAAAAACAGAAACCTGTTCTTTTCCAATATTAATATAAGCCGAGTCGGCATTGGCGTAATATTTACTTATTTGTTTATAAGGCTTAACTTCAAACCAGATCTCAAACTCCTGGCCAGGCAACGCAATGCCATAATCGTAAGATACATCTTCGTTGTTAACGGGGGTAACTTCTTTAAAGCCTTCGGGCAGGGTAAAATTAATATTAGCTTCGGTAACAAGGCGGTTAAACTCTTTCATCTGCCGGTCGACCTGCGAATATTTATTCTGTGCATTAGCCGAATGGCTGCAAACAAGCAGGCATACCACTACACAGAATTGTTTAAATTGCCTTAGGAGAGCTTTCATCAATTATAACAAAGGTAATAGGTAGATTTTAAATCCGAACTAATATAGTGTATAAATTATATACCCATATAAGGTCCTTTTCAAACTTTAAACAAATTACGAATATTAATATAAGCCGGATTCTACCTCTCCTGCTTTTTATCCATAACACAGAGTTAAAACATTAATACCATTTTATACAGTTAACATTGTCACACATTATAAAATGCAACCTCTTTAACGAAACGGAACAATAAAGGTTTAACCTAAAAAACTGGTGATGGTAATTTTACCGTAAAATAACATATTCATGATTGGGTATTTTTTTCCTCATATTTCCCCGGTTTAATCAGTATAAATGTCCAACAGAATCCTCATTTGTAGAAATTCGTCCCGGCTTTATCTCTAATATAATTTATATTAACAAATTTTAACAGGCATTATCCCTACAGTTATCGGCTTTTAGCCTCATATTTTATCCTTAATGACAATTTAAGGGCGTAAGCATTAATCTGGCTCTCTTCTCACAAACAGCGTATCACTTTCTGCTTTTACTTGGCATAATCTATGCACATACAAACTGCTTAAAGTGTCACTTTGAATTGGTGTGGGATACTTAAAGTGCTATAATTACATTTTTTACAGGTTTATATGTATTTTAATACCATAAACTGTATATAAGCATTATTTTTACTCATGTTAGTTTTACAAGCAATACAAATTATTAATGACACCCATTGCTTATAAAACAACGTCGGAGCCTTATTTTAATATTGACAACCACTCCCGTGTTATGAAGATACTTTCTGTGTTATTTTTACTGTTACCTTTTTGGTGTTTAGCACAAACCCAAACAGCCGAGCAGTTAATACAGAGCGGTAACAACAAAGCAAACCAAAAAGACTATCAGGGAGCCATCGATGATTTCACCAAAGCTATAGAACTCAATTCTAAAATTGCTGACGCTTATTTTTACCGGGCAAACGCCTATAGCAATCTTCAGAAAAACGAAGAAGCCGTTGCCGATTTCACCAAAACGATAGAGCTTAATCCTAAAAAGGCTGATGCTTATTACTACCGCGGAAATGCCAATAGTAATTTAAGGGCTTATGTTAATGCCATTGACGATTATACCAAGGCCATCAGCATGAAACCAAAGCCCGATGCTAACCTTTATCATTACAGGGCCAATGCTAAAACCAACACCCGTGATTACATGGGTGCTATTGCCGACTTTACAAAAGCAATAACACTTACCCCTAAGAATCCCGATTTATATGAGTACCGTGGTTTAGCCAAAGCCAATGTTAATAACAGCAAGGGTGCAATACTGGATTTTAACACCGCTGTTAAATTAAACCCAAATAATGGCGACCTGTATTATTACCGTGCCAACTCAGAAGCAACAATAGCCAATTATACGGCTGCTATTACAGATTATACCAAATCACTTCAATATGATGCTAACCGTGCCGAAGCCTACTATTACCGGGGTAACGCACGCAGCAATATCCATGACAATGTGGGCGCTATTGATGATTACAAAAAAGCCATCGCACTAAAACCTAATATTGCCGAATTATACCACTACCTCGGTAATGCCCATACTAACGCCAAAGACAATCAGGGTGCTATTTTAGATTTCGATAAGGCGATTGAGCTTAACGCCAACAACCCCGAACTTTATCTTTACCGTGGTATTGCCAAACGCAATATTAAAGATACCACCGGTGCCATGGCCGATTTCAACAAAGCCATTGAACTTAAACCACAGTATATACAGGCTTATGAAAACCGCGCAGGCGTAAGCATTGCGGCTAAAAATTACGATGGCGCTTTCGCTGATGCTGATACGATACTGGCTTTCAACCCTAAATCGGAGGTGGCTTATCTGATCCGTGGATCAGCCAAGTATTCGCTTAAAGATAGTTTGGGTGCCATTGCCGATTACACCAAAGCCATTGAGTTAAACCCCAATAACGACCGCTCGTACATTGAGCGTGGTAAAATGAAGGAACAACAGGCCGATTATCGCGGGGCTATAGCAGATTTCAGCAAATCAATAGAATTAAAACCCGGCAATACCGAAGGTTATAGTAAACGTGCTAACGATAAGATACAATTGCGCGATTATGCCGGGGCCATACAAGACTACCAAAAAGTTTTGCAAATGGACCCGAGAAATGCGGAAGCTTATGCAAAACTGAGTAACGTTTATACGCTTTCTAAAAATTACCCCGAAGCTATTAAACTGGTTAACGAAGGTTTAAAACTCAACCCTAAAGATGCCGACCTGTACGTACAGCGTGGTATATTGTGGGATGCCATGCAAAATACCCGCGAAGCTATGCTCGATTTTAATAAGGCTATCGCGATAGATTCTGCATCGTTCAACGCATACACCTTTCGCGGTAATACTAAGAACGAGCTAAAAGATTACGAAGGTGCAATAGAAGACCTCAACAAGGCCATTAACCTGCGCGGTACCGAAGACAATATGTTGTTTTTAGGCAATGCCCGTTTAGGTTTAAAAGACTATGCAGGTGCACTAGACAGCTACGACCGTGTGGTTGACCAATACCCTAAAAGCGTTAAAGCCTTATTAACGCGTGCTACTGCCAAAAGTATGGTGCCAGATTCGGCAGGAGCTATGCAGGATTTTGCCAAAGCCCTGGAGCTGCAACCGCATAACGAAGACATATATGTTAAACGCGGTGATGCTTATATACTGCTCAAAGATTCGATCAGCGCTATATTGGATTACAATTCGGCTATCGAAATTAATCCGCAGAATTCAGAAGCCTATACCAACCGTGGTATCGCCAAATACAAACTGAAAGATGTGCGCGGTGCCCTGCTTGATTACAACATGGCTATCGAAACCATGCCATCAAACAAAAAAGCATATATCAGGCGTGGTGAAGCCAAAGCCCTCATTAAAGATTATAATGGTGCCGTGGCAGATTATACATCGGCCATTAGCCTCGATCCAAAGGACAAGCAAACTTACTTTGACCGCGGTATGCTTAAAATCAATAATGTAACCGACAAAAACAGCGGTTGCCTTGACCTGAGCAAAGCCGGCGAACTGGGTATGAAAGAAGCCTACGAGGCTATCAGAAAATACTGCTATTAATAACACACAATGCCGGGGTCAGTATTCTGGCATTTTTTCTTTAGTATTTTTCAACGATAAGTAAAAAGTACCATAAACCGAATGTTTATTACCATAAGCTAAACAGATTTCGTGGTACCTTTGAGTATCATGAAAAAGAGCTTCCCGGTTTACGATATATGCAACCTTTCTGAATTTAAGCAGGATGACATCCTCATCAGCAGGTTTGCACCCTATCTTAAATCGCACCATAAATTACATTTGGCGCATAAGCATACTTTTTATCATTTGGTGTTTTTTACCAAAGGCGGCGGTAGCCACGCTATCGATTTTCAAAGTTTCCCGGTTAGGCCATATCAGATTTACTTCATGATCCCCGGTCAGGTACACAGTTGGGATTTTGAGGGCGAGGTAGATGGCTATGTGATCAATTTCTCTGTACCGTTTTTTCAGTCCTTCCTGTTGCAGTCTGACTACCTGGAGCAGTTCCCGTTCTTCAGCGGCGCATCAGCAGACGAGGTGATTGATATTCCAGAAAACCTGCACAAAGAAACATTGCAACTTTTTGAACAGATTATAATTGAAAGTGAAACACCGGGCCGTTTGGCTTTGGATATGGTACGTGCTTTAATGCTGCAATTGTTTATAAGCCTTAGCCGTTTAACATTTCCGCTGCACAGCAAAAATACCACACCTTATAATTATACGCTGTTGCGCAACTTTCAGAAACTGATTGATAAAAATTACACCACGCTAAAACTGCCGAAGGATTATGCGGCCCTGCTATACATCACCCCCAATCATCTCAATGCCCTGTGTAATGATGTGCTGAATATTTCAGCAGGCGAAGTAATCCGTAACCGGATTGTATTGGAAGCAAAAAGGTTATTAGTAAACCCCGGTTTAACGATTTCTGAAGTAGCCGACCAGCTCAACTTTGGCGACTACTCCTACTTTACCAAATACTTTAAGAAACAAACCGGGCTAACACCCGAAGAATTCAGGAAACAAATTATAACTCAATAACAATATGAAAACCCTAACTTTAGATAAAGAAGCCATGGCTATTTCACAATCATACGCAGCCCTACATGCCAAATGCCCAAAATGCCGGGTAGGCAACATGTTTTCGACCCCAATGTATACCCTAAGCGGACAAAAGATGAACCAGTACTGCCCGCACTGTAATTTTCATTTCGAGATTGAACCGGGTTACTTTTACGTAGCCATGTTTGTAAGCTACGCCCTTAACGTTGCCGAAATGGTTACCCTTGCCGTAGGTACCTACATCTTAACCCACAGCGAAAACCCATGGATTTATGCTGCCATATTATTAGGTGTAGCCTTTATATTATCTCCGTTTAACTTCAGATATGCAAGGGTGGCTTTATTATACTGGTTAACCCCAGGCGTGCACTATGATCCAAAAAGATCAGCTCCTGATTACGATCCTAATCACCCGGAGGGATAATAATTAGAAATAAGAGACGAGAATCAAGAAACAAGACAATATAATAACGCTTGCGCCAGATGATGTCTTATTCCCCTCTTGAGAGGGGTTAGGGGTGTGTCTCTGCTGAATGTTTTGTCGCAGAAACACACCCCTCCTATTTCACAGGCTTTCGCGCCCCCTCTCAAGAGGGGAATTAAAAAAAGCCTAACCATAAGAACTATTACCGTCATTGCGAGGTACGAAGCAATCTCGTAGCTATACAGAACGAAGAACATTGGCGACGAGATTGCCACGCTATCGCTCGCGATGACAAAATTTGAAAGGAGGTATCTTGACTCTTGTTTCTTGATTCTCGCTTACGGTAACGCAAACGCCACATAAGCATCGCCCGATTTAGTTTTCAGCTTCCCGCCACCACAGGCAATCACCACATACTGCTTACCATCAACTTCATAAACACTTGGCGTTGCGAAGCCTGAAGCAGGCAAATCGGCTTGCCAGAGTAGCTTGCCGGTGATCTTATTGAAAGCTCTTATTTTATTGTCTTTAGTAGCGGCTATAAAAACCAAGCCGCCTGCAGTTACAGCAGGGCCGCCGTAGTTTTCTGTGCCTGCATTTTTTATTTTTGGATCATCGCCCAGCGGTACACGCCATTCGCGCTTACCCGTGTTTAGGTTGATAGCATTTAACGTTCCCCAGGGTGGCGCTATGGCGGGTTGTCCATCTTTCGCTAAAAACTTATTGTAACCCGTCATCTGGTAAGGAAGGTTCAGGAAGGTATCAACCGGGGCTTTTGTCTCAGTAAACTTCTTAGATTGATTAGCAGTGTTATTGGTGATGAATGATACTATCGCCTGCCGATCCTGCAAAGTCAATTGTTTGAAAGATGGCATCATGCGCCGACCGGTGGCAATCAGATTAATAATCTCCTCATCATGGTATTTTTTATTGATGTTGATGAGCGAAGGATAATTACCCGAACCCTTACGATCCTGTCCATGGCAGCCCATACAATTTTGGGCAAACAAGCGTTGTCCGGCCTGACCGAAATCTTCTGCCCCTGCTGACTGCTTTGGCGCATCAATCATCGTTAATATCCAGGCCATTTCATTCGCATTGATATAGATCCAGCCCGTAAATGGGTCAACCGCCGGGCCGCCCCATTCGGCACCACCATCAAAACCAGGGAAGATAAGCGAAGGCTGTTTCCCTGGCGGGATAAACATACTGCCATGCCTATAGCCTTTCAACTGGTTCAAGGCATCCGCTTTATCATCCGCAGAAAGGTATGGGTTAATGTCTTTTTCGGAGATCGACTGCCGTGTAAACGGTTCAGGTAACCGCGGGATCGGCTGAGTAGGCCACAGCTTCTCTCCTACTAATTCTGAGTGCGTATCAACCGGTTTCTCATCAATCGGGAATAACGGCTTGCCTGTCGCCCTATCCAATACAAAAATAAATCCGTGCTTGGTAGGTTGGGCAACGGCATCAACATTTTTGCCATCCTTTTTAATGATGACTAATGATGGTGCGGTCGGCAAATCTTTATCCCAAACATCGTGATGGATCACCTGGTAATGCCAAACCAGCTTACCTGTTGCTGCATCTAAAGCCAGCAGGCTATTGGCATACAACCCCGCTCCTTTTCGTTTACCGCCATAAAAATCAAATGCGGCCGAACCTGTTGGTGCAAAAAGTAAACCTCGTGCTTCATCCAGGCTAAAGCCGCTCCAGCTATTGGCAGCGCCAATATGTTTCCAGGCGTTGGGGTCTTCCCAGGTTTCGTAACCCTTTTCGCCGGGATGCGGGATGGTGTGAAAAATCCATTTAAACTGTCCTGTGCGTACATCATAAGCACGTATATGGCCGGGAGCCGCGTCTGATGTTTCGTTAACCCGGCTACCTACAATGTATAGATCTTTATAGATAATGCCGGGCGTAGTGACGGTAACATAAGCATCTTTCGATGGGCGGTCGAGATGATCGTGCAGATCAATTTTGCCATGATCACCAAAACTTTTTATCGGCCGACCGTTTACCGCGTTAATAGCATAAATATATGAACCCGCACAGAAAATGATTCGCTTATCATCGCCATCTTCCCAATAGGTTACCCCACGATTATTGTTGAGGATAAACCTGATAGAAGTTATGGCATTAATATCTTTCTGATCGGGATCGAAAACCCATTTCTGCTCGCCGGTGGCCGCATTGAGGGCAACCAGTTTTAAATGGGGCGTGGTAGCATACAGTACACCATCAACAATAATTGGATTACATTGGATCTGCGAATGCGCAACGGTATCAGCATCATTGGTATGATGCACCCAGGCAATTTTTAAATCTTTAACATTATTGGTGTCGATCTGGTTTAGCGACGAGTAGCGGGTATTTTCTTTGTTACCCCCATAAACGCGCCAGCCATCGTTGTCTGCATTTTTATTTTTACATGATGATGCCAGCAATGCAGCAAGTACCCCTATCCATAATTTATTCGGTACGCTCATACCGCTATTTAATTTTAGCAGCATACTTAATTCCGCCCAAAATATGCTTTAGAAAAAGCGGATCAGTATATGATTCATCGGTATGTCCAAGTACTGTTGTAAATGCACGGCCGCCATCATATTCGTGGTACCAGCTTATTGGGTGGTTGTCACCGTTTTCGCCCCCGGTATAGCTCTTTTCATCAATAGTGATGAGCACATGCAAATCTTTGGCTATGTATTTAAAGTTATACCACTCATCAAACTTACTCCAGGTATCAGGCAGGCTCTTGGTGGCAATAAAAGAGTGGTCTATAATGTGTAGTGTAGCTTGCTGTGGTTTGGGATGTCTGGAGAAATAAGCCCCGGCCAAATCACCATACCAGGGCCAGTCGAACTCGGTATCTGTAGCTGCATGGATACCCACAAAACCTTTGCCCGATTCGATGTACTTTTTAAAAGCCTCCTGTTGTTCATCGTTCAGCACATCACCAGTAGTGCTCAGAAAAATTACGGCATCATATTTTTTCAGGTTACTTTCAGTAAACAAAGCAGAATTGGTTGTGGTATCAACATTAAAGCCATTCTCTTGGCCCAGTTTAATAATAGCCGGTATGCCCGCGGCAATTGATGCATGATGAAAGCCTGCAGTTTTACTGAATACGAGTACAGATTTTGCAAAAGCAGATACCGTAACAAGCCCTATTAAGGCTGTTAAAAACAAACGACGCATATTGGTTTTTCTTAGGTTAATAATTGACCGGCAATATAGCAAGTTTTATTACAAACCTAAGTCCCTTAAGGCTTTGTAGCTTTGTTTCAGACTGGCGTAGGCATCTTT
Source organism: Mucilaginibacter jinjuensis (assembly GCF_028596025.1). Classification (NCBI taxonomy): domain Bacteria; kingdom Pseudomonadati; phylum Bacteroidota; class Sphingobacteriia; order Sphingobacteriales; family Sphingobacteriaceae; genus Mucilaginibacter; species Mucilaginibacter jinjuensis. Next base: position 5,093,485 of record NZ_CP117167.1, read on the forward strand.
CGGCATATCATGCTCAACAAAATAATGCTTTACACCTGCTGTATCGGTATGTGCCAAGATAGATTTAAAATCTACCACACCACTACCAACCGGGCCTAGGTTAGAGTCGCCGCTAATATCTTTCATGTGCAGTAAAGGGAAACGGCCCGGATATTTGGCAAATAATTTAGGGATGTTAACACGCGCTTTGGTTGCCCATGCAACATCGAGTTCCATTTTTACCAGGTTGCTGTCTGTTTCGTCCAACAACATGTAGTAAGGTGTCTTATCATCAATTTTATTAAATTCCATATCGTGGTTATGGTAACAAAATTGTATGCCAACCTTTTTACAAGCCGCGCCAGTTTTATTTAAAATATCTATCGAGCTTTTAACTTCATCAAGTGTGCCGGTTGGTATGTTGGCGCATACCAGGTATGGTACTTTACCTTCGGCCACCTGGTCTACCAGCTCCTGCATATTATCCTTCAGGTTTTTAAGTGCCGATATATCCAGAGCTTTACCATCAGCACCTTTAGGCATCACAGCGCCTTTGGGTAACTTAAATGGCGCACCCAAAACATGATGCGATTTCCATGATAAACCAACTTTATGACATAAAGCGGCAAATTGTTTGGGTGTCATTCCGTAATAACCGGGCTGTTTACTAAAAGCCGATTCTATTTCGGTATAGCCAATACCCGCCACTTTTCTGAGCGAACCTTCCACATCTTCGTCAATGGTATTGAACAAGGTAAAAAGCTGTACACCTAACGGGTGATTGGCGGCATTAAAAAACGTAGCATGCGCTTCGGATAAAAAGAGCGCGCTTAAGCCAAGAGCCCCGGTGCTTTTCAGGAAATTTCTTCTGTTTATCATGGTTTTTTAGGTTTGGAATAACTAAAGATATTAAAATATTGCGTCAGTTAAACACAATGATTTATTTTTCAGATACCATCAATATAAGTAATAAATGTACTATAATTTTGATATCTTATTTTTAGCTAAAGAAACTGATTTAGTAACTTATGATAATAATAAATATACTAATCGCAAGCATATATTTCGTAAAAATATTGAACACTTTATTTCTTAATTATTATGAAAGTCACTAACCAGAGCTTTAATATCACTCATTATAAAGTACATTTAGACTACTTGGAATCGATGCATAAGCATACAATTAATCAAAGTACGTATAAACTTGCTATAAAGAAGTCTGGGCTAGAGACTGGTACCTCCACTATATATTTCTCTTCATTTTATCGTGATCAAGAGACAGCTAAACCATTTATTGACTATTATGCTATAGCGAGATTTGATTTTGTACTAGAAAATGAAGCAATAGATTTACAAACCCTGATTAGTTACTTCAATGAATGCTACACTAATATTTTTGAATTTATTAAGTCCAATAACCTGTCATACAATGGACGAATGTCTTTTTCCTGGATGCCTTTCGACGAGCCAAAAGATTTTATGATGATATACTTAAAACAATTTCAGGAATGGCCGCAGAAATCAGGGGATGTAGATTTAACTTTTGCTGACCCTGTTTTATTTCCAACTCCTATAATAAAATTCGAACATACTCAATCCAAAAACATTTAATTACTCGCAGGAATAAACATTTTAAATTTGGGAACAACAATCTTATAAGTATATCAATATGAAATAGTTGCATCTTAGCTTATATATCTAGGGGTTATGGATAACTAATCAATCGGTGCAATATTAATCCTGCCAAAATTTCTTACCTTTTGCCCTATGAATATAGCCCTTGCTGCACTGCTTTTAATTGTGATCATTTATTTTTTCGTTCGAAAAAAATCTTCGCCAGTTGTCGAAATTTTTAATGAATCGCCACAAATACATGAAAACTTGCTACAACAACATATAGCCTATTACACTAAACTTGATGATGCCGGCAAAGCCAAATTTGAAAGGCTGGTTAACGAATTTTTAGGCTATGTGCGCATTGAAGGCGTGGGGACTGAAATCAGCGACCTCGACCGGATCATGATTGCCTCGAGCGCAGTGATCCCCATTTTTGGATTTAGTGAGGACTGGAAGTACAAAAACCTCACTAACGTGATCCTTTACCCAGATACCTTCGACAATGATTTTCAGTTTGAAGGCGGTGAAGACCGCAACATTATGGGCATGGTAGGCTCGGGCTATATGAACGGACAGATGCTGCTTTCACGGGCCGCCTTGACCAAAGGCTTCTCTGCTTCGGCCGGGAGAGAGAATACGGCCATCCACGAGTTTGTGCACTTGTTAGATAAAGCAGACGGCGCTACCGACGGAGTACCTGAATTACTGATGCAGCATCAGTACACTATCCCCTGGCTTAAACTGATACACCAGGAAATGCATAAGATTGAGGCAGGCAAATCGGATATTAATCCCTATGCGTTGACCAATGAGGCCGAGTTTCTGGCGGTGGTTTCTGAATACTTTTTTGAGAAGCCGGAACAACTTCAGCACAAACATCCTGAACTTTACGATTTACTGAGCCTGATTTTCGCTCAAGACCCTGCCAAGAGTTCCCTATAAAAAATGAGGCGGCTTAAAGTAAAACCTTAAGCCGCCTCTGCTATATACTAATTGTAAACCCTTGCTTATTTAGGCAGGTGTGCCTTTAACATCCAGGCTAATTTTTCGTGTTGTTCCATCAGGCCGGTAATGTAATCGCTGCTGCCATAATCGCCGTATTTGCTGGCAAAAGGCTCTATGTTACCCCTGATAAATTCGATGATGCTGGTATGGTCTTCCAGTAATTCTTTCAAAAAGGTAAGGCTATCGTTTTTGCTGTCAACCACCTCTGTTAAGTGGGTAAGGTTTAAAAAGCTTTTTAAGGTAGCCGGTGCAAAATGGCCGATAGAACGGACACGCTCTGCAACGCCATCCATAATTTCGTCGAGTTGTTCGTATTGCGATTCAAAAAACAGGTGCATGGAGTGAAAATCCGGGCCTTCAACATTCCAGTGGGCGTTACGTGTTTTGGTGTATAACACGTACTCATCTGCCAGTAATTTAGTTAATTGTACGGCTACTGCCTGACGGTTCTCGTCGCTGATTCCGATGTAGTTTTTCATTTTAACTGTGATCTTATAAATGTATGTTGAAGATACAGCTATTTAAGGTTATTTGCCAATTTACTCCACAAATGGATTGAGATTCCTTTGCTATAGGCGCTGTAGGGCGTCATCAGTATACCCCTAATGTCTTTATTAATTCCTCTGATGCCGTAAATCACATAGTTATCGCACGAGCGGCGCTTGCCTTCAAACCGGTAGGTTTCTGTTATCTCGAAATCATCAGGTTCAATCAGCTCGTTTTGTTGTACGTAAAACAAGTACTCATCCTTCAAAGTAAAATCCTGATCGTAGCCACGTTCCTGCAAATCAATAATAGCCTCAGTTTTAGTATTGTAATTCACCATAACATCAGTTTTTAATAGCCCGTTAATATGAGATGTATCAGCAGATCAGTTTAAATACAGCGAAAGGATAAGCATCGAATTTATATAACCACAATTAACTGATCTAGTGACACATACAATTCAAAACACATGCCAATTTATTAAATATCTTATTATCAGATACTTAAACCAAAAACACCCGGGGCCTGGATATGATATTTCGTTAAATCACAGACAGTTAACGAAATAAAGATACTTAGCAAAGTAAATTATTATAGATCAAAAGTTTGTAGCGGGGATAGTAAATGAATAAAATGATTGTTGGGGAGAGAACAACCATTGTTTTTATACATCTTTCTTAAAAGATTGTCATTTCGAATCCTTGGAGGGGGCCAATAGTAGAGAAAGGGTGAGAAATCTTATGCTACATGCATGAAGCAGGGCGCAGAATATTTCTCCTATCGTCGAAATGACAAAATCCTTTAGTGAATATCACTTACCCCGCCAGCAATTTATAAATAGCTTCCTGCGAACGAATAATTGGTTCTTTTGCTTTTATTGGGATGTTATGAAGATTTTGATCGAGCATTACAGCGTTTACATTATCATTCACCTGCAGATCAAGGATGTTGATCATAGATTGTTTAATGGTTTCATCGTAAACCGGGAAACAAACTTCTATACGGTGATAAATATTACGGTTCATCCAATCGGCTGATCCCATAAATACTTCTTTGTTACCGTCATTGTTGAATATGAAGATGCGGCCATGTTCCAGGTAACGGTCTACAATACGTTTAATGGTAATATTTTCGCTCATGCCCTTAACACCGGGAATTAAGCAGCAAATACTGCGGATGATCAATGATACCCTTACCCCTGCCTGCGATGCTTCGTAAAGTTTGCTGATGAGCACCTGCTCTTCGAGGTTATTCATTTTCAAGGTAAGCGCTGCCGGTAAGCCTTGTTTGGCAAATTCAATTTCGCGATCAATCAGTTCAATAAATTTGGTTTGCAGGTTAAACTGGGCTACCAGTAAGTGTTTAAAATTTATTGGGGTTGATTTAGATGGCTTTTCGCGTTTGGCCAAAAACATAAACAACAGTTCTACCTCGCTTAACAAGTCTGGGTTACTGGTAAACAGGATATGGTCGGTGTAAAATTTGGCAGTGCTTTCGTTAAAATTACCCGTAGCCATTAAGCCTGAGTAAACCATGCGGCCATCCTGCTCCATTTTAACCAGGCCTACTTTGGCATGTACCTTTAGGGCAGTAACACTGTAAGTGATCTTTACCCCGGCATCTTTCATTACCTTGGCCCATTTCAGGTTGTTGGCTTCATCAAAACGGGCTTTAAGTTCCACCATTACATGTACCTTTTTGCCGTTTTTAGCTGCGCTGATTAAGGCATGCACAATGCGCGAGTTACTGGCCACCCGGTAAAGGGTAATGTAAATTTCCTTAACATTAGGATTAACCGCAGCCTCATTAAAAAACCGCAGAATGGTATCGTAATTCTGGTAAGGCGTATGCACCACAAAATCCTTTTTGGCAATTTGCGCTATCAGGGTTTCATTAGCTTTAATCTCGTCTGAATTAATAGCCGGCCAGGATTCATACGACATACCCGGACCACCAACCGGCAGCCCGAAAAAGTCTTTCAGATTATGGTAAGCGCCGCCCTCAATATTTGTAGCGTTTAATAAATTAAGCTGCTGCTTTACAAACTGCAAAATACGCAGCGGGATGCCCGCCTGGTGCAAAAAGCGGGTCGCTAAACCAAAATCGCGTTTGCTTAATTGCTTTTCAATTTGCTCCGAGAGGCTGCCCGAGTAATCATCCGTCAGATCCAGCTCTGCATCGCGGGTTACTTTAAAGGTATAGCAGCCTTCAATGGTTGAATCAGGAAAAACCTTCTCCAGATTATTTCTTACAATATCATCCAAAAAGGCAATGAATTGAGTGCCATCGGTTTTTATGGATAAAAACCTCGGTAACTCATCCGAAGGGATATTGAGCAGTGCAACTTGCTCTGCTCCGTCATTATTTTTTAGCTGTACAATAAAATACAGCTTATTATTTTCGGGGAAAAAATCTGTCTTATCATCCAAAAATACCGGTTGCAAAAAGGCCAATACCTCTGCCAAAAAGTATTCGGTTGTTTTGGGTTTGATAGAATCGGGGAAAGCCTCGTTATACAGCAAATGGATATGCTGCGCCTTAAAAGCAGGCAATAACTGTTGCGTTAAGATCTCACCAAAACGGCCTTGTTGTGCATTAATGGCATTAATAGCCTGGTGCAAAATATCGGCCTGTATGTCGCCGTCGATATCCGTATCATCTTTCTCGCCAATCTTTTTTAAAGCTCTTAACACCGGCATGCGCACCCGGTAAAACTCATCAAGGTTGGATGAAAAAATACTCAGGAATTTAATTCTCTCCAGCAAAGGCACCTGCTCATTGGCGGCCTCCTCCATCACGCGCTGGTTAAAGCCAAGCCAGCTCAAGTCGCGGTTAAAGTAACGATGTGGTTCCATTTAATTATGCTGCTTTGTTACCATAAAATGCAGAAGCTATAACAAATGCAAAAACAGCAATAATCAATCCGAACATAAAAATATTGTAAGCAATCCGCAGTAGCCGGTATTTTTTCCCTAGCACAACGCCCTGGGTATAAACGTCTTTAATTAAGCTACCGTACAGAAAATCTTTATCCTCCATCACCTTCTCCATGCCGTATTTGTAGTCTTCTAAAGGCATTTTATAAAAGTTACCGAAGAAAAGCAGGTTCACCGTTTTATCATCAACATCGGCCTTGGTAAACGTGCCCGGCGGAATAGATGGGCGGGTTGACAGGATGGAGAACGTCATGGCCAGCAAACTCACCGTAAGTAAAATAATGGTTGGTACAATGAGGTAGCCATACTCGCTCAAACGGCGCAACAGTAAACTAATAATGGCTGATAGTATAATAGAGTTTACCGTGATCATGATATGCGCTTTATTATCGGCCATATCGCTCAAACGTTGGTGGTTGCTCGAGCTGATCCTGAACATGGTTTCAATACCTTTCTCGGGCTTCTCTTTTTTGTCCTTCTTTTTGATGGATGTAATTTCCGGAACCGGGAACGATGCGTCTATATCCTGGGCCGCTTTCTCTTCTTTCTTTTTTTCGGGTTTGTCTTCTAACTTAATCACGGCGTTAGCTACTTTTTCTTTTAACTCGTCCAAATTCTTTTGTTTCTGCGAATCGAGTAACAATCGGCAATAATCTGTATGGTATTGGTGTGCCTCTAAAAATTTGATGCTTTTTTGCCGCCATACCAGCTTACTCAAATCTGCATGGTTCAATATATTGTATTCTTCCAGCAATTGCTGGTCCTTTTTGGCGAAATCATCCGTACCAAGGTGGAACAGATCGGCATCGCAAATAATTTTATCTAACAAGCTTACCGGGGCCTGGGGCATTTTGGTAGCCTGGATACAAGTCTCTATCGTTTTAATATCTTCGGCATCGGCAGCGTGTTCTATTAAAAAAGCACGGGCAATGGCTATGCTGTGCTCTTCGTGGTTAAGGATACTAACCATATAACCCAGATCATGAAACCATGCAGCGGCCGAAACGCAAAAAAAGTCGCGGTCGTTTAACTGGTAGTGGTTAGCTATCTGGGTAACGGCACGGGCAACATCTTCTGTATGTTTTTTATTATGATATATAAAGTTGTCGGTATTATGCGTTTTAAAATAGTTTAACACATAATCGCAAACCTGATCTAATAGCTGCTGATAATTCATAGTTTATGTTTTGGGTAGCTGAACCTTGTTTAATATCTTAGTGCAGATCCCTTATAATAACAATTTTGGATTCAACCGGCCCGCAATTTACCCGGACTGGTATAAATATAATATTAAATCTTTTAGCCGACACCGATGAGTATATCACCGAAGAGCCTTTTAATCAATTTATTCTTCATAACCAATATACTGTTACTTTGTTGTACTAAAGTATCTGCCCAATCCGGCGTCCAACAGTTCGACAATAGTGTTATGGTCGATCTGGCCAAAAGCCGCACGCCCGAACAAACCGAAGTAATGCTGGCCATCACCCACTCCATCCATTATGTTGATGTGGGGGTACCGGCAGGTCTGTTGGTTGGCGGCATCATCAGCAATAATAAAGAGATGCGCCAAAACTCATTTTATGTGGCCAGTAGCACCGCAGTAAGTTATGCATTTACGCTTCTTATTAAACACTTTGTTAAACGGCCACGCCCCTTTGTTAAAAACATCGAGTTTGTACCTGTATATCGGGCTGGCAGTACTTCATTTCCATCGGGGCATGCTTCAACTGCTTTCTCCACGGCCACTGCCCTATCTATCGCTTATCCTAAATGGTACGTAATTGCACCATCGTTTTTATGGGCCGGTACCATCAGTTATTCGCGCATGTATTTAGGCGTTCACTACCCTACCGATGTTGCAACAGGCGCCGTATTAGGCGCAGGTACAGCAGCTGCTTTTTCGTTTATGAAAAGGTAGATAGAATTTTGGAAGGATGTTTTTCTACTTTCCAAAATGACCCAAATGTCACATAAGTGGTATAAAAAACGCACCTTTTTGTAAAAACTATGCCACAGGCTGTGCAAGCGTATAATTTTAATAAATTTGCTTTTGATTTAATCTACAGCGTATTATGATACTTCCGCAGTTTCAGGATAACCCGTTTCTGATTAAGCTTTCATTTCATAAAATAGTTGAAAGCCTGGAAGAGATTGCGGCAAGCGACGGCAGTTTCCATGCCCGCAAGGCAGATATGCTGTTAAAAAAAGTAGCCCCGCACCCCGAACTGAGAGACGGCATTACAGAGGCGGCCCAAGTAGAAGCTAATAAAGACCTGATTCATCATTTACTGGATGAATTATTTCCGCCGATGTTATCTCTTAATGAGATCAAGGCCGTTAGCATCCCATTCTCGGGGATGTTGTTTAATTATACCCAACGCTTCCAAAATATATTGAAGGCAGCCGGACCAGATTTCGAGATCAATATCCGCGATTTTGATTATCACCAGTTTTATGTGATGAGCTGCTGTATTATTTTGAACCAGCATTACGGCACCAACCTCGATTTTAGCAAACCGCTATTTTACGATATACCCACAGCAGATGGCATTTTAAGGCATTATCGCATTTTATATAATGCCGATTTTCTGGAGATTACGCCGACTGAAAGATCTGTTAAATTAACGGATGAAGACATAACCCGGCTCATGGATAACTATGATGACCTGGATTTATGGAAGGAAAAATTCCCGCCGTTTAGCTGGGATCTGAAGGGCTTTGCCATCATGACTTTGTATGATGCCACAACAGAAAACGCGCTTTCTATTTTAAAAGGTACATTGTTGGGTAGTGCAACTGAGCCCGATCTGCATAAAAACCTGCAATCTATCTTCCGCTCTATTTTTAACATCCCCGATATGCGTATCGGCTTTACTGCTTACGAGCGTGAAGAAGCTAAGTTTACACATACCGGCTTAATTAATAAGCTGCCTAGCTATATTTTACCAGATGAGTTTGAGCGTGATTGCCGCGAAATTTTACGCAACGATTCGTACGAAATGCTGATTGATGAGCACAGATACCTCGTTGTATCTGATGTTTGTAAATTACTGAAAGAGGTACCCGAAAGTAATTTGCTAAAGCATTTTCAGGATCAGGATATTAAAAGCTTTATATTGGCGCCAGTTGTTAAAAATGGCAATTTATTGGGCTTAATGGAAGCCGTTTCGTGCCGGGTAAATGACTTTAATAGTGTGCGTGCAAAGAAACTGGATATTGTAATGCCTTTTATCGTAGATACGATAGACCGCAAGATCAATGAGCTACAAAACGAGATCCAGGCTGTTATCCAAAACAATTACACCACCCTGCACCCCAGCGTAAACTGGAAATTTAAGCGGGAAGCCAAAAACTATATCCTCAGCAGAAATTCGGGAATTGATTATACGCTTAAAGAAATCAGGTTTAAAGAGGTGTATCCTTTGTATGGGCAGATTGATATTAAAGACTCATCTGTTACCCGTAACATCAGCGTTAAAAACGATTTGACCACCCAGTTAAAAAACGTGTTAACCATACTGGAAGATTTGAGCCGTGAGAATCTGGCTAACATCGACGGCCAATTATTCTTCGACCTGAAGGATTTTATCGAGGATATTAACATCAGTATTAAGGCAGATACAGAACAGCAGGTACAAAGCTATTTACAAGCGAACGTTCATCCAATTTTCGAACAGGCTGCTCAATTTAGTCCTGCTATTAAAGCTGCTATTGATAACTGCCATACTAATACAGATCCGCTCAACGGCAAGTTTCACAGTAGCCGCCGCGATTATGATAATACGCTATTATTAATTAATGATAAGCTGGCTACTATACTGGATAAGCGGCAAATTGAAATTCAACATTACTTCCCGCACTATTTCGAACGGTTTAAAACAGATGGTGTAGAACATAACCTGTACATCGGCAACTCTATAACCCCAGGCAAAGGCTTTGATGAAACACACCTGCAACACCTGCGCTTATGGCAATTACAGGTACTTTGCGAAATGGCTATTGAAGAATATTATCTTAAAGATAAACTGCCATACCCATTGGGTGTAACCGGTTTGCTGTTGGTATTCAGCACCCCTATTTCTATCAGGTTCAGGATGGATGAAAAGCACTTTGATGTGGATGGAACCTATAATGCCCGCTATGAAGTAATTAAAAAACGGATAGATAAAGCGCACGTTAAAGACTCGATAGAACGGATTACCCAGCAAGGCAAAATTGTAATTGTATACTCCAAACACGAAGAAGCCGAGGAGTACAAAAAATATATTGCCATGCTGCAGGCCAAACGCATACTGGCCGAAACTATTGAGGAGTTTGAAATTGAAGATTTACAGGCCGTATCGGGCTTAAAAGCATTAAGGGTTACCGTACTATACGAGCACGCTCCTTGTGCCGATAATGCTTATTGTTACGACGACCTTTATGAACTGCTGAACGAGGTAAAGGCTTAAAATCTGAACCCGGCCGAGATATAAGGGTAAGTACCTTCTTTAGAAGCACCAACAACTGCCTGGATCATTACCAGTCTTGCGGGGCTAAACCAGATACCGCCGCCATAACCATCGTGCCATACATCCGATGATTCGCCCGGCGACCATACACGGCCTACATCATTAAACCCAACTATACCAATGGTCCCCGGCAATACGTAAGATTTAATGTAGAACAGTTTTAACCGCAGTTCGAAATTATTAAAAACCATTGTTTTGCCCGTAAAACGCCACAGGTAAAACCCACGCAGGTTCTGGCTTCCACCCAGTTTTAATTGTTGAAAATACTCGGCATTACCAAATGTGGTACCTCCGCCTATACGGTTAGCAATAACAAAAGTCGAATCCTTATCGGGGTTTAGATAAAAGCTAAACTCGGTTTGAACCTGGCTATAATTATGCTCGCCATTATTCACCCCCTGCATATCGTTTATTGTGGTGAGCCAGTAGATTCCCTTATGGGGATCAGATACTTTATCTCTTGTATCAACAGCAACCGTACCCACCAAACCGGCATAGGCATGCGTACCGAAAACCTGCTCATCAGGATGTTGCTGGTTATAGGTATACAGGAACCGATCATCGTTTTTGTCTTCTGAACCATTATATAGCATGCCCAGTAAGCCCCCGCTCACTGTCCACTTGCCGTAGGTATGCCTTAACCTTACATCGGCTGCCAGATAATCGTACACGCCACGATAATAGTGGATCTTTTTGTCGCCTTCATCTATAAACTGGCTGTTATTACCTACCCCAAAAAAGTTACTGGTATAGTTAGGGCCTTTAGAGAGTACGTTTACAATCAGATCAGATTTACCGGTTACCTGTTTAAACTCGCCATTATAATTCAGCATCAGTGAGTTGGTGCCGAAACCATAATTAACGATCAGGCTTTGTTTAAACGCGTAAGGATCTTTACGGAAGCCCTGTTTCTCGTAAATGAAATCGCCGATAAATTGTACGCCGTAATCTTTATTATAACTGCCCAGTATCAATGGTTGCAGGAAATTGTATTTAAAGCTTTTACTGTTGTATTGATTAACCGACGTATCTTTTGAAGTACGGATGTGTGCCTGTGACGATTTAGGCAGGTTATTCTTCTCGTCCGACCTGTCATACACATACAAGTTTCCCTTATCATGTACATTACTATCAATGGCAAAAGTATCCTCATCATCACCACCTATCATCCGCACTTTTATTGATGAGGAGTGCTCACCATGCACGGCAAACAAATCCTTACCATCAAAGCCATACAGCCTGATCTCGTCTGTAACCTTTGGATCGAAGGTTCGCTGGTAGGTGATCTTACCTTCCTTCTCGTCCTTATATTTATGAATGGTTACATTTAACTGCCCATCGGGTTGGTTGGTAATCTCAAACTTCTCCCGCTTATCAGATGCAGGGATTTCAACCACGGTAGAGATAAACTTGTAATATTTAATAGCCTGTTTATCCAAAATACTCCGGCGGGCAATTAAGTTTTTAATCAACTTTGGCCCGCTCAGTTTATAAATGGTATCGGGCATTTGCTTAATGGCCCTGGTAATTACCTCATCGGTGAGTTTGCTTTGCACATAAGCAATTTGCTCGCGCCAGTCTTTCTCATCCAGTCCATTCAAAAAGTACCGGTCGAAATACCGCGCATTCAAATTCCAGCGATTGATAGAGCGGATATGGTCGCGGTAATCCTGAAATTTAGCCATCAACAAATGACGTGATACCAGCCATGGGAATAAACCGTTCGCGCTGTTATAAACCTGGTCGCGGTCGCGGGGTACAGGTCTGTAGGTAATGTTGCCGTCATCATCCTTGTTGCGCTCCCAGCGCCATTGGTCTTCGTGGCGGTCCCAATCGCCCAGCAACATATCCAGCAAACGGGCACGCAGTACCAGTTTCTGGTCTACCCGGTTATCATTATCGTCTTTTAATTTCTTTTGTGCTTTGGGTGTATTATCGGTTTTCTCATCGCCCGGTTCACGCTCTTCAAACAAGAAAACCTGGTTGGCAAAATCTTTTCGAAACTGCCCAAGAGCCGGATCATCAGGCACATAAACTACCTGCGGATTGGCGTGTGGCACACCCAGTGCTGTAGCCATTGTTGGTACTGTTAATGCCGCAAACGGGTGTTCGGCCGAGATCTGATCCTGTATAATGGCCGCTGCTACAGTAGGACGCAGTGTTGGTGGAAGCACCGCATCAGGATATTTCTGAATAGTACGGATCACCCACTCCTGCCCGGTCGAATCTTGCAGCCGCAGGGATTTGGTTTGCATCCCCCCGCCTTTTTGCAAAATCTTCAGGCCGCCTTTTTCGTTCTCCAGCCTAAAAACTTTCATCTTAACCGGCGTAGCCCATAGGCTGCGGTAGTTTTCGCCAAAAAAGAAACGCTGAGATTTGCTCACACTATCATAACCAGGTTTTATGGCAACTTTTATGCTATCACCAATTATATGCGACTGCCCAAAGGCCGTGCAAAAAGTCCCGGTTAAAATAATGGATATGTAGAGTTTACGTAAACGTATATTATTCAAATGCATAAATGTTGACGATAAAAGGTAGCACAGGCACATTTTGTTTTTCTATCGCTTAATTTTTAGTTGCTCATCAGTAACACGCCATTACTAAGTTAAGTCAACTCAGCTTAATTTCAACAACATTTGTCACAACTAACAATCGAACCGAATATCCTTGTCCCCTAAATGGTTCGTCAATCGATATACGGTTGATAGTTTTTTTCAGTCTTAATTCTTGATTCAGCCAACTTTCCGGTCTTGATTCTTGTCTCTTGATTCTTGCTTCTAAATGTAAGTGTCATATCACTGTTAAAAACAATCAAAATCGTAAACTAAGTTGACTATATTAGTCAACTTAGTTTACCTTTGTATCATCAATCAGCAGGATAATGAAAACACTCGACTTACACCACAATGCACTACACGATTTCCCGGCCAAAGTTCAGGCATTACGCCATAAGCTTGCCGAGAAAGCATCGGTACAATTGCATTTGCCAAAAGTGAATTTTCATTTCAATGCAAAATCAACCCAACAGATCAAAACTTATTTAATGGATGCCGTTAAAGAAGGCCTTAAACAAAACCTGCTGGGTGCTGAAATCGATATGGAATTTGTTGTACTGTCTATCCGTACTTATGGTAGTGTTTTACTAAACATGGCCAGCCAGCCAAATCCGGTTAAACAACTACCTATGCATACAGAAAGCAGCCAAGCATACAGCAATTCTAGCAATACTGCTCTTTTTAACTAAACACGTTTCTCCCTCTATAATGAGTTCTATTTTTACTAAAAATTTCTATCGCGGCACTTTAACAGTGCTTTTTCTTTTAAGTACCACACTGTCTTTCGCCCAAAATACGGTAGTAAAAGGTACCGTGACCGATGCTAAAACCAAAGAAACCCTGCCTTATGTAACTGTAGTTTTTGCAGGCAGCACGCAGGGTATCAGTACAGACAATAACGGTAAGTTTAGCATATCTACTTCTAACGCCACTTATACACAAATCAAAATATCATTTGTTGGTTACAAAACCGTTGTTCGCACTATCGAACCCGGCAAAGAACAAACTATTAATGTTGCTATGGGTGTAGACCAACGTCTGCTGAACGAGGTGGTAGTAAAAGGCGGCAAAAAAGCCAAGTACCGTAACAAGGATAACCCAGCTGTTGAACTAATTCGCAAGGTTATTGCGCATAAAAACCAGAACCGTCTCGAGAGCTACGATTATACCGAGTACCAGCAGTATGAGCGGATGAACTTTTACCTGAGCAACCTATCGGATAAATTCAGAAACAAGCGTTTATTCAAAAACTACCAGTTCTTATTCCAGGAGCAAGATTCTACAGCCATTGGTGGTAAAACCCTGTTGCCTATTTATATGGAAGAAAAGCTTTCGCAAAACTATTACCGCAAAGCCCCTTTCGCCAAAAAGCAAATTGTAGAGGCTACCAAACAGGTTAAGTACGATGAGAATTTTATAGATAACCAGGGTTTATCTTCATACTTTAACCGCATTTATCAGGATATTAACATTTACGATAACAACGTATCGCTGTTAACCAACCAGATACTGAGCCCCATTGCCGATCACTCTCCCGATTTTTATAAATTCTTTATTACCGATACGCTGAAAGACCAGTCGCCGATGTTGATCGAGCTGAGCTTTACCCCGCGCAACACTAACGATTTATTGTTTGAAGGTAAGCTGTATGTTACGATGGATGGCAACTACGCGGTAGAAAACGCCGTGCTAACCGTTAATAAAAACATCAACTTAAACTTTGTTCGCCAGATGCAGGCTACCCTGGCATTTGAGAAAAATAGTGATGGCCGTTACCACTTAAGTCAAAGTGATTTGAAAATGGACTTCGGCCTCAGCAAAAATAAAGGCGGTGGTGTATACGGCGAGCGTAAAGTGATCCTGAATAAGTTTGCGATAAACACGCCTCGCCCAAAACAAACCTATGATGGTCCGGCGCAAGTTATAGCAGCAAAATCTGACGAGAAAGATGATGCCTATTGGAAAGAAAGCCGCCCGGACACCATACCGGCTGCCCAAGCCAATATCTACAAAAACATTGATAGCCTGCAAACCATCCCATCGTTTAAACGCACAATGGATTTGGTAACGTTGTTTGTTGCGGGTTATAAAAACTATGGCCCGTTTGAAGTTGGTCCGGTTAATACATTTTATAGCTTTAACCCGGTCGAGGGTTTCCGTCCCCGTATTGGTGGCCGTACTACGCCTACTTTCAGCAAACGTTATTATTTAGAAACTTATGTGGCTTATGGTACCAAGGATGAAAAGTTTAAATACTTTTTAAGCAGCACCTACTCTATCAATAACAAATCGATCTACTCTTTCCCCCAAAATTATGTGCGGGCAAGTTTTCAGCATGATACCAAAATACCGGGACAAGAGCTGCAGTTTGTACAGGAAGATAACTTTTTACTATCCTTTAAACGAGGTGAGAACGATATGTGGCTGTACAACGATATTTTCCGTTTAGATTATGTGCATGAGTATTTAAACCACTTCTCGTATAAAGTTGGCTTTAAAAAATGGGGACAAACTTCTGCCGGTTCATTGTACTTCCTGAACGGTTATGGTCACCTGCCTTCAAACCCGGATGATATAAACAGTAGCATCAGCAACGTTGACAGAATAAACATTACCGAGCTTAACCTCGAACTGCGCTACGCACCACACGAGCGTTTTTATCAGGGTAAACTGTATCGTATCCCAATCATCGATAAATACCCGATTTTTACATTACGTTACAACCAGGGCTTTGATGGCTTTCTGGGCGGTCAGTATAAATACTCTAACTTTACAGGTAACGTTAACAAACGTTTCTATGTATCACAATTGGGTTATACTGATGTTACTGCCGAAGGTGGTTATATTTTCGGTCAGCTGCCTTTCCCATTGCTGGATATTCACCATGCCAACCAGACTTATGCTTTGCAACTGCAATCGTACAACTTAATGAACTTCCTGGAGTTTGTGAGCGACCACTATGCCAGCATCAATATAGACCACTGTTTTAATGGTTTCTTCTTCAACAAAGTGCCTTTGCTTAAAAAATTGAAACTGCGTGAAATTGTAGACTTTAAAGGCCTTTGGGGTGGTGTGCGAAACGAGAATAACCCGGCTAATAACCCCAATTTACTGCAATACCCGGTTAACAGCGAAGGCGTTGCCACTACTCGTGCTTTGAGCAATGGCCCGTATTTAGAGGGTAGCGTTGGTGTGGGTAACATATTTAAAGTATTGCGTTTAGATATGGTTAGGCGTTTTACTTACCTGGATGACCCGGATGCACCAAAATGGGGTTTAAGAGCATTTGTTAAATTCGATTTTTAATGCTTAACTTGGTAAACTAAGTTGACTAACCATCGTATAAAAGGCCGCAGCCAAAACAACTCTGCTATTTTGTTGTAAAGCTAAGGCCCCAATAACATCAAGTATGGAAACGAAAAGCACAGACAGAATTGCTGCAAAGCTTGTATATATACTAAAGCGACTGACCGACGAGTGGATCAATAAACAGCTTTGCTGCGGAGATCAGCCCTGCTTTAACTATTCGCACCTGCCGCTATTTATGAGTGTGGGCACCGAAGGCATATCAAACAGCGCCCTTGCCGAGCGGCTAAATGTGACCAAGCAGGCCACCAGTAAAATAATTAAAGAACTGGAGGCCATTAATATGGTTAAAAGTGATAAAAGCGAAACCGATGCCCGCTCAATGATTATCAGACTAACACCCGAGGGTGAAGGTTTTTACAACCACATTAAATCGCAAATATTAACGTTGGAAGAACAATACAAGAAACTGGTTGGCGCTAAGAACTACGAAATTGCGATTGATGTAATGCTGAAACTCATCAGCTTCCACGAAACACAGAACTTTAATTGCGGATAACTTTTTATTTAGGACATAAATTTCATCTACCTAAATACCCCTTATTAATGTTAGAAGTGGTAGCACTGTCACTGCATTCCCCTAAATTAGGGGAACACTACTATCAGTGCAACTTGCCAAAACGTTAATAAGGGGTAGAATCTACGCAAAGAGATTTTAAGTAATTATTCTGATAATTTAATCGCGTTAATATTCACCATTATGCTCTTCGACCCTGAAAACCCAATCAACAAACTTTGTGCAGAAGGAATGATGGCCGAAGGAGAAGCGGATCCGGAGAAAGCGGCAAACCTGTTTCAGCAGGCCTGGCATGAAGCTACCGAAGCTGTAGAAAAACTCACCGCTGCCCATTATCTCGCCCGGCACCAAAATAATGTGGCCGATAAATTAAAATGGGATGAAATAGCATTAAGTTTTGCATTGAGCATATCCGGCGAAGAAATTAAAAGCGTGTTTCCTTCGCTATATTTAAACATCGGCAAATGTCATGAGGATCTGGGCAACTTTGCTAAAGCGTTTGAGAATTACCTATCAGCATCAAACTTTACCCAATATTTGCCCGATGATGGTTTTGGCAACATGCTTAAAGCCGGTATCAATAAAGGAATAGAGCGCGTGCAACCGAATGTGGGTTGAAGCACAAGTATATTTTTCAATATTTCTTTTTTATAATATTCTTTATACATTTGCCCTGCGCACACGCCCATTGTGCCTGCATTATATATCATCATATAATACCCAGCAAGCCCCCACACCCGGTATTATATTTATATTTCGCCAGCCCTGGCTCATCAAAATATAAATTAACGACAATTTAATATAGCCAGATGTAACAATGCGGTAAACTTGTGTGTCTATAAAACTATTGAAATTTATTATTGAATTATTTTTCTAATACTCTGCTTATCTTGCAGTAAAACTATAACTAATCTACCATAAATGCCTGTTGTGGCATTTTAAACATAAAATATTCTATTATGCAGCCCTGTACTATTGAATTATTACAAAGTTTTGAGCCTCTTTCCGGCGTACCAACCGATCAATTACAATGGTTATTGGATGTTGGCACCTGCCATGAATTTACCGTAGGCGAAAACATTTATGAAATTGGCGATACTTTTACGGCCACCAATTTCCTGTTGTACGGCAAATTCAATGTGTGTATACAACAAGGCAAGCAAATTAATGAGATCGGCATTTCAGAACCGGGTACCATTAGCGGTTACTTGCCGTACTCGCGCGGTACATCATCAATAGTACGTGTTACCTGCGTGCAGGATGCCATTGTACTGTCGGTGTCTATAGAAGATATTAAAAAGGCCACCCACCTGTACTTCGAATTAACTGAGGCGCTCGTACACACCATGATAACCCGTGTACGTTTTGCAACCACACGCCAGCAGCAATATGAAAAAATGTTTGCCCTGGGCAAGCTATCGGCCGGTTTAGCGCATGAGTTGAATAACCCTGCTGCAGCTATTGGCCGTAATGCTTCGTCACTTTCGGAACTGTTGAAGAATATACCGAAGATCTTTAAGCAGACCGCCGGGCTGAAACTCGACAATGCACAGATGGAAATTTTCCAGGAAAGGCTGCATGAGATCATCGACCGGGAGCAGGTTGAGGAATTAAGCATGCTCGAGAAATCATCCCTCGAAGATGAACTAACTGACTGGCTAATGGATCACCAGATTGATGATTATACCTTTGCCGAAATACTGGTAGACTATGGCTTTACCATTGCCGACCTGGATTACCTGGCCGAAATTCCACCGGATTATGCTTTGGTGCCTGTATTTAAATGGCTGAGCTATCACCTCACTACGAGCAAAATTGTAAAGGAAATTGCAGAAGCATCAAGCCGCATCTCTGAACTGGTTGGCGCGGTTAAAAACTTCAGCCACATGGATCGAGGTGGCGATAAGCAATACATCAACATCCACACGGGTTTAGAGAGCACGTTAACCATGCTCAATTATAAAATTAAAAAAGCCAGCATAGAAGTGGTACGCGATTTTGCTACCGACCTGCCATTGGCCAAAGCCCTGGCAGGCGAGCTAAACCAGGTTTGGACGAACATTATAGATAACGCCATTGATGCCATGGCTACAAACGGAAAAGGCACATTAACCATCAACACCAAAAAAGAACGCAACAGTGTAGTAGTAACCATTACAGACAATGGCCCGGGTATCCCAGAGGAGATCAGCTCCATGATATTCGACCCATTTTTTACAACAAAAGAAATAGGCAAAGGAACCGGCCTTGGGCTCGATGTTGTAATGCGCATCATCGATCAGCACCATGGTTCGGTTAAATTAAAATCCGAGCCGGGCAATACATCCTTTATAGTATGTATCCCAATTAACGAAAAGTAGTACCTATCTAAAACAATCCCTTACCATGAAACAACCCATTATATTTTCTATAGATGACGATAACAGCGTATTAAGGGCAATTAGTCGCGATTTAAGAGTTCAATATCATAACGAATACCGCATATTAAGCACCACATCTGCCAACGAAGCTTTAGCCAGTTTGGTAGAACTGAAAAACAAAGGCGAAGTGGTAGCCATGTTTATATCAGACCAACGTATGCCGGAGATGGAAGGCGTAGACTTTCTCACCAAAACCATTGAGTTTTACCCTGATGCCAAACGCATATTGCTTACGGCATATTCTGATACCGATGCCGCCATAAAAGCCATCAACGAGGTTAAGCTTGATTATTACCTGAGCAAACCATGGGACCCGCCACAGGAAAAATTGTACCCTGTTGTTGATGATTTACTTGATGACTGGCAAAGCCACTACCGCCCCGATTTTAGCGGTATTAAGTTAATAGGTTATAACTTTTCGCCTAAAACGCACGATGTTAAATCGTTTTTAACAGGCTACCTTATACCCTACCTGTGGATAGATGTAGATACTGATGAGGGCAAGCAAATGCTATCCATCAATAATATTGACCCTAAAACCCTGCCTGCCATTATTTATGCTGATGGCAAGGTAAAAACCTGCCCTACTATACAGGAAATTGCAGAAACCATCGGCCTTAACTCTAAAGCTAAGAGCGAGGTTTATGATGTAGCCATTATCGGCGCAGGCCCTGCGGGTTTAGCTGCTTCGGTATATGGCGCATCAGAAGGCTTGAAGACTTTGTTGATCGAACGTAAATCACCCGGCGGCCAAGCCGGAACCAGTTCGAGGATTGAGAACTATTTAGGTTTCCCTACGGGATTAAGTGGTTCAGACCTTACTCGTCGTGCCTTAACACAGGCGTCACGCTTTGGTACTGAGTTTTTAACGCCACAATCTGTAAAAGACATCAGCTTTAAAGATGGTTATAAGATGATAACAATGGATGATGATTCAACTATTACCACAAAAGCCATTGTAATAACCACCGGCGTTGATTACCGCAAACTGGATACACCGGGCATCTCAAACTTTACGGGAGCCGGCGTTTACTATGGTGCTGCTACTACAGAAGCATCGGCCTGCTGTGATAAAATGGTTTATGTGGTGGGTGGCGGCAATTCTGCCGGCCAGGGTGCTATGTACCTGTCTAAATTTGCCAAGCACGTTTACATCATTATCCGCAAGCCTGATCTGTCATCAACCATGTCATCTTATTTAATTGACCAGATTAAACAGGTAGATAACATCACCATCCGTGGCTGCTCTGAAATTAAGGAAGCCAAAGGCTCGGCAGAAAGACTGGAAGAATTAGTTATTGAAGACCTGAACAATGGCACTACCTCTACAGAAGAAGCGGCAGCACTTTACATCTTCATCGGTGCCAAACCTTATACAGACTGGCTTTGTGATGCCATTATCACTGATAACCGTGGCTTTGTAGAAACAGGCTCGGAACTGAAACGCAACGAGAAGTTCAGCAAACTATGGAAATCAAAACGTGATCCATATTCGCTGGAGACCAGCTGCCCAGGCATATTTGCCGCAGGCGATGTGCGTGCCGGAGCCATGAACCGTGTAGCATCTGCCGTAGGTGAAGGCTCAATGGCCATCAGCTTTGTACATAAATATTTGGCCGAGATTTAAATTGCAAATTTTAATTAGAACGGTCCCCATTGTTTAACAACAGTGGGGATCGTTTTTTTTATCCTTCCAGCACATCCCCATTAGTTGTGTTCTGGCTCAGAAACTTATCGGTTTGTGTGTATTTGTTCTTTAAGCCCTGGCTTATCTTCTCAATAAGGTCCCGTTCATTAAATGGTTTTAATACAATGTCATCAATACCTGCTTTGAAATAAGCATCCCGAGCCTCTTTCAATACATTAGCTGTAAACGCGATGACCGGCATTTCTGCCTTTAATGAATTAGGCGATTGCCTGATTAACGATAATAATTCTAACCCGCCCATTACCGGCATTTGTATATCGGTAAGCACCAAATCGTAAGTATACTCCTCAAATAAATTGAAAGCTTCCTGGCCATTGTAAGCAATATCGCAGGTTATTTTCCATTTCTTCAATATGGTTTTGGCCAGTAATACGTTTAGCTCATTATCTTCAACCAATAACACGTGGGCACCGGTTACAAGGTTGGCTAAATCTTCCGTACTTATTTGTTGTGCTTCAACACAATCTGCCTTGTCGGCTATGGTAACAGGTAACTCAAAACTAAATACCGAGCCTTTATTTAGCTCGCTGATTACTTTAATACGGCCGCCTTGCAACTCAATGATCTTTTTACAGATAGCCAGTCCCAAACCCGTTCCTTTATGGCGGGTTACTTTTTGTGCTTCATCCACCTGCGAAAATTCATCGAATATGGTAGGCAGATCATGCTTTTTGATACCGATGCCTGTGTCTTTTATCCGCACTTTTAATACCGCCTTATCATGCCTTTTGTGCATTAGTTTGGCTTGCAATAACACTTGCCCTTTGGGTGTAAATTTTATGGCGTTAACCAACAAGTTCATCACTACTTGTTTTAACCGCAACATATCGCCGCTAATACACAAATCTTCATCCAATAAAATATCCTGCTTTAAGATCAGCCCTTTTTTTGCAGCCTGGATCTCTACCGCATTCAAAACATCATTTAAAACGTTATTAAGCATAAAAGGCTGCTGCTCGAAAGTCATCTTCCCGGTTTCGTATTTCGAGAAATCCAGGATTTCGTTAACAACCTCCAGTAACATCTGCGATGAGCTCCTGATGGCGTTGATCTGCAACGTTTGATCGGGATTAAGCTTACCCGATGCCAGCTGCTCAGAAAATCCGATTACCGAATTAAGTGGCGTACGAATTTCATGACTCATACTGGCCATAAACATGCTTTTATTGTTGGCATATTGTTCGGCCTTTTCTGAATGAGCGATGATAGCAACCTCGTTATTAAATATTTTCCAGATGTTATAAAACACCGCGATCAGCAACAATATGAGAGCCACTATGGTAAACTTCGAAAGGTAGTTGTACTCTTTAAAAACACTGCTCACCTTATCGGCAAGCTCGGCCTTACTATCTGCAGCATATTTTATCTCCAGTGCCTTATACTTGTTCAGCTCAGATACAATATCAATAATCAGGTTATTGTTGATCAGCAATATGTCGCGCTCATCTTTCCGGAGATCTGTATTGGCAATATTAAGCTTATGATGGTTTCTGTATGTTTTTTTAGCAATAGCATTATAAGTAATACCCGATTGTACGATAGTTTTGGTCAGGGTATCCCGCTTTACAATAACCGGTGCATTGGTTGTTACCTGTTCAGCTTTTTTGTTTTTGCCTGAGATTGCAGAGAATATCCGCCCAAAAAACTTTCTTTTCTTAGGTGTAGTAACTGTAACTACAGCCGGTTTAATCGTATCAATATGTACGATAGTTTTTGTAGTTCTGATTACCGGTGCCGATTGTTTAGCAGGTGTATAACTCAGCATGCTATCAATCTTCAGGGTCGATTTAATCAGGCTGTCAGTTAATGATGTTAGCCTGATATAGTTACTTGTTTTTTCCTTTTTTTGGCTTATCAAACCATTGAGTCTATCGGCCTTTAAGGCTGGTATTTTATTATCATCAAATTTAATTTCAGCCAATTGGGTACTTAATTTACTAAGCTGTGCCGAAAAAAGATTGGCGTACTTTTTATCGCCGGTAATTGCATAGAGCCTGCTGTTATTATCAGCACTGTAAAGGTTTAGCAGGCAACTGTCAACAATATCCGAATTGGCACGGGCGGTAAGTAACTTACCAATTTTGTAACGCAATTGCCGCGCACTGTCGTAACGCATGTAAAGGTAAAAAGCTCCCGAAAAAAGAATAGTTACCAGCAATACAATCAGGCCATAACGCAATACAGGTATCTTCTTTGAGTTTTTAATCATTATCATAATGCCTGGGTAATTAATGGGATCAAAGCTCCGCCGAAGATCAATTACGCCCCCCCAGCGGCACTATATTTATTCATCAAGGCAAACAGTAGGGCAACAGGATTTTAAATCGTTTGGTTTTTACAGGCTTATAGCCGTAAGTTGTTAAGGTGATGAATCAGCAACAGAAACAACAAATTAGGAAGGGCATAAAAAAAGCGTCCCGGCTCTCAACCCGGGACGCAACAATTACCAATTAAATGATAATCAACTAAAATCCGGACCAATCTCACTCAGTCCTTACTCAAGCGTTTCTCAGGCGCTAAAGATCTTATGTACAATCACTTATAAGCGATTTAGTTTTATTTTTCTTGTTCCTTTATAAAAGCCGCAATTTTCTGCGATTCCTGGGGATAAACGGCAATATGATGTGTGCGTACCATATAAGGCACAATCATTTTACCCCCCGAGCCTGCAACCGTAATAAGGTTTGATGGCTTTAAAGGCATGTGGCAATCAATGCAATTATTTTTAATTACAGCACCTAATTTTGGCGCCATAGTGCAGAAATTATGTTTGGCTTCGCTATGGCAAACCATGCAGCGTTGCGAATAAACAGCCATGTTAGCACTTTCATTAACGTGCGTATTATGGCAATTGCTACAATCCATATTGCTTTTTATGAAGCATTGACTGGTTGCCAGCAGGCCATTTTGGTTGCCGTGCACATCAAGTGTTGGCGGGTTGGGATCTTCAGGTAAAAAATTTGGCTCTTTAAATTTAGCAAGGGTATCGCCCATCTTAAATTTAAATGCCGAGGTCTGAAATTGCTCCCTGCTGCTGGAGTGGCATACCCCGCATGCATCCAGTTTTTGTGACCGGGTTAATGCCGAAAATTTAGTAATATACTTTGCTACCTTCTGCTCCGGGAATTCGGTATGGAAGTTAACATGATTGGCTCCTGGACCATGGCAGCGCTCACAATCAATACCCATAATGAGTGATGATTTATCAAAAGCCGCTACGTGATGAAGGCTTTGAGTTTGCTGCGGTGCATCATTGATGTAAGAACTGTGGCATTGAAAACAACGCGATATAATGGGTCTGCTGTAATCTGCCACATCCCCATCATAACCGGGGCTGATAGTCCAGTTATGCAGGCCATTGAAATAAGATATGGGCAGTTCGTGAGGTTCATTACCTTTCCAAAAAATGTATGTTTGTGCCTTTGAGCTACCAAACACAATATCAAATGGCTGCGACTCTATCTGCTTACCTTTTAAATAAGCAGTTTGGTATAAGCCGGCGTGAAGCTTCTCCATTACCACTTTCAAACTGTCGTTATAAACAACAGTGTTTGAATCTTTATTAAAACTACCCTGAATATTTTTTAATGAAGCCGGCCTCGAACTAAAGTAATGAGCTGTGCCTAAAAACGAGTGTGAAATATCTTTATGGCATTTTACACAACTTGCAGAGCCTGCATATAATTCTCCACGCGGATCGGTAGCTTTCTTATCAGAATTATTAAAACATTGAGAAAAAATGAGTGTAAGCGGAAGCAGAAATACAGCCGCAATACGTAATACTCTTTTTTTGCTCATGGTAGATAAATACAAGACACTAAATTATTGATTTTCTGACTGATGCAGAAAAAATCATTTGAAGAAACTTTCAATGTGTTTATACGACACATTACGGTTATATAAATAAAAAAACTGCCGGATAAAACCGGCAGTTTTTCATTTATGATGGATTAATATCCTTTGTTTTGTACTAATACAGTGTTATTAAGCTCATTAAGCGGGATTGGTAAAATTTCGTTTTTACCAGCAGTAAAGTGCTTAGATGTACCCAATACAGTTGGAGCAAGGCCCCATCTAACTAAGTCGAACCAACGGTGGCCTTCAGTAGCTAACTCTAAACGGCGTTCGTTTTGGATATTAGCTAAAGTAGCTGCTACAGCAGGTAAACCAACACGTGCACGTACAGCGTTTAATAAAGCTGCTGCACGGCCTGCATCACCCGCACCTTGTACTAATGCTTCGGCTTCCATCAGGTAAGTATCCGCTAAACGGATCTCAATGTAATCGTTAGGGAAGTTAAGCTCTGTGGTACCTGTTGCTGCTTTATATTTCAACAACGGTGCATACTTTTGGATAAAGTAACCAGTGTTCTGGTAACTTGCCTGGTAAGTAGCATTGTTAGCTTTAGCTAAACTATCAATATTAACAATGGTATAACCATAACGTGGGTCGCCTTTCATAGCGGTAGCTAAATCGGCAGTTACCGGGTTAAAGCCCCAACCTGCCCAATAAATAGGGCCAGTATAGCTTCTTGCGCCTATCATTTGTGAATAAACGCTCGATTTAAACTGGTTCCAGTTACCCCAGCTGTAGCTTTGGGTACCTGTGCGCTCAATCTCGAAAATAGACTCGCTGTTAAATTTATGATCCGGGCTGAAAATATCACCGTAGTTAGCCATTAAGCGGTAACCGTAAGTGCTTGTACCGCCAGGTGTACCATTTACATCAGCAAACATGGCAGCAGCCTGGGCGTATTTTTTCTCGTACAAATAAACTTTACCAAGCAATGCTTTTGCAGCACCTTGTGTTACGCGACCATACTCTGCAGGTACAACTGTAGTCGGCAGGTTAGGGATAGCAGCAGTAAGGTCGGCTTCTACCTGTGCATAAACTGCATCAGGGGTTGCTTGTTTCTGGGTATATAACTCAGAGCTTGTAAGTGGTGCCAGAATTAAAGGTACATTTTGAAAAATACGTACCAGATCGAAATAATAGTGACCACGTAAAAACTTAGCTTCAGCAATATAACGGCTTTGTAAAGCAGTTGTTAAGCCGGTTATTGAGTTGTTACCTACAATTTTGCTTAAAATTAAATTGGCGTGGTTTACACCTGTAAAGTTAATGTTCCAGAATTCGCCTTGCGGGCCAACTGCCGGGGTTAACAGGCGCATATCATTCATGGCCTGCCAGGTGTTTTGATCTGAAGACGAGCCACCACCTGCAACGCAATCATCAGATGCTGCGTTAAGCGGGCCAAGCGGGTCTGAATAAGTATTATCAGAACCACCGGTTTGTGTATTCAACGGATCGTAAGCTGCTACTAAACCAGCGTAAACCTGATCTGCAGTTTGGTAATAGTTTGATTCAAGAGATTGACCTTTAGGGGTTAACTCCAGGAACGATTTTTTACATGACGCCAAAACACTTACTGTGCTTATTAAAGCTAATGCGCCGTACTGTATATATCTTTTTTTCATTTTGTCCAATTATTAATTGATTTACAGTGTAATGTCAAGACCTACTAAGAATGAACGTGATTGTGGATAGATACCTCTATCTACACCAAATATTCCGTTACCGTTAACATCACCAACTTCAGGATCAAATCCTTTGTAACCGGTAATAGTTACCAGGTTGTTGCTGCTTAAATAAACCCTTACGCGTTTAATATCTGCTTTAGTTAACCATGCTTTAGGCAGGTTGTAACCAATTTGAGCAGTTTTGATGCGGAAATAAGCACCGCTTTGCAGATAGAAATTTGACGGGTTTTTTAAGTTGCCGTTAGGATCTGAATCTGATAAACGTGGGTAATTGCTTGATGGGTTAGCCGGGCTCCATGCATTTAATGCTGCGATTTCGTAGTTAGCGGTTGGCAAATCTAAACGACGGTAAGCCTGGAATATTTTGTTACCCCAAACACCCTGACCAAAGATTTTGATATCGAAACCTTTGTAATCAGCATTGAAGTTTACACCATAAGTCCAGGTAGGAAGCGGGCTTCCTAAGAATTTACGGTCGTTGTTATCAATTTTACCATCACCATTAATGTCTTCCCATTTAAAGTCGCCTGGTTTTGCATTTGGCTGTATCATTGTACCATTGTGGGTGTAAGCGTTAATTTCTGCCTGAGATTTAAAAGTACCTAACTCATTAAATCCGTAGAAAGAATTAACCGGCTGACCAACTATTGTACGTTGCAAAGGATAAGCTGATCCCTGGAAGTTTCCATTATCATAAAAAGGAATTGTACCCAGGTAGCTTACGTTGTTTTTGTTATAAGAGATGTTACCACCAACATTATAGTTAAATGCACCTACGTTGTTTTTGTAATTTAACTCTAACTCAATACCCTTATTTTCAAGGTTACCTACGTTTGCAGTTGGTGAAGCAGTATAGCCAGTATAACCTGGTACAGGAACTGCCTCAAGCATACCTTTGGTTAATTTACGATAAACATCAATTGTAACATTCAGGTTGTGTGCTAATACCGCATCCAAACCGATATCAGTGGTGTGTACAGACTCCCAACGCAAATCTGGATTTGAAGGGCTGCTGGTACTGTAACCAATACCTAACTGATCCTGACCAAATACATAGTTATGACCACTGCCTACAATTGAAGTATATTGGAAAGTACCTAATGATTGCTCATTACCTACAGAACCATAAGAACCTCTTAGTTTCAGGAAGTCAACAAATGTATCTTTCGGAAAGAAACTTTCTCTTGTAACAACCCATCCAACTTCAGCACCAGGGAATGTACCATAAATGTTGTTACTACCAAATTTAGAAGAACCATCGCGACGGATGATACCTGTAAATAAGTAACGCTCATCATAATCGTAAGTAACACGGCCAAAAGTTGAAGCTGTATGGTAAGGCTGGTTCTCGTAACCTGAAGCAACTCTGTTAGCTGCCGGTAATGAGAAGTTAAATGAAGCCTGATCATAAGAAGTTGCAGGGATGTTATTGTAAGTGCCACCCAAACCAACTTCGCTTTGCTCCTGGGCACTTGTACCCACTAATACGCTGAAGTTATGTAAACCTATTGTTTTACTGTAAGTAGCTGTGTTATCCCAATTCCAGGTTAAGTTACGGTTGCTGCCTCTGTATTCAGACTGGTTGGTTGTATTGCTGTTGTTTGAGTTTAAGTAGTAAAGCGGAGTATATGATTCGCTACCAAAAAAGGCTTGCTTACCATTAATCTGCGTTTTAATTTTTAAACCTTTGATGGGTTCAATTTCCACAAATGCATTACCTAACAAGTTGTGCGACCAATTGTAGTTACCCTGGATAGTTTGAGCATAAGCCATTGGGTTGGTTATCTCGTTACCTACATAAGGAGAAATACCGTAAGGTATGCCTGCACCATTTTTAACTGCATACTGGTTATAACCGGCAGCAATTGATTGGTTGGTTTGTAAAACAGGAGTAATTGGATCAAGGTTTAATGATGAACTTAACGGACCACCAAACTCACTGTTTGTATTGAATGAACCCTGGCTGTTAGTGTAAGTATAAGTAAAGCTTTCACCTACAGTAAGCCATTTTTTAATTTTTGAATTGGTGTTTACTGCAAAGTTGTAACGTTTGTAGTTAGATTGATCTTTTAAAACGATACCGTCCTGATCTAAATAACCAAAAGATACGTAGTAAGTTGATTTATCTGTACCACCAGAAATATTTAGGTTATGGCTTTGAATTAAAGCATTGTTGCTAAATATTTCGTTTTGCCAGTTTGTACCTGTACCGTATTGAGCCGGGTTACCAAAAGGAGCTGCACCGCCATCATTAGTAACAGACTGGTTTCTTAAAGTAGCATACTGGCTTGCATCAGCAAGTTTAACTTTGCTAACAGGGCCTTGTACACCGACATAACCGCTGTAGCTTAATTGAGGCGCACCAGATTTACCTTTTTTGGTAGTAACCAATACAACGCCCGATGATGCACGTGAACCATAAATAGCTGCAGATGCATCTTTCAATACCTCGATTGATTCAACATCGTTAGGGTTAACGTTATCTAAACCACCGTTTAATACAACAACACCATCAATTACATATAATGGGTTACTGTTGTTGATAGATGTAATACCACGGATACGGATTGTTGGAGACGAACCCGGTGCACCGCTGCTTTGTACAACATTAACACCAGAGGTACGGCCTTGTAAAGCCTGATCGATACGGGTTACTTGCTGATCCTGGATGTCTTTTGCACCTACGTGGCTGATAGCACCGGTTACTACACTTTTCTTTTGTGTACCGTAACCAATAACAACAACCTCGTTAAGGGCTTTAACATCAGCAGCTAATACAACATTGATAACGGTTTGCGTACCAACAGTAATTTCTTTAGGAGTATAACCTAAAAATTGTACTACTAATACAGCGTTAGGGCCGCTAACATTTAATTTGAATGTACCATCAACACCTGCGCTTACACCATTGGTTGTACCTTTTTCGGTAACAGTTGCACCAATGATAGGTAAACCTGCATCGTCTGTAATTTTACCTGTTACGGTATTAGCTGCAGCGTTTTGAGTTTCTGTAGCAGTTGTTTCTGTTGTAGTTACAACACCAGTAGTTGCAGGGGCAGCACTCTCATCGGCTTTGCCAAGAACAATCCTGTCTTTCATTACGCTGTACTGGATACCGTTTGTAGTTAACACCTGGTCCAGCACTTCTTTAAGCGGCTGGTTTTTG
Organism: Mucilaginibacter jinjuensis; assembly: GCF_028596025.1. Lineage (NCBI taxonomy): Bacteria > Pseudomonadati > Bacteroidota > Sphingobacteriia > Sphingobacteriales > Sphingobacteriaceae > Mucilaginibacter > Mucilaginibacter jinjuensis. The sequence continues at coordinate 5,123,297 of NZ_CP117167.1, forward strand.
AAATTAACCGATACCCTTTTAGTAACGTCTATTGAGTTTTTGCTGTATATAAATTTAACGTTATCTGTTTTTTGCAGATAATTTAAAACATCCAGTAAATTGGTATTTTCCAGAGATACAGTTACTGTTTTCTCCAGCATGTTTTGAGCCTTTAAAGGGCTGGCATAAGTAATGCCGCTAACCATCGCGGTTATCACTATTTGGCTTAAAGTAATCTTCATGATTTTACACCACGGAATTGGCCTTCGTAAACTTAATTGCATATATTTGTTATGTTTCTATGTTAAAAATGAGACAATTAAAGCCCATACACCATCTAATGGTGTCGTTCGCAACGGGGCTTACTTAAAGCTTAGGAGTGCTCGCAACACTTCTAAGTTTTTTTGTTTTATTGGAGTTGGATTTCCCTTCAGGTTTGTAGTTTATTCTTCATAAGCGTTTATTATTTGGGTAAACTAATTGGTTATATAAGTTCTATACTATCTTTTTTGATCTGGTAATTTACATTGAGCGTCTTTTTAAGCGCTTCCAATACATCGGCCATGTTAAAGCCAGCCAAATCAGCCGTTAAAACATAATGGTTTATTTTAGCACTGCCTGCTTTAATGTGTACATGGTAGGTAGCATTAAGCACAGGTATAATTTCATTTAACGGCTTATTATCGAATGAGAGGTTAACCCTGTTCCAGATCTGTAAAGCTGGCTCGTTAACAGCTTCCTGCATTTTTAATACATGCTGAGCTACCAGGCAAATCACTTTCTGGTGCGGGTAAAGCATCACCTCACCTTTCTCTAATTTTAATGAAGCAACATGGTTTGATTTAATAGCTACAGAAACCTTACCCGTTAATACAGATACATCGGCCTGGTTACTTAATGCATTATCGCGTACCAAAAAACTGGTGCCCCAAACTTTGGTTATCATAGCGTTGCTATTGATAATAAATGGGCGTTTAGGGTTTTTAGATATTTCGAAAAAACATTCGCCTTGCATCGAAACGTTTCTTGATGCGGCAGCAAACTTTTCAGGGAATCGTAATTGCGAATGCGGGCTTAACCAAACCGAACTATGATCGGGCAGGTTTGATTTGTATATCTGATTAGAATTGTTGGTTACAACAATGATGTGCTTTTCAGGATCGGGCCCATCAGATGCGTTTTTTATTTTAGCAGTATAAAGCATCGCAACTGCACCCAATACAAAAATTACAGCAGCCGCACCGGCAAGTTTATACCATATGCCAACATTACGCGTTATTGGCTGTATAGGGGCTTCGGTTTCGCCTTCTGCCCTGGCTATATCGAAAAGTATTTTTTGGTACAGATGTTCTTCCAGCTCTTGCTCTTCAGCGAAACTCATGTCAGAAATACCATCAGGCTCATGTTCAAAAGAGGCATACCATTGTTTTACCAATGTTTGCTCCGCTTGTGTGCATTCGCCCTTAATATACTTCTCCAGTAATTCTACGGGTACAGGTTTCTTCATGAAAAGAAAATAATTCGGTTATAATAAAGAGATGACGTTTCAAAACAACGTACCCCCCAAAAGAAAATTAAATATTTTTAGATTTTTTATCTGAGCAGTAATGCAACCACAATTACAAGGTAATGGCTAAGGCCGTGACGCAATCTTTTAAGCGCATTGGTTAAGTGGTTTTCTACTGTTTTTTCTGAGATGCTTAATTGCAGTGCAATCTCTTTGTTGCTTTTATGCTCTTTACGGCTCAGTTCATATACAGAGCGGCATTTATCGGGCAACTGGCTTACTTCGTTTTCTATAGTGTAGGTAAGCTCTTTCAGCATAATCTCGTTTTCGGTAGAGTTATCTACCTCCGAATGCAAAATTTTAAAAGCTTCCTGGTATTTTGTACGGATAGTTTCTTTACGGAACTGATCAATAATACGATGGGTAATAGCGGTGTGTAAATACCCCCCAACTGTAGTATTAATTTGCAACTGGCTTCTTTTAATCCACAGGTTGGTAAAAACCTCCTGTACAATTTCTTCGGCCAGTTCTTTACTTTTTAAACGCTTATAAGCGTCACTGTATAGTCTTTTCCAGTGGCGTGCATAAATCTCCCTGAACGCATTAAGCCTGTCTTGCCGTAGCAATCCCATCAATTCATCTTCAGACAGCTTAGTAAAATCGGTCATTTCGTAGATAGCAACAGGATGTTATGTTAACAAAAAATTAAAACAGTTTGCAAAACTCAAAAAAAATCAGGGGATTAACAATCTATTGAATGTAATAATTTGACAATCCCGGTCATTTTTTAACGATTATGCAATGTTGATATTGTACTTGTTTTTGTTACAAAAGTATCATTCTGCACTTAAAATGGTGTATTTACTACACTAACTTTACATTAACCTGTACAAACGGACACTTTAAATAAAAATTTAAATGTTGTAACATATTTGCGATGGTTGTGGTGTAAAACCATTAAATTTTATATTTCTTAGTTCAGCAAATTATCTGAAACCTGTAGCTTTAATTTAATTTCATTTTTCATCTGCTTTTATATGCTTAAAAATGCCTTCCTTTTCGTTGCCCTGTTTATTTTATGCTTTACTGTTTCGGCACAACCTGTAAAATATGTTTCGGGTAATAATTCATGGGATCCCGATTCATTAGGCAATCATCGTGCAGTTGTTAATGTACTTACTGCAGGCAAGGTTAGTAAAGCGATAATTGAATGGCGCCGACGAGACGACCCAACCGATAAGGAGATTATTGTAGTAGATGCCAAAAGCAACAAACGGATATTAAATGTAAAAGCTGAAGAGATCTCGCGCGAAAAGGGAACGGTTTATTTTGAGCCAACATCAGGTCCTGGCAAATACTATATTTATTATATGCCTTACAAGGTAACTGCGCGGTCTAACTATCCGAAAGCGGTTTATAATAAGATGATCAATACCGCATCTGCAACCTGGCTGGCTACAAGTACTGCGAAAGCTACACAAGCTGCGTTATTATACCTCGAATCTGTTAACGCCATGAACAGTTTTTACCCAATGGAGGTAATTGCAACGCAACATGAAATAAGTAATTTAATAAAAACCAACGCCAACAAGCCCTACCTCGTTTTTACCGAAGATCGCGAGCACCCCACAAAGATGTCACACGATTTACCACAACGATGGGTGCAAAAAGGCATCACCAATAAATTTACCGGAGAAACTTTAAAAGGCGAAAATTACAGTTACCAACTGGGCCTGTACCCGGTTAATCAAAACCTGCAACAAGTAAAATTAATTTTCAGCGACCTGAAAGATGCCGCCGGCCACCGTATCCCATCATCTGTAATGAGCTGTTTAAATACCGATGGCACTAAATACGATGGCACACCATTGAGCAACGTAGTTAATATAAACAAAGGTGATGTACAAACTTTGTGGTGCCTGGTAAATATCCCGACTCAAACTATTGCCGGTACATATACTGGCATTGTAACGGTAAAAGCGGCCAATGCGGCATCAACCAATATTAAAATCAGCCTCATCGTAAAAAATCAAACAGCTATAAAAAACGGTGTGAATGAACCTTGGAAACAGACACGTTTAACATGGCTTAACTCAACCCTGGCACAGAAAAACGATGTTATAAAACCTTACACACCGTTACAGGTAGATGATAAAACGATCAGCCTGCTGGGCCGTAAATTAATATTGAACAGCAACGGTTTTCCCGATCAGATCCAAACTTTCTTCACACAGGAGATGACCGGAACAACAACCACGCCTAAAAACCTTTTGACCGAGGGAATCCATTTTCACATCATCAATTCGGCAACACATAAAGATATTGCCTTAAAAAACGAGGGCATAACCTTTACCGAAAAGCAACCCGGCACAGTAAAATGGCAGGCCAGCAACACGTCGGACTTAGTAAAGATGGATGTAGATGCTTCAATAGAATTTGATGGTTATCTGTTTTACACCGTTAAGATAACTGCACTACAGGATGTGGACCTTGACGATATTAAACTGCATATCCCCTTCGATAATGCTTCGTCGAAATACCTCATCGGCCTTGGCCAAAAAGGTGGCTTACGACCCGATACCGTAAAATGGAAATGGGACGTAGCCTCCAAAAATCAGGACGGCGCCTGGGTTGGTGAAGTAAATGCAGGTCTGCAATATTCATTACGTGACGAAAATTATGTGCGCCCGCTCAACACCAATTTCTATCTGCAAAAACCACTGATACTGCCAACATCTTGGGGTAATAACGGCAAGGGAGGTATTTGGATGGGTATCAAAGGAAAATCAATGCTATCTGAAAATTACAGCGGCGCCCGAAGCATGAAAAAAGGCGACGTACTCCACTATAATTTCACTTTGTTGATTACTCCTTTTCACACCATCGATACCGATTTTCAATGGGCTACCCGTTTTTATCATAAATACAACAACCTCGATTCCATTAAGGCAACCGGTACTACGGTGATCAACATTCATCATGCCACGCCGATAAATCCTTATATCAACTATCCATTCATCGCCCATAAAGCCATGAAGAGTTATATCGATTCGGCACACCAGCTGGGTTTAAAAGTGAAGATCTATAACACCGTTCGCGAACTATCTAACAGTGCTTACGAAACTTTCCCCATGCGTAGCCTCGGCCACGAAATTTACTCTACCGGCAAAGGTGGCGGTTACTCCTGGCTGCAGGAACATCTGGGCAACGATTATATTGCTGCCTGGTACGTGCCCGAAATTAAAGATGCAGCCATCGTAAACAGTGGTATGAGCCGCTGGCATAATTATTACGTGGAGGGCATGAACTGGCTGGTGCAAAACGTAGGTATTGATGGCATTTATCTGGATGATGTGGCCTTCGACCGGATTACCATGAAGCGGATTAAACGGGTATTAACGCAGGATGGGCACCCGGGTATTATCGATCTGCATTCGGCCAATCAATACAACAAGAGTGATGGATTTAACAACAGCGCCAACTTGTATATGGAGCACTTCCCCTACCTTAACCGCTTATGGTTTGGCGAGTATTTTGATTACGAGAAAAATGACGCCGATTTCTTTTTAACCGAAGTATCGGGCATACCGTTTGGCCTGATGGGCGAAATGCTGCAAGGCGGCGGCAACCCGTGGCGTGGCATGATATTCGGCATGACAAACCGTATGCCCTGGAGCGATAATGCCGACCCACGACCAATATGGAAGGCCTGGGACGATTTTGGTATGCAAGGCACCAAAATGATTGGTTACTGGGTAGATAGCAATCCGGTTAAAACAAGCGACAACAAAGTATTGGCAACCGTTTACAAAAAGAATAACAAAGCTATGATTTCGATAGCCAGCTGGGCAAGTGATGACATCAAAGTAAAACTTCAGATTGACTGGAAGGCTTTAGGCATAGATCCTGCCAAAGCCATTATCACTGCACCAGAAATCAAGAATTTTCAACCGGCTGTCAAGTTTGGAGTTAATGACGAGATACCTGTATCGAAAGGTAAAGGATGGTTGTTAATAGTGCAGTAGCGTAACACAAAAGCCTCAATTAAATTGAGGCTTTTTATAATGTGGAGAATATCGGAGTCGAACCGATGACCTCTTGCATGCCATGCAAGCGCTCTAGCCAGCTGAGCTAATCCCCCGTGGATTGGGTGGCAAATATATTACAATAAGCAATAAAATGAAACTGATAATTGATTTTATTTTAACACTACCTTTTTACAAAGTCGGCATAGCTGCGTTTGATGTACATCATCATATCGTAGTCTGTCATTTTCTGGGTATCGCCCAAACCCAGTTGGTATTTTTCAGTGAACCGACGCAGCGAATCGCCCTTTAAACCTGTCAACGCATTTATTTTCTGTCTTGAGAATCTTTGGCCTGCATAGTTGTATTGTTCGTTGGCTATCAGTTCTTTCTGCAGTTTAGTTGTTTTAGATTTTTTATCGCCAATTTTATTTACAACCTGCAACAGGTTTACACTTAGTATGGTAGTGGTACTATTGGGTGCGGTTACATTATCGTACGGGATGTAATTATTTATTTTGGCGTTATTAATAAAAATGTCCTGAACGCCTATCGCTTTATGATTAAACACGTATGAGAATTGCTCCCGGTTATTAATGGAGTCTACGTTTAAGTTCCTGTGCCCCCTAACAGATACCTCGTTCAACATTAGTGAAACGGGTTCCATGATAATTTTTAACGTGTCGGGCTTGTTCTTTGGCCTGTAACTTAGCCGGTAGGTTTTATAACCCGCATGTACAATATTAATACTATCACCTGCACTAATATGCGAAATCCTGAAAATACCGGTAGAGCTGGTGTATACCTTGCCACCTGCTGTTGTTATAATAGCACTTGCAATGGGAAGCCGGGTGCTTCTTTCTACTACTAAACCGGTTACAGATTGCGCTGAAAGCTGATGAGATAGTACCATAAATACCAAAACGCATAACAATCGATAATTTACATGCATTTTCAAGGATGATTAGGTGTGTATACTAATATCGGCAAATTTTATCTTAAATAGTAGTTAAAATTTGTTAATACCCGTATTTAACCGTTCAACACTAAAAAATGTCCGAATGTTCTGATAATTCTTTCTCTGGTTTAACAATTATGTAAATAATTGCAAGTAGACAAACTACTAATACGAAGCGTGTAAAAAGGTAAACGAAATTTTCCATGATCTTAAATTTTTAAATGATTTAATAACTCAACATGGAAAGAGAAATTCAACAACAAAGCCAAACAATCAACACATTGATTATCAGCAAATAACCAGTTAATCATTCATTATACGCCCGCTTTATATCGTTATTTAACGGGCAAGCTATCGAAATAAAGACTTTCTATCCCTTGTCTAATCTGTAAGACGAACCACAAGCCTTTACATTTTAAATTTTTGATATTATATATCAATTGTTTGATTTTCTTTTCCAGTTTTTGATACCACAAAGCAACGGCATTTAAAAAACGATAAAAAGAGAACATTAAAGGAAAGGATTGGACAATTCGCGGTAGGCCGAAGAATATCTTACCAGTGCAATTCAATATAATTTTAACTTACCCCAACAGCCCATCTTCCTTTAGTTATTTTTTAGCCCCACTGAATAATTCTCATAGTTCAGCAAGTATTCATGATGATCGAAAAAATTAATACTGAAAATATTAACATCAGAGTTAGGATAAGGTGTAGTTTGAACAGCGGTAGGGTTTGAATTTACACCTGCCATATAATTATAATTAAAGCCATGCCGGGTAGAAAGGGTTATTTTATCATCACCAGAAAGGATGGTATTATTGTTACCTTTTATCCCGGTTTCTAAGTTACTAAAACCTGAACTACCGGTATCAAAGGTAGCATAACTGGCCGCAGGGTTGCCATCATATTGTACTGTTGCTTCTATCAGCGCATTGGTTTCTGAAGCAATAGGGTGACTGATGAAACCCGAAGAAAAGAGCTGCTGCTTAGTCAACCCAATAGTGAGCAATCCAGGCACATAGGTTACCTTATCTGTAATAAGGGCCTTAAAATTGAGCGAGCCTAATTTAAACCCGGAAGCCAGATACGCAGGCAACTTAAAATGGCGAAGCGGACTGTTAAGTATCACACCAGGACCATCGAGTACACTAACCCCAAACACATCAAAAGAATGCGGGGGTAATGTTTCTCCAGATTCTCCGCTAACACATTTGTAGTAAATCAGAAAGGGCAGCCGTGTAGTGGTTACATGGCCGTTATCGTCTCCCAGCTTAACCGTAGCATAAGCAATGTTACCGTACAAATGTACCGTACTAAGCCCCGCAATGCCGTAGCTTACTGTATCTCGCTTATTTGTAACGGTAATACCACTATAAACTAAGGAATCGCCCGAAATGGTAAACCCACTGGCATTAAACATAGATGCCGGCAGCATCCCATCGGCATCCAGTACCAGGCCTGTTGAACCCGTATCAAAACGACTATAATCATCAATTGGCTGATTGCCTACTTGTGTAATGTGCATTAAAAGTAAATGATCTGCGTCGCTTAATTGCAGCTCGTATAGGCCGAGCGTAGCATAACTTGTTTCGGGCTGCTGTGTATTATCTTTTTTGCAGGATGTTAAAAACAAAAGAAAGCTAAGGCCTAAAGCCAGTAGCCTGCTAAGGCGCGTGTAAGGTTGTTTCATTTTAGGTTGAAATTATACTTACAAAACTTAATTTTCAGATGGATATTATCGGATGAAACAATGATAATACAGAGTTTATCTTCGGGTAATATTTCAAAGCAATTCGCTCATTTTATGAGGGATAAAGTACTATTAAGCTCAAATTAACCACTCCATTTTAAAAGGAACACAGGTCATCCGGTAAAGCGTTTGGGTGATTAGCTAAGTATCCATATTAAAGATGTAAGCTGAAAACACAAAAGGCTTAAAAACAGTAAAGCCTCCTGATGGGCAGGAGGCCTTTACTAACCAATTATAAACCTAAATTATGAGAAGACATTTTTGTTATCGTTTCCGATGGTGTAAAAGTAACACTAAGTTTCGAAACGACAAAATATTTTAAAAAATTATTTTTATTTATTTCGATTAACTGTTACAAATATATAAACGTTTCTGTTAAATCATTATTATATATTCAACAAATGTATGTTACACATCTAAAATTTACATAAAAATTACGCTGTTATGTTCAAAAAATAAAATTTCAGCAAATAGTATTTTTAATATTGCAAATGCGTAATTCTACACCCACCGAAGCTAATAACGAACTAAGCCCGCTAACATTGTGGGTGATGACAATTACTACCGGTTTAGTAGTGGCCAACATTTATTATAACCAGCCATTACTTACCGATATTGCCGATACTTTCCACGTAAGCAACAGCAAAGCCGGGCAGGTTTCTATGTTTACACAAATAGGATACGCAGCCGGCCTGCTATTTATTGTGCCCCTTGGCGATATGTTTAAGCGCAAAAAATTAATGCTGATTGATTTTGCACTGGTTATAATTTCGCTTTTAGGCGTTGCCCTTGCCCCTACATTACCACTATTATATATAGCCAGTTTCCTGGTAGGCCTTTCATCTATCATCCCCCAGTTATTAATACCAATGGCGGCGCATCTTGCAGACCCAAAAGAACGTGGTAAAAAGATTGGCTTTGTAATGAGCGGATTGTTGATAGGTATCCTACTATCACGTACCATCAGTGGCTTCGTAGGTGCACATTTTGGCTGGCATGCCATATTTTATGCAGCGGCAGTTATGATGTTTGCTTTATGGGCGCTCATCTATTTCCTGTTGCCGGAGATCGAACCTTCATACACCGGCAAATACAGCGACCTGATGAAATCGCTTTACCATTTATTTATGAGTGAGCCTAAATTGCGTTTGGCTGCTTTTCGCGGTGCGTTGTTATTTGCTGCTTTCAGTGCATTTTGGTCTACGCTCATATTTTTGTTAAAACTACCGCAATTTAACAAAGGCAGTGATGTAGCAGGCGCATTTGGGTTGGTGGGTGCCTTTGGAGCAATTGCCGTAGGCTTAATGGGCAGGCTGACTGATAAGGTAGACGCCTACAAGCTTTCTACCTTCACTATCTCATTGGTGGTTATATCATTTATTATCTTTTACTTTTCGAGCAGCAGCATTATAGGTTTGGTAATCGGCGTTATCATTATGGATATGGGTGTACAGGCTACGCATATCTCAAACCAGGCCATTATATTCTCACTAACCGAAGAAGCGCGTAACCGGGTTAATACGGTTTACATGGTGTCTTACTTTGTGGGCGGCTCGGCAGGTACATTTTTAGCCAGCCGCTTATGGGACCAGTTTCAATGGAACGGCGTGTGCGCAATTGGTACAATACTGTCTGTTATCGTGCTAATTGTACACATGGCTAATCACAAAAAAATGCAGATTAAATAGCGTCTATTTGACGCAATGGGGATTATTTTAAGCTGATTCTATTTTTTTTGAAAATTTTTATCGAACTAAAATCGCCCCTCAATGACATTAGCAAGACATTTCTGAACTAAAACAGGTTTCAGACTACAACTTTTTCTTAGGTACTTTAAATTTTTGGCACTGTATTGGAATAACCTCTATCAAATACGCTGATATGGTTATTGATAAAAATAATATGGAAAACACGGAGAAAGAATGGGAAAACCCAATCAACCCCGAAAAGCCTACCGATGAGCGTGATAAAGAGCAAGTGGTTAGGCAATATAAAGAAGCTAAGCGCTTAAAGAATAACCTGACCGAAAAAGGTCACATCGATAAAGTAAAAAAGAATTAGTTAATAAATATTTTAACCTGAAAAACATTACAGTTATGAAAATCGAGAAAGCATCAACCGTTACCAAATTAGTTAACCGTTTCGATAATGAGTTAAGAGCAATTTTACAAGCTGATTTAATCGCTGTAAAACGCGCTAAAAATGAAGTTTTAGATAAAATAGCTCAAACTGTGCAGGGCAATCGTTTGTCTGCTGCATAACAACACGCACATCATCTACCTATAAAAATACACATCAACACCTATGAAAACGATAGAGATTTGGCTCACGCCAGGTCTCTATTTTTTTTGCGCATATTTTACAATCAGCCCCGCTGTTTTGGCCGAAGCACCGGGCTCGCCCATTCGCTCATCCAGTTTGCTGTAGTCAGCAAGCATTTGCTGGCGGTAAGTAGCATCGTTTAATATCAGTTCTAATTCAGCAGCAATGGTTTGAGGGTTGCAATCCTGCTGTATTAATTCCTTCACAATACCCCGGTCTACAATTAAGTTTACCAACGATATAAAACGGATCTTAATTAATGCACGTGCTATGGCAATAGTAATCTTTCCCCCTTTATACACCACCGCTTGTGGCACGTGAAATAAAGCCGTCTCCAGCGTTGCTGTGCCCGATGCTACTATGGCAGCTTCGGCATTACTTAACAGATCGTAAGTGGCGTTAAATACGATTGGGATGAATTCTCCCGCCAGGTACTGATCGTAATATTCAGCGTTAAATGATGGAGCGCCTGCAATCACAAACTGGTAATCCGGAAACTGCTTAGCAGCGGCCAGCATATCGGGCAGTAAAAAATTAATTTCCTGCTTGCGGCTGCCGGGTAACAGGGCTACTATTTTTTTGCCGGTAAGATTATTCTCCTGAAGGAAATTCTCATTCGGTTTAAAGGCAGATATGGCATCGAGCAACGGGTTGCCTACATAATCAACATCCATACCCCAGCTTTTATAAAACTCTACCTCGAACGGCAGGATGCAAAACAGGTGATCAACCACCCGTTTAATTTTTAGTACACGTTTCTGGTTCCAGGCCCAAACTTTGGGCGAGATATAGTAGTAAACCGGGAAGCCTTGCTTTTTAGCGTATTCGGCAATTTTGAGGTTAAAGCCCGGGAAATCGATTAGGATCAATACTTCTGGCTGATAAGCGCTGATATCAGCCTTACAAGCCTTCATATTTTTGAGGATGGTGCGCAGGTTAGCCACCACTTCCACAAAACCCATAAAAGCCATATCCGCATAGTGCTTTACCAGCTTGCCGCCCTCGGCCTGCATCAGGTCGCCGCCATAGAAACGGAATTCGGCCTGCTGATCAAGTTTCTTCAATTCCTTCATCAGGTTAGCCCCGTGCAAATCGCCCGAAGCTTCGCCGGCAACCAGGTAATACTTCATATCAGAATTTGAGTACCAGTAAAAATATAATGATCATGAACGCAAAGGTCGATAGCATAATGCCCTGCGCTGTTTTATTACGTTGCTGGCCGATAAATTTCATGATAGCCAGATTCAATGCAATAGCTACCAAATAAGGTATAGCAGGCTTGTGCATAATTACAACGCCCTTATAAAAATACCCGAACAGCAACCAGGATATAACAGGAAATACCAGCCCTAAAGCTATCCCCCAAAACAGATTATTATTTTTTAGCATGATTAAGCCAAATGTACAATTTATATTGATGTGCTTAATTAAGCACCAAACTACCTGATGGATGGTTCGGATCGTTAAATACATCTTTCAAAGTAGTAGGGCCGGATATCTTATCGAATACCATGATCGACCGTACAACTCCCTGGTAAGGCGGCCAGTCGGCGTAGTTAATTTTGCCGGGCTTATCCCCTTTTATAAAGTTAACCCAGGCTGTGTGCATTTGTACGGCCAATTCGGTATTGAAGCCATCGTTATGTTTAGCATCGGGCAAATACCATACGTAAGGTAATTCATCGGCATGGGTGGCTCCTTTACCATCCTTATTATAATCGAAACGGTATATCCAAAGTTGATTGCCGGCTTTAGCCAAGGCATCCGCCAAACGGTACGAATGCATTTTGTACATATACTCGGTAAGGACCGTAGCAGCTGCCGAATCGGGATCAATGCGTTTAGCCTCTGATTGGTAAGCAGCCAGTGAATACTTATAGTTATTACCAAACCAATCATACAACGATGTAGAATCGGGGGTGTAGAGGCGCTTGTCCATGTTCATAAACAACCGGCTTTCTACTTTATTGGTACCTATCAACAGCTTAATGTTTTTATTAGTTTTTTTAGCGATGCACTGATAAGGATCGCCTGATATAATATCCCCATCATCAACCGGGCCGAAATAATTGGTACCCTGTGCACCTTTACATACTTTGGCCTGGGCTATCATTAGTTGTTCTGCCGGCAGTGTTAATAGTTCTGAAGCTTTACTTACATGTAATTCATTCATCACACGCTGGCGAATAGCTTTGGCGGTAACCGAATCGCGTACGCATTGCACACCGCCGCTTTCTAAAACCAACTGGCTAAACAAGCCTTTTGATTGTGGTGTAAGTAATAAAGTGCTGGTCAGCTTAGCCCCTGCCGATTCGCCCATTACGGTTACACGTGATGGATCGCCGCCGAATGAGTTGATATTTTCTTTGATCCATTTTAAAGCCATCATCAGATCAAGCAAACCGTTGTTGCCTGATGTACGCAGCGATTTATCAACATCGCCCAGGTACATAAACCCGAATATGCCCAAACGATAATTAATGGTAACGGCTATCACACTATCACGATCGGCGAAGGCATGGCCGTTCATTCCAATGCCCGAACCCACCGTTAAGCTGCCGCCATGTACCCAAACCACTACCGGCATTTTAGTTTTGGGCTGAATTGCCGGTGTATATATATTTAATGATAAACAATCTTCATTCCCCCTCACTTTACCACCATCGCCGCCTTGCACAGCGGTATTGCCGAACTTTTCGCATAGCAGAGTATCCTTCCATGCAAAATGGGGCTGAGGTGCTTTAAATCTTAGCTCGGCAACCGGTGGCTGAGCATAAGGCACGCCTCTAAATATGATGGATTGATTTTCCTGAATGCCTTTAATATAGCCTTTTGTGGTTTTTACTACTATATTCTGTGCGGATGCAGCGGTAGCAATAATCAGCAAAAACAGACCGGCTATGCGGGTAAAATGTGGGGATGTAAATTTCATAGGTAGATTGATCAGCTAAAAATACTTAAAACTTCCAACCGTTTAAAACCGCGATAGCATGGTGTGCCGTCATATCAAATTGTACGGGTACTACCGATACATAATTATGTTCTAATGCCCAAACGTCGGTATCCTCGCCCTGATCGTCCAATTGAAATACACCGGTTAACCAGTAATAAGGGCGCTTATGCGGATCAACGCGCTCATCAAACTCTTCAGCCCATTTAGCGCGTGCCTGGCGGCAAATTTTGATCCCTTTCAGATCGGCAGTATTCGGGAAGTTTACATTCAGTAAGGTCGCCGTTGGCAAACCATTTTCTAATACCTGCAACGCAATTTCCTTCACATATTTAAGCGCATGGCTAAAGTTAGCCTGCAACGTAAAATCATCCAGTGAGTAACCGATTGAAGGGATACCTTCAATAGCCCCCTCAACCGCTGCCGACATGGTACCCGAATACAATACGTTGATGGAATTATTCAAACCATGATTAATACCCGATACACACAGATCTGGCTTTTTACCTTTGAAGATGATATTCACAGCCAGCTTTACACAATCAACCGGTGTACCTGAGCAACTATAGGTTTCGAAGCCATCATACAATTCTACTTTATCTAAACGCAAGGGCTTGCCAATAGTAATGGCGTGCCCCATTCCCGATTGCGGGCTATCCGGCGCTACCACCACCACGCGACCAATTTCGGCCATGGTTTCCATTAAGGCTTTAATACCGGGAGCTGTGATGCCGTCGTCGTTTACAATGAGGATGGTGGGCTTATCTTTTTTCATGTTGTATTATTTATTATAATCTTATTTAGTGACACACCCCTTATTATCGGTGGTGCTAGATGTATTGCACTACAATTCCCCTCTCGAGAGGGGACGCACAGACACTACAAAATGCAGTACCTCTCAGAGGGGTGTGTCCTTCTGTCTTTTGTCTTTTATCCTTGCTCTTTTAGTCTTTCTTCTGTCTTTTGTCCTTACTCTTTCAGTCTTTCTTCCTCAAACTAAACAACAAAGCCTTCCAGAAAATCTGAAAGGCTTTGCTTTATTGAGTTGCGTATTAAACGCCTAATAATAACCTTGCAGGGTCTTCCAGTAATTGTTTTACCCTTACCAGGAAGCTAACCGACTCGCGGCCGTCAATTACACGGTGATCATAAGATAATGCCAGATACATCATTGGGCGAATTACCACCTGACCGTTAACTGCCACAGGGCGCTCAATGATATTGTGCATACCTAAAATAGCTGATTGTGGCGAATTGATAATCGGGGTTGATAACATTGAACCAAACACACCACCGTTGGTGATGGTGAAGGTACCGCCAGTCATTTCTTCGATAGTCAACTTGTTTTCGCGGGCTTTACCGGCTAAAGCAACAACTGCTTTCTCGATATCAGCCAGGCCCATTTGATCTGCGTTACGGATAACCGGAACAACCAGACCACGTGGTGCAGATACTGCGATTGATACGTCAACGAAATCGCTGTACACGATCTCATCATTCTCTATACGGGCACCTACGGCAGGCCATTCTTTCAATGCCTCGCAAACTGCCTTAGTGAAGAACGACATAAAGCCTAAGCCTACGCCATGTTTCTCTTTAAATTTATCTTTGTATTTACCGCGTAACTCCATGATAGGTGCCATATCAACCTCGTTGAAAGTGGTTAACATTGCAGTCTCATTTTTAACGGCAACTAAGCGTTTAGCAATAGTTTTACGTAATGAAGTCATTTTTTCGCGACGCTCAACTCTTGAACCCGCTACCGCAGGAGCAGCCGCCGGTGCCGGAGCTTTTGGAGCAGCAGGCGCAGCTGGTTTAGCCGCAGGTGCTGCTGCCGGAGCAGGAGCTGATGTTGCAGGTGCACTTGCTGCAGCTGGCTGAGCAGTGCCTTGTGCGTTCAGCGCATCTTCTTTAGTGATGCGGCCACCAACACCGTTGCCGGTTACTGATGCTGGGTCAACACCTTTCTCAGCTAATATTTTAGCTGCAGCAGGTGATGGCGTGCCTGATGCGTAAGTAAGTTCTTTAGTAGCAGCGGCAGTTGCAGGGGTAGCTTCAATTGCCGGAGCAGGAGTATTACTGCCACTTGCTGCTGCTACCGATCCACCAGTTACGATGCTGCAAACAACAGCGCCAATTTCTAATGTATCGCCTTCTTTAGCAATGGTTTTTAAAACACCAGCGCTTTCGGCAGTTAATTCAAATGTTGCTTTGTCTGATTCCAGTTCGGCAATGGCTTCATCCATCGCTACTTCATCGCCGTCTTTTTTAATCCAGCGTGATAAAGTAACCTCAGTAATAGACTCACCTACCGGTGGAACTTTGATTTCGATTGAACCAGTTGATTGAGTAGCAGTGGCAGTTACAGGAGCAGTCTCGGCAACCGGTGCAGGAGCAGGAGCCGGTGCAGCTTCGGCAGGAGTGCTACTGCTACTCGCTGCTGCTACTGATCCCCCATCTTCAATACTTGCTACAGGAGCGCCAATGGCTAAAGTATCACCTTCGGCAGCTATTGTTTTTAAAGTCCCTGCTTTTTCGGCAGTTAGTTCAAATGTTGCTTTATCTGACTCTAACTCAGCGATCACTTCATCCATCTCCACAGCGTCGCCGTCTTTCTTAATCCAGCGCGACAAGGTAACTTCGGTAATTGATTCGCCTACCGGCGGAACTTTTATTTCTAAACTCATACTATCTATGTATTGTAGGTTATTAGTTGTGATTGAGTGAGTGGTGAGTTTTGATTGCCTTCAATACTCGCAATTCAAAACTCACTACTCAAACTGAACTCAGTCCGCGCTGGTTTCAGCCATTTTTTTGGTTGTCTCTTTTATCGTTTCTTTCACGGGGCTGCCTGCAGGTGCTTCAAAAGCTTTACCAACAATGTACAATTGCTGTGAGTTATGTTGTTTCGAATAACCTGTAGCTGTACTTGCACTTTCTTTACGTGAAATAACATCCAGCTGCAATTCGCTCTTGCGGAACTTACGCAGCATGTATGGCCATGCACCCATGTTCTCAGGCTCTTCCTGTACCCAGATAAATTCGGTAGCGTGGCTGTATTTAGCTTTCAGCTTCTCCATTTGATCTTTAGGTGTAGGGTAAAGCTGCTCAACACGTACAATGGCAACATCTTTACGTTTATCGGCTTGTTGTTTCTCTAACAAATCGTAATAGATCTTTCCAGAGCAGAACAACACACGTTTTACTTTTTTGGTATCAACAAAACTATCGTCAATTAACTCCTGGAACTGGCCTTCGGTAAAATCAACCAACGGCGATACACATGCCGGGTGGCGCAGTAAGCTCTTCGGTGTAAACACAACCAGTGGCTTGCGGAAATCGCGGTTTAACTGGCGGCGTAATATGTGGAAGAAATTTGCAGGTGTAGTACAGTTTGCTACCTGGATATTGCTATCGGCACAAAGCTCCATAAAGCGCTCTATACGTGCTGATGAGTGCTCTGGGCCCTGGCCTTCGTAACCGTGAGGTAATAACATTACCAAACCGTTACCACGTTGCCATTTAGTTTCGGCACTGGCTATGTATTGGTCAACAATAATTTGCGCACCGTTAACAAAGTCGCCAAACTGTGCTTCCCAGATGGTTAGGGCGTGTGGGTTAGCTAAAGCATAACCGTACTCAAAACCTAAAACACCATACTCAGATAATAATGAGTTATAGATACTGAATTTTTCTTCGGCACCGATATGATCCATCGGTGTGTACTCTTCATCCGTATCAGGCAGTGTAATTACTGCGTGGCGGTGAGAGAAAGTACCACGTTTAACGTCCTCGCCGCTTAAACGTACCGGGTGGCCTTCTTTTAATAATGAACCGTAAGCAAATAACTCGCCCATTGCCCAATCAAAAACTTTGGTTTCGTTAACCATCTTGCGGCGGTCTTCAAACAGTTTTTCTATTTTCTTGAACAGTGGTTTGCCTTTAGGCAGTTCCGTTAATTTATTACCGATAGCCAATAACTCAGCTTCTGCAACAGCTGTGGCTGTAGGTGCAACAGCTTCTTTTTCAGAACCGATGTGTAAGCCCTGCCATGCACCGGCAAACATTGGTTTGCTTTCGGTGAAGCGGTCTTCAGATTTGCTTTCGTTTAATTGAGCCTGCAACAGGTCGCGGAAAGTTTTTTCCATTTCCTTAGCTGCATCGGCAGATATATCGCCCTGCGCCAATAATTTTTGCAGGTAAATTTCGCGTGGGTTAGCGTGAGCTTCAATAGCCTTGTACAATACCGGCTGGGTAAATTTAGGCTCATCGCTCTCATTATGGCCGTAACGTCTGTAACATAAAATGTCGATAAATACATCTTCATTAAATGTTTGGCGATACTCCATAGCCAGGTTAATGGTATAAGCCAATGCCTCGGCATCGTCGCCATTTACGTGGAAAACCGGAGATAAAACGGTTTTAGCAATATCAGTACAATAAGTACTTGAACGTGCGTCTTTATAGTTGGTGGTAAAACCAATCTGGTTGTTGATCACCAGGTGAACGGTACCACCAGTGCGGTAACCTTCCAGTTTTTCCATTTGCAGCACTTCATAAATAATACCTTGTGCTGCTACAGAAGCGTCGCCGTGTATTAATATTGGTGCAATACGGTTATAATCGCCGTTATATTTAAAGTCGATTTTTGATCTTGTCTGGCCTTCAACAACCGGGTCAACAGTTTCCAGGTGCGAAGGGTTAGGGCATAAGCTTAAGTGAACGCTTTTGCCGTTAGAGGTTTCGATATCTGTAGAGAAACCTAAGTGGTATTTTACGTCGCCACCGTAAACGGTATCCACATCGTAGTTTTTGCCTTCAAACTCAGAGAAGATCTCTTTGTATGATTTGCCCATGATGTTAGCCAGCACGTTTAAACGGCCACGGTGAGCCATACCAATGGTAAACTCTTCGATACCCAGTTTAGAGCCTTTTTCGATAACCGAATCCAGCGCCGGGATTAATGCCTCAGCACCTTCCAGCGAAAAACGTTTCTGACCCAGGAATTTGGTACCCAGGAAGTTTTCGAAAACTACCGCCTGGTTTAATTTATTCAGGATACGTTTTTTCTCATCTGCCGAGAACGAAGGCTGATTGCGGGTTTTCTCCATGCGGTCTTCAAACCACTTGGTTTTTATCGGGTTGCGGATGTATTTGTACTCGGCACCGATAGTTTGGCAGTAAGTATCTTCCAGCAACTGGCGAATGTCGCGCAGGGTTGCTTTGCCCAAGCCTACTTCAACACCGGCATTAAATACGGTATCCAGGTCGGCATCACTTAAGCCAAAAGTTTCCAGTTCTTTGCCCGGAAAATACTGGCGGCGCTCGCGTACGGGGTTAGTATGCGTAAACAGGTGGCCACGTGAGCGGTACCCGTTTATCATATTTAAAACGTTTATTTCTTTTAACACATGGTTGGGCGGCGTATCGGTACCACCTGCAACAGCAGGCTTACCATCCGAACCTTTACCAAAGTCAAACCCTTCGAAAAACTTTTGCCAACCATAATCTACCGAGGCTGGGTCCTGCTGGTAGGCTTCATATAGAGAGTCGATATAGGCTGTGTTTTCGTTATTTAGATATGTGAAACGATCCATCTGTAGAAATCAATCTGTAAAACAGTGCAAAACTAAGACAATTACCTTAGATTTCCTTTTAAAATAAATTCATATTGAGGTAATATATAGGAGAATTAGTAACTTTTTGATAACAACCTCGTGCCTACCCGTGAACACTACCACGTCATTGCGAGGTACGAAGCAAACTTAGACCGATTTGTAGTGGCTTTCGTGTAGCAGAAATCCGTTTTTCATTAGGAACGGATGTGTGATAATTCAACGTCAGTGGATGTTCATTTCTTTTTCTCTCAAAAAGAAACGAACCAAAGAAAAAGTCGTGGCTGCTCAATTTTCTATGAAAGAGTGTGGTGTAGCTAATTTTGTGCTATCCGAAAATCAAGATGCCACAATTGTTAGGTTATTAAGGGTTTATCAGGGCAGTTACCATCGGCATTATTTATTAGTCATTGCAATGACTAATCGGATTTGGTCTCGATTCTTGACTCTCGATTCTTGATTCTCTTTCCCCCTATAACTCATCTACCATCCCCAAATAAACCTCGGCCTGTTCATTGATTTTTCTTAATTCATCAGCTGGAAACTTACGCATAATATTATACATCATGCCAACGCGTGGGTTAGGTTCGAGGGTTTCAGCATTACGGTCAAAGAAATTCCAGTAAAGGCTATTGAACGGGCAGGCGCGGTCGCCGTATTTCTTTTTATAATCGTAATGGCAGGCTTTGCAGTAATCACTCATTTTGTTGATATAGGCAGCTGAGGCTACGTAAGGCTTAGAAGCAATAATGCCGCCATCTGCAAACTGGCTCATGCCACGGGTATTGGTAATTTCTACCCATTGCAGGGCATCAATGTAAACGCCCAGATACCATTCGTCTACCTCATCTGGATTTGAGCCCGATAGTAAAGCAAAGTTGCCGATTACCATTAGCCTTTGAATGTGGTGTGCCCAAGCGTTATTCAATGACTGTCCGATGCATTTGCTGAGGCAATTCATTTTGGTATTACCATCCCAAAACCATTTAGGTAGCTGGCTTTTATGATTAAAGAAGTTAAGGGTTGCATACTCGGGCATTTTGGCCCAGTATACGCCGCGCATAAATTCGCGCCAGCCAATTACCTGCCTCACAAATCCCTCTACCTGTGCAAGTGTAATATCTTCTTTATTCTTATCCCACTGGCTAAGTACTGCAGTAATAATTTCGACCGGTGAAATCATCTTCGTGTTTTGGGCGAATGACAACCGCGAATGGAAAAGGCTGATATGCCCGTTCAGCATAGCATCTTCATAAGTACCAAAATGCGGCAACAAATTTTCACAAAAATAGTTAAGCGATTGTAAAGCTTCCTTACGAGATAATGGCCAGCCGAACTTTTCAGCATCTACCCTGCCAAAATACTTCACTCCCATTTTATCAATCATTACTTTCAATGCCGATACATCATGGTTAAACAGGATAGGCTCTTGCAGCGGCACTTTGTTATCGTATTTCTTTCGATTATCATGATCGAAGTTCCATCTGTCGCCTAATGGCTGATCACCTTTCATCAATATGCTAAGGCGTGTGCGCATGCTTCGATAAAAGTTCTCCATCAGGTAACTTTTACGGTCGCCAAAAAAATCACGCACCTCGTAGCGGGTGGTCAGGAAATGTTCGGTATCGGCTACGCCGGTTTCAATATTGAGTGACAGGCAAAATGATTTAAGCTGTTCGTCTAAACGGTATTCGTCGGGCAATTGATATTCAAAACGTTTGATATGGTGCTTTGCAATAAGCTGTTGCAAATTTTTATCGATGTGCTGCTGGTTATCTGTATCATCCAATTTTATATAAATTACCTGGTGACCAGCCTTACCAAGCTGATGAGCAAAGTTGCGCATGGCGGCAAAAAAGGCGAGGATTTTTTGTAAATGATGCGTCACATATTCCTGTTCTTGCATCACTTCCATCAGCACATAATAAACTTCGGGATCTTGTTTGGCAAACCAACTGTGCTTACTGTTTAATTGATCGCCAAGAATAAGCCGGAGTGTTTTTGCCATGTTGTTACAACGCATCTAAACGTTGATAGTTTAACATATAAAACCGGGCGCTATAAACTCTCTTAATGTGCTTTATGAAATAACTTCTTCACGAAGTCTTTGAGATAGTCAAAGCCTTCGAAAGCTACGGCGAGGACGCCGATGATGACGGTAAATTCTTCGAAGGAGTTCATTTTGTGGTTTATTAACTTACTTTATAAATACGAAATATATTACTGCCCAGACTGAGATAAACATCAATCCGCCTAAAATATCATTGCGGTACTTTTTAGCATCCTTTTTAATAATCAGATGATATAAAATCCACCCGATAAATAAAGCCGTCATAATTGGCGGTCCAAGCAATGCTAAGCCAGCTCCCATATTTTTAAGTATTTAATAATACTAAGTTCGTATTTATTTATATTATATTGAACGCTTTCAAAAAGAAAATGTTACAGGGTTGGTGTCGGGCGAGTGTCATCAAATTTATTTCAATAGTTTTTTTGTCATTCCGAGGAACGAGGAATCTTATTCACCATACATCTTCTTCATGCAAATCGAAGAAGATTATTAATGAAGTGTTAGTATTATTAGTATTATAGGTATTAATGAGCTCCCTACGGTCGGTTCTTCTCTGCCGCTCTGAATGACAAAGGGGAAAAAGACGTGTCGGCAAGTTACGCTACGTCCTTAGTATGCGATAACCAAAGCGCCAGGTAATCATCTTTATACTCGGTACCTAATTTAGAGGTATCAAAGTATTTATTTTCGCGTGGATCGTTACCTACACCGGCAACAAAGATCCAGTTACCCCAATTGCTGGCGGGTGAGTAATCTATCAGCACACTTTCGAAGTATAACGCGCCTTGTGTCCAGTCTACTTTTAATTCTTTGATGAGGTAAGCGGCCAGGGTTTGGCGGCTATAGTTATTGATGAAACCGGTATTGTTTAATTCGGTCATTGCGGCATCTACTGCTGCGTTGCCGGTTGCACCTTGTTTCCAGTTTTCGAAAAGTTCGCCTTGCTTGGTGGCTGTTTCGGGAGCTTCGGTTTTAAAACCTTCGGCTTTGAAAAACTTGGTGCTGCCGTGTTTTTTAAACATAAACCTAAAGTAATCGCGCCATAAAAGCTCGAGCACCAGCGGGTTGTTGTTATGATGAAAATGCTGCATCACACTCCAATATACCTGGCGAGGCGATAAACACCCCATAGCCAACCAGGGCGAAATACCTGAAATAGAAGTATGCATGCCATTACGCGCAGGCTTTGACCCCATTGCGGCAAGGGCATTATTAATATAGCGTTGCAGTTGCTCGTTACCTGCTGTTTCGCCGCCTATAAAACTAAACTTGGCGCGGGTGTCGGCAATTGGCTCTTCCAATCCTAATTGTTGCAGGGTTGGTATTTCGCCGGGTTCTGCATTTTCGGGCAGTATTATATTTTCGGGCGCTTGTACGCTTGGGCGTACATCGCTGTCGCGCTCTACTTTCTTTTTAAATACGGCAAAGCTATCCGGGATATCTTTTATCGGGAAAGGCAGATCTTCTTTATGGTAAAGCGTGTGGCCTATAAAGTGTTTAAGGTTCAGCTTAATTTTCCATAAGGCGGCTTCCAGTTTTTCAGAAATGGCAGTTTCTTCGAATGATACCTCGCGGTGGTGATAAACCTCGTTAACATGATATTCTTGTGCCAGTTGTGGGATCAGTTCGGCAGGGTCGCCAATGCGGACGATCAGGTCGCCACCCAATGACTGTAAGTTCTGACGAAGGTTAGCTACAGATTCTATCAGAAACTTTGCACGAATGTTACCTGTTTTAGGTACACCGGCTTCGGTGGTCTCGAAATAATAGGGATCGAAAATATAAACGGGCAGTACTTTATCGGCTTTACGCGTAGCTTCTAACAATATTTCATTATCGTTTACACGTAAATCATTTCTGAACCAAACCAATATCGTTTTATCGCTCATTCTATCGCTTTAGCCTACCGGGTTTGTAAAAATTGCAAATATTCGCGTCATTTTCACACAATCAGTCAATTTTTGACATCATCCCAACATTTCATCTTCGCCCGGGGTAAATAGGCGCATTTACAGATTATGGCATAAAGATAATACAATATTGATTGATAAATAAAAGCGTAACACAATTTTTGCCTGTTCATTTTTAGAGAAAAAATGAATAATACACACTATTTCATATTATTTTCCTGTTTTTATTATCATACAAGCATGACATTTGCTTGGCTATTAAATTGTAACTTTAAATAAAACACAGGAGCATTATGGCCACTATAGAGAGCATACAATCCGCTTATATAGATTATGTACTTACGCAGGGCGAGCAGCCTAAGTCGGTATACGTATTTGCGAAACAGAATGAAATTACCGAAGAAGAGTTCTATCGTTTCTTCGGATCGTTTGAGGCACTGGAGCAAAACATCTGGGCTGAAACAGCTACCAAAACCATTGCTGAAATTAAAACTCAGGAGATTTGGCCGCAATATTCATCGCGGGAGAAAGCATTGTCGTTCTTCTACAGCTTTTTCGAATTATTAAAAAGCAGCCGCAGCTTTGCCATCTACAGCTTTAACAGACAGCCCAAAGGGTTATCGCATCCGCGTGTGCTGGATACTTTAAAGGTGATAGTAGAAAACTTTGCCGATGAGATAATTAAGCAAGGCCTCGAGTCGAACGAACTGGCTGATCGCCGTTTCCTTTCCAAACGTTATAAAGACGGCCTTTGGATGCAGTTTGGCTTTGTGCTTAATTTCTGGATCAACGATAATTCGGCCGGGTTCGAGAAAACTGATGAAGCCATTGAGAAAGGTGTAAACGTAACGTTTGATCTTTTCCAACGTTCGCCAATTGATAATTTGCTGGAGTACGGCAAGTTTTTGGCAAAGAATAGCAGGTTTGCGGAACGGGTGTAACCCCTCCCAACCCTCCCCAGAGGGGAGGGCTTTAAAAAATCAGCAATCGCAATTAATAAAGTATAAAACTTAACAAAGCCTCCCCTTAGGGGAGGTTGGAGGGGTAATGAAAAATTTTGCTGCCATATTTGATATGGACGGAACTTTAATTGACAACAACGTTTACCATTTCAAAGCTTACCAGCAATTATTTGCAAGCCACGGTTTGCCCCAGCTTTCGCAACAAACATTTAATGAGTATCTGAGCGGCGTACCCGGCTTAATGGGCTTGCACAAAATACTCGACGGCCAGTTTAACGATGATGAACTGAAAGCCATGTTTGAGGAAAAAAATGAGAACTATAAAACAGTTTACGCGCCGTATGTAAAACCCATTACAGGTTTGGAGCGATTTTTGGCATCATTAAAACAGGCAGGCGTAAGCATGGCCGTGGCCACATCGGCATCGCATGGCAATGTTGATTTTGTGTTCGGGCATTTAAACATCAGGCAATATTTTGATGCCATTGTTGATAATACAGGTCTTACACGTGGTAAACCTGATCCTGAAATATTTTTGAAGGCGGCCAAAGCATTAAACATGCAGCCTGCCGATTGTGTGGTTTTTGAAGATTCGATCTCGGGCGTTAAGGCAGCCAACAGCGCCGGGATGAAAGTGGTGGCCATTACAACCACCCACAAAGGCGGCGAGTTGAAACCCGTTAATATTTTAATTGACGATTATACCAATATCGACCTTAATAAACTGGCTGCATTATTTGATTGATAAAGATGAGTGAGCAAAGTAAAGAACAAAACAGTATGCCAACCTCCAAAGTGGAGCGATCTGCCCGGTTTGTAAAAACCGGTTTCCAGGTTGGCGGTAATTATATTAAGCATTATTCTAAAAAGCTTTTTAATCCTGATCTGGATAAAAGCCAGTTAAACGAGGATAATGCAACTGACATCTATGCCTCATTAAGCGAACTGAAAGGCAGCGCCCTGAAAGTAGCGCAAATGCTGAGCATGGATAAAAACCTGCTGCCTACGGCTTATGTCGATAAGTTTTCGCAGTCGCAATACAATGCGCCTCCTCTATCCGGGCCGCTGATTGTGCAGACTTTTAAGAAATATTTCGGCAAATCGCCCGAACAGATCTATGATAAATTTAATCTACGATCTACCAATGCCGCATCAATCGGTCAAGTTCATGAGGCCGAATTGGATGGACGTAAACTGGCAGTAAAAATTCAATACCCCGGTGTAGGTGATTCAATTTCGAGCGATTTAAAGTTGGTAAAGCCATTTGCTTTCCGCCTGCTGGGCATGAGTGAAAAAGAACTGGATGTTTACATGCGCGAGGTTGAAGAACGCCTGCTCGAAGAAACTGATTACGAACTGGAAGTGCGCAGATCTATCGAGTTTTCTACCGCCTGCGCCAATTTGCAAAACATTGTTTTCCCTGAATATTTTCCGTCGCTTTCCAGCAAACGTATCATTACTATGAGTTGGATTGAAGGGCAGCATCTGAAAGAGTTTTTAGCCACTAACCCATCACAGGAATTAAGGAATAAAATAGGCCAGGCACTTTGGAATTTCTATAATTTTCAACAGCACGAGCTCCGTGCCGTACATGCCGACCCGCATCCGGGTAATTTTATGATTACCGCTGATGACAAGTTGGGTGTAATAGACTTTGGCTGCATTAAAGAAATGCCCGAAGATTTTTACTACCCTTTCTTTTCCCTCACCTCAACCAATATGCTGGATGATAAAGAAGAAACCATCAAAGCTTTCCGTGAGCTGGAAATGATCCATCCTAAAGATTCGCCACAGCAAATTGAGTTTTACTATACGCAGTATAAGCAAATGATTGGCCTCTTCGCCAAGCCCTACATGAGCAGTACCTTCGATTTTGGCGAAACTGCCTTTTTTGATGACCTATATGCTTTCGGCGAGCAAATTTCCAAAATGCCCGAATTTAAGCAAGCCCGCGGTGTTAAGCATTTTATTTATGTAAACCGCACCAATTTCGGGCTGTACAATATTTTGCATGAGTTAAAGGCAGAGGTTAAGACGGATACGTTTAAGCCGCATTTAATGGCGGTGTAAGTATTTAATACCAGCACGTCATACCACACGTCATTGCGAGGAGGTACGACGAAGCAATCTCAGACCAATTTGCAGAAACTTCAATACCACATAGAGCGGGATCTGTCATGCTGAGGCACTCGAAGTATGGTGCGGTGGGCATTTCACTTGCATATCTGTTTTTCATTAGGAATGGTAGTGTGCGTTATGAATCGTCAGTGGATGTTCATTTCTTTTTCTCTCAAAAAGAAACGAACCAAAGAAAAAGTCGTGGCTGCTCAATTTTCTGTTGAAAGTAGTGATGTGGCAGGTGTTGTGCTATCCGAAAATTAAGATGCCACAATTATTAGAGTATTGATGGTTCATCACAGCATTTATCTTTTATTTCCCCCACTATCTTTTGTCATTCAGAGCGATAGCGAAGGATCTTCTTAGCTATACCTTTACATCATTCCGCGTTAGGGATAGTAGTGGAAAGCCCGGAGCGTAGCGAGGACTTGCAACGGATAGCCCGGGCCGAAGGCAACGCCCCAATTTAATGAGTGAATGAGTGAGTTTTTGAATGAGTGAATAATTTCCCTCTCTACCGCAAGCCTCCAAACATTCTGCTAATTCTTTAATTCAATAAATTCTGGTTCAAACAGAGCGGCGAAGAAGATTCTTCATTACATTCAGAATGACAAAACACTTATAGATATATCATTCTCATAAATAAAATAAACACCCATTCCAACCCCTCTCCAAATTTCCTCTCACACCCCAAAAAACTTTTAAACAACTATTGTAAAAACTCCCGGCGGTTTTTATTGTTGCACTTCTGATATGAAGGTGCTGCTTACCGGAGCAAATGGTTATATAGGTACAAAATTGATACCTGCCTTATTAGATAAAGGCCACGAAGTGGTATGCCTTGTTCGCGACAAAAATTTATTTACTAAACAAAGTGTTTATGCCGACCGGGTGACCATCATCACCGGCGATTTGCTGCGCAGCCATAGTATGGAGCCCCTGCCTACAGATATTGACGTGGCTTATTACCTGGTTAACGCCATGGTACAAACATCGGGCTTTGCCGGTTTGGAGGCCATTGTTGCCCAAAATTTTGTGGATGCTATTGACAAAACTTACTGCAAACAAATTATTTCACTGAGCGATATCGACGATCATTTAAGCACCGTTGGCCTTTCGCGCCAGCATGTGGAAGATATTTTGGTTAAGGCCGATGCTGCCATTACGATATTAAAGACTACCATGATGGTAGGCTCGGGCAGTATAGCTACCGAGCTACTGGATGGGCTTACCCGTAAAATGCCGGTAATTATAGCCAAAAATTGGGCCAAGGCGCAGGAGCAACCCATAGCCGTTTGCGATGTGATTAAATACCTGGTGGGTTGCTTACTTAACGAAGCCTCGTACAACAGCGAGTTCCACATTAGTGGACCTGATGTTATTACGTTTAAACAAATGCTGATGATTTATGGCGAAATATGCCGTAACACGGTTACCAAGATAGTTACGGTGCCTCAGGTGTCGGCAGCACTGTCATCGTATTGGCTTAATTTCTTAACGCCTATCAGTTATTCGCATGCCAAAACGCTGGTTGAGAATTTAAAATACGACTTAATTTCGCGCGATGACGCCATCCTGGATATTGTGCCCATGCAAAGGCTTACCTTTAAGGAGGCCTTACAACAGGCATGATATTAGCTGATACTTTGTTGCGATGCAGAAACAACACATTTTAATTACAGGTGGTAGCGGCCTTATTGGTAAATGTTTAACTGAAGAATTGCTTAAACAAGGCTACACAGTTAGCCACCTAAGCCGCGGCGAAGGTAAAGACAGCCGGGTTAAAACTTACCAGTGGAATGTAGACCGTGGCCAGATTGACGAAAATTGCCTCAGTGGTGTAGACACCATTGTACACCTGGCCGGTGCCGGTATTGCCGATAAGCGCTGGACTAAAAAACGCAAAAAAATATTGATAGATAGCCGTACGCAATCTATTGCATTGTTGTACGATTTGATTAAACGAAAACCCAACCTGGTTAAAAATATCATCTCGGCATCGGCAACGGGTTATTATAGTAACCGGGGTGATGAATTACTAACCGAGGACAGTACACCTGCCAAAGATTTTCTGGGCTACTGCTGCACCGTGTGGGAACAGGCTGTAGATGCGGGCAAAGAGCTAAACCTGCGCATTGTGAAACTGCGTACAGGTGTGGTACTAAGCCGACGTGGTGGCGCATTGCCACCGCTGGCATTGCCGGTAAAATTTGGGGTGGGCACAGCGTTGGGCAGCGGTAAACAATGGATTCCGTGGATCCATATCCAGGATGCGGTTGATATGTATTTGCATGTGCTCGAGAATAACGCAATACAAGGCGTATTCAACATGGTAGCGCCTAACCCGGTTACCAACAAACAGCTTACTAAAGCTGTAGCTAAACAATTACGCCGCCCTTACTGGCTACCCAATGTACCGGCATTTATATTACGTGCCTTACTGGGCGAAATGAGCAAGGTGGTGTTAGCCAGCACTAAAGTATCTGCGGACAAAATTGAAAGCACCGGTTTCACATTCAAATACCCTTTATTAGCCGATACGCTTAAACAACTCTATGGAAAATAAACCGCTTACTATCTTTTGGTTTCGCCGCGATTTACGATTGCATGATAACGCCGGCTTGTACCGCGCCCTTAAAAGTGGCAACCCGGTTTTATGCCTTTTTATTTTCGATAAGGAAATTCTGGATGATCTGGAAGATAAGGATGATGCACGGGTAACTTTCATCTACAACCAAATTGAAGAACTTGATAAGCAACTGCAAAAACATGGCAGCAGTTTATTGTTGAAGTATGATAAACCTCATCATGCATGGCAGGAGATCATCAAAGAATACGAAGTAGCTGCAGTTTATACCAATCACGACTACGAACCCTACGCTAAAAAACGGGATGGTGATCTGGCTCATTTCTTTGCCAAACATAAGATTGACTTTAAAACTTTTAAAGATCAGGTAATACTGGAAAAACAGGAAGTAGTAAAGGATGATAAAACGCCTTACACAGTTTTTACGCCTTACAAAAAGCGATGGTTAAATAATCTTACCTCTTTCCACCTCAAATCGTATCCGACAGAAAAGTATTTTAAGAACTTCTATCAAACCAAGCCACTTAAAGATATTACCCTGAAACATCTTGGTTTTACTGAAAGCAAAGCAGAATTTCCGCCGATTGAATACAAGAGTGTTATTGAGGACTATGCGAAGAAGCGCGATTACCCGGCGATCAAAGGCACGTCACATATTGCATTACATCTGCGCTTCGGTACAGTAAGCATTCGCGACCTCGCTCGCGAAGCCACCCAGTATCACGAACGTACCTGGCTCAATGAGTTGATATGGCGCGAGTTCTATATGATGTCGTTAGACTTTTTTCCGCAAACTATTGATAGCGCCTATCGCCCGGAATTTGACCGTATCCAATGGCGTAACAATGAGCATGAGTTTAAAGCCTGGTGCCAGGGCAAAACAGGCTACCCTTTGGTTGATGCCGGCATGCGCGAGTTAAATACCACAGGCTTTATGCATAACCGTGTACGCATGGTAACAGCAAGCTTACTGGTTAAACACTTACTGATTGACTGGCGATGGGGCGAACATTATTTTGCACGAAAACTGCTGGATTATGATGCATCGGCCAATGTAGGCAACTGGCAATGGGTGGCAGGTTCGGGTACGGATACGATGCCATATTTCAGGATTTTCAATCCCGAGTCGCAGCTCAAAAAGTTCGACCCTAAAATGGAATACATAAAAAAATGGGTTCCGGAGTATGGCACAAACCAATATCCAGAACCCATTGTTGATAACACCGAAGCACGTGCGCGTTGCCTCAAAGCATATAAGCAAGCGCTTGGCCGGTAATTAGATGTGAGATAATAGATGCTTTCTCAGATTTTTCTTGTATCATATCTCATATCTAACTTTAGTACCGATAATTAAATGTGAGATATTTTCTCAGTCTTTTCCTGTCTCATATCTCACATCTAAAATCTAATATCTAATCTTAATTCGTTACAGACATAATGTTAAAGTCATAATACAGACAGCTGTTTGCCGGAGGAGCCTGTACAGTAAATGAAGCTCCAAAAGTTGCCGGGTTTTTACCGTAAGCAAGGCCCGATGGGATGATCAGTGATAGCTTAGCACCTTTGGTTACCAGTTTTAAGCCTTCCTGCCAACCCGGTATCATATTTTTATAATTTACAGGAAAGGAACTTGTATCTGCAAAGTTTTGTCCATCAAATATAGTTCCGTTAAATAGTTTGCCGGTATATTGCAGGCCAACAACAGAGTTTTCTGTAACCGGCACTGTACCTGTACCTACTTGTACTATTTTGTAGTATAAACCATCGGCTGTTTTGGTGTAACCGGTTAGGCCGTTAGTTTTCATGTAGTTCTGGATAACCATATCATCATAAATAGGCTCGCTGTTAGGTAAATTAGGCTCGCTATTTATCATATTGATATAATAATCTAAGCTTTCGTTACCCGGTAACCTGGTACTGCCTGTACCTGTACCAGATGTACCATAAGCCAAATGCGATGGGATTAGTATCCTGGCTTGTGCACCATCGTTCACCAGAATAGTTTTTAGTGCCAGCATTAAACCCGCAGGAGGGGTAAAATGGCCTACATAGCTATACGCATGGTTTAAAACAGTATCTGCAGATACATACTGGCCATCTAAAGTTTTATAAGTAAACACAATAGATACCGCATCAGAATATTGAAGTACTTTACCCTTACCTGGTCTTAATATCTGGTAATAAATACCTGTTGTATCACCACCATCCAGGTCGCGTTTCATGCCGGTAAGGCCGTTGGCAGAAATATAATTTTGAATCTGCTGCTGATCGTATGTTTTAATATCAACGTTGTTGTTGTCTTTGTGGCAAGATATTAATCCTAAAGACATCAGCCCTATGGTACAAAGTAGCAGAAGCGTAGTAAGCGTTTGTTTCATTTATTAATTAGTTACATCAAGTATTGTTATCTCAAAATCCAGTAATGAGTTTGCCGGCAATAAAACATTGCCTTTAGCATCTACATACTGGGACTGAGGGTAAGGGCCGTATGCATAACGTGATGACATTAGCAATCGTATTTTACCCCCTTTATTAATTTTTGCAGCTTGCAGGCCTAACTGCCAGCCTTTTATTGTTGCCCCCAACACATACGAAGGCGTAAAGCCAGTACTGCCTGTGCTGGTAAACGGCGGCTGTTCTGTTGTGCCCGTAATTACACTGGCGGTATAGTTAACTGTTATAGATGTTGAAGAAGTGTATAAAGCCGGTATAGTACCCGGATCTTCAACAATGTAATAAACACCTATCGTATCAGTTTTTGGTGCGCCTACCTGTACAGCAACTTTTGATAAATTGTTTGCATTTATAAACGTTACCAACGCTTTATCATCAGCCTCAGCCTGTGCTTTTACACTTGCGGCAACATCATCTGTTTTTTTACAGCCGGCAAAAATTACCAGGCATAATATTATACCCAACCACCTGTTCATACAGCTTTTTTCAAACGGCAAATTTATTGTTTTAAAATTCAAAAACGGCAGGTTAACATATTTTAACATTTACCTGTAACGGAAACACTTGTGCAGAAATTATAAGGAAGCCTAAAGCAGAGATCATTTTTATAATTAAGGCTTATAATTAAGGGTAAGCTTGTTGAGTTTTTTGAGGATATCGGTCAGCGAATCTTTTTCTTTTTCGGTAATATGGTCGTTAAGGTAGCTGTTAAATTCTTTTACCACGCCACGGGCCATGCGCCTTTTTTCTTTACCTAAATCGGTAAGGTATATTTTTACCGAGCGCTTATCCCCTTTGTTTAATTCGCGGTAAATTAAGCCCATCTTTTCTACCTGGCTCAGCATGCGCGATAAGCTGGTAGATTTTGCACCCACCAGTGCAGCCACCTGCGAAACCGTTGTACCGTCTTCCTCGTCAATATTAATTAACAGGTAGCCGATAGATTGGGTAATACCAAAATCGGACACAATATTATTATAGCGGTTGGCCATGGTTTGCCAAACAACCTTCAATAAATAATCTATCGTTTCGTGGTTTTTCGCCTTGTTATGCATGCAAACCAAATGTAAGTTGATATTATCTACTAAGCAAGTATAATTTAATTTACCAGCCCATAGAGGTATCGTCGCCACGCGGGTCAGCGCCACCTTGCAATACACCATTTTTTATCAATATGGCATCAACCCGGCCACTGGCACCGCGTACAATTATTTTATAGCCTTTTTGCTGCAATTTACTTTTCACAGCATCGGTTAAAGTAGCATCGGTTTCTATAGCAACCTCATCGGGCAGCCATTGGTGATGGAAACGTTTAGAATTTACCGCCTGCTGCATATCCTGATCAAATTCGATTACATTCAATATTGTTTGGAAAACAGACGTAATAATGGTTGATCCACCAGGAGTACCCACTACCATAAATAGCTTGCCGTCTTTCTCTACAATAGTTGGTGTCATGGATGACAGCATTCGTTTACCCGGCTGTATGCTATTGGCTGTACCACCCGTTAAACCAAACATATTGGGCACACCCGCTTTAGCGCTAAAATCGTCCATCTCATTGTTCAGCAAAAAGCCTGCACCCGCAACAAATATTTTGGAGCCAAAGCCGCCATTCAGTGTTGTGGTGATGGATACCGAATTCCCTTCTTTATCTACGATGGAATAGTGCGTAGTCTGGTCGCTCTCGTAACCGGCAAAACTGCCCGGTTTAATTTCGTTGCTTGGTGTTGCTTTATCCCAGTTAAAATTTTGCATACGCGAAGTGATATAATTCGGCCTCAGCAAACTATCAACAGGCACCTTGAAAAAATCAGGGTCGCCTAAATATTTCGAACGGTCTGCATACACCCTGCGTTCGGCCTCTACCACTACCTGCACTGTGCTATCCTGGTTATACCCCCAGCGGTGCAACGGGTAATTTTCTACCGAATGCAGTAGTTGCAGCAAAGCTATCCCTCCACTCGATGGCGGCGGCATGGTGATGATCTTGTAGTCTTTATACTTCCCGATAATCGGTTTACGCCACACCGAATGATAGTTTTTTAAATCCTCAGCGCTGATCATCCCGTTACCGCTTTTCATTTCGGCGGTTAGCTGGGCAGCCACCTTGCCTTCATAAAACCCGGCACGGCCTTTATCACGGATTTGCTCCAGGGTTTTAGCAAGATCCTCCTGCACCAATATATCGCCAGTCTGCCAAGGGGCATCTTTCAGGAAATAAGTTTTACCGGGGTTCAGCTTTTTAAAGGCTTCCTGGTTGCGGTTTAAATCGCCGGCCAGATGCGGGGTAATTTTAAATCCCTTACGGGCCAAATCAACTGCTGGCTGAACCAGGTCGGCCCATTTCAATTTGCCATATTTAGCGTGCGCAGTAATCATCCCATCAACCGAGCCCGGTACACCCGAAGCCTGATGGGTAGCAATACTCATATTGGGCACCACATTTCCATTGGCATCCAGAAACATATTTTTGCTGGCCGCGGCCGGAGCTTTCTCCCTAAAATCTAAAGTATTGGGTAAACCCTTAGCCGGGCGAAAAACCATAAAGCCTCCCCCGCCGATGTTACCGGCTTCGGGTAAAGTTACGGCCAGGGCAAACTGCACTGCCACGGCAGCATCAACCGCGTTACCACCCTTTTTTAAAATATCCAGCCCCACCTGCGATGCATCCGGGTAAGCGCAAACTACCATACCGTTATGGTATTGTGTTGTTGCCGATTGACTATAGCCCACTGTTGCTGATAAGATCAGCGCACTGAAAATTATCCGGGTTGAAGTTTTTAAGAAAGGGTTCATGTATTGCAGAATTGAATTTACTAATTAAGGGTTTTTATAGGGGATTTTGATGGATTACTTTAAAATACCTTAGAACGTCATTGCGAGGAACGAAGCAATCTCAGGCCGATTAGCAGTTCCTTTAATAAAGCATAGACTGCTATGAAAGCGTTGTGCTTTATCAATGTCAGTCCCGCTCAATCGCCGCGGGTTGGCTATTACTTTTTAGCCAAAAAGTAATCAAAAGGCTCATCGGCAAAAGGCTTCTCTACGCACATGCCATGCCGCACAGCGTTCAGAACAACACATCCCGATAGCTATCGGGACGGGATCTTTTGCCCTACTAACGTTCGCACAAGCCAGCCCTTCTGCAAAATCTCCAATGCCTCTTTCCACCACACAAGGCCAGCATTGTTCTGCACGCTTTTGGCCAAAGCTGTTTGCCGACGGGGAGAGAAGCTCACTTTCCTTTTGTCATTGTGAGGAGGAACGACAGCTTATTGGGACTCGTAATTACAAAGCAAAACACCTTCAATCTAAACCCGATTGGCGCGGCACGTAGTAGAGCAGAAAGCGGGGCTACCGGAACCGAAACGCCACTATCGTTCATTTTCAAATAATTTATGGCAATACGATCTTAACCAAATTCAAAAATACAGTTTTGTCATTTCGACGATAGGAGAAATCTTGTACTGCCAAATTATCATTCGCATAAGATCTCTCCTATCAAGTTTGCGATAAGCGCAACCCATTTTCCTTTCCCGATTCCTGACTCTCGATTCTTGATTCCCTTTAGAAAGAGTAACTTTTCTATTACAATACTTGTCATAAAATGCAATAATCACCGTTAATTGTATAAAATCGCATACTTATGAAAAAGATATTCTACTTTATTATTGCAATAGCAGCATTTGTAATAACTGGCAAACAAGCTCAGGCGCAGGACAATAGCTATAAAACTGCCGTGGGCTTAAAGTTTGGCGGATACGAAATCGGGCCGTCTATCAAATGGTTTTATGATAACAACCAGGCTTTGGAAGGTGTATTCGGGCTTCGTAGTGGTGGTGCTGTAGTTACCGGACTTTATGAAATGCACGTGCCTATATTTAATGTCGACAAGCTGAATTTATTTTATGGCGGCGGCCTCCATTTGGGTGGTATCGATAAGGGTACTTACGACGATGGCCGCCATGTTTATACCAGCAGGCGCGTGTTAGTGGGTTTCGATGCTGTTATAGGTGCCGAATATACTATCCCTAACACACCAATAGCTATTAGTGTAGACCTTGATCCACGCCTCGAACTGGCCACAGGTTCAACCTTCGACCTGGCACCTGCGCTGGGACTAAAATATGCTTTCTAAAATCAGCGTAGTATAATTACTTTTTTGGCGTAGAGTTTATCACCCAATACAATCTTTAAAAAGTAAGTACCCGGTGCCAGGCCCGATACATTAAGCGCCGTGCTGAAATTACCCGCATCAACAGTACGCTTGTCGGTATACATTACCTGCCCCACACTGTTAACAAATGATAGTTGTGCATTACCGGCTGCCTTGGCCACAAACAACACATTTAATGTGGTTGATGCCGGCACCGGGTAAATAGTAAGCCCGATATCTGTACTGTTATCCGGGTGCAGGGCAACCAGGGCAAAAGCATAATTGTCTGATATTGCTGTGCAACCGCTGCTTACCGCTATTGCTACCTGGTAATTACCACTTTCGGTTGCGGTATAGGTTTGTCCGGTTGCGCCGCTTATCGGGTTGCCATTATAAAACCACTGGTTACCCGCTGTATAATTAGATGTTAGCACATTGCCATTTTGTGTTATAGTTGGCTTAGTTAAAGTTACCGCCTGCCTGCTTGTTGAGGCACAGCCATAACTATGTACATGCATATTGTACAAGTAATAATAGTACCCGGTTGACCCTGGCGTGGCTGTATTACCTGTAATGCTAAATACCCCACCAATAGTGAAGGGGTATCCACTTACACCTACATTACTTCTAAATATGGTTGCATTGGCATCATAACTTATATTGATGGTATAAGTACCAGCCGAAGGCAATATGAGGTTCAACTCGTATATCTTGCCCTGGTCGGCAGGGTCATCATTAGTGGCACCTGCGGCAGGTGTAGTGCGGGTAGCTGTAGCATCAATAGTTGTGGTTGATACAATCTGGCCCGATGCATCGGCCACGCTAAATGTGATCTGGCCCGAATTACCGACGTATAGCCTTGCGCTCTCAATTACCATTGGCACCTGCGTACTTACAATGATGGCAGGTGTAAACTGGTTGTATCCTCCCCCGCTAAATGCGCCTTTAGTAGTTGAGCCAACTGTACCACTAAAATCATTGATACCGGCATAGTAGGTATTATTTACCGGCGGTGTATTGGTAACAACTGTAGCACCTGCGGCTAATGGAATAGTGTCATTAATATTCTGATACCAGAATAAGCCCCCATCTGCCGAACCCGACAATTGATAGCCTTTGGTATTGGTACAATAATACGCCGATAAATTGCTGGCAACTGGTGTTGCGCTAATTACAATTGTAGCCGATGTTGAATTATTAGCCGTTACCAGATCTCCGGCTAAATTAGTAGCACCTGTAATGGTATAAGTAGCGCCTGCGATAGTAGTAAACGTGTTGCTAAATGTATAATCTTCCTGCGTACCTGGTGCTAGAGAGCCTGTGTATGTTTCGTTAAATGTAGTTACTGTATTATTGGCATCTGTAATAGATACGGTAACCGGGATATTGGTTAAAGTTACCGTACCATAATTGCGAATGGTAACCGTAAGGTTTGTTTTGCCCGCACAAACGCCCGCAGCTGTACTGGCGCTAACCCCAACAATACCAGCATCGGTAGCAGGCTGTATAAACTGGATACGGTAATCCTGTGTTTCGCCTTTGGCGTAAGTTCCGCAGGCGATAACAGCATTTGGGTCGGTGGTTTCTGTGAGCACAATACGCAGGCGCGAATAATAACCGATACTTACATTGGTTGGTATGGTGATGTTGGTGTTAAACGTACCCGTTGCAGCTATTACGCCCGTAGTGGATACTAACTCGCCGGTATCATCAAAATCACCGTCGCCGTTCCAGTCGGCAAATATTTTGGCAATTTTGTTAAAGTTGCTTCCACAGGTACCTACCGTTAAGCTTAGCGGATAGGTTTTACCAGGCTCCAGTTGTGCGGTAAGCGAAGTATAATCAGAATAAGTGGTGCAACCCGCAGCCGGTGTGTTGTTGATATTGGCGAGGGTAAAATTGTTCACACGTGAATCTGCGCTTGATGTTGGGGCTGAAGCACAATAAGCATTACCACCAATACCGGTAACAATTAACGAATAAGCCTGACTGCCCGACGACAGCGTTTTTTTGTGGCTCACCGTAATGGTATATTGTTTCCCGGGTACTGCATTGGCAATATAAATCTGTTCGATGTTATCTCGAATGTTATCACCTGTTGTGGCTGCCGCAGCAGGTGTGGCAGGGTTAAGTACCCAGGGCATAAAGGTATTAGTACCGTCGCTTACGCGGATATCAAGATCGTTAACCAGCTTAGGTGTACGGTCATTAATAGTACCATCGGCCGAGAGCGTTCCCTGCGGATCTGTCCATGTGATCGAAGCAATCAGCGGCCCATCGCCTGATGCTGTTACCGTGAAAGTTTTAGTTTGGCCCTGCGTCAGCGTGTTTTCGCTGATCATGCTTTTGGTGCCGTTATCAGTAATGGCTTGTGCAGCTTTCTGCATATCCAGCAGTCCCCAACCGTAAACATAATCGGGGCCAACATTGCCGCCATCAAAGGCTGTATGGCAAGCCAAACCTTTCAGCGTGGCCGATTTCATAAAAGCGCCTGCATTTTGCTTGGCATAGTATTCCTGCAATAAATACAGCGAGCCGGTTACATTCGGCGCGGCCATTGAGGTACCCGACAGGGTTACATAACTAGTATTACTTGTGCTGCTGGACGACAGTACGTTTACCCCCATACCGCATATATCGGGCTTAACACGCCCGTCGTCCGTGGGTCCCCAGCTGCTGAAATAGGCAATTGACAGATCGCTCCTCGTACTTGGCCCAAATGGCAGCGGATTTACCGCCCCCACCGTGAGTATATTTTTGGCATTGGCATAATCGGGCAAAACATCGTAACCCGTGTTACTGCTGATGCCTGCCGGGCGCGGGCCTTTATCTACAAAAGTTTGATCGGTACGGCTTTTAAATCCCCAGTAGTCATCGCCCACCGCCGGGCCGGGATAGCCACGGTTATTACCTGCCGATTCTACAATTAAATAATAGGGCGCGGTATAAGCGATCTTGTCCCATGCCTGCGCCTGTTCGTCATAAAAACCGAAGTTATAATCTACCGAATCGCCGGGTAAGCCGTACCAATCCCAGCGACTGTTATCATCATCATAATCCCAACCGGCAATTGTACCGTACGAGTGGTTTGATAAGAGCAGATTTGGTGCAGCAGCGCTCATTTCGGCAACATCATTATCGTAATCGTATGATAGCAACGTGTTAGCACCGAATGACATACCCTTCGCAGGTGCATAAGCTCCCTTAGCAATCATGGTCCCGGACACGTGGGTGCTGTGTTCGTTTACAGCTGTTGAAGCGTCTTTTAGCGTAATGTTTTTACCGGCAAATTCCTGGTGGGTGGTTAATACAGATCCTGCATCCCAAATGGCCAGTTTACCGTTTAAGAAAGTGCTCGATCCGCTTAAATTCAGGTTTAAACTTCCACCCGGCTGTACCAGGTTAGTATGTGTACTGGCAGCGGCAATGGTATTGTTATCTGTTTTTACGTAAATTGGGAAACCCAGGCTATTGACACCATGCAATGATGTTAAGCCACCGCCTTTACGTTTGCGCGTAAGTTTCCAATTATATTTGGCTGCAAAATTTTGTAGCTGCAGTTTACGTGTTTCGTATTGCTGGTTGTATTGTTGTGATAAGGTGCTTAGTTCTGCTTTTTTAGCATCGCTTACCAAAGGCTGCTGGGCTTGGGCGGTGAGGAACAGGCCTGAAAGGAAACAGATTAGTAAAGCAAAACGGGTTTTATTCATGGTCAGCAATTCAAACAAGGTCATCTATAAATAATTGCAAACCAGCTTATGCAGTATATTTATACGATAGGTAATTTTATTTTGTTAAAGGTATATTATTACGTTAAAAATTAAATGATTTTAGCATAAGCCAATGAAAATATTTTTAGTCATTTCTGCATTTATGTTGATGGCCTGCCATACCATGAAACCACCAGCAATAACACAAGGCTTAAGCGGGTATGTGTACCGGGAAAGCGGCAACCAAATGCCATCACCCAATCGAAAAACCCGGAAACCTAAAGGCCTTAAATGCGATCTGTATATTTATCAGCCCACAACCCTTCAACAAACAGTGGGCAGCAATCCG
Source organism: Mucilaginibacter jinjuensis (assembly GCF_028596025.1). Classification (NCBI taxonomy): domain Bacteria; kingdom Pseudomonadati; phylum Bacteroidota; class Sphingobacteriia; order Sphingobacteriales; family Sphingobacteriaceae; genus Mucilaginibacter; species Mucilaginibacter jinjuensis. The sequence continues at coordinate 5,162,726 of NZ_CP117167.1, forward strand.
GTTTTTACAAGTGTGAATAGTAAACTGGTTACAATTGTGCATAGCGACAGTACAGGTTATTATATAGTGAAGTTACCCGCAGGCAGGTATTCTGTATTTATAAGCACCGATAAAAAAAGCTTTTTTGCCGATGAAAGTGATGGCAGCGGCACATTAAACCCGGCAGAAGTTATCGCAGATAAAGTTACCGCCCGAAACTTTACTTTAAGATTGGGCGCTGTATATTAGTGTCTTTCAGAAAACGCTATGATTAAAATCGGCAGACCCAATTTAAATGATGCGCCATCGTGGTATAAATATTTCTTTGATTTAGCTCAGGGTGACGACCTGATCGAGGCTTTAGAAAAGAACAAGCAAGATACACTCGATCTGATCGCTTCTATCCCTTTTAATTTAGAAGATCACAGCTACGCCGAAGGTAAGTGGAATATCAAACAGGTATTCATTCATCTCTGCGATGAGGAACGTTATTACGCCTACAAGGCCTTTTGCTTGTCGCGCCAAACTAATGTACTACTCGAAATACCGATGAGTGAAAATTACACCAAAAATTTTAACGTAAGCGGCCGGAGTTTGAAAGATATAGCATGGGAGTTTATCACCGTTCGGAATGCGACCATCAGTCTGCTAAGTACCATGAATTTAGAGATGCTTGATTTTAAATTTCCTGATGAAAATCCTTATACTGCAAGGAGCTTGGGTTGGTTTGCAGTAGGGCATAATGAGCATCATTCCAGGTTGGTGAGGGAAAGGTATTTGTAAGAGGCTTTGTCATGCTGACCTCCGTAGAAGCACCTAATTACAGAAACAGTGCTTTAATTAATGCAGCAACACTAATTATTTGTTTGTGCTTAGCTATTGCCAGTCCCGCTCAATCGCCGCGGGTTGGCTGTTACTTTTTCTTGATAAAAAGTAACCAAAAATCAAGAAAGAAAAAAGCTTCCACTCACAGGGCCGACGCATGGCCCGCTTTTCTTTCAGGCCACCGCTTCTTTTGATTGTCCTAAATGTTCTCCTTTTCTGATTTTTTATCTTGTTTCTTGGTTCTAAACTTTTACTTCTCTTCGTCGGCAAACAGCTTCGGCCAAGAGCGGGCAGAACAATGGTGGCCTTGTGTGTTGGAAAGAGGCATTGGAGATTTTGCAGAAGGGAGGGGATTGTGCGAACAAAGTTGGGCAAAAGATCCCGGCCTGTGTTGTTCTGAACACTGTGCGGCTGGCTTGTGCATAAAGAAGCCTTTTGCCAACAGGCGCTTTGGTTACTTTGGCGCCCCAAAGTAACAGCCCTTCCCGCGGCGATTGAGCGGGACTGAAGTTGATAGTAGCACAGCACTCTCATAATAGTTTCTGCGTGAACCAAGTTACCGCTAATAGGTCTGAGATTGCTTCGTACCTCGCAATGACGATCTTTTTTACAAACAAGCCCGCTCTGAAACAGAACGGGCTTTGATATAATGAACCGTAAGCAAATTGCTTACATAGTAACCGGTAATTGTTTAAATATACCGTCAACCACTTTTGGTAATTCGTCGATAGTTTTTTGAGGGTTGTGGTGCAACTCGCCTACGCCGAAGCCGCGCCATACAATTTGTTTGGTTTTACGGTCGATCAGGTCGATGATGATGGTACCTTCTTTGTAGTTTTCAGGCACAGCGTAAGTTGGTCCCCAACCGCCGTAGCCCCAGCCACCGCCCCAGCCGTAACCACCCCAGCCCCAACCGTAGCCAACGCCCCAGCCGCCGTAACCCCATCTGCCGCCCCAGTATGGACGATAGAAGCCACCACCCCAATAAAATGGATAAGCGGTATAATAATCGATACGGGTACCGCGACCTACTGATGATGTATAGTGTACTAACAGGTCGGGATTTTCATCCTGCATGCGTAAGCCTTTGCTTTGCAGGGCTAATATAGTAGACTGCTTTATGCTTTGCGAAGCGCTTTGGTTATTGTAATAAGCATTACCTGCGTACGTTTTACCTCTAACCGGCGGCTTTGGGTTGCTTTGGTCGGGGTCTTGTACCCAGGCAAATGATTTGTATTTCGAGGTACTCAACTGAGTAGTACCTGCCTTGTAATAATTATACGATGAACATGCTGAAATTAGCACCACGCTGAGCAGCATCAGCGTTGCATTGACTACCCTTTTCATAAGTTTATTTGAATGTACTTTGTTAGACTAATACGTTTACAAAGGTTTAACCGCAACATGAATATTTTGTGAGTTTTTTTAAGAAAGATATTTACCCACCAAAGGCATCCTTCGGCCCATACCAAACGCTTTGGGAGATACCCTTAGTATGGGTGGTGTCTGATATCTTTTATGTTCCGAAATATTCACCAAACGGATCACCCTTTTCACCAGCGCTTCTTCGTAGCCCATCTTAATAATTTCCGTTGATGAGCAGCGGTGCTCCACATATTCTTTCAGTATTTTATCAAGAATGTCATAATCGGGCAATGAATCGCTGTCTTTCTGATCTGGTCTTAATTCTGCCGATGGTGGTTTAACAATTGTATTCTCAGGGATGATCTCGCGCTCGCGGTTAATATATCGCGCCAGCTGAAACACCTGCGATTTATAAACATCGCCCAATACCGAAATACCTCCGCACATATCACCATATAAAGTGCCGTAACCTACGGCAGCTTCGCTTTTGTTAGAGGTGTTTAGTAAGATATAGCCAAACTTGTTGCTCATCGCCATCAGCAACACGGCACGGCTACGCGCCTGGATATTTTCTTCGGCAATATTAAAGGGCAGGTTTTGGAACTGTGGCGATAAAGCTGTTTCAAAAGCCTCGGTAATACTTTTTATAGCGATCAATTCTGACTTGCAGCCAAGGTTATCAACCAGATCCTGCGCATCTTTAATAGAGTGGTCGGTTGAGAAGCGCGATGGCAGCATTACGGCCATTACATTTTCGGGGCCTAAAGCTTCAGCAGCCAGGGCACAAACTACCGCTGAATCTATCCCTCCAGATAAACCCAGTATCGCACGGCTGAATCCCGATTTGGTAAAGTAATCTTTTATACCCAGTTTAACCGCCAGATAAATCTGTTCGATATTGCTCTGGCGTTCGATCATTGTGGTTACCGGTTGCTCGGGTGTGATGCTCGAATCATCGTTTAGGGTATAGTAAGCAATCTTTTCTTCAAAGTATGGTAGTTCATCTACTGTATTACCAGCATTATCAAATACCAATGATCCACCATCGAAAATCAATTCAGTATGTGCACCTACGTGGTTTACGTAAAACAGCGGCAGGTTATAGCGGGTAGTGTTATCTTTTAAAATGCCGATACGCTCCTCATCATGTGTATAAGCAAAAGGCGAAGCGGCAATATTAATCATTACATCAGGCTTTTCCTCAATCAGCTTATCCATCGGGCGGGTTATGTACAGCGGGTTTTCTATCGTGTTCCACAAATCCTCGCAAATAGTTAAGGCAATGCGGTGGCCTTTAAAATCGATACATTTAAACTCGGTTTCCGGCTCAAAGTAGCGGTACTCATCAAACACATCGTAATTAGGTAACAGGGCTTTGTTTACAACAGCCTGTACCTTGCCATCGGCAATAAAATAGGCTGAGTTATTGAGTTCTTTACCTTGTGGTTTATTATTAAATGTAGGTATGCCGATAATACAAGCAATCTCGGTACAGGCAGCAGCCACTTTTTGTGCAGCTTCTTCGCACAAGCCGATAAATTCTTTAAACTCCAGGAAATCGCGCGATGGATAGCCGCAAATGCATAGTTCGCTAAAAACAACCAAATCGGTACCTTTGGCTTTCGCCTGGTTTATGGCATCGATTATTTTAGCGGTATTAGCTTCAAAATTTCCAATATGATAGTTAAGCTGGGCAAGTGCGATCTTCATGTTTGTAGATTGAGTGACGTTGCGCTATAATTGCAACTCAAAAGCATTAATTTTGTACAAAGGCTAAAATATGATTTCTACCCCTGGCAAAGCAATACAAATTTACTTAATTTTTATAACGTTAATATTGTTCAGTGCGTGCAATGGACGCAAAAAAGTTGATGTAAGCAATATTCCGGTTGATGTTACGGTACAACGTTTCGACCATGACCTCGACAAAATGCGGAACCCTCCCGTAGAACCACAAATTGCTGCCCTGCAAAAAAAATATGGCCCCTTTTACCAGGATTTTATGGAACGCGTTTTACAGGCCGGTAGTATAAGGGACACGGCCTATCTGGGTACGCTTAAAAAGATCTTCGCCAGTAAAGATTATAACATCCTGAAGCATGATGTTGATTCTGTTTTCCCCAACCTCGATAAACAGAACGCCGAACTGACTGATGCTTTCCGTCGCATTAAATATTACTTCCCGGCTAAACAACTGCCTAAAGTATATGGCTACATTTCGGGCTTCCAGGCGCAAACTTCTATTGGTAATGGTTACTTCGGTATCGGGCTCGATCTTTTCCTCGGTGCTAACTCCAAATTCTACCCGGCATTGATCGATAACTTCCCGCATTATATTGCCCGTTACTTCACGCCAGAAAATATTACACCGCGTGTGGTAGAAGGGATGCTACGTGAAGATATGTTCCCCGAGCAGGAAGCCGACAAATCATTTCTGCAAAAAATGGTTTATAATGGCAAAATCATGTACTTGATGGATCAGCTATTGCCCGATGTTGGCGATACTACCAAAATCCGCTACACTACAGCTCAATTAAAATGGTGTACCGATTTCCAGCCGCAGATCTGGGGTTACTTTCTGGAAGAAAACCTGCTTTACGACAGCGACCAGTTAAAAACCCAGCAATACTTTAACGATGCACCCTTCACTCCCGGCTTAGGCGAAAAAAATGAATCGGCCCCTAAATTAGGCGTTTGGACCGGCTGGCAAATTGTTCGCCTGTACATGGAGAAACACCCGGAGGTTACCATCCCGCAGTTAATGGCCAACCAGGATGCGCAGAAGATCTTGAATGATTCGAAGTATAGACCGAAGAATTAGAATCAAGAATCGAGAGACAAGAATCAAGACACCATTCCAATTTGTCATTGCGAGCGATAGCGTGGCAATCTCGTAGCTATACAGATCGTATAATGCATGCAACGAGATTGCCACGTCGTACCTCCTCGCAATGACAATTTTCTTTGCCCTCCCACTCGGGGAGGGTTGGAAGGGGTAACAAAAAAACCCCGATGTGAAACACCGGGGCCTTTGTATGTTGTGAAAATGTTCTGCTTATTTTAAGATAGCAAACACGCCTTTTAATGCTACGATAATACCCAGCACTAAAACCACGTTTGAAATCCATGACCAGTAAGGTGCTTCACCGGCAAAACGCAGAAATATACCTGCAAAGCCGATAACTATAGAAGCTGTTAAAACCATATAATGACGTTCGTCGTTTGCGTTTTGCATTGAATTCATGATACCTTGTATTTTTAATTGCACAAAAATAGAAATGTTTACTAAAAGCAGAAGCATTTTTTGCTTTTAAATATTATTTAGAATCGGTTTTGAATGTTTGCGTTTGTAATAGCGATAACCCAACCAGCATAAAGCCGCAATTACTACAAGTGACCACAGATTTGCTACGCCCAATGCCAGTTCGGCAAATACTTCAAATCCATTTTGTAACGCAGTCTCAAACCTACTTGAATAAGAACTCTGGTAAGCCGAAGGATCATCATCAGCAATAACTTCTTTATTGATTTTAGTATTCTGGAAACAATGCAACTCAATCACACTGTATTTAACTGCATCATCGGTACGCAGGTTATTTACTTTCTGATCAACCATATCATCCTTCATGTTCAATAATATGCCGCTGTCTTTGATCTTAACCTCACCCGTTTTTTGCTGGGTTACAATCTCAGCGCGGTTTTTAGCTTTGAGCTTTTCTGTAATGTAATCGAAAGTTTTATCTGTGATATCCATTTTGCGTTCGGTTACGTAAACACCCAGATGGCTTACTTCATTCATAAAATCCTCCACTTTAGCAGGCGGTATCTTTACCGTAATATCGGCAACAGCTGTTATAGACGATACCCGCAAAATAGAATCATTACTTAAATGGAAATCCTTGGTTTGCTCAACGGTGGATGTTACGTTGTGATGCATCACCATACCGTTATATTTATTTGTTAAATCGCTAATGGCTTCGCTGGTGCGCTCTGCGTCTTTTACTTTGAAATTGATTGATCCCGTTTTTACGAGTTTAGCTTCAAAGGATGAGTCTTTTGCAATACCAACCGATGCCGAGTCGGCTGTACTAACTTTAAGATTTTCTCTGTATGATGATTTGCCTTTACAGGCGGCGAAGAGTGCTATGCCGGTTACCAGCATAGTGTTTAAGGTTTGTCTTATCATGATCGTAGGTTTTATATTTAATACCTGCTATCAGAAATAAGTAACCTGCTGCTATGATTTCGTTACAAATGTATTAGCTCACAAAATATTGTGTAACGGCATGTGTCTTACCCTTAGCCGCTAAAGAAGCCTCTGTATAGTTAGGAAATTCGTTTCCGCTTTTAATAATATCAGCGCCTATAACTTCTACAGTTGGAAGTACCCATTGCTTCTTATTAATATTATCTGCGTTTTGATTTGTTGTTTGTGATGGCTTATTCATTTAACAAACATTTGCTAATAAATTATGCATTGTCCGTTAAAAACAAAAGCGCCGTTCAGGGAAACCCGGAACGGCGCTTTTAATATCTATGTCGAATATAATTATCCGTTTGATAATGCTGCTGCACCACTCACAATCTCGGTAAGCTCGGTGGTAATAGCTGCCTGGCGTGCCTGGTTGTATGATAGTTTTAAGCTACGTAACAGGTCACCGGCGTTGTCGGTAGCCTTATCCATCGCTGTCATACGTGCACCATGCTCAGATGCGTTAGAATCTAACACCGCACGGTACAACTGGATCTTAATATTCTTAGGGATCAATTGTTCAACAATTTCTTCCTGCGAAGGCTCCAGGATATAATCAACCTGTGCAGCTGCTTTAGTCTCAGCCTTAGTTTCAGTTTTAGGAACCGGCAATAATTGCTCGGCCATTAAAATCTGCACTGCAGCATTTCTAAAGTGGTTGTAAACCAGTTCAACACGGTCGTAATCGCCATTCACAAAACCCTGCATAATGGCTTCAGTTATTTTAGAAGCTTCAACAAAGTTAAGGTTATTGTACAACTCGTTGTTATTACCAATTACGTTATAACCACGGCGCTGATAAAACTCCTGTGCTTTTTTACCAATTGCTACGATTGATACTTTACCGGCTTTCATTTGCTCGGGGTATTTCTCTGCAATGAGGTTATTAGCGGTTTTAATCGCGTTAGCGTTAAAGGCACCGGCCAAACCACGGTTAGAGGTAACAACAACTACCAGTACACGTACCGGCTCGCGCTCTTGCAGGTATGGTGATGAACCATCCTCCAAGCTTGCCGAAAGGTTAGACAGCATTTCCTGCAGCTTGGTAGCATACGGGCGCAGCTGCACTATGGCATTGGTTGCACGCTTTAACTTAGCAGCCGAAACCATTTTCATGGCCTTGGTGATCTGCTGCGTTGAGTTTACAGATGCAATACGATTTCTTACTTCCTTTAAATTAGCCATCTATTTTTTAGTTTCCAGTAGCGAATTATGAGTTTCGAGTTATATCTTACTCGTAACTCGCAACTTTAAACACACAACTTATTAATATTTCCCTGTCAGCTCTTTAGCTACAGTTTCCAGTACGCCGGTGATCTGGTCATCAAACTTACCTGCTTTAAGGGCAGCTAAAGTTTCAGGATGGCGCAGTTCTAACTGGCTGGTAAACTCAACTTCAAACTCTCTAACCTTGTTTACAGGTACGCTACGCATCAGGTTTTTAGTACCTAAGTAGATAATAGCAACTTGCTTTTCAACAGATACCGGTGAGTATTGAGCTTGCTTTAACATTTCAACGTTACGTGCACCTTTATCAAGTACCAGTTTGGTTGAAGCATCAAGGTCAGAACCGAATTTAGAGAAAGCCTCTAACTCGCGGTATTGAGCCTGATCCAGTTTTAAAGTACCGGCAACTTTTTTCATTGATTTGATCTGCGCGTTACCACCCACACGTGATACCGAAATACCTACGTTGATAGCCGGACGAACACCTGCGTTAAACAAGTTAGACTCCAGGAAGATCTGACCATCGGTAATCGAAATTACGTTGGTTGGGATATATGCTGATACGTCACCCGCTTGAGTTTCGATGATCGGCAATGCGGTTAATGAACCACCACCTTTAACTAAGTGACGGATTGACTCCGGCAAATCGTTCATCGCGGCAGCGATATCATCGTTAGCGTTAATTTTTGCAGCACGCTCTAACAAACGGCTGTGCAGGTAAAACACGTCACCCGGGTAAGCCTCACGGCCCGGTGGGCGGCGTAATAATAATGATACCTCACGGTAAGCAACTGCCTGTTTAGAAAGATCATCATAAACGATCAATGCAGGGCGGCCTGTATCGCGGAAGTACTCACCTACTGCAGCACCTGCAAACGGAGCAAAGAACTGCATTGCTGCAGGATCTGACGCGTTTGAAGCAACTACGATTGAGTATGCCATTGCACCTTTTTCTTCCAGAGTACGAACGATGTTCGCAACAGTTGAAGCTTTTTGGCCGCAGGCAACATATATACAAATTACCGGCTGGCCGGCTTCATAAAATTCTTTTTGGTTGATGATGGTATCGATACAAACCGCAGTTTTACCAATCTGGCGGTCACCGATTACCAACTCACGCTGACCACGACCGATAGGGATCATGGCATCGATAGCTTTGATACCTGTTTGCAGAGGCTCAGTTACCGGCTGACGATAGATTACACCTGGTGCTTTACGCTCCAATGGCATCTCGTAAGTTTCGCCTTTAATTGGTCCTTTACCGTCGATAGGCTCACCCAGGGTGTTAACCACACGGCCCAACATACCTTCACCTACACGTAGTGAAGCGATTTTTTTGGTACGTTTAATGGTATCGCCTTCTTTTACACCGTCAGACTGACCTAACAATACCACACCCACGTTATCCTCTTCAAGGTTAAGTACGATGCCTTGCAGGCCATTATCAAATTCAACCAGCTCGCCTGATTGTACTTGCGTTAATCCATAAACGCGTGCAATACCGTCACCCACCTGGAGTACAGTACCCACTTCTTCTAATTCAGTTTCTGACTTGAAGCCTGACAATTGCTGGCGCAATATGGCTGATACTTCGTCTGGTCTAACCTCTGCCATTTTAATTTATCTGTTTTAGCGTTTGCTTTTCTATTTAATTATTGAACTACCGGTTGGCCGAAATCACTTCTCAATTTCGTTAAGCTGTTTGCTACACTTGTATCAATTTGCTTATCGCCAACGGTTAATATAAACCCGCCAATTAATGAAGCATCAACCTTCTCGGTCAATACAACTTCACCTGCGCTTATTTTATTCACTTCATCAATAACCTGTTTACGGTTATCTGCCGATAGTGGGGCTGCTGATACCACCGTAGCCCTTACGATATGTTTAAATACATCATACTGGTTTACAAACTCCTGTGCGGTTGGGTATAAAAGTTCTGCACGGCCTTTGCTTACTACCAGTTTAAAAAATGCAATGGTAATATTGTTAACCTTATCGCCAAAAATACCTACCAATACACCAGCCTTTTTATCCTGTTGGATAATTGGGTTGCGCAATACGGCTTCCAGCTGTGAGTTAGCTTTTATGGTTTGTACAAACAAAGCCATATCTGCTCTCACTGCTTCCAGCGAGTTTTGCTCTTTGGCTAAGTCTATCAGTGATTTGGCGTACCTGGTTGCAACTGTTGTTTCAGACATGTCTTTTTTATTTCGGATTTCGGATTTTCGATTTCGGATTGATTTAAGTCGATCTGAAATTTTATTACCTATGTCCTATGGATTCCTTTCTTTCGATTTCAAATCCGAAATCGAACATCCGAAATCCGATATCTAATTAACTTTAACTTCTTTTAACAGGTCGGCAACAAGTTGGTCCTGCTCTCTTTGATTTTCAAATTGCTTGCGCAATAATTTCTCAGCAATATCTATAGAAAGGTTTGCCACCTGGTTTTTAACATCAGCCAAAGCAATTGCTTTCTGGTTGTTAATTTCGATGCTTGCTTTCTCAATCATGCGGGCGCCTTCTGTTTGTGCAGCTTCTTTGGCATCAGCAATGATCTGGTCTTTCATGTGGCGTGCTTCCTTCAAAATAAGGTCGCGCTCGGCACGGGCTTCTTTTAACAGGCTTTGGTTTTCGCTTGTTAAACGGGCCATTTCTTCTTTAGCAGCTTCAGCTTTTAAAAGCGCTTCTTCGATAGAACGCTCTCTGTCGTTGATTGCGCCCATGATAGGTTTCCAGGCAAATTTACCCAGCAAGATTAACAATACCACAAAAGCAACTGTAGACCAAACTACAAAGCCTAAGTGATCATTTAATAAACCGTCAAATAATTCTTCCATTATGTATTTAAAATCTTTGTCAACTTTTAATAAGTAAAGCCCGTCGCCAATCGCTACAGGCTTTACTCTTTAATCGGCAATTACTTGCCTAATAATGCTACTACCACACCGAATAAAGCAACACCTTCTACAAGGGCTGCAGCGATGATCATGGCAGTTTGGATTTTTGATGAAGCCTCAGGCTGGCGAGCAATACCTTCCATTGCTTTACCACCGATTTGACCGATACCGATACCAGCACCGATAACTGCTAAACCTGCACCTAATGCAGCAATACTTCCAGTCATGTTTGTTAAATTTAAAAGTTAAATATAGTGTATAATTATTTACGTATTAATGGTGATGCTCCTCAACAGCGGTGCCGATAAACAGCGCAGTAAGCATCGTGAAAATAAACGCTTGTAAAAACGCAACCAGTAATTCCAACACATCCATAAACAATACGAATGCTACTGATACCGGCGCTATGTACAGTGATTTAAAAATAAAGATCAATGATATTAAGCTTAACACGATAATGTGACCTGCTGATATGTTAGCATACAAACGGATCATTAAAGCGAAAGGCTTAGATATAATACCGATCAATTCAACCGGGATCATGATCGGGTATAACCAAAGTGGTACATCAGGCATAAAGATGTGTTTCCAGTAGTACTTATTAGCGCTAAAGTTAACAATCAATAATACTACAGTTGATAGTACAAATGTTAATAATATGTTACCAGTTACGTTAGCACCACCCGGAAATAGTGGAACTAAGCCTAACATATTATTCATCCATATAAAAAAGAATATGGTTAATAATACCGGCATATATTTTTGGTATTTATAACCGATGTTAGGGCGGGCAATCTCATCACGCACAAACATGATGATAGGCTCGATAAATGATTGCAAACCTTTTGGTGCTTTACCTTCACGTTTTTTGTAGGCAGATGCCACGCTGAAGAAGATGATCAGCAACAGGATACCTGCAAACCATAACGCAAGCACGTTTTTAGTGATCGAGAAGTCGTAGATATGATGCGAAGCCTCTTTATCAACGTTGCCATCGGTATCAACCACACGGATCTTATCATCAACTAATTTATAGTTATGATATTTACCCTGAGCAACACCTTCGCCGTTAAATTTAGAAGCCGAGAACGACTCCATACCTTTTTCAGTAAAAATAATTACCGGCAGCGGAATTGATACTTCGCCACCTACATGCCAGTAGTGCGAATCACCAATATGCTCTAATATGGCAGTCGTAGGGTTAAACGCCTCTTCTTTGGCGTTTTTTACGTTTACCGAATCTTTTTCGCTTTGTATAGCGAAACTTTTACATGCTAACAAACTCAGAAAAACGCTTAAAACAACGTTTAAAGTAATTTTTTTTGAGTTCAAAATGTGGCTAAAATCCATTTACGCGGAGATTTTTACTTTTTATTTTGGATGCGCAAGTTACTTAATAACGTGTATATTTCAAAGGCTGTATTTAAGAAATATAGATAAAAAAAGCTAAGTATAAATCTGGATGCGTTTATGGGCATATATCGCACATATATTAACGCAAAAATCATACACGCTAATAGTTTTATAGTAGTCGCTATCAGGAATAATTGTGCCCCCGGTTTATCGCCTTGTTTCTGCCCAAGCACTACCACGCTGCACACAATGTAGGTGATCATAAAATAAAACAGGTATATCACCCAAAACTTGGGTACTAGTAACGATGCATAATGCGTGTAGCCCGCCCAGAAAGGCACTACGGCCAGCAGCAAAGAAAATACAAGAAAACTAACAGTTAAGCGGATCAATCTTTTAGTGATTTAATTACGAGGTACAAAGATATAAAAACCCCGGCGAGCGCCATTACCGCTGTTACCCATTGTGTGCTGTGCTGGGCATGCCCATCAATCTTATACCCAATAAAGGTCATTACGCCAATAATGGCAACCATCTGAAAAGCAATACCGCTAAACTTTATATAATTGTTAACAGGCTTGCTGCCGCTATCTCCGTCTTTTTGTTCATTTTTGGGCATACGCAAATTTATTAATCCTGTTGGATAGTATTTAGTAAATTAGCGAGGCTTTTTTATAAACATTGTTAAGCTTTGAAGTATTACCGGGCTATTAATATCAAACATCCTGTAACCATATTACTGCTGTGTTGCCTGCTTGCCGGCTGTTCGCTCGAAAAACAGACCGGCTTTAACCGTTACATGCAAAACGTTACTGCGCATTACAACATTATATTTAATGCCAACAACCTGCTGCAACAAAAACAGGATATTTATGCGGCATCTTTCATAGATAATTATAACCAGTTTTTACGGGTATACCAGGATACCATTTTCCACACCCCTACCCCCGATAAAGAACTGGATGCCGTAATTGCCAAAGCCAATACCATCATTAGCGTTAAAGAGCAAAGCCATTACGTGGGCGATGCCTACATGCTTTTGGCCAAAGCCAATTATTTATACGGTAATTATTTTGTGGCCGATGAGTTTGCCAACTACGTTATAAAAAACTATACCGATAAACCCGAATTACAGCAACAGGCACGTAACTGGCGTGTACGTACTTTACTAAACCTGCACCAGCTGCCTTTGGCTAAACTGGTTTCTGATACCAACCTCACCGTAATATTTTACGCCAAAAAGAAATACGATGAAGGCAGCGTTTATGCCGCCCGTTTACAATACGACCTGGATGCAGGCGATTACAAGCATGCAGAAGATATGGCCCAGCGTGCTATTAAAACCATTGACGATAACAAACTTCGCCGCAGGCTTACGTTTATACTGGCGCAGTTACAAGAGCAAAACCATAAACCTACAGAAGCTGCTGCCAGTTACAGTCGTGTAGTATCGAGTAATGCGGTTTTCGAAATGGCTTTTAATGCCGAACTTAACCGCATCAGGATTCAGGATACACAGAATGGCCGCCATGTAAGCCGCATCGATAGGCTGAGGGGTTTATTGAAGAACGATATTAATAAAGATTTCATCGATCAGATCTATTTCCAGATCGGCGAATTGTACCTGGCCGATGGTAAACTGGATGATGCCGTTAAAAACTATCGCCTCTCTATCAAAAACAGTAAAAGGAACCAAAATCAAAAAGCGCTGGATTATTTGCGCCTGGCCGACATCAGCTTTAAAAACAAAGGTGATTATGCCGGGGCCAAGAAATTATATGATAGTACACTGCTTAACCTCGCCCCTACTTATCCGGGTTATCGCGCTATCCAACTTAAAGCTAATAACCTGCAATTACTGGCCGAGCAATTACGCATTATCGGTCACGAAGATACTCTGCAACAATTGGCAGGCCTGCATGAAACTGCCCGCGCCGCCAAACTCGATGTATTAGCCAAACAACACGTAGCTGATGTAAAAGCCGCCGCTTTGCTGTCAACACAATCGGCGTTTACTAATGCCAATTCGCCAACATCGTCGGTGTCTACGGCATCAACACCTAATGCCAGTACATTCTATTTCTATAATGTAAACTCTTTAAGTGCGGGTTTTTCTGATTTTAAGCGCAAGTGGGGTAACCGTAAGCTGGAAGATAACTGGCGCCGGGCCAACCGGGCAAACAGCGATATTACCAATAACAGCCAGAACATCACCAATCAGATTGATCCAAGTGTACTGCCTAAGAAGGATCAAAAATCAACCGATGATCTGATAGCGGCCACCTATAAACAACAGTTGGTACAAAGCCTGCCGCTTACGCCGCAAACCATTGCACAGTCAAACGTGCGGGTTTATAATGCTTATTTTACTATCGCCAATTTTTATCGCGATATATTGGAAGACCCTAAAGAAGCTATCCTTACTTACGAAACCTTATTAAAGCGTTTCCCCGATGGCAGCGAGAAACCGGCTATCTATTATAACCTGTACCGTTTATACAGTGATATAGATCAGACAAAATCTGATTATTACAAAGACTTGTTGTTGAAAACCTACCCCGAAACACCTTTCGCCAAAGTAATCCTCGACCCTGATTATGGCCGGAAGATGAATGATAAGGATGCCGAACTCAATTCGCTATATAATAATATATACGACCTGTACGCGCAGAAGAAATATACAGATGTAATTACCAATGCCGATCAGTTACTACAGCAGTACCCTAATAATAAACTGGCTGCACAGATAGCCTACTTAAGAGCAATGGCAGCCGGTCACAATGAGAAACTGCTGCCATTCCGTGCCGATCTGTATAACATATTGAATCAGTACCCGAATGATCTGCTCATAGCACCGTTAATCAACCAGCACTTAACCTATATCGATGCCAACCAGGAAGAGCTTGCCGCACGCCCTGTTGTGCTGGTGGGTAATGATATTTACGATTCGCCATTTGCACAATCATTAATTGTACCTAAGCTGGCCGTGGTAGAACCGCCAAAGCCTGTCACTAAGCAAGCTGCCGCACCTGCTAAGCAAACAGCAACGCCACAAAATGCAGCACCAACAAATACATTATACTCACTTCGCGATAGCAGCCGTTATTATTTTGTGGTTAATGTGGCTACAGGTACAACTAATTTGTCGTCTTCGCGTTTTGGTATCGGGCAGTTTAACCGGGCCAACTTTGCCCCCGAGGCTGGCATAAAACACCAGTTAAAAGATGCGGGTGACAATAATCAGCTTATCTTTGTGGGCGTTTTCCACAGTTTGGCAGCTGTTAAGGAATACGCCCGTGCCATTATCCCGCTAATGCCCCAGATTATGAAGGTGCCTGCGGATAAATACAGCTTTTTTGTTATCACCCAGGAAAATCTGGATAAATTAGCCGACAAAAAAACGCTGGATAGCTATATCGATTTTTATCAAAAGAACTATTAAAAACAATGATCATAAAACTTACTCCCCAGGAAATTCAACGTTATAACCGGACTTTATGGGGTATTGTAATAGGTGGTTTCAGCTTTGTAGTGCTGTTGCTGCTATGTGTAAACTTTGGTTTGTTTGGCGCGCTGCCTTCATTCCGTGATCTGGAAAACCCGAAAAGCAACCTGGCATCAGAAGTTATTACCGAGGATAAACAGGTACTGGGCAAGTACTTTGTGCAAAACCGCTCTAATGTAACCTTCAGCCAAATATCACCTAATGTTATTAACGCCTTAATTGCTACTGAGGATAACCGTTTCTACAAACATTCGGGTATTGATTTTGGCCGCACATTTACTATTGTGCTTTATAATATGATTGGCCATAAGCAAGGTGGTAGTACCATTACGCAGCAGTTGGCAAAAAACTTATTTAATGGAGCACAGGGTGCGCATAACCCGGTAAAACGAATTATCCAGAAATTACAGGAGTGGATCATCGCTGTACGTATCGAGCGTAACTATACCAAAGAAGAGATCATCACCATGTATCTTAATACGGTTGATTTTGGTTCTTATAACACTTTCGGTATCAGTTCGGCAGCGGCTACTTATTTTCATACTACGCCGGCAAACTTAACGCCAGAGCAGGCCGCCTTGCTGGTGCGTATGGTAAACGCACCTACTTTGTACAACCCTATCCGTCACCCGGATAAGGCGTTGGAAGGTCGTAATTTTGTGCTGTACCGCATGTCGCAGGAGAATTATATTACCGATGGCCAGTACCAGGAATTTAAAGCCCGTCCACTGGGCCTTAACTTCCACCCTACAGATCATACTGAGGGGATGGCTACTTATTTCCGCGCTGTGCTTAAAAAGGATGTGCAAAAGATACTGGAAGAAAAATCGATTGTTAAGCCCGATGGTACCCAGTACGACCTGGATCGCGACGGTTTAAAGATTTACACCACCATTAACTACGACATGCAGCAGTATGCCGAGGAAGCGCAGCATAAATACATGCGCGAACTGCAGGCACAGTTTAATGATCACTGGCATGGGTATAACCTGCGGAAAGCCATCAATAATTATGATCTGTTGATTAAGCAAGGCATGCACCGCTCAGACCGTTACATCGCCTTGAAACAGCAGGGCAAAACCGACGAGGAGATTATGGAAGATTTCAATACCCCGGCAGCCATGAATATTTTTACCTGGCGCGGCGATATTGATACCACGATGAAACCTATCGACTCGATCGTATACAGTAAATTGACGCTGCGCAACGCTATGATGAGCATGGACCCAACAACAGGTAATATTAAGGCTTGGGTTGGCGGTATAGACTTTAAGCATTACAAGTACGACCAGGTAAAAATGGGTACGCGCCAGGTAGGTTCAACCGCTAAACCATTTACTTATGCTGTGGCTATTTCTAATGGTTTTTCGCCATGTATGCAGGTAAATAATGTGCCCGATTCTATAACCATCCCGGGTAGTAAACCCTGGGCACCAAATTCGTCGCCAAGCGAAACAAAACCCGGTATGTTAACGCTCAGAACGGCGTTGGCCTATTCACAAAACTGGATAACGGCCCATGTTATGAAAGAAGTTACCGCACAACCGGTTGCTACGCTGATTAAAAAAATGGGAGTAACCTCGCCGGTTCCAGCTTTGCCTTCTATTTGTATTGGCTCGTTTGATGCTTCTGTATTTGATATGACGGGCGCTTACTCGGCCTTCGTAAACCATGGTTTATGGACAGAGCCCACCTACATAGTACGTATTGAGGATAAAAACGGAAACGTGCTTTACGATAATAAACCACGTGTAGTACAAGCGATGGAAGAGCAGGCAGCATATGTAATGACCTATATGCTAAAAGGTGTTATTGAAGAAGGAACCGGTACGCGCCTGAGATGGAAGTATAACCTTACCAACCCAATAGGTGGTAAAACAGGTACAACAAATGATAACTCAGACGGTTGGTTTATCGGTATTACACCACAACTGGTTACCGGTGTTTGGACTGGCTGCGAAGACCGCGACATCCACTTCCGCAGTACCCGACTGGGTGAGGGCGCTAACACAGCACTCCCTATTTTCGCTTTGTACATGAAACAAGTTTATGCCAATACGGAATTAGGCATTAAAAAGAACGTAGATTTTGCACCACCTAAAAGTGGCGTAACCACCGTGCTCGACTGCGGCCAGTATAATCAGCAGCAACAGAGCCAGCCGGGAACGGATGAGGTGGATAAGAAGTTAGGGTTTTAGCCCCCAGCCTCCGCCTAATGGCGGAGAAGTTTTTGATTAGCATAATGGCCAATCCGCCGTTAATCATAACTGGGCAATATATATTTGTAAATAAAATTTAATGCAATTCCTCTTTACCTAAAAGTGAAGAGGAATTGTACTTTTCCTCCTCCGCCATTAGGCGGAGGTCGGGGGGTTAGGGCGTGATTTATGTTTGATTACCGAGAAGAGCTAAAAAAAATACCACACAAACCCGGTGTGTATCAGTATTGGGACACCGATAATGAGCTGATTTATATCGGCAAGGCTAAAGATCTGCGCAATCGCGTATCATCTTACTTTGTTAAAGATCATAATGTAAATGCTAAAACACGGGTGTTGGTATCCAAGATCCGTAAGATAACTTTTACCATTGTTGATACCGAGGTTGATGCCTGGCTGCTGGAGAACAGCATGATTAAAAAGCATCAGCCCCGCTACAATGTGATGCTGAAGGATGACAAAACCTATCCATGGATCATCATTAAAAACGAACGTTTCCCACGCATTTACTGGACACGTCGTATTGTAAAAGATGGCTCCAAATACCTCGGTCCTTATGCATCGGTAAGTATGATGCATACCATTCTGGGACTGATAAAGGAAACCTATCCCCTGCGTACCTGTAATCTTAACCTCACTAAAGAGAATATTGATGCAGGTAAGTTTAAGGTTTGTTTAGAATATCAATTGGGCAATTGCAAAGGCCCTTGCCAGAACTACCAGACCTTTGAAGATTACGAAAACAGCATCAGCGAGATAACTGATATCCTGAATGGTAAAACAGGTGCGGTAATCCGTAACCTCAAAGCCGATATGGACAATGCCGCCATGAACCTCGATTTTGAGCTGGCGCATAAGCTGAAGTACAAGTTTGATCTGCTGGATAAATATCAGCATAAATCAACCGTAGTTAACTCTTCTATTACCGATGTTGATGTATTTAATATTGCATCAGAAGAGAAATACGCCTTTGTAAACTACTTGAAGGTAATGAATGGTACCATCATTCAAACGCAAACCATAGAGCTTAAAAAGCGGCTGGATGAGAGCGATGAAGAACTGCTTACACTGGCCATATCCGAGTTCCGCACGCGGTATAACAGTACATCTAAGGAGATCATCGTACCGTTTGATATAGACCTTGATGATGATAAAATAAAGTTCACGGTACCTAAACTGGGCGAGAAAAAGAAACTGTTAGACCTATCGGCCAAAAACGTAATTTTCTTTAAAACTGAAAAGATAGACCAGTACGAAAGGCTGAACCCCGACATCAGGACGGAGCGTTTGCTAACCCAAATGATGAAGGACCTGCGCATGAACCAGCTGCCTAAGCATATCGAGTGTTTCGATAACTCTAACTTCCAGGGCAAGTACCCGGTATCGGCCATTGTGGTGTTTAAGGATGCCAAGCCCTCTAAAAAAGACTACCGTTTCTTCAACGTAAAAACCGTTGAAGGCCCCAATGATTTTGCCACCATGGAAGAGGCTGTACACCGCCGTTACCGCCGTATGCTGGATGAAGGTACCGAGCTACCACAACTGGTCATTATCGACGGTGGCAAAGGCCAGTTATCATCAGCATTAAAAAGCTTGCGCTTATTGGGTATCGAAAAGCAGATGACGGTTATAGGCATTGCCAAACGACTCGAGGAACTTTATTATCCCGGAGATCAGTACCCGTTATACCTGGATAAGAAATCAGAAACATTAAAGATCATCCAGCAGCTGCGTGATGAAGCCCACCGCTTTGGTATCACTGCTCACCGTAAAAAACGTGATAAAGGCACCCTGGCCACCGAGCTGGAACTGATTGACGGTATTGGTAAAACCACTGCCGATAAATTACTGAAGTACTTTAAATCGGTAAAAAAGATCAAAGAAGCCTCACTTACAGATTTGCAGGAGGTAGTAAACCTTAAACAAGCCAATAATATTTTCAATTATTTTAATCAAAAAAATACCCCGGTAAGCTAAGCTTCCGGGGTTATTTTTTATGCATTATAAAGCGTATTGCTTAGTAAGACCACAGGTTAAGTTCCCAATCCAATAAAGATTTTTTCACTTTCTCTGATTCGTATAAACGATCAATGCCTTGAGCATAATCCTTAATACGTTCGTCTTTCTCGTTTGATACTTTTACAATATAGCTTGCAAAAAGTCTTTTCATAAATACGTCGTCGTAGCTTAAGCCGGTGGCGTCGTTATTACGGTTTACAACTTCTTTAGTAGCCAGTATCGGGCGTGCTTCAGGGAAGTAAACCCAGAAGATTGGCGTGTAATCAATGTCTGCACCACCTGCAGCTGCACTGATCTTCGGTTTCATTAAAGGCGCGATACCGATAATACGTGGTTCAAAAACGGAACGTTGTTTATCAAATATCCAATCCTCTTTAATACGGAACCTAACAACGCTATCAGGGTTAAACTCACCAGCCTGCATTACAGAACCAATTTTATCACCGGTGTTTTTATCAAACTTATCAACCATAACGCTATCCGCAACACGGCTTTTAGCCTGGCCCGGGGTTAATGGTCTTGCAAAGGTATCGCCGCTTGGGTCTTCTTTGCTCGGTGTTGGGTCGTAAGCGGTAAGCTCGCCATTAGCAATTGCGTCCATCAAAATATCGATCAGGCGCGATTTAGGCGAAGAGATATACCTGTTCATCTTGTCCCTGGTATCAATTTCCCTCCAAACACGTTTTGCAAACATAACGTCCGACTCGCGCAGGTTTGGCAGCGGTGTTACTTTAGCATTGTTCAGGTTATTCTTTTTGTAATAACCATCTAACGGGCGATCGAAAGGCTTAACTGCTGCCTTTTTAGAGGTGTCAACTACAGGCTGTGTTGCCATTGTTGTACTTGGTTGTACAGACGCAGGCGCCATAGTTTTGGTTGTAGCTGGTTTTTTTTTAGCAGTAGTTTTCTTTTTGGTGGTACGCTTTTGCGCCATAACACCTACTGATAAAAGGCACAATACAACAACTATAATCTTCTTCATATCCTTTTAATTTGCTAATAATGATATATCCTCAAGTCCGCGTTGCGTACCATCGGGGCCAACTGCAACTATGTTGGCAAATATAACACGTGTACCCGGAGTAACTGTAGCCATTGCCGATTTCATTGCACCGCTAAGGTCTGCACCCTGGCTGGTGATCTGGATCGCATCCTGGCGAGGTTTAATAATCCAAAGTGTAAAACGTGTTACTGTAAATTTAGCATCAAATTCAAAGTTTTCCAATTTAGCAAATACTTTGTCTTGTGCTTTAATGTTTCCTGCTGCAACAGAACCACTGCTCTTACCTGCAAATACTGCTTTAGGATCAGGGATACGTTTAACACGGAACTCGCTGGTACCTAACATTTGTGATTTACCAGGGCTTGCTTCGCCAGATACAGTTACTTTTACAGTACCCGGGTTTTTAACGTTAGCAACAAATGCACCATTTGAACCGCTGATAGAACCTTCGGTAATGCTTAGTTTCAGTTTATCTTTAGGTAAACCCGGAGCAGAAACCGATAATGGATTTGGTACACCGATATACAACACGTTCATTTTATCAGGAGATACTACAGCCGATGGCTTAGCAACCTGGTAAGTTTGAGGTGCAGTTTTGTATTCCTTAACAGTACCATCGTTTTGTTTTACTTTAATTGTACCAACCCAGGTATAAGTACCTTCTTTACCGGTACCTACAGTGTAAGTTCCTTGTCCTTCTTTTACAGAAAGCGGTGATCCGTTTACGCTGATGTTAGGGTTAGATTTTGAATCAGAAGCAGTTAAAAATACTTGTGCAGTATAAGGCTGACCGGCAATTACGTAGCTGCTTGGAGCAACTGCAACAGCGCTGAACTTATCTAAGTTAACAACAGCCTGATCAACTTTACCTAAGATCTTTTTAACAATTTCGTTTTCAGCATTTTTAGCATCAACCTGTAATTTAGTCATTGCAGTGATAGATGCACCCATTGGGATACCTTCGCCGAAGGTTGCTTCCTGCCATGTTTTACGGGTTAACTCACCATTTTTAGGAGGGTCTGATACACTTAAACTGATGTTTACACCAGCACGATCTTTAGGATCTAAGAAACTTAACAGTTTCTCGCGGGTTTCATCAACTTTTTGGCGTAATTCTAAACCATGTTTTTGAGTGATCATAAAGTGATCAGAGATATCCATATCTCCGCGGCCTTTATAATCATGGATAGTTTCATCATAACCACCGCCGATATCGATCAGTTGTTTTTTAAGGCCTTCTACATAAGTATTGAAGTCAGAAGCTACTTTACTTACTTCTTTTGCCTTATCATATATAGGTTTAGCCCTTTCAGGTTGTTCCTTTAGTTTTGTTTTCTCAAATGCATCAAACGTATTATTAATACCTGTTTGTACGTTTGTTTGAGATTGCGAAAGACTGTCCGTGATGTTTTTAAAGGCATCCAGTAAGCTATCTGGTATTTGTAAGGCCACTAAGCCTAACAGTACCAGGTACAGGATACCCATCATTCGCTGCCTTGGGGTTTCTTTACCTCCAGCCATTGTTTTCTATTGAGTATGAGTGAGTAGAAAGTTTAAAATAAGATTAGTTAGCACGTGGCTGGTTCATGGCCGATAACATGTTGCCATAAATAGCATTTAATGATGCCAGGTTTTTAGACAAACGACCCACCTCTTCTTTAAACTGTCTGCTATCATCTAATGATTCATTGAAGTTTTGCATGGTTGATGCAAGGCTTCCGTAGAATTTGTTCATGGCTTTTAAGTGTGCGCTTGAATCTTGCAATTCTAATTCGTACACAGCATTTAATGATGATAAATTTTTAGCAAGGTTGCTTACTTGCTCATGGTATGCTTTTGAATCAACATCAGTATTAGCCATTTCGGTTAAGTTAGCTGATGCTTTTGAGAACGCTGCGCTCAGGTTATCGTAGCTTGCGCCTGCTGATTTTACTTTTGATGCAAATTCTGAAGTTGCAGCACCTGCGTCGGCAACGTTTGAAATAGTTTTTACTTTATCGCCAAAAGTTCTTAAACCATCACCAAGGCTGGTAATTAATTCAGGACCGATTTTAGCGTCAGTCAGCATTTTATCTAAAGCTGCAGTGTTGCCGGTTGACAATGGTTGAGCCGCTGCACGTACAACAGGTTGGCCTGTATAATCCGGTGCAATTTCAGGATATGCTTTAGTCCAGTCAACTTCATACTCTTCACGTTGAAATCCAAGCAAGAAGAACAGGAACGCCTCCATAGACAATCCGATTGTGATGAAATAGGTACTTCCAGGTAAGTGCAGAATCTTGAACATTAGTCCGATGATTACTACCGTTGCCCCCCAAGATACGATGTTACCAATTCCGTAAGGTTTTTTTTTACCAGCCATAAGTAATTTGTAGTGAAGATGATTGTTTTGTTTTATGATTTAATTGTTTTTCGTAATTAGCGCTTGTCGCGGATATCACGGCCCATGTAACGGCTTACACATCTGAAACCGATATATGATTTTGCAGTATCCTGGTACTCATAAGTACGGGTTGAGTTTTGAAGGAAGTAACCGATATCCTTCCATGAACCGCCTTTTACCACTTTACGTTTTAACGATTCAGGATCGCTTGCTTTGGCTTCGTAAGTGTAAGTTGGTGCCATATCATGTACAAACGTAGCAGCAGATTCGTCATAAGCAGATGAAGTCCACTCGGCAACGTTACCTGCCATATTGTACAAACCGTAATCATTAGGGAAATATGAACGTACGTTTACTGTGTAAGCGCCGCCATCATCTGTATAGTTACCACGGCCCGGTTTAAAGTTAGCCAGTAAACAGCCTTTAGCATTTTTGATGTAAGGGCCACCCCATGGATAATCAGTACCTAACCTGCCACCGCGTGCAGCGTACTCAAATTCAGATTCGCTTGGTAAGCTGTATGGTAAACGGTGAGGTAATTTATGAGAATCTTTGTATGAATCGTTATAACGTGTGCGCCATACGGTGAAAGCACGTGCCTGGCGCCAGTTTACACCAACTACCGGGTAGTTTCTATAAGCAGGGTGAGAGAAATAACCCTCAACCATTGGCTCGTTGGCTGCATAAGAGAAATCAGACAACCAAACCAGCGTATCCGGATAAACAGGAACGGTATCACGGAAAATAAAGTCAGAACGTTTTTTGCTCTTATCATTATGATAGTTTGCAGCCTCACGTAATACTACTAAAGCGTAGTTGTATTTTAATAAACGAACGTCAATCTCGTTACGGTCAAAAATACGGTCATCACCCTGGTAGTACATGCCCTGTAATTTTGAAGCGTTGTTGGTTTTAACACCTTTGCCAGATGCAAAAACCGGGTGCTGACGAACATAATCCCAGTTGATGATCTTTTTACCATTGCTATTGGCAGCAGCGCCTTTAACCGGTTTCAGATAATATTTTTCGTCACCTGCATAGCTGGTGATTGCAATTGAGTCGCGCACCCAGTTAACAAATTGTTTATACTGGCTGTTGCTCAATTCTGTTTGATCCATGAAAAATGGAGGAATAGTAACCTGTTTGTTTTGCGCAATTTGTGCAAACGTTACATCCTGATCTGTTTGGCCCATCAGGAAAGACCCGCCCGGTATGTAAACCATGCCGTAAGGTATTT
The DNA here is from genome assembly GCF_028596025.1 of Mucilaginibacter jinjuensis. Taxonomy (NCBI): domain Bacteria; kingdom Pseudomonadati; phylum Bacteroidota; class Sphingobacteriia; order Sphingobacteriales; family Sphingobacteriaceae; genus Mucilaginibacter; species Mucilaginibacter jinjuensis. The sequence goes on from NZ_CP117167.1 coordinate 5,186,996, forward strand.
CTGCCCTGAAGGAGCGTTGCGGAACGCCTTTAACCTCGCCCCTGTCATTGCCGCGGCCACAACTGCTTAAAATTCCAACGATCAGTAAGACAAATAAATAGTATAGTTTTTTCATCATTAGTCAATGTAACGTATCTAAATTCTCAAGTACTTAACTTAGGGGTAACATTATATTCCTCAATCAAGTAATTTCGGTAACTAAAATACAAAAACTTTTTGATATGAATATCAAAAGCCTGTTTTTAGTAAAACTTTAGCAAAATTGATTGTAACTTTTTTGATACAAAGTACCCCAAAGTGTAAATCAAACACACCAAAATTCAGAACTACCCGCTTCTACGGTTATACCCCTGTAAAGGTTTCTAAAAATATTTTTATTTGTTAACTTGCTTAACGTACTGCTCTATGGCCATAGTCATTGATGGTGCACTTGGCGTTGGGGCAGGTATATCAAGTATTAACCCGGCATCAAGCAAAGCTTTATGCGTTGTAGCTCCAAACGCAGCCAAACGCGTATTATTTTGCTTAAAATCAGGAAAGTTTTTGTAGAGCGACTGGATGCTCGACGGGCTAAAGAAAGCAATTACGTCATAGAACACCTCAGCCAAATCAGAAAGATCGCTGCATACCGTACGGAACAGTACTGCAGGAGTAAAGTTGTAGCCGTTATCAAGCAAAAACTTTTGAGTTTCTTCTGCCGCCACGTCTGAGCATGGGTACAGGAATTTCTCGCCAGAATGCTTTTTTAACACCTCAGCCAGGTCGGCTGCGGTTTGTTTGCCGAAAAATATTTTACGCTTACGGTATTGAATATATTTTTGGAGATAGAGCGCAATGGTTTCAGAAAGGCAGAAATATTTCATCTCAACCGGCACCTCAAAACGCATTTCTTCGCAGATGCGGAAAAAGTGATCGGCAGAATTACGGCTCGTAAAGATCACAGCCGTAAAGTCAGAAAGGTTAATTTTCTCTTTACGAAAATCTTTAGCAGGCACACCCTCCACATGGATAAAAGAGCGAAAATCGATCTTTAAGCCATGCTTTTTAGCAAGCTCGGCATAGGGGTTTTTGTCGTTTTCAGGTTTGGGCAAAGTAACCAGTATACTTTTTACCTTTTTCTTTCTGTCTTCCAATTGTCGTTAGTCTAACTACCTAAGTCCTAATATTCAATGCCTTTATTAGTATTAAAATCGGGCAAATTTCGAGGGCACAAAGATAGATAAATAAATAAAATTTAGGAAATTGAAACGAAGAAATAATATTAACACTGCTTCGCAGATATTGCCAGATAAAGATAATTACCACAATAATGAGTGCTAAAACGAGCATATACGGAATAAAATTTGCCGAAAGTAAGCTAAAACACAATGCCACAGGCAAGAAAACGAACGTGATGTTAAAATAGGTTAAATACAGCGTGGTAATGTACTCGCTTACAATTTTGCTGATGTTAAATATAAAACCTATAAATTTAAGTATCAGCAACTTAACCACAAACAATGCAATAATAAGCAGCGACAGGGCGATAAATAACTGGATGCCGCTTATGCGGTAAAATATCTCGTAATAACTGGAGATCTGGTACAAAAACAGGCCGAATGTTAAACCAAAAAGTAAAAGCAAACCCAAAAATGCCCATGAGCTGAGCAAACCATCTTCTTTACTCACCTGCGATAAAACCCTTTTGCTATAAAAAGATTGTACCACGTTCATAATATCCTTACTCACGGCCCGGTTAAGCAATGCCGCATAAGTAATTAATGATACGATGATGAGTATAATACCCCTATCGCGCGTGCGGCGGTAATGCCCCTCGCGTACTATGCTTTGCTTGGTTGTGGCCGGCATTGATAAAAACCCGTAGCCTTTATAAGTTTGGGTTTTCAGCATCAGTTCTACAAACTGGTTACGGCGGCCGCTATCTGCTTGCTTAACATATTGCATGGCCACAGAATCGGCCACAAAAGCATCGCGGGCACGCTGGGCGGTGGCAACAGAATCGAGTAATAGCTGGGCAGCGCTCGGTGCACGCCTGCGGTAAACAGAATCTGGTTTAATATCTGTAGCGGTGCTATCCTGCTGGGCAAAGCCAACATTATAAAAACCGATAAATAGTAAACAAAACAGTACAACACGCATACAATACCCGTAGTTAAGCGGCACAAATTTAAATTAATAAAGGCTAAAAAATGGTATATTTATTTTATGCTACAAAAACACTAAATTAAGATACCTGTAACACCTCTATTTTTCTTATCCGCATATCACAATTTAAAAATGTAAGCTATGAACACCCATGCAGAGCAAACCCACCAAAACAAAACGAGTGCTGCTGGCCACGAGCATGTACAAGAAAAAAAAGACAATGCTCATAGCAATTACCTCACAGATAACCGCCCGGCAAGTATCGCCCAACGTAAACTTCAGGATAATATTAAAGCCGTTACCCAACTCAAAAGCAAGGTAAAAATAAACGACGATAAGGATTTAGAGAAAGAAGCGGATGTAATGGGAGGCAAAGCTTTACAAATGCAAACTGTTTCTGAAACACCATTAGCAGATAGCAGGCAACTAAAGTCTGATACCGTACAGCGAACAATTGGCCTTGGGCCTGGTTCGCCGGCAGGGTTTAAAGAATTAACATCGCTATTTTTGAAGGTAGCGAGGGCCGCAGGTGGAGAAATTGTAGAAATGATAAATGCTTTTGATACAGATCCAAAAATGCACCTGTATTTTTATGCGCTTCCATTGCCAAAAGGTGAAAATGGGCTCGAGGGACGTACAATACCTGCCATTAAAATTGGAGACGACTGGAAGCTAAACCCCAACATTAGCAATGAAGACTGGAACACACTTCCGCACACAGCAGAATTACGTATCGAGCTCCATATATATTACACAGGAGAAGGGCTTGATAAAGACCATTCAAAACATTTTTACACGCTGTTACATGAGTTTGCTGTACATGCACAGCCTTTTTATACGGTATTTAAAAAGATTCGCTTGGGGCAGGGGCCAAAATCTAAAGATGCTGCTGCCGAACTGGGACATCATGCACACTTTGATCAACAGCATAGCGAGATGGCATTGGGTGAAAATAAATTTTATGAAGAAATGTACAGCAAATCTCTCGATATCATCAGGCAATTAGAGCTGGAAGGAAAAAACAAAAACATTTCTACTTCGCGCATTGTAGATCAGCAAGATTTGGACAAATACACCCAAAAGCTATCTTTATTTAAAAACCAGAGAGCTGTAACCGATAAAGATATGAGCGAGGCAGCAAAACTATTGCAGGATCAGCCTTCAAAAGAAAATTATACCAAATTTCATCAATCTTTACAAAGGGCCTCTCTCGCAATTAAACCAATTAAGGATGATCTGGATACGTTTACAATGATGTATGAGCTATGGCCACAACTGGTGGCCGTTTTCCCAAGAGAGAAACAATTTATTGGTACACGTGAAATGTTTTTATCCTTACTACCCAAGGTTAAGCTACTAAACAAAGCTGCCGATTCATATTACACCGAAATCAGTTCTGCTCTCGTTAAAACAACCGCAAACCTGGGCGCGGCTTCCTAGGAGAATTAACCCTGTACTTTTATAAATAAAGTTTCCCTTCCATTACAATTACCGATGAACCGCTTACCCAAACGCCACCATCCGTTACATTTACGTGAATAACCGATGGCTGATTTACATATTCGCCCTGCAATATCCGGCAATCATGATCTTTGCAGATATAACCCAATTGCTCTAAATAGCCCGCCAGCGGACCGGCTGCTGTGCCCGTGGCCGGGTCTTCATCAATACCGATACTGGGGTTAAAAAAACGGGCTTCAGCAATATATTCAGCATCAATATCATTAGTAGTAAATAAATAACAGCCTTCAAAGCCAAATTCTGCCGATGCTGCTTTCAGCAAATTTTTATGGGAAACAGCTTTTTCTAACAACGTTTTATTCTTTATTGGCACCATCAAATGTGCAACTTCGGTTTTCACGATGTTGATGTTCCAGCCATTGAGGTTAAGATCGGCAGCAGTTAATCCTATCGCTTCGGCAATAATTTCAGCATCTACTGTTTTCACAACTTCGGCCGGGCTTTGCTTCATGCCAACATAGGGCAGGCCAGCTTGATCGGTAATTTGTAAAGGGATTTTATCGTCCTTTATCAAAACATAGGGCTCGCTACCATGCCCCTTAAAAATATCCCAGCCTTTAAGCAAAGCAAGACACACAGCCCCCAGCAGGTTGTGGCCTGCCCCTACAACCTCGTGTTTAGCCTGGGTAAATGAGCGCACTTTAAAAACATTTTCTGCTGATGAATAATGTACAAATGAGGTTTCTGAATACCCGAACTCACGGGAAATATCATGGTATTGGTTAAGTTCCAATTCCTCATCAGCATACACAACCGAAAGCTGGTTGCCTTTATACCGGGTATCGGTAAATACATCTACTACGTAATAATCTAATGTTTTCATTTTCTAATATTTATGCTCAAAATTAGAAGGCAATGGTTTACATTTACTATCAGTTAACTAAAGGTAACCGGTTACCATTTGGTAACTATTGGAGTTTTAAATTGGGGATATAAGCACCGATTTTAAAACATCAATTCTACCCCTTATTAATGTTAGAAGTGGCAGCATAGTCATTGCATTCCCCTAAATTTAGGGGAACATTACTGTCAGTCCAACTTGCCAAACGTTAATAAGGGGTATAAATTTAGGCTGAGCGAACTTGTGGGTACATGGTAGCTCTCGATCGGGGAGGCCAAACACACAAGCTTACACTTGATTTAAAAACATTACAACCATGCAAGAACCAACCTGCGAACAAGAGTTAAATGCCATACGTGACAGCCTCGAAATTTTAGGTGGCAAATGGAAGCTGAGGATCATGCGCCATCTGAATAATCATATCAACGAAACAAACACGTTCAAAAAGATCCAACGCGAAGTAGAGGGTATATCAGCCAAAATGCTTTCGAAAGAATTACAGGACCTGGAAACCAACCTGCTTTTAACAAGGACAGTACAAAACACCCGCCCCGTTACCGTAAGCTACGCCATAACCGAATATGGCAAAAGCGTTTTTCCCGTCACAGAAACATTAGTGCAATGGGGCTTAAATCATCGGAGAAAAGTGAGTAGTTGATTGGAGAAAAGTTGATTGAGTTAAACTGTTGAATGAGTTAAGCGGTTGATTAAGTTAAGCGGTTGAATGAGTTGATTAGTTCTTAGCGAAGATTGGGCACTTAATAAACCACCCAACTTAATTAACTCATTCAACTTAATCAACTACTCAACTCAATCAACTCTTCAACTAATAAATATTTCCCACTTTTGCGCTTTATTAATAAACACTACAGATGTCAAAATACACAGCTTTTCTCTTCGACATGAATGGCACCATGATTAACGATATGCATTTCCATGAACTGGCCTGGTACAATATTTTAGTTGACGAATTAAACGCCCCGCTTACCCAGGAGCAGGTAAAATTGCAGATGTACGGCAAAAACGAAGAGCTTTTTGAGCGCGTTTTCGGGCCAGGTAAATTCACCGATGAAGAAGTACATGCTATTGCGGTACGGAAAGAGCTAAAATACCAGGAAGATTTCCTTCCCCACCTAAAACTGATTGACGGCCTCGACACCTTTTTACAACAAGCTAAAGCAAACGACATTAAACTGGCTATTGGCACAGCCGCTATTACCATTAATGTTGATTACGTGCTGGATAACCTGAAGATAAGGGACCTTTTTCCGGTTATTATCGGTGCCGAAGATGTAGCCATCAGCAAACCCAACCCCGATGTATTTTTAAAAGCCGCCGAAGCCCTCGGCATAGCGCCCGAAAATTGTGTAGTGTTTGAAGATTCGCCCAAAGGCATTGAAGCCGCCCGCCGCGCCGGTATGAAGGCCGTTGCCATTACCTCATTCCACACCGCAGAAGAATTAGCTAATGAGAATGTATTGTGCGCGGTTAATGATTATAACGATCCGGCTTTGAAAGCTTTGTTTGCTTAGGGATAATATCCAACAATAAATTAGGATTGAGCTTACTTTATCAGTAAACAGTTAGAATGTCAAAACAAATAGCTTTTATCTTCGACATGAATGGCACCATGATCAACGATATGCACTTTCATGAACAGGCCTGGTACAACATATTGGTGGGCGAATTAAACACACCGCTTACGCAAGAACAGATAAAACTGCAGTTGTATGGCAAAAACGAAGAGCTTATTAAACGTGTTTTCGGTGCAGACAAGTTTAATTTAGAAGAGATCAATGCCATTATTTTAAGGAAAACACTCAAATATCAGGAAGACTTCCTCCCCCACTTAAAACTGATTGACGGTCTCGATACCTTTTTAGAAAAAGCTAAAGCAAACGATATTAAATTGGCCATTGGCACAGCAGCTATTACCCTTAATGTTGATTACGTGCTGGATAACCTGAAGATAAGGGACCTTTTCCCGGTTATAATCAGCGCCGAAGATGTGGCCATCAGCAAACCCAACCCCGATGTATTTTTAAAAGCAGCCGAAGCCCTTGGCATAGCGCCCGAAAATTGTGTAGTATTTGAAGATTCGCCCAAAGGCATTGAAGCCGCCCGCCGAGCGGGGATGAAAGCCGTTGCCATTACATCCTTCCATACCGCAGAAGAATTAGCCAATGACAATGTTTTGTGCGCAGTTAATGATTATAATGATGAGGCGTTAAAGCAATTGTTTGTTTAAAAAACTATCACCGTCATTGCGAGGAACGAAGCAATCCCCGACCTACAGAGCCGCCATGTATAGTTCGCGATTGCTTCGTTCCTCGCAATGACGGTCTTATTTTTGTCTCTGCGAGTCTCCTGTGCCCCCGCAGAAGACCCTGAGCACGAAGGCAAATCTATAAGCAATGCAGGGTACTTTACAAGAGATCCTGCCCGAGCAGAGAATGAGGGCTGTCATCCTGAGCTCCGTCGAAGGATAAGCGCCGGCCATCTGTACCATGTTTCGAGTGCCTCAACATGACAGGCCACAAATACACGCAATACCTAAAAGTCCTTTTACTGCCAAGTTCCTGTCGCAAAAAAATACTTTTAAGTCGGTAAAAGTGGAACAGGGCATCAATCCAAAACAAACAAAAATAGTTTCAACTATTTAATAATCAAATAGATAAAAATATACCAATCGGCATAATAATTACTTTTAAGTCTGTAACATGGAACATGTGGAACTTTCCAATCCAGTTCCACAGCCCCGACGGTTCAAAATCTGACACAAGTGTGCAGCCATAGCCCTACTATTCCCGCCGATATGAATACCTTTGCACCATGGCCGGTATTTACATCCACATCCCTTTTTGCAAGCAAGCTTGTTACTACTGCGATTTCCATTTCAGCACTTCGCTAAAGTATAAGGCCGATATGCTGGATGCCATTATCCGCGAAATTGCCCTGCAAAAAACTTACCTGGGCGGCGATAGTATCGAAACCATTTATTTTGGCGGCGGCACGCCATCATTGTTAGAATCTGGCGAAATTAACCAGATCATCGATACACTCGGCCAATATTACAGCATTAGCTCTGATGCCGAAATTACGCTCGAAGCCAACCCGGATGACCTGGACCAGCAAAAGGTACAGGCATTACGCGCTACGCCTATCAATCGTTTCAGTATCGGTATCCAGTCATTTTATGATGAGGATTTGTTTTGGATGAACCGCGCCCACCGCAGCACCGAAGCCGAAGCATCGGTAAAACGTGCACAGGATGCAGGTTTCGAAAATATTACTGTCGACCTGATATTCGGCTATCCCCTGCTTACTGATACCAAGTGGAAACAAAATATCGATAAAGTATTCGCACTAAATGTGCCACATGTTTCGGCCTACTCCATGACGGTTGAACCGCAGACTGCCCTCGCTTCCTTCATCAAAAAGAAGGTATACGCCCCGCTCAATGAGCAGCAAAGCGCCGAGCAATTTTTGGTACTGGCCGATGCCATGCAAGCCAAAGGTTTCGAGCATTACGAAATTTCTAACTATGCCAAACCAGGTCATTACTCGCGCCACAACACCAATTACTGGCGTGGTGTAAAGTACCTTGGGCTTGGCCCGTCTGCCCACTCCTACAACGGCGAAGCCCGTCAATGGAACGTGGCCAACAACACCAAATACATTGCTTCGATATTAAGAAAAGAAATCCCTGCCGAGGTTGAATTATTAACCGAAAGCAACCGCCTCAACGAGTACGTAATGACCTCCCTCCGCACGATATGGGGTCTGGATCTCGACCATTTAGAAACCATAGCCGCCGGTGCCAAAACCGAGTTACTAAAATCAGCCAACGAGTTTTTAGAGCGCGAGTGGATAAAGCAGATTGATAACAAATTACTCCTTACCCGCGAAGGGCAATTGTATGCAGATACGATTGCGGCAGAGTTGTTTTTTTAGGACTCCTCCGCGTTAGGGATAGAAGTGGAAAGCCCGGAGCGTAGCGAGGACTTGCAACGGATAGCCCGGGCCGAAGGCAACGCCCAGAATAAGAAATAAGAATTAAGACTCTACAACTACTATTTAATAAAACACTATATAACAATACATTAAACTAAAAACACCTCTTATCGCCCCCGCGTACTTACTCCAAAAACCACCATTCGGTTTTCATAATTAACACAACTACACCGACTGCGAAATACCCCTCTCCCGCAATCCGTACCCCACCAGCCGCCGTAATTGCTGTTATAAAACATTAATTATAACCAATGAAAAAACTAATTTTTGCGGCCTTTGCTTTAGCAGCTATTGCATTTGCGCCCAACACTTTTGCACAAACTAAAATGGTAGGCGGTGCAGCCATGTACCCAACAAAAAATATTATCGAAAACGCCGTAAACTCTAAAGACCATACTACCCTTGTTGCCGCCGTTAAAGCTGCCGGCTTGGTTGAAACCCTGGAAGGCGACGGACCATTTACCGTATTTGCACCAACCAACGAAGCATTTGATAAACTACCTGCCGGCACCGTACCAACCCTGCTGAAACCAGAAAATAAAGCTATGCTAACCAAAGTATTAACCTATCACGTTGTTGCAGGCCGCCTAAGCGCCGCCGACCTGATGGCCAAAGTAAAAGCAGGCATGGGCAAAGCCGAATTAACTACTGTGAGCGGTGGCAAATTATGGGTGATGCAGGATGGCAAAAAACTTTACCTGGTTGACGAAAAAGGTGGAAAATCATGGATTACCATTGCCGATGTTTTCCAGAAAAATGGCGTGATACATGTAGTGAACACCGTTTTAATGCCAAATTAATTTGTTGAGGCAGGATTATAAATAGTTTAGTAATTTTTACATTCTTTAAAATCCATCGCTCATTTGTTTCCGTAATTTATATTATAACATAGCAAATTACTTAGCAGATACATTTATAATTAACAATGGCCCGGTGCATTTAAGCGCCGGGCTTTTTTGTTAAATTATAGTCAGAAAATCAAAAACAATTTGTCGTCAAATGTCTTGTTTGCATACTTTTGCACGTTAAATTATTGTAAACATGGGTTTGAATTTATCGCAGATCGACCGCGTTGACCAGATCAGCAAGGAAGATTTTGTTAACAATTACTTAATTCCTCGTAAACCACTGGTAATACGTAAGGCAACCGAAACCTGGCCTGCCCTGCAAAAATGGACCTTCGAATATTTGAAAGAAGTTGTGGGCGACCAAACCGTTCCGCTTTACAATAGTGCCAAGGCCGACCCTACCAAACCCATCAATGCCTCGGCCGCAGAAATGAAGTTTGCCGACTATATAGATCTCATACAACGTGAGCCGACAGACTTGCGCATTTTCCTTTTCGACCCCATTAAACATGCACCCGGCTTATTGGAAGATTACCGCTCGCCCAAAGATTTAATGGGTGGCTTTCTGGATAAATACCCCAACATGTTTTTCGGTGGTGCAGGTTCTGTTACATTTTTGCACTATGACATCGATCTGGCCCATATCTTCCATACCCATTTCCACGGCCGTAAACATGTAATGCTGTTTGATTATAAATGGCGCGAAAGATTATACTGCATCCCCTTCGCTACCTACGCGCTGGAAGATTATGATATTGAATACCCTGACTTCGATAAATTCCCTGCTTTGGATGGTATTGAAGGACAAGAAACCATCCTGGAGCATGGCGATACCCTGTTTATGCCAACCGGTTACTGGCACTGGATGAAATACCTCGATGGATCGTTCTCTATCTCACTGCGCGCATGGGATAAATCGTGGGGTGTTAAAGCTAAAAGCCTGTATAACTTAACGGTTCAACGCAAGTTCGACGACTTTATGAAAAAGAACTTCAAGAAGAAATACATGGACTGGAAAGAAGAACTGGCCGTAAAACGCGCCAACAAAGCTTTGGCCGACGGGGAACCGGTATAGTAGCAGTAATTTAGTGGCGGTTGCAGTTTATTTCGCTTAATGTCAAATAATCATTAACTGCACTATTTTTTAACATAAAGCGTTACCTTTAACGAGTTAAAATCCGGACGCTGGGTAGATACTCATTTACGGACCCCTATATTAATATGAGTTTTATCCTTAGTCCCGTTGATACGGTCGAAACCATTGACCAGGCCGAATTTACTGCGAAGTACCTGAAGCCACGCCGTCCTTTAGTTATTAAAGGGTTGACCAAAGATTGGCCGGCGCGCGAAAAGTGGACTCCCGAGTTTATGAAACAAACGGTTGGCAACAAAGTAGTGCCGCTGTACGATAACTCAAAAGCCGATCCATCAAAACCCATCAATTCATCGGCTGCCGAAATGCCTTTCGATGAATACATCGACCTGATTCGCTCACAGCCTACCGAACTCCGCATTTTCTTCTTCAATATTTTTAAACAGGCTCCCGAGCTTTTAAATGATATTATTTTACCGAAGGATCTGATGGGTGGTTTTATAGAAAGCATGCCAGCCATGTTTTTTGGAGGCTCAAATTCGGTTACATTTTTACATTACGATATCGATCTTCCTCATATATTTCATACCCATTTTGGGGGCACCAAACACGTTATTCTATTCGAAAACAAATGGAAACGCCGTTTATACTGCCTACCCAATGCCACGTATGCCCTCGAGGATTACGATGTGTTAAACCCCGACATCAAAGCTTTCCCTGCACTTGAAGGTGTAGAAGGCCAACAAGTAATCCTCGAACATGGCGATACCCTGTTTATGCCAACCGGTTACTGGCACTGGATGAAATACCTCGAAGGTTCATACTCGTTAAGTCTCCGCGCCTGGGATGCATCCCTAAGCCGCAAAGCCGCAAGCGTTTACAACCTGGCCATGAAGGGTGGTTTAGACAGCCTGCTCAAAATGGCATTCAAAGGCGATTACGCTAAGTTTCGCGAAAAGACAGCCATTAAATGGGCAGAGAAGGCCTTGGCTGCGGGGAAGCCGAGGTAAGTTAGTTGCAGTTTTTTTTAGTAGAAGTAGCAGTCGGGGCTGTCACACTGAGGCACTCGAAGTGTCGCGCGCAGAGGCCTAACCACGATGCTTCGAGTACCTTAGCACAACCTCTATTATTAATAAATAATGGAAATACCGGTAACATCGCAAAACCAAACTGCATAATGAAAACAAGGGAAGAACTTCAAAGTAAATGGGAGGAAATAGTAGATAAAGGTTTCAGAAACTATGAGTCACTATCGCGAGCAGAGCGGGTTTGGTTTAACCTGGAACCACTTACAACCGGAGGACTCTTTGACCAGTATATGAACTATGGCGCTGAACATATAGAAAAAACTATTGAAGATTTGGTTTATTTGGGTTTAGATGATATTGCAGAATTAATACGTCAAATGAACATGCTTTTTCCGGATGAGACACCCCCAAAAGATATTGACAAACGAAATGAAGTAATCCAAAAATGGACAATGGATCAAGAAAAGCAAATGGATTTCATCGATGAAAAATTCTGGGAAAAATGTGAAAATTTAGAAAAAACACTTTTAGCGTTTATTAATAAGTCGGATTTATAAAGCCTTCTGTACACAGCCCATCCCACCGCTGCATATTTGCGCCAGAATTTTGCTGTCACACTGACACCCTCGAGCGTCGCGCGCTAAGACTCCCCAACATGCTTCGAGTACCTCAGCATGACAGCCCGTATACTAATGAAAAACATTTGGCAAAAGAATTTCATTTGGAATGTGTCAGCTATAAAAACTGCCCGACGAACCTCTAATACCCTAATAATCGTGGCATCTTAATTTTCGGATAGCACTATACCTGCCCTACCACACCCTCTAATAGAAAATTGAGCAGCCACGAGTTTTCTTTGGTTACTTTCTTTTGCGGAAAAAGAAAGTGACATCCACTGACGATCATAATTCGCTCTGCCATCCCTAATGAAAACAGGATCACCGCGTTAACGAAGTATGTGCTAATAGGTCTGAGATTGCTTCGTCGTACCTCCTCGCAATGACGAGCGTTATCAAAGGTCTTATTTCCTGGCTCTTGTCTCTTGCTTCTGCACTAAGAGGTATGATCCGCTACAATCTTCCACACCCCATTAAACTTCTTAAACCACAAGGTAAAATAACCTCCCGGCGCATCTTTTTCGCGCTTTAAATTCCAGGCGCCCAGTACAAAGGCATTGGTTTTATCCAGCACATCAACCTTAATTATTTTAAAGCTTAGCTGGCCCATCGCGGCTTTATCGGGATAGGCTTTTTTATAATGGTCGAGGGTGATTTGCCAGCCATAGTTGGGGCCTTTTTTACCGAGAAACATCAACGAATCCGATTTCCAGTAGCTTTGCATAAAGGCGTCAATATCACCGCGGTTCCAATCCTGCTGTTGCTTGGCCATTACTTTTATAATGGCTTGCTTGTCCTGCGCGAAGCAGATAATGGACAAAAGAATAAGGATAAAAGAGAGAATAGACTTCTTCATGACTAAATGTAGGTATTTTACATTTTAAAATCTTGTAGCTTTACATTATTCTGCTTAAAAACATTACAACATGAACAACCAGGTATTATGCTACGGCGAAGTTTTATGGGACACTTTCGGCAAAACCCGCAAAGCGGGCGGCGCACCAATGAATGTGGCCTGGAACCTCAAACAACAAGGCAAAAACGTAGTGTTTGCCAGCAGCGTGGGTAGTGATGCACTGGGCGATGAGCTGATTAACTTTCTGCAAAAGAACGGACTGTACTCGCCCTTAATTCAGCAGGATAAAGATTTGCCCACCTGTGTAGTTACCGTGCAGTTGGATGAAAAGCAACAAGCCACTTATACCATACCAGAGCCGGTATCATGGGATAATATCATCGTAACTCCCGAACTGCTTGCACAGGCACGCAATTCATCAGCTATTGTATTCGGTACGCTGGCTTGTCGTGAAACGGTTACGCGCAATACATTGTATGAATTATTGGATGAAACATCGGCTTTAACTGTATTTGATGTTAACCTGCGTGCACCACATTACCAATTGGATACCATACAAACCCTGGCTGCAAAAGCCAAGGTCATTAAAATGAACGAAGAAGAAGCAGACCTGCTGATTGGCAGGGGCAGTGGCACATTAAAAGATAAGATCATCGAGTTTCAACGCACCTACCACCCGCAAACTATCTGCGTAACCCGTGGCGATAAAGGCGCTATTTTATGGCACGACGACGAGTTTTTTGAACACCCGGGCTTCAAGGTTGATGTGGTTGATACCGTTGGCGCAGGCGATTCATTCCTGGCTACATTAACCACCGGTTTGTTAAATAATGAACCTATGCAGCAAATAGTAGCAAGGGCTTGTTGCGTTGGCGCTTTTGTAACCAGCAAGCAAGGCGCTACACCGAGTTATAAGATCGAGGAAATCGTTCCGTTTTAAATTATCCGGTTACATCATGTTAATTGGATATTAATTATTGGTCCGCATAATCATTCAACCGTCATTAAATCCAATACGGCTGCTTATGAGCCGGAGCAGGTAAACTTTTCCGGGAAATAATCCGTTAATTTACTTTAGAAGAAAGGCAAAAACATGCGAGGATTTGGATTCTCCAAATATATACCCAGTGAAATTCCGAAAGGTGGGTTTGATGAGTTACTGAAATTATTTCTGGAATTACTGAACTATACGTCTGGTGATGCGGGCGAAGCTTTGCAATGGCTCAATGAGTTGGACAAGCAATACAACATCACCAACGATGAATATGGCATGGGCGATTTCATTGATGAGTTGAAGCAAAAAGGCTATCTAACGGAAGACAACCAAAACGGCGAGTTTAACATTACCGCCAAGGCCGAGCAAAGCATCAGGCAATCGGCTCTGGAAGATATTTTCGGCAAACTTAAAAAATCGGGCAAGGGCAATCACCGTACACCACAATCGGGACAGGGTGATGAAAAGAATGCCGAACGCCGCGAATTTGAGTTTGGCGATAGTCTGGATCAGATTGATATTACACAATCTATCCACAATGCGCAGATCAACCACGGGATCGGCGATTTTAAGATGACCGAACGAGACCTGGAAGTAGAGGAAATGGATTACAAAACCCTTACCTCTACCGTGCTGATGATCGACATATCACACTCGATGATTCTGTATGGTGAAGACCGGATTACCCCGGCCAAAAAAGTAGCGATGGCACTGGCCGAATTGATCCGCACTAAATACCCGAAAGACACTTTAGATATTGTGGTGTTTGGTAACGATGCCTGGCCTATCAGCCTAAAGGACCTGCCTTATTTGCAGGTTGGCCCTTACCACACCAATACCTATGCAGGATTGGAACTGGCTACTGACCTGCTTCGCCGACGTAAAACCCACAACAAACAGATTTTTATGATTACCGATGGTAAACCTACCTGCTTAAAGGAAGGTACCAAGTATTATAAAAACAGTATAGGTCTCGACCGTAAAGTGGTTAACAAAACCCTGAATATGGCGGCACAATGTAAACGTTTAAAAATACCAATCACCACGTTTATGATTGCCAAAGACCCTTACTTACAGCAGTTTGTACGTAAATTTACTGAAACCAACGGCGGCAAAGCTTTCTACAGCTCGTTAAACGGTTTAGGCGAATACATTTTTGAAGACTATATCCGTAACAGAAGGAAAACAGTTAGATAATATTAATTTGGCAATTTGCTGATTCGGCAATTTGTCAATGAAATGACTAATGAATCAGTGAACAAATGAATTTTTCACTGCTAGATAACAACCATTGACTAATGATGCTCGGTACTAATGAACGAGTGAACCATTGAACAATTGAACTAAAACAGAATGAGCGAATTACTAAATATAAAGACCCTCGGTCAGTTAAAAAAAACCAGCTACAAAAGCCGGTCGGTTAAAGAAGAATTAAGAGCCAACCTTATCACCCAGCTCAAAAACAAAAGCGAAGGTTTTGAAGGTATTATTGGTTACGAGGATACCGTTATCCCCGATTTACATACTGCGATTTTATCTCGTCATAACACCTTACTATTAGGTTTACGCGGCCAGGCTAAAACCCGTATTGCGCGTTTACTGGTAAGTTTGCTGGATGAGTACGTGCCTTATATAGAAGGATCTGAATTATATGATGATCCTTTAGCCCCTATCTCGTGGTTTGGCCGCAATGAAATTGCCACCAAAGGCGATGATACCCCTATTGCCTGGGTTCACCGCAGCGACCGTTATACAGAAAAACTGGCTACGCCCGATGTTACCGTTGCCGATTTAATTGGCGATGTTGACCCAATTAAGGCAGCCACCCTGAAATTAACTTATGCCGATGAACGCGTAATTCACTTCGGCTTAATCCCGCGTGCGCACCGTGGTATATTTGTAATTAACGAATTGCCCGATCTGCAAGCCCGTATCCAGGTATCGTTGTTCAATATTCTGCAGGAAAAAGATATCCAGATCCGTGGTTTTAAACTGCGTTTACCGTTGGATATCCAGTTTGTGTTTACTGCTAATCCAGAAGATTATACCAATCGTGGATCAATCGTTACGCCGTTGAAAGACCGTATCGAAAGCCAGATCTTAACCCACTACCCACGCACACTGGATATTTCGCGCCGTATTACGCAACAGGAAGCCAACCTAACGGCAGATCAGATTGCCAATGTAGAATCAGACGGCCTGGTTAAAGACCTGGTTGAGCAAATTGCTTTCGAAGCACGCGATTCAGAATACATCGACAAAAAATCGGGTGTATCTGCACGCTTAACCATTTCGGCTTACGAAAACCTGATTAGTAACGCAGAACGCCGTATGCTGATTAATGGTGAGAAAAACACCTTTGTACGCATCTCCGATTTCCTGGGTGTTATCCCGGCCATTACCGGCAAAATAGAATTGGTTTACGAAGGCGAATTGGAAGGCCCGGCTAAGGTGGCTAATATTTTGGTTGGCAAAGCCATTAAAACCATGATGCTGCAATTTTTCCCTGATCCGGAGAAAGCTAAAAAATCTAAAAAAGGCAACCCTTATACCGAAATAGTAAGCTGGTTTAGCGAAGGCAATACACTGGAGTTGATAGACGATCTTTCATTACCGGAATACAAAAAAGCCTTAAACTCGGTTACCGGCTTAAAAGAGCTGGTAAAACAGTTTCACCCACGTTTGGCCGAAAATCAGCAGTTACTATTAATGGAATTTGTGCTGCATGGCCTGGCTGAGTTTTCGCAACTGAATAAAGGATTCCTGAACAAAGGTTTTACCTTTGCAGATATGTTCGACAGCTTGTTTAACCTGCAGGCCGACGACGAGGATCTGGAAGATGATCGTTACTAAACTCAATCAATGACGGGACAAAACATAATCGTTATCCTAATTGCTATCGGCTTAATACTTGCTGATAGATACATTATAAAAAGCTTAAAAAGCGCCTTAAAATGGCGCTTTTTACATAAAAAATGGTTTACAATAGCTTACTGGACGCTTTCTGTTTTACTGCTCGCCGGTTTCTTTGTAAGCGTATATATTAAAATAGGCACAGGCCAGCGCGCAGCCATATTAATGGTATTCTTCCTGCTGCTGGTAGCCCGGGTATGCATGCTGCCCTTTTTGTTTGCAGATGATATCAGGCGGTTTTTTATTCGTTCAAATCGCAATAAAAAATCTGAAGTTGTACAAGAAACTGCCACTGCTACTCATAATACTGCTACTGATCAAAACGCCATCCCCCGTTCCGAGTTTTTGGTTAAAGCCGGGCTATTGGCTACCTCAATACCTTTAGCCGGGTTGGGCTTCGGTATTGCCACCGGTGTTTATGATTATCGCATCCATCGCCAAACTTTATATCTGCCTAGTTTGCCTAAAAAGTTTGATGGTATCAGGTTAGGTCAAATCTCAGATATACATTCCGGCAGCTTTTACAATAAAAAAGCAGTAACCGGTGGCGTAGAAATGCTGATGCGGGAGAAAGCCGACCTCATTTTCTTTACCGGCGATCTGGTTAATGATATGGCCTATGAAATGCGCAACTACCAGGATATTTTCAGCAAGGTAAAAGCGCCACTGGGAGTGTACTCCTGTCTCGGTAATCACGATTATGGCGATTATTCATGGTATTATACCCCTGCCGATAAAAAAAAGAACCATCAGGATTTGATAGACACGCATAAGCGCATGGGTTGGGATTTATTGGTTGATGAAAACCGCCGCTTAAAAGTTGATGGTGAAGAAATAGGTATTCTGGGAATTGGAAACTGGGGTTTATACAGCCGTTTCCCTAAATATGGCCGCATGGACCTGGCTACCAAAAACACGGATGATTTGCCGGTAAAACTACTGCTCTCGCATGATCCTTCGCATTGGCAGGCGCAGGTAGTACCGCATTATAAACAAATAGATGTGATGTTCTCTGGCCATACCCACGGTATGCAATTTGGGGTACGTACCAATGAATTTCAATGGAGCCCGATTGAGTATGTGTACAAAGAATGGGCAGGTTTATACCACCATGGCCAGCAGCAATTATATGTAAACGTGGGCTACGGATTTTTAGGATACCCCGGTCGCGTTGGAATATTGCCGGAGATTACGATATTTGAACTTAAAGCCGCACCGCAACCGGTTACTACCTAAAACGGCGGCAACAACCTTACTTCATTAAATGAAGCGATTTTTAAAGTCTATTTTTGATTTCTTGTTGTTCAGCAACATTTTCATGTCGCTGTGTGCCGTGGCGCAGGCCCTGGTTACTTTTCATTTAATAAGCTCCAAGCCTGTTTATCCGGTGCTGGTATTGCTGTTTGCATCTACATTGGGTTTGTATAATTTCAGCATCCTTATTTCAAAACCTAAGTATCCTCAAAAATCAAAGTATTTTCGTGTGCGCTGGTTTTACGGGCATTACAGGTTAATGGTAACATTTACTATTATATCGTTGCTGATGCTGATACCGTTATTCTTCTTTGTATCGTTCGAATCCAAAATCCTGCTCGTCTTTATGGCCATCTTGTCATTCGGCTATGGTATGCCATTGTTTACCATCGGCGATAAAAAGTACGGACTAAGGCATATCCCCGGCTTAAAACCCTTCCTAATTACCCTGGTGTGGACATTAAGCTGTGTACTGCTCCCAGTTCTGGAATCGCTCGACTTACACATGACCAGCATTTCGATGCGCGATACCACTATCCTCATTGCAAAACGATTTTTGTTTATCGGTGCACTAACTATACCATTTGACATTCGTGACCTGTTTGATGATCGTGTAACCAATCTTAAAACCATCCCCGTAGCCTGGGGCGAAAAGAATGCCTACCTGTTTTGCCAGGTATTGTTGGCCGGATATATTGTGTTGCTGTTTATTTTCAGGAATAATGGTTTCAGTAATGATTTCTGGGGATTATCGCTTACCGTATTTTTAACAGGCTGGCTCATCTTTAAATCTAAATGGGAGAAGAACGAGTACTACTATTTCTTTTATATGGATGGTGTGCTGATATTACAATATATAGTGCTCCTTGCTTTCGATCTTATCCCCAAATACCTCTAACACATGGCCTCGAACTACGACCATACGGCGTGGTTTTATGACCCGGTTTCGAAACTGGTTTTCGGGCGAAGCATTATTAAATCTCAGGTAGCTTTATTAAAGCATATCCCTGCTGGTTCTAACATATTGATAGTTGGCGGCGGTACCGGCTGGATACTCGAAGAAATTGCCAAAATACATCCTCATGGCTTATTGATTACCTACGTGGAGATTTCGGCACAGATGACGGCTTTATCTCAGAAAAGAAACTACGGCAATAATCTGGTAACTTTTATTAATAAACCTGTTGAAGAGGTAAAACTTGCACAACAGGTTGATGTTATTATCACTCCCTTCTTGTTCGATAATTTCACCTCGGAAAACCTACTGAATATCTTCACCCACATTCATCAGCAATTAAAGCCGGGTGGCTTATGGTTAAATACCGATTTCCAGGTGGCGGGTAAGTGGTGGCATAAATTACTGCTGCAAACCATGTATACCTTCTTTAAAGTATTTGGCGCGGTAGAAACTACAACCATGCCCGAGATACCTATTCTATTTAAACAGAAAAGCTACCGGGAGATAAGTCGACAAACTTTCTACGGTAGCTTTATTACTTCACAAGTTTGGCAGAAAACCTGATTTTCTATTCTGTCATTGCGAGGTACGAAGCAATCTCGTAGCTATACAGATCGAACAATGCATGCGACGAGATTGCTTCGTACCTCGCAATGACAAACTTTTAAAATAGCTAAAAAAGACGCAAAAAAAGAGGCACAAAACTTTGTGCCTCTCGATATTTCAATGTCTTGATTCTTGTATCTCGATTCCTGATTCTCTTAATGTATCCCTCTAAACAACCTGCTCCAGCGGATCTTGTGGGCAAATGAGGCATTATCATCCCAACTCATCCAAACAAACAGGGCTTTACCTACAATGTGGTCTTCGGGAACAAAACCCCAGAAACGAGAATCCAGTGAATTGTGGCGGTTATCCCCCATCATCCAGTAGTAGTTCATTTTGAAGGTATACTCAGTTGTTTTTTGTCCGTTGATGAAGATGTCGTTACCTTTCAGCTCCAGTTTATTGTTTTCGTAAACCGTAATTGCACGTTTGTAAATTGGCAGCGTAAGGCTATCCAATTTTACAGTCCAGCCCTTTTTAGGGATAATGATCGGGCCGTAGTTATCTACATTCCATTTATAATGTGGATCGTGCGGATAAACCTCCGGGTCATAAACACCCTTCAATGAGTTATTGGCCTTAACCGCTTTAATATTTGAATAAGTACGCAAGGTTGCGGCCGACTGCGTGGTCATATTCATCATATAATCGGTATTGGTCATTTGCTGAATATCCGACAGGTGCAGATCCTCAATAATTTGCGGGTTAAGCTCATTACCATCAGTTTGTACCATGTACGAAGTTTCGCCGTTTACAGGTGTAATGGCCGCTTTGCCGTTTACATAAACTTGTGCATCAACCAAACTCAAAGTATCGCCGGGAGTACCCTGGCAACGTTTAATATAGTTTTCGCGTTTATCAACCGGACGTAAAAATGGCGAATCGGCTTCCATCGGGTAGTTAAATACCACTACATCACCCTTTTTAACCTCACTTAAACCCGGCAAACGGTAGTAAGGCAATTTAATACCATCCCAATAAGCTTTGGTACCGATAACCGGCATAGTGTGGTGCGCAAACGGGAACGCAATGGGCGTCATCGGTGTGCGGGCACCGTAGTTAACCTTACTTACAAACAAAAAGTCGCCCACCAAAAGCGAACTTTCCATTGATGGTGTGGGGATTGTATAAGCTTCGATAAAAAGCGTGCGGATTAACGTAGCAGCAATTACAGCAAAAATAATAGCATCAGTCCACTCACGGGCTGCACTCTTTTTTTTCTTAGGCGCTGTTTTATCTTTTTTATTCCAGAATTTCCAGTTCATGTTCAAATATTGGCCAACAAGTTAATTATTTATATATCAAAACGGAACATATCTTGTGCCGAATAAAAACCATTTTTATTTTGCAGCCATTCTGCCGCCAATACTGCTCCTAAAGCAAAACCATTACGGTTGTGTGCGGTGTGCTTAAACTCAATGCTATCTACTTCAGAATCATACATTACGGTATGCGTGCCGGGTACGTTTTCAACACGTAAAGATTCGATCAGCAGTTGATTATTCTTTACCACCTCACCTGCTACATCATGGCCATCGGTTAACACGTTTTTCCATTCGCTTTTGGTTTCCAGGTTATCAATAATACCTTCGGCAATAGTGATGGCCGTTCCGCTTGGCGAATCCAGTTTCTGGGTGTGATGAATTTCTTCTACCTGCACCTCATAGTACGGATAGTTATTCATCAGTTTGGCCAGCACCTTATTTACATGGAAAAATATATTTACCCCAACGCTAAAGTTAGATGCATAAAGCATGGCATTGTCGGTGTCTTCGCAAATCTCTTTCAACTCATCAATATGTTCGTACCAACCTGTAGTGCCTACAACAACGGGCACACCAGCCTCAAAACAAACCTGGATATTATCTAATACCGAGTGCGGTGTACTAAACTCGATCACCACTTCTGCCTCTACTTCTTTCAGTTTTTCGGCAGTCATGTCGTCCAGGTTATTGTGGTCTATGATCAGTACCACTTCATGTTTACGGTCGAGGGCAATTTTCTCGATGATCTTGCCCATTTTGCCATAACCAGATAATGCGATTTTCATTTTTAATGAGGTTCTTTATTAAAACGCTAAAGTAAGTTTTACGCCGGGAATATATCCATTATTATTTAAAGCGTAAACAGGAGGGTTTACCAATGTAGGGGCTACTTTAAAAGTAAGGTTATTATCTACCGAGTACGAATGGATAAATTTAGCATCGATATAGGCATCGATACAATTTACACCCCACAAAAGCACTGTACCAAATATACATAACTGGAAGTTACGCTGATCTGCCGCTGCGGCATCAAAAAATTGCTGATACCCGCCCGGCACATATTGGTATTGTCCACCACTGGGCGTAGAAGCCCCATTTTGGCGGTATTTAGCTTCTTTGATCAGGATATGATATTGTTGCTGGTTCCAAACCAGGGCAATGCCCAGTAAAGTGAAACCACCATAAATTATAGGCACTTTCCAATAGCGGTGGTTATATACCTGCCCCCAGCCCGGTATAATAGCCGAACGGATAAAAGCCTTATGCGGGCTGTGCAAGCTATCGGGATGATATATTTTATCATTAGAAGCTTTCGGCACAAATGGCTTTGAAGAAATAGAATCGCGAACACGGTTTAGGCTATCCTTCGCATTTCTTGTAGTACCTAAATCGGGCTTCTGGGCCATTGCATTAAGGCTGCAGGCGGCAAAAGCCAAAGAAATAAACCAATTGCGCATATTTACCAATCCAGCATTTCGAGTATACGATGCAAGTCGTCGGCCGATAGGAAAGGGATCTCAATTGCTCCTTTACCTTTCTGGTCAACTTTAAGCTGTACGCGGGTACTAAATTTCGAGGCCAGATCGTCCTGTATCTTTTTCATCTGGAATGATAATCCTTCTGCGGCTGCCGGTCTGCTCTCCTTTTTCTCAGGCGCTTTTTGCATTGCACGAACCATCTCCTCTACCTTACGTACAGATAAACCCTGCTCAATAATTTGCTGGTTGATATATAACTGCCTTGTAGGGTCATTTATTGTTATCAATGCTTTAGCGTGGCCCATTGTTACCTGCCCATCACGGATGGCAGCCTGTATTGCAGGCGGTAACCTTAATAAACGCAGGTAATTGGTTACGGTAGAGCGATTTTTGCTTACACGCTCGCCAAGCTCTTCTTGTTTCAAGTTACACTCATCGAGCATGCGCTGAAAGCTTAGGGCCACCTCAATGGCATTCAGGTTTTCGCGCTGGATATTTTCGATCAGTGCCATCTCCAGCATTTGCTGATCGTTGGCCGAGCGTACGTAAGCCGGGATATGTTTTAAGCCTGCCAGTTTAGAGGCACGTAAACGGCGTTCGCCCGAAATGAGCTGATAGTGGTGTGCGCTAACACGGCGTACTGTTATAGGCTGTATCAGTCCCTGTAATTTAATTGAATCCGAAAGCTCTTGTAAAGCTTCGGGCTCAAATTCGGTACGTGGCTGAAACGGATTTACTTCAATCTCATTAATGTTGATCTCGTTCACCGAACCGGCACCAGCCAGGTCGCTGTCAGAAACTACATTATGCGGCTGTTGCGGCCTGCCGGCTACGGCAGCTGTGGCGGTCGAATTATCAGATGTATCATCCAGCAGGGCGCTTAATCCTCTTCCTAATGCTCTTTTTTTATCTGCGCTCATGTTTTGTTATACAGTTTCTGAAGTTACCGAGCTTGTTCTTTCGGCAATACCATTCTTTTTAATGATTTCGCGTGCCAGGTTTAAATAGTTAATAGCGCCTTTACAGGTTGCATCGTGCATAATTACAGATACACCAAAGCTTGGGGCTTCGCTTAAACGGGTGTTACGCTGGATGATGGTATCGAAAACCAGGTTCTCGAAGTGTGTGCGAACCTCTTCAACCACCTGGTTAGAAAGGCGCAGACGAACATCGTACATGGTCAACAAAATACCTTCAATATCAAGCTGGGTGTTTAAGCGGTTTTGTACAATTTTAATTGTGTTCAATAACTTACCTAATCCCTCTAATGCAAAATACTCGCACTGTACCGGGATGATTACCGAGTTGGCAGCAGTTAAAGCATTAATGGTAATTAAACCCAGTGAAGGAGAGCAGTCGATGATAATAAAATCATATTCATCGGCAACTTTACCCAGTACCTCTTTCATTTTGTACTCGCGGCCATCAAGATTGATCATCTCAATTTCGGCACCTACCAGGTCAATATGGGCTGGTAATAAGTCGAGGTTAGGGGTATCTGTTTTTTGTATGGCATCATGCGGATCAATATCATTGATGATGCACTCATATATACTATTTTTGATAGTACGCGGATCAAAACCAATACCGGATGTTGAGTTGGCCTGCGGATCGGCATCTACAAGTAAGGTTCTATATTCCAACACAGCCAAACTTGCTGCAAGGTTAATAGATGAAGTGGTTTTACCTACACCACCCTTTTGATTGGCTAACGCAATTATTTTACTCATTATTAATACTCAAAGTTTATAATTAAAAGCATCCGGGCTATCAACAGAATAGAATTAAATAATTTATAATTTCGCACTGTTTTAACCGGGGTTAAAGATACAAATTTAAACAATTAGGCAGGCAATCCCGTTCCGTTAACTTACAAACAAAATCCACAAATGATAACTATTGTTGCATCAACCAACCGGCCCGGAAGTTCAACGCTTAAACTGGCGAACTATTATCAGCGCCTATTGGCTCAGAAAGGGGTTGAGGCCGGTATTTTATCATTAATGGATTTGCCCGACGATATTATTGTAAGCGATTTATACGGCAAGCGCAGCACCGCCTTTGAACCTATACAACAATTAATTACCCAAACTGATAAATTTTTATTCGTCATCCCCGAGTACAACGGAAGTTTCCCCGGCGTGCTGAAAGTTTTTATGGATGCCTGCGCTTTTCCGGAGAGTTTTTACGAGAAAAAAGCAGCATTAGTTGGCATATCATCCGGCAAATACGGCAACATTCGTGGGGTTGATCATTTTGTGGGCGTGTGCAATTATATGCACCTGCACGTTTATCCTTTACGTATCCACATCCCGGCCATCCGCCAGGAAATTAATGAAGATGGCAACCTGCACCAGGCCGATACGCTAAAATTTACCAATGAGCAAATAGATAAGTTTATTGCTTTTTAAATAGGCAAGTTCTATAGCCTACCAAACATAAACACCCTATCAGGGTTAATTTACTTTACTTAAAGTAGAATGAATAACCATGAAAAACATAGCCATATCATTAAGCGGTATCATAGCCCTAAGTCTGCTCGCAGCTTGCTCTCAAAAGA
Organism: Mucilaginibacter jinjuensis; assembly: GCF_028596025.1. Lineage (NCBI taxonomy): Bacteria > Pseudomonadati > Bacteroidota > Sphingobacteriia > Sphingobacteriales > Sphingobacteriaceae > Mucilaginibacter > Mucilaginibacter jinjuensis. The sequence goes on from NZ_CP117167.1 coordinate 5,211,987, forward strand.
AACCCGACCCGACCAAGGCTGATACGGTTGCCAATACAAGCGGACAAGACGTAAAGCTGGCTGCGCCGTACGAAACTAAATCGGCTTATACATTTTGTAAAGTTATTGGCTGGCCAAAAGGTAAAACGCCTACAGCCCCGGCGGGATTTAAGGCAAGCTTATTTGCCGATAAACTGGATAACCCCCGTAATATTTATGTAGCGAAGAATGGAGATATTTTTGTTGCGGAGGCCAATACCGAACCTAAAACGCTAAAGGATAAAGCCGAAAATATAATTTCGGGTAAAGATAAATCACAAAATATGGGTAAAAGCGCCAACCGCATTACCCTGTTTAGGGACACCAATGGTGATGGCATTCCTGATAGCCGGACTGTTTTGTTAAGCCACTTGCACCAACCATTCGGCATGCTGATTATCGGTCACTACTTTTATGTTGCCAATACCGATGGATTGTTACGCTTCCCTTATAATGTTGGCCAAACTAAAATAACTGACCCGGGAACGATGATTGTTTCGTTACCGGCAGGCGGCTACAACAACCACTGGACGCGCAACATCCGCACTAATAAAGATAGTTCTAAGATCTACATTTCGGTAGGCTCGGGTACCAATGTGGGCGAGCAGGGCCCGGCTGTTGAAAAACGACGCGCCAATGTTTTGGTGGTTAATTTGGATGGTACAGGTGAACAAGTTTATGCATCCGGCCTGCGCAACCCTGCCGGGATAGATTTTCAACCGGGCACAGGTGTACTATATGCATCTGTAAACGAACGCGATGAACTGGGTGGTGAATTAGTGCCTGACTATCTCACCAGCGTTAAACAAGGCGGCTTTTACGGTTGGCCATACGCATACTGGGGCCAGCACGAAGACCCGCGCCACAAAGGTGAACGCCCTGATTTAATTAAGCAAGCCATTGTACCCGATGTATCATTAGGATCACACACGGCCTCATTAGGATTGAAGTTTTATGATGGCAAAGCATTCCCGCAGCATTATATAAATGGCGCTTTCATAGGCATGCATGGTTCGTGGAACAGCTCTAAACTGGTAGGTTATAAAGTTGCCTTTGTGCCGTTTACCAACAACAAACCCGGCAAGCCCGAAGATTTTTTAACCGGCTTTATTGCCAATGAAGCTAAAAAAGAAGTTTACGGTCGCCCGGTTGGTATTGCGGTAATGAAAGATGGATCTATTTTAGTGGCTGATGATTCGGGGAATAAGATTTGGAAGGTGAGTGTGGGGAAATAAAATATAAGCAGTCGCCTGCCTCTTTTTGGGTGATTGCTTATTTCACATTTGTAGCTTTTAGATATGCCAGTCAAAATCAATACTTTTGATAAATTGACCGCATCACATTAATGAGGAAAGCTGCGAAGAAAAAACCGTTCATCTATTATGAGAACCTTAAACCTTATGAAATTATCGCTATTGCACTCTATGGAATAGCGACATTGATTATTACATTATCTTCATTTTTAGGTAATTATACTGACGACAAGCAGGAATTGATCATAATTTACATTTCATCTCCATCATTGTTTTTATATTTCTTTTTTCACAAATCTTTAAGAAACTTTAAATCATACTTAATCTGGATTGGGTTTGCGGTATTTCATATAATACTCTTCTTCGCCTTTGAAAGCAAACCTCAACTACACGAATTCGATGGCAAGCCACCGTTGATATTTTTTAATACCATTATGGCCTTGTTGCTTTTTCAGTTACTTAGGTATTTAAGTATAATTATACAACATAAAGAATTCATTTTGCCAACAAAGGGTGAAGGCAAAGATCTGTTTGAAGTAAGAAAACCAACCTGGGTTGATAACCTATTATTTGTAACCTACATGGCAATATGGGTTACAGTCTCTATATTCTTCTCATCACATTATATGATATCAGGCCATATTTTGCCTGTAAAATTCAAATATCAGGAACAGCAAAGCCTCTTACATAATGAACATACTGAGATTATTAATGAATTGCCTATAGCCGTTTTTTCTGTACATTCTGAATGCTAAATAAAATACCTTCTGTAAAACAATCGTGTTGACATAAAATACCCACCCCACTCTTAAAATAAAGGGCTATTTTTGTTCATACCTATGAATAAATTTTACTTAGCCCTGTCCCTGTTCACTATTTGTGCCTTAAGTGTTAACGCGCAGAACAAACCACAAAAGCCCAAACGTGATAGTACGCATTTACTGCAACCTGTTGTGGTGCGTGGTTATTTATCTCAACAAAATGTAATAAGCGTACCTGCTTCTGTTGCGGTAATTACTCCAGAGCAATTAAAACTACAGGCTGATAATTCATTGGTAAGCACTATGAACACCGTGCCCGGTGTAAGGATGGAAGAGCGTACGCCGGGAAGTTACCGTTTATCAATTCGCGGTAGTTTGCTGCGCTCGCCTTTTGGGGTGCGGGACGTAAAGGTTTATTTTGATGAAATCCCATTAACCGATGCAGGCGGCAATACTTATCTCAACGCCCTCGATTTCAACATTGTTAAAAATATTGAAGTGCTGAAAGGTCCCGACGGTAGTTTATTCGGCGCTAACTCTGGCGGGGTGGTTATTATTAATCCTATTAACCGTTATGCCGATAGTAATCATGTTGAGGTAGGCTTAAATGCAGGTTCGTACGGTTTATTTCACGAACACGTGGCTGTTGATGAGAGCAATAATGTAAATCGTTTTACCCTGAGCCAAGCTTATCAAACTTATGATGGTTACCGCGATCACAGCTACATGGATCGCCATTATATTCAGGCTACTGATCAATGGAAATACTCACCGCATAACGAACTTAGGGCGGTAGCTTTTTACAGTGATCTAAATTATCAAACACCAGGTGGGTTAACGCTGGCGCAGTTTAACGCCAATCCGCAGGCTTCACGGCCTGCAACGGCTACTTTACCCAGTGCAATCGGGGCCAATATTGGTATTACTACAAAAATGTTGTTAGGTGGCTTAGTAAATGATGCACGCATTACAGATCACTTACGCAACGTGACTTCGATCTACGGTAACCATGTTGATTTTGCAAATCCCTTTATTACCAACTACGAGCAGCGTAACGAAAACACTTTTGGCCTGCGCAGTTATTTTGAACTCAGCGGCACATCCAAACCCAATTACGACTGGAAGATTAACCTCGGTCTCGAATGGCAGCAAACCAATAGCGATATTAATAACTATGGCAATAACAAAGGTGTAAAGGACACCGCCCAAACCTTAGATCGTATTAACACCAATCAGCATTTCTTTTTTGCACGATATACAGCCGACCTCTTTAAACGGTTACACATTGAAGGCGCGCTAAGCCTCAATTATTACAGTTATAGCTTTAAAAACAACTACCCACTGCATCAAACCGGTTTCACCGATCGCGATTTTACGCCGGAGTGGATGCCGAGGCTGGCACTATCTTACCAGATCACTAATAATTTTATCTGGCGGGCATCAGTGAGTCGCGGGTATTCTACACCGACTACTGCCGAGGTTAGGCCGACTGATAATGTAATCAACACTTCTCTAAATGCTCAGGATGGTATTAATTATGAAACCGGTTTCCGCATTCGCGATAGTTATGACCGGTTTTCGTTAGATGCTTCGGTGTTTTACTATCACCTGCACAATGCCATTATACGCGAACTTCACCCCGACGAAACCGAATACTACATCAACGCCGGTGGCACCAAGCAACCAGGACTGGAATTACTGGGTTCGGCATGGATCATCAAACAAAATACAAGCAGTTTTATAAGGGGCTTACAACTAAATGAAGCGCTTACTTTAAGCAAATTTACCTTCAGCGATTACCATACCGCCGGTGCCGATTATAGCGGTAATAAACTGACAGGTGTACCTGCGCAAGTAAGTGTTACCAGTCTGCAGGTATTGCTCCCTGAGCGATTCAACCTCTTTATCCAGCATAACTATACTTCGCGCCTGCCGCTTAATGATGGCAATACCGTTTACGCTGGTCACTACAACCTAATGCAAGCTAAAGCTTCATGGACCTGGTTGGTATCTGCCAAAACCAAACTGGAAATTTATGCAGGGGCAGATAATATCCTCAATCAAAAATATAGTTTGGGTAATGATTTAAATGCTGTAGGGAATCGTTATTATAATGCAGCGCCTTTGAGGAATTATTATGCAGGGGTGAATTTGGTGATGTAGGGGTTCATTGATGAATGGCTTCTGCTATTAAATGAACGTTAGTCTCGCTCAATCGCCGCGAGTTGGCTGTTACTTTTGGCTTGATCCAAAAGTAACCAAAAGATCAAGACAGAAAAAAGCTTCCCCGCTCATGCCAACGCATGGCCCGCTTTTCTGTCAGGCCACCGCCCACCTTTCTAAACCAATCAAATTATATAGGTGACGAATATTGTATTAGAAAAAATGTTTGGGAGTTCACTCGCAACTCACTACTTAAAACTCGCAACTAAATCTACTGCATATCAAACTTAATCCACCCACTCCCCTCATACCCAAAAATAAATTGTTTAGGGTTGATGATCTCGGCCAGGATTTCGATAGAATCAACAATGCGTGGACCGGGACGGTTAAAGTATTGGTTGCCATCGGCCATGTAAATGCGGTTATTTTTTACAGCTTTCAATTCGGCAAAGCCGGGTTGCTCTAACAGGATGTTGATTTCCTTCATCGTGCGCTCGATCGGAAATCCGCACGGCATCAGTACAATTATATCAGGATCGGCTAATCTGATATCCATCCACTCTACATAAGGCGAATGTTTGCCAACCTCGGCCAATATAGCGGCTCCTCCTGCAATATCTACCAATTCAGGTATCCAATTGCCCGAAACCATCATAGGCTCCAGCCACTCAATGCAGGCCACCGTAGGCTTATTCTCAATAAATTTGAGCTTGTGTTTGATAATGTCTAAACGCTCCTGCAATTCTTCAACCACAAGGGTACCTCGTTCGGCAACACCTAAGGCAGCAGCTACGTTTTCTATATCAGTAAAAATATCGTTTAGTTTTTGCGGCTCGAGGGAAATGATCTGTGCCGGTTTATCGAGATAATTTTCTAAGGCCTGCTCCACTTCGGTTAATGATACTGCACAAACTTCGCACTGGGCTTGTGTGATTACCACATCGGGCTGCAGTCCTTTTATCTTTTCGCGGTTAACGGTGTAAACAGATAAGGCATCGCTTAAAATTTCTTTTACACGTTTATCAATTTCCAGGCTGGTTAAATTATGATCCATATTGGCATCAGAACAAACGGGTAGTTCTGCCACACCTTCCGGAAAATCGCACTCGTGCGAGCGCCCAACCAGGTTTTGCTGCAGGTCAAGTGCGCAAACAATTTCTGTTGCGGCAGGTAGTAGGGATATAATTCTTTGATTAGCCATGATATAAAAACAAGTTTGCAAAGAAAGTGCAAAATCAATTGATATAAAATATTGTTTACATAAAGTTCAAAAACGTGTTATAACTTTGACCGAATGATTTTTCTAACCTTCTTTATCGGACTGATAGCAAACTTTATCGGTTACATACCTCCGGGCAACATTAACCTTACGCTGGTACAGCTTACCATTAACCGTGGTATTAAGCAGGCATTGCAGTTTATAACCGCATTTTCGTGCGTTGAATTTTTCTTCACTTACTTTATTATGCACGCGGCCGACTGGCTGCATCAGCAAATTCATCTGGATACGATTATAGATTTTGTGATGATCGTTTTGTTCGGCACCATGGGTACTATTACGTGGATCCACCGAAACCAACCGGCCAAAACCACTTACTCTGATAAAGAAAGTATTAAATACGGCATATTGTTAGGGTTCTTAAATCCTATGCAGATCCCTTTCTGGTTAATAGCCGGAACTTATGTTATTACCCACGAATGGATTGTAGACGGCAGATTGGGTTTATTTATTTTTAGCTTGGGTTCGGCATGCGGCGCATTTTCGTGCTTGTTTATATACGCCCATTTTGCCAAGTATATTCAGGAAAAATTCGCCTTAAGTACCAAGCTTATCAATGTGAGTATCGCAGTTCTATTTTTTGCTTTTGCAGGTTACCATATTGTAAAACAGGTTTACCTGCTGGGCTTTAAGCACAAATTTTAGTCGATAGATGCTTCTTTACTTTTCAGGTTCCAGATCTTCTCTGCCTTACGACCAATGAGCCAGAACGAGCCCGCCAGTATGGCGAAGAACAGTGTTTTATTGGTGTGCTCCCAAAAGTACTCGAAGTATTTGGTGTAGATAAATATGAGCAGAAAGGTAATGCCAAACTCGCGGGCTATTACGTCTTTTACTTTCAGTCCGTACAATAAAAACCCTCCGGCAACAACAGCAGAAATTATCCCCCAGTAAAATAAACTGATCTGTTTTACATGCCACCAGCTGTCTATATTGCCATAATTGCCGAAGATGCTCAGCAACCAAAGTGATAAAAACAGGTATAATAAACCGGCCACATAGGTAAGTTCGTTAAACCGGTAAAACCATTTTTGTTTCTTTAAAAGATGGCAGGCCAAAACCAGCAAGCCACCAAATACAACGAAACGTAGCGGATAATTCATCCCCAGGAAATAATCGCTCCATCGGGTTTGATAACCGGTTTCTGTGCCGAACCAGCTCCCCATTGAAACCAGGGCAAACAGCCAGATCAACCTCGAATCCATCCGCCAACCCAGAAAGCCGTATACAAAAATGGATACCAGAAATAAAAGCGAATAGTGCCCCGAGCCGTTATCGAATGTTTTGCCCAGATAGGCAATACAACAGGCCGTAAATAAAATACCGGTAAAAACTACGGCCTCGTTACTGAATATACGTTCAGGGTTGCGTTTCTCGAGCCTGCGGCCCCAGATAAAGAAAAAAGCAGCTATAACACCAGATAAAATACTGATGATAATATCGGGCGTATAATAAAGATTTTTGAGCAGGTTAATTACGGCATCATTAACAATGAGGTAGCAGAACGATGCCCCACCACAAACCAGTGCTATCCAAAACGAATACTTGGCCAGCCGCATCCAATCAAAACCTTTTACCTCGTAAGAATGGCGGAGTTTTTCGGCAGTTGAACCATCAATCAGATGATCTTTTTCCCAAACATCAATAGCCCGGTTCAGAAATTCACTTTCCTGTTTATCGAGGTTTAGTTTGGGCATGTGTGGTGAGTGGTTATTAGGTTATTGAGTTATTGGTGCTTATCAAATATAACATTCTTCATATTATATTAACATAATGCCTAAGGTTTCGTTTTAGTGACCTAATAACTATTAACTCAATAACTCCAACACATCAACCTTATCCTTGCCTAACTGCACTACCAGTTCATCGAGCGAAGCAAACTTAATATCACCGCGAACAAAGTATAAAAAGTCCATGCGGATGGTTTGGTTGTAGATATCCTCGTTGAAGTCGAAGATGTTCACTTCGATATTGCGCGTCATGCCGTTAATGGTAGGGCGCTGGCCTATATACGCCATACCTTTATAAACAATGCCGTTGATATGCACTTTTACAGCAAAAATACCATCACTCGGGATGAGTTTGTATTTTTCTTCGATTAACAGATTAGCTGTTGGGTAACCCAATTGCCTGCCCAACTGATCGCCTTTAATTACTTTACCTGTGATATAGAATGGATAACCCAAAAAGGTATTAGCTAGTTCTATCTTATCGTTCAGCAAAGCTTCACGGATACGGGTTGAGCTTACGGCCACGTCGTTAATATCCTGTTCAGAGATTTCTACCACTTCATAACCATAATCGGGGGCCAAACGTTGCAAATCGGCCAATCCGCCCTGGCGGTCTTTACCGAAGCGATGATCGTAACCGATCACAATTTCTTTGGTGCCAATTTGTTTCACCAACACTTCGCGGATATATTCTTCGGCGGTTTGGTTAGAAAAATCGCGGGAGAATGGCGTGATGATCAGATGACCTACACCCAACTCTTCCAAAAGATTTGCTTTCTCTGCAATGGTGGTGATCAGCTTCAGGTTTTGATCTTCGGGATGGAGAATCATACGCGGATGCGGGAAGAAGGTAAGGATAACCGTTTCCCCTCCAACCTCTGCGGCCAACTCTTTTATTCGGTTGATTATTTTGCGGTGCCCCAGGTGTACCCCATCAAATGTACCGATGGTTACTACTGCATTTTTTACCGGCTCAAATTCATCAATGTGATGATATACTTTCATAGATAGTAGCAAAGATATTATTTAGCAGCTTCGGGCTGTACTTTAAGGCTGCGAATATTGTTAACCAATTCCATCACCTCAAACGCATCTTCAATCTTAAAATTGCCGCTGCGGGTACGGCGTAATTTCGACATGTAAGCGCCATTATTCAAAGCCCTGCCAAAATCATAAACCAGCGAACGGATATAGGTTCCCTTACTGCAAACCACCCTGAATTCAACCTCTGGCAAGTTAATAGCTGTGATCTCAAATTCACTGATAGTTACCGTACGCGATTTTAATTCCACTTCTTCACCCCTCCGCGCTTTTTCGTAAAGGCGTTCACCATCTACTTTAATAGCTGAGTGAGCCGGAGGATACTGCTGTATTTCGCCGGTGAATTGTTTGGTGGCACTATAGATGTCTTCTTCTGTAATATGGCTGATGTCGAAAGTCTCGTCAACCTCAGTCTCCATATCGTACGATGGTGTAGTTGCTCCCAGCACCAGTGTACCTGTATATTCTTTTTCCTCAGCCTGGAAGGTATCTATCTGTTTGGTCATTTTGCCGGTGCAAACAATAAGCAAACCAGTCGCCAACGGATCAAGCGTACCTGCGTGACCAACCTTCAGTTTAAGCGGTTTAAATGAGTTGCGGATTTTGCCAACTACATCAAAACTGGTCCAGCTGTAGGGTTTGTTAATGAGAAGCAATTGTCCCTGGGCAAACTCGTCGAGGGTTATGTTGAAATTATTCTCCAATATTTTATATAAAATGCAAAGGTAGTTATTAGAGGCAAGAATCGAGAATCAGGAGGCAAGACATCATCATTCATCGTAGAGACACAATACCTTGTGTCTCGTTTGCAATTCAAAAAGGCATTTCCGATCTGTAGGGAGACACAAGGTATTGTGCCTCTACGGAATTTAAAGCATAAAAAAGAGGCACAAAATTTTGTGCCTCTACGTAATATCTTCAATCTCGATTCTTGACTCTCGATTCCTGATTCTCTTAAATTAAATCACTTCCAATGTATGCCCCGATAGGTATACTGCTATAATAATACCGCCTACAATAATGCGGTAGAAACCGAATAATTTGAAACCTCTTTTCTCCAGAAAAGTGATGAAAGTTTTAATAGCCAGCATAGCAACAATAAAGGCAATTACGTTACCTACTGCTAATAACTTAATTTCTTCACCGCTGAAAATGTGGCCTTCTTTGTGGAAATCCCAAAGCTTTTTAGCTGTTGCTGCAAACATGGTTGGTACGGCCAGGAAGAATGAAAATTCGGCAGCTGCGGTACGGCTTAGCTTTTGCGACATACCGCCTACGATACTTGCAGCCGAACGTGACACCCCCGGAATCATAGCCAAACACTGGAAGAACCCGATTTTTAAAGCAGTTGGTTTATCAATCTGGCTTTCTTCGGTCACCGTTGCTTTATTGAACCATTTGTCAACAAACAATAAAATGATACCACCTACAAACAGGGTTATGCCAACGGTTAAAGCACTATCTAATAAAGCGTCAATTTTTTTGGCGAATAGTAAGCCGAAAATTGCTGCCGGGATAAAAGCCACCAATAGTTTTACATAGAAATCTAACGATTTTAAAAATCGTTTGTAGTATAAAACCACTACCGATAATATTGCGCCCAGTTGGATGGCTACGGTAAATAGCTTAACAAAATCACCTTTATCGCCCATGATAGATTCGGCAATAATCATGTGGCCTGTTGAGGAGATTGGTAGAAATTCTGTCAATCCTTCAATAATTGCCAGAATAATAACGTGGATTAAATTCATTGTTTATTTAGCAGCAGGCTTTTTAAGGATAGCATAAAAACCTAAGCCAAAACCAGCTAACACAACAAGCGGTGCAAGTACAATTTTGGTTGAGCTGTAAATGTCGGTAGTGCCGCTCATTAATACGAAACCTAAGGCTACTACAACTGCGCTTACAGCCAGTAAAATGTAGTTGCTTTTTTCGAAGATGAATTGTACCGGCTGAATATTTTCAGTGGTTTTGGTTGATGATGTGCCTGCTGTACGTGCAGACGGTGTATACTTTTGTGCCATAATATCTTATCTGTATAAGTCGTATATTTTTAAACGAAGGAAACGGTTTACTGCAAGGAAAGTGCTCAACCCTGAGATCAATACTCCAAGGCCAACTACACCCAAAAACACAATACCAAACTCGGTATAGTTTTGCAGGATCACCAGGTCAGGGATTTGTTTGATTGCCAAAAACAGCGTACCCACCAGTATAATAATGGCAATCAGCGCACCCAGCAAACCATGCCATATCCCATAAAGCAAAAACGGCTTACGGATAAATGATTTGGTTGCCCCTACCAACTGCATCGATTTAATTAAAAAGCGTTGCGAATAGATAGCTAAACGGATTGTATTATTAATCAGCGCTACCGATACCACCACAAATATGCCGGCAAAAACCAAAATAATTAAAGTTATCGAGGCCAGGTTCTGGTTCATTTTGTCAACCAATGGCGCCTGGTAGTTTACTTCTTTTACCAGTGGGTTTTTCAATAACTCGGCTTTAAAAGCTGCGATATCTGCATTGTTGGCGTGTTCGGCCTTCAGGTAAACGTCTATTGATTCTGATAGCGGGTTAACACCCAGGAATTTGATAAAATCTTCACCCAGGTCTTTCTGCATTTTGCGTGCAGCAAGCTCTTTACTTACGTATTGGGTTTGTTTTACAAATGGGTGGCTGTCCAGTTGTTTTTGCAATTGCAATACATCGGTTTCGCGGGTAGTTTCATCAACATATACGTTTACTACGATGTTCTCTTTCACATAACGCGAAAGGTTATTGGCATGAACAAGTATCAAACCCAACAGGCCAACCATTAATAATACCATGGCTATACCAAATACAGTAGATATGTAAATGGCTTTTGTTTTCTTGGCCGACGAGCTTGCTTCAAATTCTTCCATAAATGTGCTTGATTTGCAAAATTACAATTCCGGGTATAAAGGTAAAATTTTATCCCTATTTATTGCTTTTGCAGTTGATTATGTAAACCGTTTTAACACGATTTAACAAAAATTAACGCATTTGTTTTGCGTTAAAAATGCTTTGTTGAGACGATAAACATTAATTAGCCAGAAGCTGCTTGTAAATTAATACAAAATTAGATGAGGTTCCGCGCTGCATAATATTTGATGCCGAAGTGCTTAACACCCATCCGTTCTGCGCCATATAGTTAAATATAGCGTCAACGGAATCAAACTGAATGGTTTCTTTGTTCCTGCCACCATCATCTATAGCCACTTCATATTTTGCGCCATGCGGATACACATAAACCAGGCAGGTTTTCTCTTTATACCGGTTCGCCGTAAAATCTGTTTGCGCAAAAGCATAAAACGGCGAAGCAAGCAGCAATAAATTAAGCACCTTTTTCATAGGGGTATTAAACTGTGATTTGCTGTATGACTAACCTTACCGCAAAAAGTTAAACAGGCTTATTGTAACAAGTTTATAGCAATTTAAAGTGGACGCTTATAAATGAGATGTAGCCTTTGTGTGAGTCCGTTATTTAAAGCTTCCGGATATGATGTTACCAACACCCAACCATCCTGAGCCATATAGTTCATTATACCTATCATAGAATTAAATTCCCTCGGCTTATTATTGGTATTTTTAATATAGGGAACTTTATCAAAGTTTTGATCTGTCTTACTTATTTTTAATCTATATCCATAGGAAAATCCTTCGGTTTCAGCCTCACAAAATTCTTCTTTGGGCTTATACTTTAATGAATCTGTTTGGGCAAAACAATATGCTGGCGCGACAAATAGCAGCAGTAAAAATAACTTTTTCATGGGTTTTAGATTGAATTTTAAAGTGGACGTTTAAAAATTAAATGAATCTGGCCTGTGCTGCCTCGGTCTACTTCGGCAAATGATGATACCATTACCCAGCCGTATTGTGCCATATAATTAAGCACGCCCGCCATCGAGTTAAACTGCCTGGTTTTGTTGTTGGCATCTTTAAGCCAGGTTAGCTTACCAGACTTTTCATCCTTATTATTTATTTTTAATTCGTACCCGAAGTAATAATGTTCGGCCTCTACCTCACAAAACTCTTCTTTGGGCTTATACTTTAATGAATCTGCTTGGGCGAAGCAGTACATAGGTGCTACAAATAGCAGGAGGAATAATAACTTTTTCATAAGGTTTTAAATTGTGTTTAATGTATAGACGTGTAACGCCGTAAAAAGTAACATCCCGTTTTTGTAATAAAGTTGTTGTATTTGTGAATACAGATTGAGGCGGATTTAAACAAAAAATCGCCGCATGAGTTAATCTATCAACAATAACACTTACATCATGACAAAGCCAGCGAACGATCCTAATAAACCATCACCATCAGATACCCCTACCGAAAGACCGGTGGATAACGGGCACAAAAGCGTGGTGAAAAAAGAGGATAAACAATACCATGAAGAAAATGCCAACTTCGGCAACGTAGATAAGCAGCGCCGCAACGACGAGGAACCTGTAAACCCCATCAAAACCCCGCCGACAGAAGATGAAGGCATGAAAGAAGGGAAAGTACAGCCGTAGGTTTAGTTATGAGTTTTGAATGTGTGAATTAGTGAGTTATATGCCCTGCATTATCACAACTCACTAATTCACTACTCACAACTGCTTATCTACTTATCCCCGCCGAATTAAATTGCAGATCGTACAATTTGCGGTAGAAACCGTTGGGGATGCGTAATAACTCTTGATGGGTACCAATTTCTTTGATCTCACCGTGATCGAGCACGATGATCTTGTCTGCTTTTTGGATGGTGGATAGGCGGTGCGCAATAACGATAGCGGTACGGCCTTCCATCAGTTTATCAATTGCGTTTTGAATCAGCAATTCTGTTTCAGTATCTACTGATGATGTTGCTTCGTCCAAAACCAGAATAGCCGGGTTATAAACCAGCGCGCGGATGAAAGAGATCAATTGCGCCTGCCCTGCCGATAAAGTTGCGCCACGTTCCATCACGTTGTACTGATAACCGCCGGGTAAGCGTTCAATAAACTCATGCGCGCCAACATCTTTGGCGGCTTTAATAATCTGATCTAAAGTAATGTCAGGATTATTTAGGCTGATGTTATTAGCAATGGTATCAGAAAACAGGAAAACATCCTGGATCACCGTGGCAATCTTCGAACGCAGAAAGCCGGTTTCATATTCCTGCAGGTTAATGCCATCTACTTTTACCTCGCCTTTGCCTATTTCATAAAAACGGTTCAAGATATTGATGGTTGATGATTTACCCGCGCCGGTAGCACCAACCAGCGCCAGTGTTTCGCCCGGTTTAATATGGAAGCTGATATCTTTCAATACCCAGTTTTCATCGTTATAGGCAAACCAAACTTTGTTAAACTCTATATCGCCAATAATTTCACCCGATTTGATGCGGCCTGTATTAACGGCAACTTCGTCGGTATCCAAAACCTTAAAGATCCTATCAGCCCCCACCATACCCATTTGCAGGGTATTAAATTTATCAGCCAATTGGCGGATGGGGCGGAATAATAAGTTCAATAATGAAATAAAAGCAACGATTAGTCCCGGTGTAACGCCGTGTTTGGAGGCTGAGAAATTAGCCAGTTCACCGTCAGATAAAATTCGTTTGCAACCGTACCAAACCAATAAGCCCATGCACACGGCAAACAGAATCTCGACCACCGGGAAAAAGATAGAGTAATACCAGTTAGAGCGGATGTTGGCATCGCGATATTTGCGATTCACATCCACAAACTTGCGCATCTCCTGGTCTTCGCGGGCAAAGTATTGGATAATACTAACACCAGAGATATGCTCCTGCAAAAAGGTATTTAAATGCGAAACCTGCGTACGCACTTCCTGGAACGATGATTTTATAGCTTCTTTAAACACATACGTAGCCAAAAAGAGAAAAGGCATTGGGATAAGGGTAATCAGCGTCAGCTTCCAATCCTCAATCAGCATATAAATTACGATGGCAATTACCAGCAGTAAGTCACCGGCTATGGAGATCAGGCCTTCCGAGAAAATATCGGCAATAGTTTCCAGATCCGATACCGTACGGGTAATCAACATCCCAATAGGGGTTTTATCGAAATATTTTAAACGCAGGCTGATGATATGGTTAAACACATCCATCCGCAAATCTTTAATTACCGATTGGCCCAGCGCATTGGTCATATACGTTTGCCAGTACTGCGCCACGGTTTGTATAGCCAACTGACTAATCATCAAACCAACCATAAACACCAATCCATTATAATCGCCCACCACAATGTACTTATCCAGCGTACGCTGAATCAATATTGGTTGCACCAGCGCAATTACCGCTAAAAATATAGTGAGGAAAGCAGCAATACCGAACGTAAGCCTATATGGCTTTACATAGTGCATTACCCGCCGCATTAATCGCCAGTCGATGGCATTTCCGGTTACATTACTCATTCTTTTTTATTTCGGATTTCGAATGTTCGATTTCGGATTTATGCTTTTTCAAATTTTGATATTCTTACTCAGAAATATTAAAATCCGAAATCGAACATCCGAAATCCGAAATCCCTACAAATATGGATAAACTACTTCTGTTAAATATAAGCCGCAGGCAGGCACAGATGTACCGGCTTTGCTGCGGTTTTTGCTTTCTATTATTTGCCTGATAGCCTCGGGCGTTATTTCCTTTTTGCCGATCATCATCATCGTTCCAACTATCGCCCTTACCATATTACGTAAAAAGCGATCGGCCGAGATGTGAAAGGTTAAACTGCCATCGGAGTTCTCTACCCACTCAGCACGGCTAATTTTGCAATTATTGGTAAACACCTGGGTATTTGATTTACTGAAACAGCTGAAATCGATATACTCCATCATTATACGTGCACCTGCATTCATCAGCTCAATATCTGGCCTATCCCTCAACAACCACGAATATTTGGTTTTAAAAGGATCCTTCTGAAAATGGACATGGTATTCATAAGAGCGAAGCGTGGCATCGAAACGGGCATGAGCTTCTGCATCAACCGGGATAATACGCGACACCGCAATGTCATAAGGCAACAAAGCATTAAGGCCTGCCAAACTAACGTCCCCCAGCCCCTTAAAGGGGGAGCCGCTACCCTCTTCTACTCCCCCTTTAGGGGGTTGGGGGGCAACGTCTACGTGCGCATAAAACTGCTTCGCATGCACCCCTGTATCCGTACGACCGCAACCTAAGGTTTCAATGGGTTGCCTTAATAAAGTACTTAAGGCCTTGTTCAGCATTTCCTGTACCGTTACTGCATTAGGCTGGGTTTGCCAGCCGTGGTAATTGGTACCGTCATAGGCGAGTTCTATAAAATAACGTTGTTGTTCGGCCACGGCGCAAAGTTAATAAACCGTGGCTTATGCATACTTATGTTTTAGTGAAACAAATATTATCTTTGTGACTCTTAATACAACTATGATACAAAGAATGCAATCTATATACCTGTTTTTGGCAGGCCTTTTAATTTTCGCGCTTTATCTGTTCCCGTTAGCACATAATGTTGATATTAATGGCATACCCACTACGATTAAAGCTACCGGCTTATACCAAATAGTAAACGGACAGGAAACCCATACCGAAGTTTTTGTAGCCCTAACTGCGGTTACAGCAATAATAGGCCTGCTCCCCATCATCATCATTTTCCTTTACAAAAACCGCAAAAAGCAGGTTACGTTCTGCTACAGCGCCATACTGGTTGTTATCGGTTTTAGCTTCTGGATGGCGCAAACTGTTAAAAGCGTTACCGGCGGCATTACTATCGGCACCAACAATATGGGCATTGGTTTATTACTATCAAGCCTTAGCATTGTGATGCTGATTTTTGCAGCCAAAGCTATTCAGCGCGATGAGAAACTGGTGCGCTCTGCCGACAGATTACGATAATACCATTCAAATAATCAAACAGTTATGCTAAATAATGCCATTTACAAATAACTGTTTGATTTAAAATTTAAATAGCGTACCTTTGCACTCGATTTGGCGATGTTGCCAAGTTCGTTATTTAAATTCATGAACAACCCATTTATTGAACTGGGAATCCGTCATGACATTGTTAATGCCATTAGCGAGTTAGGCTTTGAAAAACCTACTCCAATACAGGAAGCTTCTATCCCTGTACTATTGTCTGGCAGCAACGATTTTGTCGGATTAGCCCAAACGGGAACCGGAAAAACGGCTGCATTCGGACTGCCTCTATTAGAATTAATCGATTTCGAAGAAAATCATCCTCAGGCACTGGTACTTTGCCCAACACGCGAGTTGTGTTTGCAAATTGCAAGTGACTTAACAAAGTTTGCTAAAAACATACCCAACGCTAAAGTTGTGGCAGTGTATGGTGGCGCAAGCATTATGGATCAGCTTCGTAGTATTAAACGCGGTGTGCAAATTGTGGTAGCTACGCCTGGGCGTATGCTTGACATACTTGGCCGTAAAGCGATTGATTTCTCTGATATACGTTATGTTGTATTAGACGAAGCAGACGAGATGCTTAACATGGGGTTCCAGGATGATATCGACGAGATATTGTCAACTACTCCGGAAGAGAAAAAAACCTGGTTATTCTCTGCCACTATGCCTAACGAAGTTAGACGCATAGCTAAAAAATACATGACAGACCCGCATGAACTTACCATGGGTAAGCAAAACACCGGGAATGCCAACATTGAGCACGAGTACTATATTGTGCGTGCCCGCGACAAATACGCTGCTTTTAAACGTATTGTTGATTTTAACCCTGATATCTTCGGTATTGTATTTTGCCGTACCAAAATTGAGACTCAGGAAATTGCTGAAGCACTGATTAAAGATGGCTACAACGCCGATTCTTTACACGGTGACTTATCACAGCAACAACGCGATAAGGTAATGAAACGTTACCGCGAGCGTAGCTTACAACTGTTAATTGCAACAGACGTAGCTGCACGTGGTATTGATGTTAACGACGTTACACACGTTATTAACTACTCTTTACCTGATGAGATCGAAAACTACACCCACCGTAGCGGCCGTACAGCCCGTGCAGGTAAAACCGGTGTATCTATCGCTATCATCAACTCGAAAGAATTAGGTAAAATTCGCCAGATTGAAAGAGTTATTGGTAAAGCTTTTGTTAAAGCTGAAGTACCGAATGGCTTTGATGTTTGCGAAAAACAATTGTTCTCTTTAATTCACAAAGTACATAACGTAACTGTGAACGAAAGCCAGATTGAACAATACATCCCACGTATTATGGATGAGTTTGCCGACCTGAGCAAAGAAGATTTAATTAAACGTTTTGCATCTTTAGAGTTTAACCGCTTCTTAGATTATTACAAAAACGCTCCTGATTTGAACGCTCCTGAAGAGGCTCGTTTCAGAGACAGAGATGGTGCAACAGGCGAACGTTTTGTTCGTGGTAACAACGGTGAATTTACCAGGTTGTTTATCAACTTAGGTTCTGTTGATGGATTTGGCCGTGGCGAAATGCTGGGTTACATCTGCAACAACACCGGTATTGTTGGCCGTACAGTAGGTAAAATTGATGTTAAGGGTGTTTACTCTTTCTTCGAGGTTGCCAATGCTGATAAGGACACTGTAATGAACGCTTTCAAATCGATCCAATACAAAGGTCGTGATGTAAGGATAGAAATATCTGGCGACGACCGTCAGGAAGGTGGCCGTTCTGGTGGTGGTTACCAACGTCGCGAAGGCGGCAATGGTGGCGGCGGCTTCAGAGGCAACCGTCGCGAAGGCGGAAACGGTGGTGGTGGTTACCAACGCCGTGAAGGTGGCGACAGAAGTAACGGTGGTGGTTTCAGAGATTTCTCTGGCAAACGCCGCGAAGAACGTTCAGAACGCCGTAACCGTAGCTAATACGTTTACGTTCACAATAAAAATTTAGTTTTAGTTTAGTTAGTTAAAGCCTTTCGGAGCAATCCGGAGGGCTTTTGTGTTATTTGGCAAATTCTATTTTGGTAGAATCCGGGTATTGCAGCCTAAGCTGATGATCGTCCAGATGCTCAATAACAAAACGGGTATAAGGCTGATTGCCCTGAAATGAAGTATAAATGGTATCGCCTTTTAAAATATAATCCTCAGCCGGCGAATTGTTATCTGCCATAAACTCATCATCGGTTATTTTTAAAACCGAACCTTGTTTAGAGTGCCAGTTACCTTTAAGCTTGCTTTGCGTATTACCTGCACAGGCAACGCCAAACAATACAACAGCACAAACAAAATGAACAATAATTAAAGCCGCGTTTTTCATGGGTGAAGGGTAGATAAAAGAAGCCGGGCCGTAAAGCCCGGCTTTGATATTACATTTTGTGATGTTCCATATCTTTCTTGTCCATCAATTGAGATTTCTTTTGATAAACACGATGGCCTTTCTTATCTACGTAGTAGTACTGCGATTTTTTATTGATATAGATAGTTTCGCCACGCGGGCCGCATTTGCCTTCATATTTTTTATCGATAACGGCAGATGATCCTTTTGAGGCAACTTCTGAAGTTTTATGGCCAACATCGGTAGCAGCGTGGCCAACGCCATGCTCTGCTTTTTTAACATCGCTTTGCGCATAAGATTGTGCTGCACAAAACATAGCACCGGCTACTAATAGTGATTTGAAGGAAGTTTTCATAGTTTCTGAATTTGTATTTCAGATACTAACTCAATTGTCCTGCCAAATGTTGCATTTGCGGCACAGGTGCCTTTTTCTTGTATAAAATAGCATAAACAGCCTCACAAATAGGCATAGCTACTTTGTACTGTTTATTCACCTGGTGTAGGCAATTTACTGCATAATAACCCTCGGCAATCATATTCATTTCTAATTGGGCCGAGGTTACCGTATAGCCTTTACCTATCATATTACCAAAAGTACGGTTGCGGCTAAACTGCGAGTAAGCGGTCACCAACAAATCGCCCAGGTAAGCCGACTCTTTAATATCGCGATCTATCGGATGCACAACATCAACAAAACGTTCCAGCTCACGGATGGCATTTGAAATTAATACCGCCTGAAAATTATCGCCATAACCTATACCGTGGCAAATACCACTGGCTACTGCATAAATATTTTTAAGCACTGCGCCCCATTCGGTACCATAAATATCATCTGATACAATGGTTTGGATATAACGTGTGTTAATTAAGCCGGCAAAATGCGCAGCCAGTTCCGGGTCGCCGGAGGCAATGGTTAGGTATGATAGTTTCTCAAGTGCTACCTCTTCGGCATGGCATGGGCCACTCAGCACCAAAAAGTGATCGAAGGGGATATTGTAATGTTGATTAAGAAACTCACCAATGATCTGGTTTTCATCGGGCACAATACCTTTAATTGCCGATACGATGTATTTACCTTTCAGGTCTTCGGCGGTAATGTCTGTTAAAGCTTCTTTTAAGAAGGCCGCAGGCACATTAAGCAATATAAAGTTAGCCTCGCCTATGATGTGCTTGATGTCGGTGGATATATGATGCTTCGGTAGTTTAATTTCAATCGAGCTCAGGTAATTAGGGTTGTGTTTAAATTCGCGTAAGTGTGCTACGGCGTCTGCATTGCGCATCCACCAAAAAATCTGTTTTTCGGCTGTGTTATCAGCCAGCATTTTGATGTTTGCTGTGGCCCAGCTGCCACCACCAATAATTGCTATTTTGTTTTGGGTATCCATTAAATAAAAAGTCCTGCAAGAACCAATTTGTTCTTGCAGGACAAAATAAAAAAATATTAATCAGTTATTAGTTATCCTTCTGCTTATTATCCGAACTAAATAGCTTCGATTTATCCACTTTCTCTACGTCCATCTTGTCTTTCAACGTTTTAGAGATCGCTGAGTACGGCCCTGAAACTACCTCATCGCCTTCTTTAAGGCCGGTTAAGATCTGGATATTGGTATCATCCTGAATGCCGGTAGTAACCGCAACCTGTGATACTTTGCCTGCTTTGTAAATAAATACATATTCTTTGGTAACGGCACCTATCTTTTTCTTATCGGTACTGTTATCACTGTCGTCCTTTTTCTTCATACCATCATCTTTCTTTTCTTCGCGTGTAGTAACCGATTGGATTGGAACAGATAGTGCATGTGTATGATTGGTTTGAATATCCACAGTAGCGGTTAGCCCCGGGCGGAATGGCGAGTGACCATTAACACTTTTGTTGATCAGATCTTTATAAGATTCTGGGTTGATCCGCACCTTAACGGTAAAGTTAGTTACCTGGTCGGCGTTGGTGCCCACAACGTTTGCCGAGCTACCAATTTCATAAACCACACCCGAGAAAGTTTTATCGTTAAAAGCATCGATCTCAATTTTTGATGAATCGCCCAGGTGCACACGGTTAATGTCATTTTCGTTCACATCAACGTTCACGTCCATTTTGCTCAGGTCAGATATGGTCATAATGTCGGTACCCGTCATTTGCGCTGTACCTACCACGCGCTCGCCTTTTTCAACAGATAGTTTTGATACCACACCATCAACAGGCGAATAAATACTGGTTTTAGCCAGATTATCCTGTGCTTCTTTTACCGAAGCCTGTGACTGTGCCAAGCCATATTGCGAACCCACTACGCTTTGTTTTAAAGCTTCGATGTTTGCTTTGGCGCCTTGATATTCGGCCTTGGCAGCATCAAACTCGGATGCAGTTACCACTTTATTATCGTAAAGTTCTTTGGTACGTTTATATTTAGATTCTGAGTTGGCGTAGTTAGCCTGTGCCTGTGCCAGCATTTGGCTTGCATTACCAACACTTGCTTTTTGGCTGTTGTATGATGCCACTGCACGCTCGTAACCAGATTTTAAAATGTCCGGGCGAACACGGCAAAGCAGCTGGCCTTTTTTAACAATATCGCCTTCTTTAATCGGCAACTCCACAATCTCGCCCGAAACCTCAGAGCTGATCTTAACCTCAACCTCAGGTTTAATCTTACCGCTTGCCGATACCACCTCGTTAATATCACGGGCGGCAGCTTTTTCGGTTGCAACCTGCGTTTTATCTGGTTTACCGATAATACCTGTTGCTTTACCAACAATGAATAATACAATAAGTACTCCCAGAGTAATTAAAACGTATTTTGTAGTCTTTCCCATTATTAATTAAGGATTTTGTATTGTTTAAAGTGTTATAGGGTTACCAAGATAATAATCAATTACCTTGCTTCTAAAAATTGATTCGTATTGCGCAGCAATCATATCAAACTGCGATTTATTAAGGTTTGTTAACGACGTATTATAATCCAGCGAGTTTACCAAACCTACATTATAGCGTTGCTGCACTACATTATAAGCATCTTTATTAGCCAGATAAGTTTGCAGTGCCGACTGGTATTTTTTATCGGCAGCCTGTGCATCCAGCACCGCCTGACTGATTGTTTTCGTCAAGGTGTTTTTTGCCAGTTGAGTAGTAACCGCAGCGTTCTCATAACTCAGCTTAGCTTTACGAACCGTGGTACGTACTTGAAACTTACCGAAAATAGGAATCTGCAAATTAAGCCCAACCGAACCATTATAATTATTACCAAACTGACTTGCAAATGGATAAGAGTTTGCAACTATAGGCGCGGTAACCTGCGCAAAAACCGGCTGGTTAGTACCCTGCACCACACCAATTTGCTGGCTGATGGTTTGCCCGCCTATAATGTTTTGCGAGATACTTGAGTAGTTAGACCCAAAGCTACCGAATAATGACAGTGTAGGATAGTAGCTGGTTCTGGCAACTTTTATCTGCTCAGCATAAGTGCGTTCCTGGCTTTCGGCAAGTTTAATATCGGGGTTTATTTTAAGCGCAGTTTTAATTACATAGTTGGCATCATAAGCCGTTTTTAAGTCTGCAATTTTGCTAACATCCGGCCTGTCAATCTCAATGGCAGTGTTAGGATCCATTTCCATATACTGTTTCAGTGTAAGGATAGATGACTCGAACGCGTTTTGTGCATTGGTTAAATTAAGCTCGGCAGTAGCTACCTGTGCCTTAGCTTGCGACAGATCGGCCATTGTAGAATTTCCAACCTTCAGGCTTTTACCTGTACGGTCTAATGTTAACTGGGCAATATCAATTTGCTGCTTAGCTGCCGTAACCAAATCCTGATTGGTTAATACCGATAAAAAGGTGGTTACCACATTAAGCACCAAATCATTTTTTACTTTGGCAGTGCTGTTTTTGTCGGCTTCGAGCATAAGCTTATTGGATACAATCTGCTCATGCAATTGCCTGCCCTGAAACAAGATAAGTGATGCCTGTGCCTGGCCGTTAACATAGTAAAATGTTTGGTTGGTGTAAGCATACGTAGTTAAGTTAGGGCTACGACCAAAATTGTACGACCCCTGCCCGCTTGCATTTACATTGGGCAACATATTATATTTTGCCTGTTTATAATCTTCGTTAGCCAAAGCCTCTGTAAACTGCGATTGCTTAATTTGCAGGTTACGGTCGAGCGCGTTTTGGATGGCTTTCTCGAGTGAGATTTTCTCTTGCGCCATTGCGCTACCGCCCGAGAACAGCAGGATTGCAGCGGCAATAGGTTTTAAATTTTTTATAGTAAACAGGTGTTTCATAATGTTGTATTTACAATTTTGCACAAGTGCTTACATTGTATCCCCGAATTTTATTTATTAGAAGGTGGAACTAATTTAATTAATTTGTAAATGTACCTGGTAAAAACACCCTGGCTGCTTAAGCAATTTTATTCCGGCTTATTGTGGAATGAAGATCGTGATAAGCGAATCATTTATTTAACGTTTGACGACGGCCCTATACCTGTTGTTACACCGTTTGTATTAAAAATTTTAAAACAGTACCAGGCCAAAGCCACTTTCTTTTGCATTGGCGATAATATACGCAAACATCCCGATGTTTTTGAGCAGGTAAAAGCAGATGGCCACGCCATTGGCAACCATACATTCCATCACCTTAAAGGCTGGAAGACAGAAGATAATATTTATATAAAAGATATGCAGGCTTGCCAGGAGTTAACGCAATCAAACCTCTTTCGCCCACCTTATGGACGGATTAAGAAATCGCAGGCAAAGACATTGCAAAACCTATATCCAAATTTAAAGATCATCATGTGGGATGTACTCAGCGGCGACTTCGATATGAGCTTGGAACCTGAGAGATGTTTGAAGAATGTGGTTAAGCATACGGAGAATGGATCAATCGTAGTGTTTCATGATAGCTTGAAAGCATTTAATAGGCTGGAATATGTATTGCCGAGGGCAATGGAGTATTGGAGTAAGGAAGGGTATCAATTCAAGATATTATTATAATGAATATTACTTTGTAAATTCTCTTTTAAGTTTTACCTTACTTGTCAATTAAACCTTCTCACAATATACTTACTTATGGACATTTCGGCCTTGGCATTAAAGTTGATATTATTACTTGTACCTGGTGGTATTGCAACATTAATCTTTGAAAAACTTACAACTTATCAAAAATGGTCGCCATTCAAATTCATTGTAAACTCAATTTTTTTCGGAGGAGCTTGTTATATTCTGTCTGATGCTCTCTTCTATATTTTCTTAGAGGGTGAGATAAAAGAATTTTGGAAAACATTTGTTGTAGCAACAAGCATTCCCTTTTTTGAAATATTTAGAGCGACAGCTGTCTCAATATCGATTGGTTTTTTAGCCGCTTTGATAGAGAATAAAAAGTGGATTACACGTTTTGCTCGACTCCTAACTATAGCGGATAAGTATGGTGAAGAAAATCTATATTCATATTTTCTAAATGACCCCAAAGTCACAGAAGTCTACGTCAGAGATATCATTAATAATTTAACATTTCATGGCGAAGTCGATTCATTTTCCGAAACAGAAGAAATATCTGAAATATCTTTGAGGGATGTCAAAGTTTACGACTATCAAAGTTCAAATTTATTGTATACAATGCCAAGAGTTTTTCTATCTCGTCCAAAAAACACTATCTTTATAGAAGTACCAATTTAATTAAATATCATGCAAAAGAGACCAACAGGAAGTAGTGCTCAGAATGGTGGAACAAAAGGGCACTCTAAACCAGGAACAGGTGGTACACAGGCAGGTCCACCACCACCACCTAAGCCCCAAAACACAAAAAAATAGTACTGGCACTTTATGCTATTTTAATAAAGTAGCAATACATTAGAATTAAATGCTCAATACATAATTGTATTGGGCATTTAATATTTTATACTTCTCTCCAAAGTAATATTATTGCCACATCAGTATCATCTACCATTGCAACAATATGATGCCTAATCATTAATTGGTATCTTTGCACATACCATTATATATACTACAATGTCTATAACTTCAAACGAAGAACTTTCGGGGATGCAGCAAATAAGTGATGTGGTGGCGCAGGTACTTAAAGCCATGCGCGAGCATTGCAAACCGGGCATGAGCACTAAAGAGCTTGATGACTTTGGTGGCGCTTTACTGGAAGCCTCAGGTGCAAAATCGGCTCCAAAGCTTACTTATAACTTCCCGGGCTATACCTGTATATCTACAAATCATGAGGCTGCGCATGGCGTGCCTTCAGCAGATAAAATTTTGAAAGAAGGCGACCTCATCAACATTGATGTATCGGCAGAATTGAATGGCTTTTGGGCCGATAACGGAGGTTCTTTCGTTTTGGGCGAAGACATTAATAACCACACACCATTAATCGAAGCATCAAAGCAGATCTTACAATCGGCCATCAGCCAGATTAAAGGCGGCGTTAAAATAGCCGACATTGGCTTGTTGATTGAAAAACAAGCAGCCAAACATGGCTTTAAAGTAATTAAAAACCTGGCAGGCCATGGTGTAGGCCGTAGTTTGCATGAAGAACCACACGAAATATTGAATTACCGCGATCCGGAGAATAAAAGCCGTTTCCGCAAAAATTCGATTGTGGCTATCGAAACTTTTATTGCTACCCACTCTACCTATGCCAACGAAGGCGAAGACAAGTGGACCTTAACCGGCAACAAGGGCGGATTTGTAGCACAGCACGAGCATACCATTATGGTTACAGATGGTGCGCCTGTGATATTGACGAAAGAGAACGGAATATATTAAAAGCCCCCTAACCCCCTAAAGGGGGAACAGAAGTTAATTTTACTAAGCTCCCCCTTTAGGGGGCTGGGGGGACACTTTATTTAGAATATATCCAAATAACATTTGCCCAAACCTACGTTACCAATTGGGTGTTAAATTTTGTACATTCGCCGCGTTAGGCCTGTTAAAGGGTTAAAACATTGGACTTTACTTTTTACTTATAAAATCAAATACAAATGGCTTTTGATTTAGACATGATCAAAAAGGTTTACGACCGCTACAGCACGCGTATTGACGCTGCCCGTAAAGCGACCGGAAAATCTTTAACGCTTACAGAGAAAATTTTGTACGCTCACCTTTCTGAAGGTGATGCTAAAACTGCATTTGCACGTGGTGTTGACTACGTTGACTTTGCACCAGACCGTGTAGCGATGCAGGATGCTACTGCACAAATGGCTTTATTGCAGTTTATGCAAGCTGGCCGCCCGCAAGTGGCTGTGCCTTCTACTGTGCATTGCGATCACCTGATCCAGGCTAAAATTGGTGCTGATCAGGATCTTTCTACTGCAAAAGACATTAACAAAGAGGTATACGATTTCTTATCGTCTGTTTCTGATAAATATGGTATCGGCTTCTGGAAACCAGGTGCAGGTATTATCCACCAGGTAGTATTAGAGAACTACGCTTTCCCGGGTGGTATGATGATCGGTACTGATTCACACACACCTAATGCTGGTGGTTTGGGTATGGTTGCTATTGGCGTTGGTGGCGCTGATGCCTGCGACGTTATGGCCGGCTTACCTTGGGAGCTTAAATTCCCTAAACTGATTGGTGTACATTTAACCGGTAAACTTTCTGGCTGGACTTCTGCAAAAGACGTTATCCTTAAAGTGGCTGGTATCCTAACCGTAAAAGGTGGTACTGGTGCTATCGTTGAATACTTCGGCGAAGGCGCACGTTCATTATCTGCAACAGGTAAAGGTACTATCTGTAACATGGGTGCCGAGATTGGTGCAACAACTTCAATCTTCGGTTACGATGAAAAAGCAGAAGATTACCTGCGTGGTACTAAACGTGGCGAAATTGCTGATGCAGCAAACGCTATTAAAGAACACTTAACAGGTGATGCTGATGTTTACGCTAACCCAGAGCAATATTTTGATCAGGTTATCGAAATTAACCTGAGCGAACTGGAGCCACATGTAAACGGACCATTCACTCCGGATTTGGCTTGGCCTATCTCTAAATTTGCTGCCGCTGTTAAAGAAAACAATTGGCCGGTAAAATTAGAAGTTGGTTTAATTGGTTCTTGTACAAACTCATCTTACGAGGATATTACCCGTGCAGCATCTATCGCACAACAGGCTATCGATAAAAACTTAAAAGCTAAAGCAGAATACACTGTAACCCCAGGCTCTGAGCTTGTACGTTACACTGTAGAGCGCGATGGTTACTTAAATACATTTGAGCAAATTGGTGGTGTAGTATTGGCAAATGCCTGCGGTCCGTGTATCGGTCAGTGGTCACGCCATACTGATGATCCAACCCGCAAAAACTCTATCATCACATCGTTTAATCGTAACTTCGCTAAACGCCAGGATGGTAACCCTAACACCCACGCTTTCGTAGCATCTCCAGAGATCGTTACTGTATTTGCGATTGTGGGTGATTTAAGCTTTAACCCGTTAACTGATACTGTAACCAACGAAGCTGGTGAGCAGGTTAAGTTTGACGAACCGGTTGGTATTGAAATGCCTATTAAAGGTTATGCTGTTGAAGATGCAGGTTACCAGGCACCAGCCGAAGATGGTAGCGCAGTTGAAGTAAAAGTTGATCCAAAATCATCACGTTTACAATTGCTTGAGCCATTTGCAGCTTGGGAAGGTACAGACATTACCGGCTTAAAACTTTTGATTAAAGCTAAAGGTAAATGTACTACGGATCATATCTCTATGGCTGGCCCATGGTTGAAATTCCGTGGTCACCTGGATAACATTTCAAATAACATGCTGATCGGTGCGATCAACTATTTCAATAACAGCCCAGATTCAGTTAAAAACGAATTAACCGGTGAATACGGTCCTGTTCCGGCTACCCAACGCGATTACAAAGCGCACGGTATCGGTTCAATCGTAGTAGGCGACGAAAACTATGGCGAAGGTTCATCACGTGAGCACGCAGCTATGGAACCACGTCACTTAGGCGTTCGTGCTATCCTGGTAAAATCATTTGCCCGTATCCACGAAACCAACCTTAAAAAACAAGGTATGCTGGGTATCACATTTGCAGATACTGCCGATTATGATAAAATCCTTGAGGATGACACAATCGATATCGTTGGCTTAACTGAATTTGCCCCAGGCAAACAGTTAACCGTGGTATTACATCACAAAGATGGTTCAACAGAATCATTCCCTGTTAACCATACTTACAACGCTCAGCAAATTGAGTGGTTTAAAGCTGGTGGTGCATTAAACATCATCCGCAGACAGATGAACTAATTAACCTTTCGGTTAGTGAATATGAAAAAGGGACGCGATGAGCGTCCCTTTTTTGGTTTTATAGTGGCGTTGCAAACGCCGTGAAGTGTTGCGCACGCGATGCAATCGCGCGCGAGTTTTCTTTTTTTCCTTTTACTTTTCTCTCTTATATCTTGCGCGCGATTGCATCGCGTGCTTAAAACTTCATAGCGTTTGCAACGCTTAAACTTGCAACTATACGCGTGGACAGTTATCTTAGGCTAACCTAACCGCCTATATGTCGCACCAATACAAAGTTCGTAACCCCAATGATATTTACTTCGTAACTTTTACTATAGTTGATTGGGTTGATATATTTACACGACAACCTTATAAGCAACTCGTTATTGAATCCCTGATTTATTGTCAGCAGCATAAAAAATTAGAAGTACATGCTTACTGCTTAATGACAAATCATATTCACTTATTGGTATCAGGAGATCAACCCGCCAAGCTTGCGGATATTATTCGCGACTTTAAAAAGCATACCAGTAAGCAAATCATCAAATTAATTGAGCAGGAAAACGAAAGCCGCAGAAACTGGTTGCTTTTCCGGTTTGCTTATAACGGTAAATACATCCAGCGCATACAGGATTATAAAGTATGGCAGGATGGTTACCATGGTATTGCGTGTGACCGGATAGAAATACTTAGACAGAAGCTTGAATATATTCACGATAATCCGGTAAGGGCTGAAATTGTGGCCGAGCAGGAACATTATTTATATAGTTCGGCAAGCAGCTATGCAGGGTTACCGGGGTTAATGGATATATCCATCTTAGATTTAGGCGTGATGTAGATGCGTTGCAAACGCGAAGAAGTTTTAAGCACGCGATGCAATCGCGCGCAAGGATTCTTTGCAAACTAAGGCTCTTCTCCCGCTCCTCTCGCGCGCGATTGCATCGCGTGCGCACACTTTACGGCGTTTGCAACGCCATCGCATGCAAGTAACAAATTCCCCATTTCCACAACCTTTTCCCCAATTTATCTTTTGGGGAAATATTCCACAGTACTTAAAAACCGCCTATAATAGCCATTAAAGGCACTTTTTAATAATCGTTCAGCATCGGTACAGGTTTTGCCTTAACCTATACATCAAACATTAATTAAAACTTTAAAACATAAAATCATGAACAACTCAATCATCATCGCAGGTATCGTAGCACAAGCAGCTCCATTGTTTTTAGTAGTTAAAACTATCGCAGCTAAATTCAATAACTAAGCGTTAAACCATTTCAATTATCAACCACTCTATACATTATAAATTTTAGAAACCATGAATACTTCAATCGTTATCGCAGGCATCGTAGCACAGGCAGCTCCATTATTCTTAGTAGTAAAAACTATCGCAGCTAAATTCAACAACTAATCCACCGGGACAGCCAACATATATTATTCAATTACAATCTTAGCATATCATGAATACTTCAATCATCATCTCAGGCATAGCAACAGCAGCTCCACTTTACTTTATCGTAAAAAGCATTGCATTAACTATCAACAATAAATAATATGAAAATGAACAGCAGCATTGATAATTGATAAGTAACCTTTTATAAATCGTACTTAGCAATTATCTAACTTAAAAACTGCTGCTAAAAGATGTACGGGCGTACATCATCTAATATCTAAAAGGCTAAATTACTCAGCCAAACGCTCCTTCAGGAACTTACCGGTATAAGAATCCGGATCATTCACCAAGTCTTCGGGTAAACCTTCAAATACCAGCTTACCACCTTTATCGCCACCTTCGGGGCCAATATCAATTACCCAGTCTGCACTTTTAATCACATCCATATTGTGTTCAATAACAATAATGGTATTACCCTGATCTAACAGCGCATCAAACGATTTCAATAATTTCTTAATATCTGCAAAGTGCAAGCCTGTGGTCGGCTCATCAAATATGAATAGCGTTTTGCTCGTGTTATTACCCTTGATAAGGAACGATGCTAATTTGATCCGCTGAGCCTCTCCACCTGACAAGGTATTTGACGATTGCCCTAACTGCACGTAACCCAAACCAACATCAACCAACGGTTTCAGCTTATTGATGATTTTCGCTTCTTTTTTGAAGAATTCCAAAGCATTGTCGATGGTCATCTCCAATACTTCTGATACGTTTTTATCCTGGTAAGTTACATCCAACACATTTTGCTTAAAGCGTTTGCCGTTGCAGGCTTCGCAAGGCAAAAATATGTCGGCCATAAACTGCATTTCAATTTTAACCTCACCCTCGCCCTGACAAACATCGCAACGGCCGCCCTCTACGTTAAAAGAGAATGCAGAAGGTTTCAAGCCAGAGCCTTTGGCTGCAGGCTGAGAGGCATACAGGTTACGGATCTCGTCCCAGGCCTTTACATACGTTACCGGGTTTGAGCGTGACGAACGACCGATCGGGTTTTGATCTACCAATTCAACCTGTTCTATCTGGCTGTAATCTCCTTCAATAGTATCGTAAGCACCGGTTTGTTCGCCATTATAGTTACCCAATACTTTTTGTAAAGCAGGGGCTAAAATACGTTTCACCAAACTGGTTTTACCAGAGCCAGATACACCGGTAACTACGGTAAGCACACCCAATGGAAATTTCGCAGTAATATTCTGGAGATTATTTTCCCTTGCTCCTTTTATAACAATAGAGTCGCTCCACTTACGGCGATGTGCCGGGATTTCGATCTCCTCACGGCGACTCAAATATCGTCCGGTCAAACTATCTGCATCAGCAATGATCTCATCATACGTACCTGCAAAAATCAGTTCACCGCCATGTGTACCGGCTTCGGGGCCAATATCAATCAGGTAATCTGCAGCCTGCATAATTTCTTCTTCGTGCTCAACCACCAATACCGTGTTACCGGCATCGCGCAGTAATTTGAGCACAGTAATTAATCTCTGGGTATCGCGCGGGTGCAAACCGATACTTGGCTCATCCAGCACATATACCGACCCCACCAAACTACTACCCAGTGAAGTAGCGAGGTTAATCCGCTGCGATTCCCCCCCCGATAGCGTATTTGATAAACGGTTAAGTGTTAAATAACTCAAACCCACATCATTTAAGAAAGTAAGGCGATTGGTTATCTCCATTAATAAGCGCTTGGCAATTTTTTCGTCGTGGGCATTTAATTCCAACCCATCGAAAAACTCGCGTGCTTTATCTAAAGGCATCAATACAATATCGGTAATTGATTTGCCCGATATTTTTACATACGATGCATCCTTACGCAAACGGCTTCCCTTACATTCAGGGCAAACGGTTTTACCACGGTAACGCGATAAAATAACGCGGTATTGTATTTTGTAGGTTTGCTCTTCGAGTTCTTTGAAAAACTCATCCAGCCCGCGGAAATATTGGTTACCAGTCCACAGAACAGCTTTCTCAGCTTCTGTTAATTGGTTATACTGACGATGGATTGGAAAATCAAACTTTAATGCATGTTTCACCAATGCATCATTCCACTCGCGCATTTTTTCACTACGCCATGGGGCAATTGCACCTTCGTATATGGTTTTACTTTTATCAGGGATAACGAGGTCCTCATCAATACCGATAATCTTGCCATAGCCTTCGCAACGCTTACAAGCACCGTAAGGATTATTAAAGCTAAAGAAGTTTGGCGAAGGTTCTTCGAAACGGATGCCATCCAGCTCGAAACGGTCACAAAAGAAAGCTTCAGTTTCGTGCTCGGTATCGGGATGCGGGTAGCGTACGTAGCAATCGCCACGGCCTTCAAAAAAGGCAGTCTGGATTGAATCACCCATACGACTGATGGTTTCGTCATCAGTATTAACAGAAAGGCGGTCGACCACAATCCTCACCTGGTTTTCTTCGAGTGAATTGTTTACTACACTCTCATCTTCCAGTATACTTTCAATACGGTTTAGTACGCCATTATATTCAATACGTACAAAACCCTTTTGCATCAATACAGCCAGCTCTTCTTTCAAAGAGCGGTCGTTATGCGGATGCAGCGGGCATAATATAGTAACCTGTGTTTCGGCAGGCAGGGTAGTTAAAAAATTAATAACATCTGTAGTGCTATCCCTTTTTACTCTTTTGCCAGATATTGGCGAAAGCGTATGTCCAATACGCGAGAACAGTAATTTCAGATAATCATAGATCTCTGTAGAAGTACCTACTGTAGAACGTGGATTTGATGTGATCACCTTTTGCTCAATAGCAATAGCCGGGGCAATACCACGGATATAATCTACATCGGGTTTATTCATCCGGCCTAAAAACTGGCGGGCGTACGAGGATAAACTCTCCACATAACGGCGCTGGCCTTCGGCATAAAGGGTATCAAAAGCCAGTGACGATTTACCCGAACCCGACATGCCGGTTATAACAACCAACTTGTTTTTAGGGATGGCAACATCAATATTTTTGAGGTTGTGCACCCGGGCACCTTTTATAATAATATGATGTTGTGGATCTGCTTCTGTTGCGTTAATCATAGGTACGGATATCCTGTCTTTTAAGAGGTTGCAAAAATCCTAAAAGATTTAGCATATTCCAAATAGACACTTAAAAAACTACATATTAGAGATAAACCACCTATAACAGTTTTTCAATTTAATTTGTTTGTTAACGAAATTAT
This sequence comes from Mucilaginibacter jinjuensis, assembly GCF_028596025.1. NCBI lineage: Bacteria > Pseudomonadati > Bacteroidota > Sphingobacteriia > Sphingobacteriales > Sphingobacteriaceae > Mucilaginibacter > Mucilaginibacter jinjuensis. Next base: position 5,244,355 of record NZ_CP117167.1, read on the forward strand.
TGTTTTATTTGGTATAACAATTCTAAAAAAGAAAGAGGAACCCCTATAGATTAGAACTTTACTTAAACAAGTATTTTTTAAATTAATTACGTTTAAAGTAGTAGTTCTATGGATTTTCAATTGAAAAGTGATCAGGAATTAATCCATCTATATGTTGCGGGTGATGAGAGTGGGCTGGTTGAATTAATTCGCCGCTATCAATCCAAAATATACACTTCCATTTATTTACTGGTAAAAGATCAATATCTGGCCGAAGATATCTTTCAGGATACGTTTATTAAGGTAATTAATACCCTTAAGGCTGGGAAATACAACGAAGAAGGTAAATTTTTACCCTGGGTTACCCGCATTGGCCATAACCTGGTGATTGACCATTTCCGCCGAGAAAAACGCACACCTTTAGTTAGCAATGGCGAAGACTTTGACATTTTTGAAGTATTGGGCCATTACGATGAAAGTACCGAAGATAAAATGGTGCGTGAGCAAACTCATAAAGACTTAAAAACATTAATCCACCTGTTACCTGCCGAGCAGAAAGAAGTGTTGATTATGCGCCATTACGGCGATTTAAGCTTTAAAGAAATAGCCGATATAACTGATGTAAGCATAAATACAGCCTTGGGCCGTATGCGTTATGCACTTAATAACCTGCGTAAAATGATGCAGACAAAAGAGTTGAGTTTAAAAAACTAATTAATTTTTTAATTAATTAAAATAATCCATATAAGCTTGCGTTTGTTATCATATACAAACTTTACAAGCTTATGGGTGAACTTTTTACAACAACTTTTTTAAATGTAATCAATAACCAGGATGCTATGGATAAGTCAAATGTTATCGAGAACATGGATGCTGATGAAATGTTATTTTATCACTCGCTCCGCACCGATCTGGACCAGTTACAACTGAAACCAAATCTGCAAACTATTCATAACATCTTGAACTACTCTAAACGGATGCGTTAGGTTAAAACGATCTTTAATAAGAGCCGCGATTTTCATCGGGGCTCTTATTATATTTGTGCGATGCTTAAACAAGAACGTTACCGCCACTTTGTTGATTATTTTTCGAAGAACCAGCCCAATGCAGTTACAGAACTGCACTACTCGAACCCTTTCGAACTGCTGATAGCGGTAATCCTGTCGGCACAATGCACCGATAAACGCATTAACCAGATCACCCCTTCCCTTTTTGAACGTTACCCCACGCCAGAGTCACTGGCCGAATCGACCGTTGAAGAAATTTTCTCTTACATCCGCAGTGTAAGCTATCCTAATAACAAGGCCAAGCACCTATCGGGTATGGGCCAGATGCTGGTAGAGAAATTCAACAGCGAGGTCCCTAATAATATGGAAGATCTGCAAAAGCTTCCGGGTGTTGGCCGCAAAACGGCTAACGTTATTGTCTCTGTTATCTTTGACGTTCCGGCAATTGCGGTAGACACTCACGTTTTTCGCGTATCTAATCGAATAGGTTTAACTACTAATGCACGCACACCACTGGCGGTAGAAAAGCAGCTGATAGAGCATCTGCCAAAATCAACGCTAAGCGTAGCTCACCACTGGTTGATACTACATGGCCGCTATATTTGTGTAGCACGTAAACCTAAATGCGAAATATGCCCCCTCACCTATTTTTGCAAATACTACGAGAAAAATAATACAGAAAGCGCCCTATTAAAAGCAGAAGCTGCTAAACAAAAGAAACTGGAAGCCGCCAAAAAGAAAAAGCAAAATGCAGCTACACATAAGGCATTGAAGAAGATTAGTGTGGATAAGAATGTTTGATATGGCTATAGCTTTTCAAACAAAAAGTCCCGGCCTATTACATAACTATAGCCCAATTTAAATAATTTCAATTCATTAGAGCCACGATCCTTATCTCCTATAAATATAGGTTTGATTCCGTAGCGGGATAAGCATTCTGCATGAAGCGTTAATATAGTTTTAGGGCCGCTTGCAAATAATCCATGACCTTGTTTGCTTAATTGTGCTATACTTGAGTAAGAAAACAAATATCGGGATATGTCTTCGCTATCGTTGGAAAGTTGGCTTACAGCCCTGTTGATATCAATAAATAAATCCAACGCATCCTCTGTCGTTCCATTCAAATAAAGTTCTCTATATGGATCCGTATACTCTAACAGCAAAGGATGTTCTGTATAAAGCCCAATATTTTGGCTCCAGCTTCTTTTTATCAACTCTTCTTCTACTCCACTCACAGTAACTTTCCACACCGGCCCACGAACGTTACCATAAAACCGAATAGAGAACGTCAGATACAAATCTTCATTTACAAATTCTACTGCATCAATTAGCATACCCGCTTATCATCAAACTCATCACTATCTAATGCGACATTTAGTTCTTCAGGTAATTCGATATTAACAGTCATAGGGTTTAAATATGCCAGCCAATATACTCACATGTATAGACTGTGGATAAAGAAATTTGATTAGCGTTTTCTCCATTCTTTAATTTCAAATCCTGATACAACAGAATCTTTGTTTAAATGAATCACTAAAGACTTGGTATGAACAGGATCGATATCAGATCCAAAATCAATTAAGGTCTCGTAAAAAAAGCTATTATCTGTTCCATCTGCTTGTGGTTGCCCTAATGAATCAATTAATTGATGAAATGTCAAACCCTTTAACTTATGATTCTTAGTCAAGTCGTTTAACATTTCATCACGGTAGGGATAATCCCAATCTTCTTTGTAACTCCATTCACTTTTATTAAATTTTAAATTGGGTTGACAGCCTGCAATTTGCATTACAAAAAGAATTAAAAAGATTAGAATTCGTCTATTCATGGAATTGAAACTAGAGGCCAATATATTAATAAGGAAACAATGTGGATAAAGAATATTTGATACTCCTTATTAACTTAGGTAAGTTTACTACAATTTCGCACTAACAAAATACGCTAAAAAAATAATTTACTAATTTTATTAGCATTTAATATTTTTATTATTACATTTGTTCAAGAAACAACGAAAATGAGCAACCCGGATAAATTGAAAGCATTGCAGCTTACCTTAGATAAGCTGGAAAAGTCGTATGGCAAAGGAACCATCATGAAATTAGGCGACAATACCATTGAACCAATGGAGGCCATTTCAACCGGTTCTATTAGTTTGGATATTGCACTCGGCATTGGCGGTTTGCCTAAAGGCCGTATTATTGAAATATATGGACCAGAGTCATCTGGTAAAACAACTTTGGCTATTCATGCAATTGCAGAATGTCAGAAAAAAGGCGGCATCGCAGCGTTTATTGATGCGGAGCATGCTTTCGACCGTTTCTACGCTAAGAAACTGGGCGTAGATGTTGAGAACCTTTTAATCTCACAACCAGATAACGGAGAGCAAGCATTGGAAATTGCTGATAACCTGATCCGCTCTGGCGCTATCGATATTATCGTAATTGACTCTGTGGCAGCCCTGGTTCCCAAAAGCGAAATTGAAGGGGAAATGGGCGATTCTAAAATGGGTTTACATGCCCGTTTAATGTCGCAAGCCTTACGTAAGCTTACCGGTACCATCAGCAAAACCGGATGTTGCTGTATCTTCATCAATCAATTACGTGATAAGATCGGTGTAATGTTTGGTAACCCTGAGACTACCACCGGTGGTAATGCCCTTAAATTCTACGCTTCGGTACGTTTGGATGTACGCCGTATCTCTCAAATTAAAGATACCGACGAGGTTTCTGGTAACCGCGTAAAAGTTAAGATCGTTAAAAATAAAATTGCCCCTCCTTTCCGTATTGCCGAGTTCGACATTATGTTTGGCGAAGGTATTTCTAAAGCAGGTGAAATCATTGACCTGGGTGTTGATTATAACATCATTAAAAAAGCAGGTTCATGGTTTAGCTATGGCGATACCCGCTTGGGCCAGGGCCGTGATGCGGTTAAACAACTCATCCTGGATAACCCTGAATTAGCCGAGGAACTGGAAGAAAAAATCAAAGCATCTGTTACTGCCGATAAACTGGCAGAAGCATAGTATTATTAAAATATATAAACAGAAAAGGCAGCCAATAGGCTGCCTTTTCTGTTTATATCAAATTTGTCATTGCGAGGTACGAAGCAATCTCGTAGCCGTGCAAATCAAATAAGCATTGGCGACGGGATTGCTTCGTACCTCGCAATGACAAATTTTCATTTACTACTTATCAATTATAATGTGCCGGCACCCAATGACGGCCACCATAAGGGCCATAATTATAATGCCCTTCAACATAACCCCCTCTACGCTCACGTACTACGCACGAACTGAAACTTGCTGCTGCAACTATTAGTAGCATAAAATATTTTATCGTTTTCATGGTTGTTTTCATTTTAAAATATGACTTGCTGAAAATTGGAAGGTTTAATGGTGAGTATCGATGCAACAGTCATCGGGTGGATAAATTAGCCAATCAACTTAATCCAACTCAATCAACAATTCAACCTCAAAATGACAAACAAATCCTGCCCAAATTGTTAATTCGTAGTACATAAATCAATTTGAGAAACAATGAGTAAAGTATGGTTCATTACAGGCTGCTCCACCGGCTTTGGCAGGGAGTTGGCCAAAGAAGTACTGGGAAGCGGCTATAAAGCGGCAGTGGCTTCGCGCAATACAGATGATGTTAAAGATATCGTAGCAGATTATCCCGAAACTGCTATTCCGGTAAAACTGGATGTTACCAAGCCCGAAGAAATTAAAGCGGCGATAGAACAGATCACCCAAAAGTTCGGCTCTATAGATGTATTGGTTAACAATGCAGGCATCGGCTATTTTGGCGCTATTGAAGAAAGCGAAGAAGATGAGATCCGACGTATGTTCGAGATCAACTTCTTTGGCTTGGCTAACGTAACCAAAGCAGTATTACCTATTATGCGTAAACAACGCAGCGGCCATATCTTAAATATAGCTTCTATCGGTGGCTTGGTTGGCTTCCCGGCTGTAGGTTTTTATAACGCTACTAAATTCGCGGTTGATGGTTTCTCTGAAGCATTATCGAAAGAAACTGCTCCACTTGGTATTAAAGTTACCGTTATTGCACCAAGCGGTTTCCGTACCGATTGGGCTGGCCGTTCTGCTAATAACAGCAAGATTGTGATTGATGATTATAAAGAAACTGCCGAAACCAACAAGAACAACATCCGCGGCTACAGCGGCAAACAACCCGGCGACCCAGTTCGTGCAGCAAAAGCAATGGTTGCAGTTGTTGAATCGGCAAACCCTCCATTGAGGTTACTTTTAGGCGAAGCTGCCCTTAAAGGTGCCCGCAATAAACTGGAACAATTGAAGAAAGATTTTGATACCTGGGCCGAAACCAGCGCAGGTGCCGACTTTCCGAAAGACGAGCAATAAGAACATATCGAAGAGACGCAATATATTGCGTCTCTTTTATTTTCCGCCGGTTTTAACGTACATATAAACAACGGCCACAACAATGGTTATTAACACTACTACCAGGCCGGTAATACCTTTCTTTTTGTCCTGGCGCATTAGCCATATTAAAAAAGCAAAAAGAGGTATCGCAAAAACTATCCAGAAAATTAATGAAGGTCCGTTCATAAATCAGTTGTGAGTGAGTGAATTTTGAATGAGTGAGTCACTACACGGTGGCAAAAGTAAGGATTATTCAGAAGTTGGCTATCATTCACTCCCTCAAAACTCACTCATTCACTCATTGCTTAAAAGTGAATACCAATCATCATTAAAAATTTAAAGGTAGCAAGTTTCATTCACTCATTCACAACTCACTCCTTCACTCATTGCTCAAAATGGCATTCTCGCCAATGGCGCAACCTGCTGACCAACAAATTCGCCTTGCAAAAACTTATAGTGGCCTGCAATGGCAATCATGGCGGCATTGTCGGTACAATATTGAAATGCAGGGATAAAGCTTTTCCAGTTATGCTTATCAGCCAGTTGTTGTATGCCTAAACGCAAGCCTGTATTGGCCGATACTCCACCTGCCAGGGCAATGTGTTTTACGCCATAAGCAATAGCAGCTTTCTCCAGTTTATTAAGTAAAATGGTTACAATCCGTTTTTCTACCGAAGCACAAATATCCGGCATATTCTCCTGAACAAAGTTGGGGTTCTTTATCTCGTTATCACGGATAAAATACAAGATCGAAGTCTTCAACCCGCTAAAGCTGAAATCGTAATTTGGGATCTGCGGCTCTGGAAATTTAAAAGCGTCAGGATTACCCAAACGCGCATACTTATCAATAAGTGGTCCACCCGGGTAAGGTAAACCAAGCACTTTACTGGTCTTATCCAGCGCCTCGCCGGCGGCATCATCCTGGGTTTGCCCCACAATTTCCATATCGAAATAGTTTTTTACTAAAACTATTTGTGTGTGGCCGCCCGAAACGGTCAAACATAAGAAGGGGAATTGGGGTTTATCATCAGCAATGAAATGAGCTAAAATATGGGCCTGCATGTGGTTAATATCAATAAGCGGAATATTTTGAGCAAGGGCAAACGCCTTGGCAAAAGATACGCCTACTAATAATGACCCTAAAAGGCCTGGTCCGCGCGTAAAAGCTACTGCATCAATATCATTTTTGCTTACTTTTGCGTTTATTATAGCTTGTTGTACAGCAGGAATAATATTTTGTTGATGAACCCGCGAAGCAAGCTCAGGCACTACGCCGCCGTAAGCTTCGTGAATTGTTTGATTGGCAATAATATTGCTCAGCATTACGCCGTCTGCACAAATGGCGGCAGAGGTTTCATCGCAAGAAGATTCGATTCCTAATATTACAGGCACAGCAGTGTTTTAAAAGGCAAAGTTATTAAAAAAGTACTCAAAATAGCGATAAGTATAGTATTGATCATTTTGTTGATGATCAGCATACTATTACTCATATTTCAATACAAACCGGTACAAACCTGGGCGGCACGCAAGGCTACGGCTTACCTGTCGAAAGAATTGCATACCACGGTTGATATTAAGAGCTTATATATTAAGCCATTTTCATCTGTGGTGTTGGAAGACTTACTGGTTTTGGATAAACAACATGATACTCTTTTAAGTACATCTAAGCTTACGGTCGTTCTCAGCAAATTTTCGCTGTTTAACAGCATACCTGCCCGCACTATCAATTTTGACTCCATACGGTTGGATAATGGTAATGTGTATCTGAAAAAGTTAAAAGATAGCACAACCAACGTGCAGTTCATTATTGATTACTTTAATTCGGGCCCACCTGATACCACTAAAAAAGTAAGCAAGCCATGGACGCTGAACTTCGGGCAAATCACGGTAAACAACCTGCACTTTCGCTATAAAAATCAACTGGATACTACCATTTTAAAAAACGAGGTAAACTTTGAGGATATCGACGTAAGCAAATTCAGCGCTGTAATCCGCAATATGGATGTGCAAAACCACTTGTTCAAGGCTCGTTTATCGCATTTAACTTTAAAAGAAAAAAGTGGGTTCTATGTAAAAAGCCTGAGTGGTAATGCCACGGTTGATACCAACCAGATACTGGTACAAAACTTTTATATCGTAACCCCACACTCCCGCCTGAAGGATTATTTCAGGATGAAATTTAAATCATTTAATGATTTCGACAACTTCGAAAATACGGTTTACATGGACGGTGACTTTAAGCAATCATTCATCTCATCGAAAGATGTGGCTTATTTTACCAGCTCGCTCGATAAAACCCAATTCGACCTGGGGGTTGATGGGCGCATTAAAGGCAAGGTAAACCACCTTACCGCTAAACACTTAACCGTAACCGGTGGCCAGGCAACATACATCAGGGGCGATTTTAGTTTGAAAGGACTGCCCAACTGGGATAAAACCTACCTCAACTTGAAATTCGACCAGTTGGCGAGTAATAAAAAAGATCTTGATTATTTATTACGACGTTTTGCAGGCGACCCAAAATTTACCCTGCCCGATTTCCTGAGCAAATTTGGCAACATTAACTTTAACGGCGAACTGAACGGTCTCTCAGACAATTTTATAACCAAGGGAACTTTCAAAACCCAGCTTGGTCGTTTCGACCCAGATGTGAGACTTACCTTTAACAAAGTGCCGGGCTATGTAGGTAAGGTTACCCTGTTTGATTTTGATTTGGGTAAGATGCTGGATATTGAATCTTTAGGCCGGTCATCACTTACTGCCAATATTGATGGCAGCGGCGATGACCTCAAGAACCTGAAGATTAAAACAGATGCAAAAATTGCCTATATTGATTTTAACAAATACCATTACAGCAACCTGGCAGTAAATGGTTCATTTATTAATAACCTCATTAATGGCAAGGTTAACATTAACGACCGTAATCTTAAGCTTAACCTGCAAGGCAGTGTAGATTTTAAACCCAATTTGCCTGTTTACCAATTCGATGCTTCTATTGGTGATGCGAGGTTACATGCGCTTAAACTATTGGATGATACCATTACTTTAAGTACACAGATTAAAACCCGTTTCTCTGGCAACGATCTTAAAAACCTGCAAGGTACTGTGTTGCTTACCCCTATCCGTATTGTTGACCCAAGGCACAATTATTTAATTGACTCTATCAACCTTACTTCTATCGGTATTGGCGATGCTAGGGTAATTGCTTTAAGGTCTGATCTGGTTGATGGCAGCCTGAAAGGAAATTCAGATCTGGCTACCCTGCCATCCTATTTTAAAACTATTGTTAAGCAATATATTCCATCATTAAAAACATCAATTGTAAAACCTGGCCGGCAGGATTTTGAGTTCAGCCTTCAGCTAAAAAACCTCGACCCGGTTACGGCCATGTTTGCGCCAGATTTAAAAATACCCGAGCAGGGTACCTTCAACGGCAAGTTTAATTCGGAAACACATACGGCAACACTCAACGGGTATATTAAAACCTTTAAATATGGCAGTACTGTTTTCCACGATTTTATTATTGATGAAAACACCAACGATCAGTTTCTGGGTTTAAACGTATCATTAAGCCGCGTTGATTTAACTGACAGCTTGTTTATTAAAAATATAACCGTTACCAATTTCCTGAAAAAGGACAGCCTTAATTTTAACATCAAGCTTTCTGATAAAGATGCAACAAATCAGTTGGACCTTTACGGCCTGGTACAGTTTGGGCGCGACACTACGGCCAAGTTAATGCTCTTACCATCAGACGTTGTTTTGGAGCATGAGAAATGGCGGTTGAGCGACCAGGTGCGTATCCGTTTTCTGGATGGCAAAACGCAGGTTTCGGGCTTCACTTTAACCAATGGTGAGCAAAAGGTAAATATTAACGGCTTTATTTCAGATAATCCCACCGATAAGCTGAAACTGGATTTCGACCATTTTAGCATGGCAACTTTCAACCAGCTTACAAAAGCCGGGGGTGTGCTGCTTAAAGGATCGATGAACGGGGATGTACAGTTTAGCTCTATCCTTAAAAACCCCGGCATTTCCGCCAATCTGGGTATAGATTCACTGAGCATGAATGGTACCCAGGTGGGAAATGTTAAAATTGAATCGACACTGGATAATGGCCGTAAAGAAGCGCTGGTTAATTTAAACATCATGAACCGCGGCCTGCAGACCATGAAAATTGATGGCGTTTATCATTTAGGTCAGGATCTTGATAACCTGGATTTCGATGTCAATATGAACCAGACCGAGGCCGTTATATTTGATCCGTTTGTAAAAGGATTGGTATCGAACCTTAAGGGCACCATATCAACCAATCTCAAGCTAACGGGCACCCCAAGTAAACCTTCGCTTAATGGAGACATTACATTGGCTAATACAGGTGTCACTGTTGATTACCTAAAAACTTCTTACATCATTAATGACAAGCTTACTGTAAAAAACAGTGTAATCGAGATTTCTGACATGAAACTGGCCGACACCCGTGGTGGTAAAGGAACAGCAAATGGAAAAGTTGACCTTACCAATTTATCCAATCCCGACATTGAGGTTGCTTTAAATGCCCAGAAATTATTAGCCCTTAATACCACTTTTAAAGACAACAAACTTTATTTCGGTAAAGCAATTGCAACCGGTAAATTCAATTTTAGCGGCCCGGTTGATAATATGAAGATTGATATTAAAGCCAAAACGGAAGATAGTACGGTATTTAATATCCCCCTCAATACTTCGTTAACAGCAGGTGATTATGATTTTATACGCTTTGTAAGCCATAAAGACTCGGCTAAGGTTGTGCCAACAGTAAATGCGTTTAACGGTGTGACACTTAATTTCGACCTTACGGTTGATGAGAAAACCCTGGTGGTAATCGGAACCGATTACGGGCAACTGCAAGGCCGCGGTACTACCAATAACCTGCAATTGAATATTAACAGCCTGGGCGATTTCCAGATGTTTGGTGACTTCCTGATCTCATCGGGTAAGTTTGAGTTTACAGCCAAGAATTTCATCAGTAAGGTATTCCAGGTAAACCAGGGTGGTACTATACGATGGACGGGCGACCCAAGCAATGCAGATATTAATATGCAGGCCATTTATGAGGTACGTACCGACATATCTAACCTCTACTCGGCAGCAGGGCAGCAATCACCACGCGGTCAGCTACAGGAGCTTGTACAAGCCCAATTGATATTAACTAAAACGCTGGCGGCACCAAATATCGATTTCGACTTTAACTTTCCTACTGACCCTTCTGTTAAAGATGATCTGGGGACTTATTTAACAGATTATAATAACCGCAGCCAGCAGGCCTTGAGCTTAATTGTACGCCGTCAGTTTGCATCGGGCTATGGTAACAACATTGGCGACCAGGTTAAACAAACTGCCCAGGATGCCGTGAGCGAGTTTGCTTTTAACAAATTAAACAACATTATTTCGCAATCGAATATTAAGAACCTGGATATTAACTTCCGTTCGGCAAGTGATGCAAGTGCCTCTTTACATTTGTTTAAAGACAGGTTGTTACTAAACGGGAGCCTTTACAATACCAATGCAAACAGTACTTTATTTGGCAATACAGGCAACACTCAAACGCTGTTTAATTCGAACCTTAACAGCTTCACCAAAGATTTTGAGGCCGATTACCTGATACGCCCGGACGGCCGCCTGCGCGCGCGTTACTCTTACCGGGTACTCAATAGTACCACGCTAAACAGTATCAGCAATTTGGATGTACAATATGTAAACGGAGTGGGTTTAATTTACCAACGCGATTTTGATACGTTTGGTGAGTTTTTGAGAAGTATATTCTCGAGGCGTAAACGCACCGGCAGCAATTCAAACAATACTGCAACTCCTGCCGGTACGGATAATGATGCTTCAGACAAACCTGAAGAAGAAAAACACGATTAGTGGTTCAACAAAATGGTATGATCCATCCTGTCGCGTTTGGTTCTCAGATACGATTCGTTATGCGGGTTTGGTGCAATTTCGATAGGCAACGTTTCAACAACCTCCAAACCATAGCCAACCAAACCAGCACGCTTTTTAGGATTGTTGCTCAATAAACGCATTTTAGAAATACCTAAATCGCGCAGTATCTGTGCCCCAATACCATAATCACGTTGATCCATTGGAAAACCCAATTGCAGGTTGGCATCAACGGTATCAAAACCATTTTCCTGTAGTTGGTAAGCTTTCAGCTTGTTAACCAGGCCTATACCGCGGCCTTCCTGGTTCATGTAAACAATTACACCTTTGCCTTCTTTCTGGATAATTTCCATCGCTTTGTGCAACTGTGGCCCACAATCGCAACGGCACGAGCCAAAGATATCGCCGGTAACGCACGAGCTATGCACACGTACTAAAATAGGTTCTCCCGGTTCCCAGCTGCCTTTAATTAAGGCAATATGGTTTTCGTTAGTATCGATCTGCGTATAGGCAATCATATCAAAATCGCCCCATTGGGTAGGCATTTTTACTGAAACCTCTTTACGGATAGATGACTCGGTATTTAAGCGATATTCGATCAGATCTTTGATCGAGATAATTTTAAGATCGAATTTCTTAGCAATCTCCAGTAATTCTGGCAAACGCGCCATTTCACCGGCTTCGTCCATAATTTCGCAAATTACACCTGCCGGTTCAAAGCCTGCTAAAACGGCCAGATCAACAGCCGCCTCAGTATGGCCTGCACGGCGCAATACGCCGCCATCTTTAGCAATCAACGGAAATATATGACCCGGGCGACCTAACTCTTCGGGTTGAATAGCCGGGTTAATTAAGGCCAGTGTGGTTTTAGAACGATCTGTTGCCGAAATGCCTGTGGTACAACCGTAACCCAGCAAATCAACAGAAACGGTAAAATTAGTTTCGTGCGATGTGGTATTTCTGTTCACCATCGGGTGCAGATCTAATTCTTTAGCGCGCTGAACGGTGATTGGTGCGCAAACTAAGCCACGGCCGTGGGTAACCATAAAATTAATGGTTTCGGGGGTAGCGTTACGTGCAGCTGTTAAAAAGTCGCCCTCATTTTCGCGATCTTCATCGTCAACTACTATAATTGTTTTGCCGGCTTTAATGGCTTCAATAGCTTCAGGAATGGTATTAAGCATACTATTTAAATCTTTACTAGGGTTATACAAAAGCCCTGTGTTATACAAACTTACTTCAAATTGTGTTACAGCACGTCTGCACTGTGTAAAATGAATACGTAGCTAAGCGGCTTTTCGTTTAAATACCTTGTTAAAAAATTTCTTGTACGAGTCCATATCAAACAATACAGAATCGGTAGCTGCCTTATATGATAAAAACATACCTATTGGTGTAAGCACCGCAATGGCTATCCACATACCAATAGCCGGAGAAAGGCTACCTTCCTTAACAGACTTTTCGCCTATGGTTGAGATAATATAATAGATGAGGAAAAATATTACTGCCACTACCACCGGCAAACCAAGGCCGCCTTTACGGATAATAGCCCCCAGCGGCGCACCTATAAGAAATAAAGCTAAACAGGCTGCCGATAAGGTGAACTTTTTCTGATACTCGATTATAGATTTACGAATATCTTTCGAAACCTCCTTATATCTGTCGTTACGGCCCTTAACCAGATCCTTAATGGATCGTGCTTCGTTAGCTGCATTATTTACCACAGATAATTTCGCGTAAATATCCATCTTCTTTAAATAGTCAGGGTTTACAGGCTCGTAGGTTTTGCCTTTTACCGGCTTGTGCGAAAAGTTAAAATATTTATAATAGGCCGACATGAGCCTGAAGTTTGAACGTAACCCACTATCGACCGCGTTTTGAGTCGAATCTCTGAAAAACCGTAATTGTTTAAGGTTCATCATTTGATAAGCCCGCGAAAATTCGCTCTCGTTAGTGCGTTTTAACTTAAAGCCCGACAGATCAAACTTCTGTTCTGTTTGTTCAAACCTAAAACGGGTAAAACGCTGGCGTGCATTGCCGTTGTCGCCTGCCGACTCCTCATACCGGATACCATCTTTTAGTTTCAATACCAAATATTGGTCGTTAGGCGTACGATACATTACCCCTTGTTTAGCAAAAAGCACACTATTGTTGTTCTGCGCGGCATTTCGCTCATAGATCATAACGCCATGCAGGGTTTGTCCATCTTCACCCTTATGATCTACACGAATAGAATATCCGGGGAAACTGTTATTGAAAACGCCTTCTTTAATTAAGAAACCTGATTTTTGCTGGCGTGCATCCCATAAAAGCGAATAATATTTAAGGTTAGCAACCGGCAGCATATAATCCGAGAAAATAAAGGCTGATACGGCCAGGATGGTTACCACAATAATCATGGGGTACATGGCACGGCGCAGAGAGATTCCTGCTGATTTAATAGCCACCAGCTCATAGTTTTCGCCAAGGCTACCATACGTCATGATGGAAGATAGCAGTACCGATAAAGGCAGCGCCATAGCCACATTGGTAGCCGATGCATACATCATCAGCTCTAAAATTATATACCACTCAAATCCTTTGCCTATCAGGTCGTCGATGTATTTAAATAAAAATAGCATCAGCAACACAAACATTACGATGAAAAAGGTAACGATAAAAGGCCGGATGAAGGACTTAAGTATTAACAGGTGTATCTTCTTCACAATGCAAATTTAGCGAATTTTTGGTTGCCCTTAAGCACCCAACACGCTAATAAGATAGTCGATCTGGTTATCCCATATCAGCTTGCGCTCGGCAATGGCATCCTCGGTAGCAAAATCGGTAATGGCTAAAGCCACATCATTGGTCAGTTCATCCTGCACCACTTCCATTTCGAAGTAAAACTGCGGGTCGTCATCAATCCACTTAAACCTTACCAGTTTATTCTCTTTATTGAGCAGCATTTTGGCCTTTTGCTCCTCATCATCCCAGGTAAAAGTATAAATTTGATCGCGCACAGTTACACTATCAGCAAACCATTGCATTAGCCCGTTAGCCTCACTAATAAAACTATAAAGTATTCGGGGTGACGATCTTATCTCATACTCTATATGAAATTTCTTCTTCTCAGACATAAGCGGGGCAGTAGTTTAAAATTGCTTAGGGGATAAATTTGAACATTTTTTCTAAAGAAAAGTATTTTCTGCTATATTTGCAAACCTTTTTAAGAAAGGGGGCACAGTTGAACAATTAATTATCAACATATTGGCCCCTGATACTTAAAAGCACGGCGGGGTAGCTCAGATGGTTAGAGCGTAGGATTCATATCCGCCTACCGGCGGACGGAAGTCCTTAGAACGTTGTTCTAAAATAAATATGGCGGGGTAGCTCAGATGGTTAGAGCGTAGGATTCATATCCGCCTACCGGCGGACGGCAGTCCTTAGAACGTTGTTCTAAAATAAATATGGCGGGGTAGCTCAGATGGTTAGAGCGTAGGATTCATAACCCTAAGGTCGGCAGTTCGATCCTGCTCCCCGCTACTTTGGCAGAAAGCCACTCGAAAGAGTGGCTTTTCTTGTTTATATTACGGTATGTTTACTGTCTATGTGCTCTTTTCCCCAAAATATAACCAAATCTATATCGGCTATACATCCGATTTAAACAATCGCTTTCTTTCACACAACGAGCTGGCAACTAAAGGATACACCATCAGATACCGGCCGTGGGTAATGGCTTATACCGAAGAATTTAAAACAAAATCAGATGCGATGAAACGGGAAAAGCAATTAAAAAATGCTACGGGACGAAATTTTATATGGAATCTGATTCACGAAAAATTTGATAGCTCAAATAATTAGAGCGTAGAATTCATATCCGCCCACCGGCGGACGGCAGTTCGATCCTGCTCCCCGCTACACTGGCAGAAAGCTACTCGAAAGAGTGGCTTTTCTTGTTTTTAAAAATTTGATAGCTCAAATAATTAGAGCATAGAATTCATATCCGCCTACCGGCGGACGGCAGTTCGATCCTGCTCCCCGCTACTTGAACCGGCAAAAGCCTTGAAGTTCGAACTTCTCTATTGAGAATCAAGAACTTACAAGGCTTTTCCTTTTTCTTATAAGATTGATTGCCTTACAGGATATTTAGATAAAGTATTGACAATCAAATAAATAAATGTTCGATCCTGCTCCGGTTACCCGAGCAAGTTCAAGACCAAAACAACTTGCTACAAACCAGACAGTTACAAGTTCGAACTTTTTTAGTGATTATAAATGCTATTATAATTTAAAAAGCAAGTCAGTATCTTATTTAGGGTTACTTACATAGTGCGACATTTCTACTTAAAGGTTCTTCTGCTTTATATCTTTTAATTTGAATTGTTTCATTATAGTGTTTAGACCACTAATTATGAATGGTAAATAAGTTTCATCGCCAATCCATATTGCTTTATATCAAAACCGGTTCCTTTAAAAGTGAGATTTGCCGGAGAAATTAATCCTATTAGTCTTCGTTGATCTGTTGTATTTGCCATCTTAAAAAAATCATATAATCTAAGTATTGAACTTCCTTGATTATGTACAGATAATCCGAATTTCTCTACGCAATCAGGGTTATTATCAACAATTTCCTGGAGGTCTTGCAGTTTCGTTATATAATCTGTTTTGATAGTTTCGAACTCGACCAAGCTTAAATTTTCGTTTAACAAAAGTTCCCGAGCACGATTAAGCTTGGAATATTCTATATCCAATTGCTTAATTGCGGCAGACCGTTTCTCTATTTTTAAGCACATTTTGATTTCGTAACATTCTTTAAGTATTGATTTAAAAAGCGGCAAAAACTCTTCATTAGGCCTCCATTTGATTAGTTCTTCTGCAAATATCTCGTTAATCGAATCCGCTCTTTTCCGATACCTACACGAGGTACGACAGTGGTAATAGTAATACCGGGCATAAGATCCGGTAGAGGCGCTACCTGTGAGCATTCGGCCGCAATCTGGGCATGTTAAAAAGCCTCGCAATATCAACTGCGGATGCTCTATAAATTTCTTTTTAATCTGACCCTTCTTCCGGTCATCCAAAATTTGCTGCACTCGAAGAAATATAGCTTCACTCATAATTGCTTCATGTTGTCCATTAACCCAATGCATAGGCTCATCTTTATACTTAGCGACGACTATTTTTCCACAATAAACCGGATTGCGAACCAACTCTCTGAAATTACTGCTTGAACAAACCAATCCTTTCTTTTTGGCTTCTTTCCAAATTTGCTCAGTGTTATATTTCCCATCCGCAATTTCTAAAAAGGCCCATTTTATTAATTCAGAATCGGGGGTTGTTGGGCAAATATACTTTCGCCCATCTTCATCTGTTTTATTGACGTAACCAAGTGGTGCAACTCCCATGAAACGTCCTTCTTTTCTTGCCCGTCGCATCCCATGAAATATATTTAATGCCCTTCGATCATTTTCAACTTCGGGTATTGCTAAGTAAAAGGCGAGCATCATTTTATTTTCAGGTATCGATAAATCAAGCGGTTGTTCTATAGCTTGGGGATCAATCCCATATTCATTTAGTAAACGGATCATTTGATATGAATCTGCTGCATTGCGACTAAAACGATCCCATTTGATGAAAAGAAGAAAATCGGGTCGCTGAGCTTTCTTTCTTTTAAAATCTGAGAGCATTATTTTCCAGGCCGGCCTGTTAAAAGACTTTGCTGAGTGATCTTCAAAGACCACTTCTTTCACGTTTAGCAGATTTATTTGGCAATATTGAAGCAGAACCTCTTCCTGATATCGCTGCGAATAACCTTTATCTGCCTGTTCATCTGTACTAACTCGGATGTATAACACTGCTGTTTTCATACCTCGTTATCGCGATCAAGGTAAATATCTGCTAATAGATACATAAAATTGAGGATTGCTGTTGCTTCTTCAGGGCTTACCGTAATACGTTGTCTGTTTAAGATAATAATGGCCTTTTCGGGCATCGTTCTTTGAGTTTCTGTTTTTATCATTTTTACTTTGTTAGTAAGTGACAAAAATGACCTATCTATATTTAGTTTACTTTATATAGGTTTTACCTCTGAAATTAGTATCGGATTTGTTATACTTCAATCAACTTTGAAAATCGCCGAAAATCTCGGCAGGCCTTACGGGCATAAAGATTAATATTTTGTTGTTAGATCATACTTAGGTAAAAGCAGGCGAAAGGTTTTAAATGAGCTTTTTGAGGCTTATTGAATTTGGTCGAAATAAATAAATATCTTTATAGGTCTTAACAATAATATTTGCATTTGAAAACCTTATTACAACATCAAAAATCACGAAGAATCTTTTTGTTATTAATTGCTGTTCTCTTGATAGCGATATTTTTACTTAGAAGCTTTGTTTTAATCAATTTTCATGCGCAAACTCTGAATGGCGTTACGACAGAGGAACCTATGTGGCATGCACTTGCTACCAGATTATTGGATAGTATTTTTGTTTCTCTATTTGTTACCGTCTTTATAGGAATATTTATGTTTTACATTGAAGTTCCAGATGAGGATAAAAAATTTGATATAGTAGAATCTTTACGGCTTGGTGAGTTATTTGACCGGAGTCTCTCACAAACAGATAGCTGGCATTTTAGTGGCGGGATGGGAAGACATACAAGAGCAAAAACAATTCCTTACTTCCATAAAGGTTCAAAATCTTCTAACCAGCAAAAAACAATCAAAATCCAATTGATTGACCCTGCAGATGTTGAATTATGTCAAACCTACGCTAACTATAGAAAAAGTCTGCGGTCCGCACAGGGAAGTGAGCATGCTTGGACTGCAAATTTTGTTCGTAGGGAATTGCTAACCACTATCATCATTGCAGTCGTTTATCGGTCGATGAATCAATTATTAGATATAGAAGTCCGGTTAAAAAATAGTTTTTCAACTTTAAGAATCGACATGAGTTCTTCAGTAGCGATAATAACAAAAGAAGATAAGAATGAACCTGCCATCGTTTGTCGTGATGGATCTTTCTTATATAAGGCGTACAAGGAGGAACTTGTGCAGTCATATAAATCCCAGCAACCTTTGAAACTATCAAATTTCGATCTCGATATTTCCTCGCTTAGTGAAACAACAGTTGAGCGAATTTTGATTGATTTAAATCTTAATAACGGATTAAGTTCGACTGACTATAAAGCAATCTGTAAAACGATTAAAGACAATAAAAATCCTTATGCATGATGTAGATTTTGACCTTATTCGAGGCTTTTACAAAGTTCGAGATATAAAAAACTTAACGAATAACGCTAAAAAAATCATATTACTGGCTTTAGAATCAAATTGCCTGCAACAGAAGATGTACTACCATCCTCTTAGTTTTTGTTACAGTGTACTCCATAAGTTTCCTAACAATGAAACGATACGTTTGCATATTTGGAATACACAAATATATGACATCAAGCCACCGCTAGATATTCACGACCATTATTACAAAGTCAATAGTTTTGTTATTTGCGGTTGTATAATCAATCAGCTTTACCAGGTAAACGAAACCGCTAATAATTCGGAAATGAATTTATTTGAAGGGGGTTATAGTAAAAGCGGTGACAGGGAACTTATTAAAACAACAAAGGAGTATGAAGTTATAGCTAATAAATATGAAACTTATTGTATGGGTGAGATTTATACGATTGAACATGACGAAGTTCATTCTGGTGGATCAGTTGACCATAAAATTGCGGCGACATTGGTTTATACGGAGCAACCGCTGGACCGACCTCCTTTAGTATTTGGGCGTAAAGATTTACCAGACACTTTGATGTATAATCTTCAACCTGTCAGTAATGATATTTGTTATCAATTGCTATTAGGCGTTAATCATGAAATAAATGCGACTTTTACAGCTAAGAATCTTCAGACGAAAAAATGATAAATGAATCCAGCGTTATAAATAAGAATAGTTTACCATTCCTTCGGTGGACTGGTTCTAAGCGCTGGTTTACTAAAAATCATATAGATAAATTTTTGCCCCCAACTTTTAATTCATATCACGAGCCCTTTCTCGGCGGTGGCGCGGTTTTCTTTCATTTACAAGGTAAAAATAACCAAGCAATAAGGTATTATCTATCTGATACAAATGAAGAATTAATCAATGCCTATCTACAGATCAGAGATAATCCTTCCTTAGTAGTAGCATTTCTCAAAAATTACAATAACAATGAGATAGATTATTATAAAGTCAGAAGCTCCAGACCAGATTTGCCGGCACAACAAGCTGCAAGGTTTATTTATTTAAACAGAACATCTTTTAATGGCATATATAGGGTAAATAGCCACGGAGAGTACAATGTTCCCTATGGAAAAAGACAGCGGGTAGATTATGTAACTGAACAATTATTATTGGACGTAAGTGACCAATTACAAGGGGTTAACTTGATCAAACAGACCTTTGAAAAAGCACTTTTTAACATCAAAGCAAATGACCTTGTTTTTCTTGATCCCCCATATACTGTAGCACACGAGAACAATGGCTTTATAGAATATAATCAACAGTTATTTGCTTGGGAAGATCAAGTAAAATTGCGCGATTTTGTTGTTGAAATTCAAAATCTCGGCGCCTATTTCTTATTAACGAATGCTAGCCATAAATCTATTGTTGATCTATATGATGGCATTGGCCAGATAGAAAAAGTATCTAGAATAAGTCAAGTAGGCGGAAGAAATAAGACCAGGGGCATGTATAATGAACTTATTATCACAAATATAATTTAGAATGGCAGTCAACACGCTTAAAATTGCTGTAATCAGTGACTTGCACTGTCACCCATTGGAAAAGGATTTTAACAAAAACAATACGCTCTTGTTTAGTGATGGCCTAAGGCTCCCTACGACCGAGCATCCTGTAGAAAATCTGCTTGAAATCATCGAGAAAGAAAAAATAAAAGTCGATTTAGTCCTAAGCCCAGGTGATTTTACACACCAATCTAACCGGCAAGGTTTATTCTCAGGATGGTCTTATGTTAATGAAATTGCAAGGGCGTTAAAAGCCGACGACGTTATAGCCACCATTGGCAATCATGATATAGATTCAAGGCATACCTATTCAAATTATAGTTTTGAAATCCCTAAAAAGGTAAGTCAAAGCTTCCCACTCCACAAAGACAAGCTTAAATCTTTTTGGGACACTGGATTTACTTTTATAGATGAATCAGAATACCTGATTCTAGTGGTAAATAGCACACACTTCCACACTCACTATAATAAAGATAATCCAGTTGAGAACCCTGCTGTAAAAGGAAAAATGGATCTTAGTCAGATTGAACAGATCGATAAATATTTGTCCGAGAATTCAGTTGATACAAAAATTAAAATTGTCTTAGTCCATCACCACCCAATTCAACACTCCCGCCTTAAATTGGGTGAAGAAGATGTTATTGAAAACGGAGATTCATTTATGAACGTTTTAGGTAAACATCGTTTTGATCTTGTAGTGCACGGACACAAACACGATCCGTGGCTTAGATATATCCCTAGCGAAAATGGCTTTGCTATGCCGGTTCTTTCATCCGGGAGTTTTTCTGCTACAAATCAAACTCTTTGGATCAATAAGTTTAATTATTTTCATGTCATAGAAATTGTTAAAACTGACAACCACCCGGCAAATGGCACAATTGAAACATATACTTTTAAAAAGCTTATTGGTTGGGCCAAAGGCCGGGACGATGGATTTTATCCATATTCTGGATTCGGTTACAAAGAAAGTTTAACATCTATTGTCGAAGAACTAAAAAAGCTTGTTACGGAAAACACAGTAATGGTTAAATGGGAGGTAATCATCGCACAAATTCCGCAGATCAAATTCCTAACCCCGGATAAATTGGATGAGTTAGAGGAACTTCTTAGCAAAGAAAACATATTGACTACAGGCAAAATTGGCATCAAACCTAAACATTTCTACTATGAAGGAGCTTGATAATTATTACAACTCATATAATGCCAGGCATCTAAATCCAGCAGAGGTCGCTAGAAGCTTTATTTATTCAGGTGCATTTCAAAAGTTAATTACTAATGATCATGCCATAATTTTAGGAGCACGAGGTTGCGGTAAAACCACTTTGATGAAGATGCTTACTTTGCCCGCTTTAAATAACTGGCAACATGAAAATGCAACTGATATTCGCCAAAATCTGCCATTCTTTGCAATTTATGTTTCTACCGATATTTATTGGGATGTAAAAAATCAAACATATAGCTCGGAACTTAGTGCATTTGGAAATCTTTCAGATAGGATATCTCTATTTTCTGTAACCAGTAATGTTTTTAATTCGCTATGCGACACGTTTTGCAACATTTTGGAGTTTCACCTACACACGGACGATGAAGCCAAAGAGATTGAATTATGTCGTTACTTGATAAAAGCATGGAAATTAGACTCTACAGCGCCTAAATTAGAATATGTAAAGGAAGCCCTAAATGAAAGGGTGGATATGGTAAATCAGTTTATACAGGATATAATATTTAACCACAAGGAAGGCGAAGCCATAAAAACTCCAGATTTTTTCAATTTATCCTTTGAAACATCGTTAGAGTATGTCATTCCGATTTTTGAACGCATTTATTCAATTAGTGGACAAAGAAAATGGGCATTGTGCTTCGACGAATTAGAGTTTGCACCACTATGGCTTCAAGAAAAATTATTTAAGTCACTTCGTAGTCGTACTCAATATATCTTATATAAATTAAGTGCAAGCCCTATTTTACCATTAGAACTTGAAAAATCTTTAAAAAGCGAGTACAGTCCAACATCTGGAAATGATGTTACAATAATCAAAATGTGGGGAACTGGTGATACGGATGAATTTTCCAGAAAGATTATTGATGCCTGTCTAGAAAAAAACATCGGCAACATTGATTCTAAAGCATTCTTCGGTTCTAACGAAATTTATAATAAAAGTTCAGATAGTTATGAACATGGAAGCAAGTTCTACAACGAGATGCTTGCATTACTTAAAAAGGATGAATCTTTTGCTCAATTTCTTGAGAAGAAAGACGTTGATATAAAAACGGCAGAACCAACGGACAGTCAAAAAGACGTATTGTTTAGAAAAATAAAACCTGTCGTAAGTTTTAGAAATTACTATTTGTCTGAAAACAAACGAATTAATGGCAAATACAAGACAGGATATAGAGGGCGTAAAACAGGTGAATTATATTACGGGATTGAAATCCTTACTAAAATTTGTGACGGTAATCCCAGGTGGTTAATAGCCCTAATTACTGCAATTATAACAAAATCACCCAACTATCCGGTACCAGAAAAAGTTCAATATGATGAAATTATTAATACTTCTAAACGCTTTAAAAATGTCATAGCAAATATTCCAACCGGGCCTTCATTGAAGGTGCCGTTAACTGATATTATAGATAGGTTAGGGAGCTACTTTAAACAGCAAGTTTTAGGTCCAACATTTAATCTTGATCCCAAAGGGACATTTATTGTAGATGAAAATGAGCATGACATTTCTGACGAAGTTGTAAAGTTATTAGAGAAAGGAATATCACAAGGAGCGTTAATATTGGTTGAAAACAATGCAGAAACCTTTGATTTTGTAATACGTGGCAAAAGATTGAAGCTCGCCTATTTGTTTTTTCCTCTATATGATCTGCCTGTTAGAAAATATACAGCATTAAAAATGAGTGAATGCCTTAGAGGGCTGCAACTCACCGAAAGTGGTCAAACCTCATTATTTTAACTATGGAACTAAAATACGGTAGACAGATAGAGTTAAATGAGATCGAATCAAAAACAATCCATTTATTTCTATTCGCATGTAATCACGAGAAAAGGGTATACTCAGTTTATAATAATATCGCACAAAAGAATAACATCACCAAAGCTGTTGGCTTATGTTACAAGTCTCCGTCTAAAGCAGTTTCTCAAGGTATTAATCTTATTGCAATAAAGAACCATACAGAAATTTACAATTTACTCGATAAGGAACTATCAAAGGCAACAGGCGATGAGGTGAATATCTTAGTTGATTATTCTTGTATGACGAAGTCCTGGTATTATTCGATCATTTTATATTTAAGTAAACGGGATACTAGTTTGAAACTACTGGTTGCATATTTTATTTATACACCTTCAAAATTTTCAAAACCTCATAAACCGAAGTATAATACTGACATAGCCCCACTTCCTGGCAAGTATGTTGTTCCTACTAACAAACCTAAAGCGTTAATCGTTTGCTTGGGTTACGAGCAAAAGAAAGCAGAGGGAATTATTGACCACCTAGATCCTAAGGTATGTTATTTATTTTACACCAAGCCCACATTTGACCCCCTCTTTGTTGCGACTATTGAAGACAACAATAAAGATGTTTTAGATTACTATTCAAACGTAGTGACGTTTCCTTTCAATGATTTATTATTCCTTGAAAGACAACTAACATCTCTTTACTATCTACTGAAGGATGACTACAGCGTTATTATTGCGCCACTCGGCCCTAAACCATTTACATTTATCGCAATGCTATTATCAGTTCGCTTTCCGGATATTGACATTTGGCGCGTAGGCTCAGGCAGTGATATTAATAGATACAAACGCGAACCTATTTCTGACGACTTGTTTTTAATTCACGAAGTTGTTTTCCAAGCAACTGAAGAAGTAAACTGATATTCCTAGCTTCCCGACTTTCAAGGATGTAAACCAGTTAAAAAAACTGGTTTACATTTATCAAAATAACAAAGCGAAAGATTTTCAAAATCACTCAAAGTTTGTCAATCAGTTTAAACACTCTAAATCCTCCACAAAACGGATTGAAAATCTTTTCTCCCAAGCACAAATTATTAATCACAATGAAGACTTATGTTTATCTGAATAACAAGGTACAAACTTTCGTTACACCGACCATTTAAACATTTTGTAGCTCTATCCATTTTTTGACCGTATGTCTATGCACCTTTAACTTTCTGGCAATTTCTACTTGCTTCACTCCTGAAGCAATCTGTTCTTTAATGAAATTTGTATGGATTGCCAAAATTGGATTGCTTTTTTTGCTACCCCTGGGACGTCCCAGAATTATACCTTCCGATTTTTTTCTAGCCAAGGCCTCCTTAATTCTTTGAGAAATCAATGAACGTTCAATTTCCGCTGAAAGACCAAATGCAAATGCTAGTACTTTGGAGTTGATGTTGTCGCCTAACTCATAGCCTTCCTTTATGGCAAATACCCTCACTTGCTTTTCCATACATTGATTTAGAATACTCATGATTTGCATCAAGTTACGCCCCATACGTGATATTTCTGAGACAATTAGTATATCATCATTATTAAGCTTATTCAATAATTTCCCAAAGGATCTTACAGAAAGTTCCTTTCTGGAGCTAATTGTTTCTTCCACCCATCTAGAAATATCAAGATTTCTTTGCTGGGCAAACTTTAGGATTTCAAATCGTTGGTTTTCTACTGTCTGTTTATCCGTGCTTACTCTAAGATATGCGTATATCATTTTTGGCTTTAATGTATAAACAAAACACCAGTTTTTTATCGACCGTAGAGCAATAAGTATTTGTTGATAATAAACACCAGTTTTTTACCAACGATAAATCATTTATACTTAGTAGTGCGACTCCAGGCTATTTGACGGCCTTTTTAAACTCTAAACTTTTCAAATTTACATTCAAGGAATATTTCCCTGAATTGTTGGGCGATGCAAGAGAAATACGAAAAGTTTTCTTCGAAACTATCACCATCAAGCCCTATGTCAACACAGAAATATTTGATTTAAAAGTTGTAGCAATAGAGCGAAAAAAAGCGGAACGTCTCTCCACACTTAATGATGAGCAAGAAATAAACAAGTTAATATTTGAGCATTATGATTTAACGACTTCTGAAATTTCAATTATTGAAGATTCGTTCTCTGTATCAGTCTTTTCGGAAAAATCGACAAGTTTAATTTCGGAATCTGTAAGTGTATAGATATCTGCTAATTTTCTGTCTATTTTATGCTGAATTGATAGAGTTTTCAAACCTGACGCCTTTGCATTAACCAATTCCAACAAGTAATTTTCGAATAAGAAATCAGTCTCATTATCTATGTTCTTCACGGCGACGGTCTCAAAGAAAACCTTGCTCAATTCACGGGTGTCTCCCAGAAGCTCTGGGAAATATTCTTTAAAGGCAAAACGAAATAGGGAGGAGCTTAAAAAGGCAGTTAAGTAACTAAGCTGGTTACCCGTTATAACAAAACATTTTTGGTTGGTAAAAAACTGGTGTTTATCATATACAAAAGGCAAGTATTTCGTCATGTTAGGATAAATGATCTTAGGCTTTAAAAAGTCCTCATAATACGCGATACTATCCTGAGTTTCGAACCACTTATACGAGCCAGATTTACGTCCTTTCCATTTGCCTAATCTTTCGTCATAATTTTTGGGCTTAGGCTCAATGCGCTCTTTGAACTGCATTAGGTGCTCTTTTACACCTGGATATTGATCTATATCGATATTGAGTGCCGGGAATGTTCCAATTAACCATAGATCATTCCATTCAGGAATATATGCTTTAATATCCTCTCCCCTTAGAAGAGGTTTAATTAGATGAGCGCTTGTTGGGTCTTTGGCAATAATTGCCTCTTTTATATTAGTACGTATTATAAAAGCTTCGTTACAGCCGGTGAGTATCCCGCGATTGATCTTTACGTCCCAATCTTTCAATGGTTTCCCTTGTGCAACTATCTTTTTTATCAATTCATATTCATCTTTTTGATAACAGACCCAACTTTTTTTGCCTGGGTTTTCGACATCAACTGAGAAATACTCTATGTAATCCTCCAGTATAGTATTCATATCAAAAGAGTCGTTAACCCTGCACATTTTTATGGTAGAAGGAGCGCCCGTATTCTGAAGGAACAGCATATTGGTATAAGTCGTAGCAGAATCAAAAATTTGCTTCATGCCGAAGTCAACTACAAGTAATGGTTGACTATTAGTGGCAAGATAATCCCTAGTGCCTTCACCATAATCAGTTCGCATCCATTTATTGCTCGTTATGAATGCCAAATGGCCATTGGGTTTAAGTAGGTTTAAGCCATGCTCATAAAATAATTGATAGATGTCACCTGTTTTAGAAAATGTTTTGAAATCTTGTTGCTCAAGTCCTTTTTTTACGGTCTCATTCAATTTTTGCAATTGTATGTAGGGAGGGTTGCCGATAATTAAATCAAAGCCTTCAAATTCACCACTATTGTGCAACACTTCTGGAAATTCGAACCGCCACTCAAAGGCGTTTTTATAAACCGCGTTATTCTTTATATCTTCTACTACCTGGCCAAATTTCTTAACCTTTGTTGTTAGTACATTAATGCTGTCATTGTATTTTTTATTTTCCTTGGTAGTTAGTTCAAAAATTCCGAGCTGAGCAGTCATTTTTCCCAATTCGCTTTTAGCGTTATACCAGTTCGTATAGTCTTTACTGCTTTTGTGTATCTCAGTTTTAAAATCCGACTTGATACTATTGATAATAGCCTGTAGATCGCGCTTTACCTCCCGGTTCTTTGCATTTTTATACTGATGAACATAGTTTCGATATGTTTTGATGTCATATTTGACACTTTTTAACGCCTTAGTTAGGTCGGAATCGAGTTTGAAGCGGCTTAACAAGCTATTACCTGATTTAATATTAATGTCAATGTTTGGGAGAGTTTCCAGTTCCGTATACATTGATTCTTCTCTATAGTATGCGTTTTTCAATAATTCGATCCATAAACGCAAACGACAGATTTTAACCGAGTTCGGATTGATATCTACACCAAAAAGACAATTTTCGATTATTAACTGTTTTTCATGAAAAAGTGTTTTTTGCAAATGTTGGATGTCTTTTGAAGCTGGCTTACAGTCCTTAAGTTTATAGCCAAGCAGATTACCTTTAGGATCCGTGATAATAAGTTCGTCATTAATCACATCAAACTCATAATTACTAATACTATTACCTTCATGATCAGCCAATATGCCTAGCTCTGCTTTGATATGGATGATTTCGTTCAGAGCAGAAACCAAAAAGTGGCCAGACCCAACCGCTGGATCACAAATCTTAATTGAATTAATGATTTGGTTAGCTTCTAAAACTTCACCTACTTTGAATAGGCGTCGGGTATAATTTCGAAGGTCTTTAAAATTGTCAAAAAGCTTTTCCCCAGAACTTGCTAACGCATCATTAAATTTAGAGACCACAGCTTCCCGAATTATGCGTTTACACATATACATGGTAATAAAAGCGGGCGTAAATATAGAGCCGTCTTTATAACCATTTATCTTTTCAAATACCGTCCCTAATACCGAAGCACTGATAATTGTTTTATTCTCTTCTTGTACTTCATCATTCCCCTCACTCGCAAAATCATAAGCATCCAAAAATTGAAAAATGTAATCCAGGGTAGGTAGTGTTCCTTTATTTTTTTTTGTGTCTTTTAATATGGTCTGAGAATAAAGTAAAATTTGCTCGGCTTGCTCAAGCGCCTGTACTCTGATAGTTTGATCTTCAAGTTCGTTTATATCAAAAAGAGAACTATTTAAATATGGAACTAATGAATATTTGGTTTTCACGTTGTCCGTTCGCTCGTCCACAGGTACCGCTAATACTTTATGAAACAACTTGTATAGTTCCTTAAAATTGGGTATCATCTGGCTGTTGAGGAAGTTATAGGCTTCATCACCGTCATGATATGTTTTAAGTTGCCCTTCAAGTAGTTTCAAAAATAAAATACGATTGATCCAAGTGATACATAACTCTAAGGCGATGGCGAAGGTTCGCTGTTCCGAATCTGAACCATAACTGGAAATGTCGGTAACATGGTGCAAAACGTCTTCTGTCTTTAGGGCATCAATTGTTGCTTCTATTAACGAAGCAGCATGTCGATCTTGCTTTTTTCTTCTTATAACAGCCTTGTTATTCTCCTTAGCTTCTTCAAGACCAATGATGTGCAAAAGTTCTTTATAGAACTTTTCATTTAGCGTGTTACCATCATTTGGGGCAGCAATTTTTAATAGATATTGTGGTGACAAAACTCTAAGCAGAGCATTCAATTGCTTATCATCCTCCTTTTTGTTTTCCTTTATTATTTTAGCATACGACCTAATATCAAAATGAACACAGGGAATATCAATTTCCATATTTGCCAATATTTTGCGAATTTCCTCATAAAAGAAGGGGTTATCCTTACGGTCATTAATATAGGTATCATATAAACGTTTAATAGCTATATTTCGGTAAATGTGTTTATCGAAATAGTTAGCATCAATAATATACCACTCATAGATATTTGTTATTACCAGTTTTTTAAGCTGGTTGTTTCCTGCTCGGTTTCGCTCATCAAGATAATATAGGATTAATTCATACATAGCCTTTTTATTGAGACTCGT
Organism: Mucilaginibacter jinjuensis; assembly: GCF_028596025.1. NCBI lineage: Bacteria > Pseudomonadati > Bacteroidota > Sphingobacteriia > Sphingobacteriales > Sphingobacteriaceae > Mucilaginibacter > Mucilaginibacter jinjuensis. Next base: position 5,273,054 of record NZ_CP117167.1, read on the forward strand.
TGACGTAATCATTTCGTGACCGTTGTTCGGTCGCTTAGCCTCGATAATAACACCAACATCGCTAACGGTAGACTTACCAGTATGGATAACCAAGTCCTTTTTGTCTTTGGTATTAATTGCATAATGATCTCGGTAATAGGTGTCGCGTAGGAAATCACGAATGTCATTCTTCAAATGTTCCTCAGTCTCATCCTTTGGCCGGTTCTCGATTACACTGATTTTATCAAGCAAAGCGGCTAAATTCAATTTAAAAAGATCTACTTCACTTCTTAATGGCTTTTGTTTAACGAAAGCCTTAACAGCCTTTTTAGGTGATTGTATTATCAGATTTATCATTATTAGGCTAATGCGATGGTTGATGAATAAATAAAGATATTAATTATATACTTCAAGAAATTAAAGTCCAGGAGAAAAAGGCAGGAACGTTATACCAATTATAGCAAAACATGCTTTGCAAGGCTTTACGCACCTTGATTTAAAATACCAAAGCAATAGATTTTCAAAATCACTCAAAGTTTATCAATTCGGCTTAAACGCTCCAAATCTTCCACAAAACGGGTTGAAAATCTTTCACTTTCGGGTGTAAAAATATATTATAACATACTATAAATCAATTTATTAATACCAAAACATAATTTAACAAAAGTTCGTCCCTACTTTAGTTAATTTCTTAATAGGCTGATTTTCAAATCTAATCAAATCTGCAGTTAAAGCGTGGCGGCACCGAAGCTGGATTTTTGAATGTTCAAAAAAGGCAATAGCAGAAAAATTCTTTAACCTAGGCTACTACTTCCCTTTTAGATCAGGTCGGAATTAACTCAATTCTCATATGCCAAATATGGTCAGCCCTTTTGCGAATTGTTCAGCAACAGCTTGATTTGCCGCATCGATATATTTGTCTATGATCGGGTCAACAACTGTTCTTAATGGTTCTTGCCTTTCTGTATCAATTAGCATTACGGTTACATCTTCAACATCTTGCGGATTTGGATTTTCACTTTAAACAAGGACCATGATGGCCCCTATCATTTTATTGGGCATATCAGCAAAGGTATCGTAATGCCGTGTAGGTATTGATTAGTGGTAATGAGGCGGGTTCAAATCAACTCTTTTGATAAAACACACAAATTCAGCTTAATAAATAAAAATATTTTTAAATATGCTTCATTATTTTAAAATAAATACTCACCTTTGAACAACACAACAATTTTATTGTGTCTATGATACCAGATTTTATAAATATTAAAGATGCTCCTTGGGCAGTATTGCCTGCCGGTATTCATACAACGAGTATCGGCCAAGTGCAACTACGCTTCGCTTACAATGAGCGGCGGCAGTTTCTTTTTCGGGGCTTGGAGGAAGCATTGCAAAATTTGTTCGATGCCGGTTGCCGGCAATGTTTTTTGGACGGCAGTTTTATTACAGCCAAACCGCTTCCCAATGATTATGAGCTTTGTTGGGATCCGGCATTTGTCAGCCCGGACATTTTGGATACCATCTTCCTGGACTTCGATGATATGAGGGCCGCGCAAAAAGAAAAATATGGTGGTGAATTTTTTCCCACTATTATGACAGAGGGGTTCTCTGGTAAACCATTCGTTGAGTTTTTCCAAACCGAAAAAGATACCGGGGCACGAAAAGGCATCATTCGGTTATTACATACATATTAAAAGTTAAGGCTATGATTACAAATGACAGGCAATATAAAATTGTAAAATCTCAGATCGAGCAATTTCAGCAGTCGTTAGACGAGCTTTTGAAAAATACAGAAGGGGCTTCAAATGTACATCCGAAAATTTTTGAAGCGAGCCGTAATGCAATCATTTCACAGCTTAGGCAGCTAAACGAAATGGTCACTGAATACGAAAGCTTGAAATCCGGTGAAGTGCTGGTCACTCCAATAAATAGTTTGACAGAATTGCCATTGGCGTTAATCAAAGCACGTATTGTCAATGGCTTAACCCAAGCTGAACTGGCAGAAAAATTAGGCTTAAAAATGCAGCAGATCCAGCGCTATGAATCAGAACGTTATGAAACGGCCAGTTTAAAAACATTAGAGAAAATAGCATCTCAACTTGGGATAGTATTACATGGAGATGTACAATTGGCTGCGACGAACAATAAAGAGTCATTAGACGTCAGCAAGTATCCATTCAAAGAAATGTTTAAGCGAAAATGGTTTACGGATTTTACAGGAGACCTAAATGCAGCACTAAAAAATTCAGCGACGTTACTTCATTGGCTTTTTGACCAGGCTAATCTGGACAGCCTGCAATTGAATTTAAACCGGCAAACACTCCGCACTAATAAAGAAATTGATTCTTTCGCGCTAAAAGCCTGGTACGCCAGGGTGTTGATCAAAGCGGTACATCAAAATGATATACCGCCATTTAACCAGGAGTCTATGACAGAAGACTGGTTTTCAGGCCTGGTTAAATTAAGCAGCTTTGTTGATGGGCTTCAACGAGTGACAGACTACGTTAACGAGGTTGGTATTCGGCTGATCATTGAAGAACAGCTCCCCGGCACCAAGCTGGATGGCGCCGCGTTGCTTGTCGCCAACCAATCGCCTGTTGTGGCATTAACGCTGCGTTATGATCGCCTGGATAATTTCTGGTTCGTCTTGTTTCACGAATTGGCACACGTGCGCTTACACCTGTCTCAGCACGCACCGGTAATTTTTGACGATCTGGATACTGATGCTAAAGGAATCGAAGAAGAAGCCGACAAGTTTGCTTTAAATCTATTGATACCGAACGATGTATGGCGAAAATCACTTGTTAGGTTTAGCCCATCTGAGGAGACTGTGCAGAATCAGGCAGCTGAACTAGGAATCAGTCCTGCGTTGGTGGCTGGGCGGATAAGACGGGAAACGGGCAAATATCACTTGTTAACGAATTTGGTAGGCAGCGGGGAAGTCAGAAAGGCATTTGAAAACGACTATTATCATTAAGCATATGAATAATCAATTTTATGTACCGATACTCAAAGCAAAATACGGCGAGTTCCAGGCTTTAGGGAAGCTAAGTATTCATGTCACCCCTCATGTTTGTCCTTTGATCGAACTGACGAAGGTCGCCTATGACCACCAGGAGAAAAAAACGCCACTGACGATAGAAGAACATCTGAACAAAACCGCCAAAAAACTTATTGAACACTGGCCACGCAGTCGTGCGTTTATCGATATGACACAAATTGCGCACCTACAGGCTGATGGTAACAGCACGATCGAATATTTCTATAAGCGTCTCTTTGAAAAGGGATTGACGCCGTTGCCCGTCTTTCGGATAAATAGTCCTGAGTTATTATTAGAGGGAATTGCCAAGATTCAGAAAAAATACAGTATCACTGGAGCCGGAATTCGCATTACGCTAACAGACCTATCCTCTCCCCAGTTAAAATCTAATTTGGACAAGGCTATTGCAGGCCAATCGGCGTCCATATCAGATATTCATTTAGTTATCGATCTGGCAGCACCGGAAAATTTTGAAGACTTGGATGCGTTAAGCGATGCCATTGTCTCCAGAATGGAAGTCTTCCCCTACTTTCAGAACTGGGCCTCTGTCTCCGTCTGCAGCAGCGCATACCCTGATCCTAAGCTGGTCAAAAAAGAAATCAATTACTTTCCCAGACATGAATGGGTATTATATGGACAAATTGCCGAGGAAATGCACGGAAAATCCTTTTACAGAGAAATCAATTATGGTGACTACAGTATCGTTGCGCCTGGTCATTTTGATTTCGATCCCATCAGAATGACCACAGCCGCCAAGATGATCTACACTACTACAGAAAATTATATATTCCTTAAAGGTAAATCATTGAAAAATAAAGGATTTCGACAATATATCGATCAAGCCTCTGAAATCGTAAACGCCGATTATTATTTGGGTGAACAATTTTCCGCTGGTGACTGGCAATTAAAACGCTGTTGTACCGATCAAAAAAACACTGGCACTGCAACCACCTGGAACTGGGTCGGCAATAATCACCATATTACGAAAGTAGTGAATGACCTTTTCGCCAGCCGCTCCGTTGCTTAATATAAGCAAGTGCAATGGGGCCAAACTGTTCCGATGTATATCTTTCAGCAACTAGCTCGTAAAGTTGTTGCTTATTCCTGCCTTTGGGAATAGATTTTCCGCTATGACAGATAAGAATTTCGTTAACCTCATCTTTCCAAAGTAATCTGGCAATTGAAATAATATCTCGTTGATCATTCCTGCTTGCAATCCTGTAATCTTCAAACGCATAACCGGCATTTTCATCCCCGGTAATGACATATACCCCCCACCATTCCGGCAAAATAGTTAGTGCTTTAGTTAAATGTTTAGCAGCTACGATAATATAAGCTTTATCGAAAATGGCACTATATGCTGCTACTTGTGCAGGTAGCCGATTCAGGTTATCATTTTGAGTCTTTATCTCGTAACCCACCATACAGCCATTTAACACGGCGATGTCAGCTCTGACAAGACCGTTTTGCAAGCCCAATTCATCTATAACAATCGTATTATCGTCCAGATGTTCCTTGGACAATACAGTTTGATGAAATATTGCTCTAATGATGTGGTCGCGCATAGCTGGGTTTCAAAAATAGAGTTTTACACCATCAATCCATTATAAAATCACAAATTCTGTTACAGGAACTAACAAAACATTCTTTTTTAAATCTTCCAATCGTTTTCGTTTTAATTCAGGAAGTATTCGCATCCCGTGTCCTATTTCTGCAATGGCACCCGTGGTAGAACCGGCGTGTCCGTTATTCCCGAACCAACCTGCATCTTTTGTACGCTGTAGAATGCTCACTGCAAAGTGAGACCTAATGTCAAAGTTTCTTGAAAAGTTCCCATTGGCGCTATACGGGAATGTCGCTTCGTTATTATAAAGCATGCATAAATGAAACATTTCAGTAGCCGATATTGAAGGTACTACTGCCAAATTTGGGCTCAAATGAATTCTCTTACGTTTAATCTGAAGCGATAAGTTTAATTCTGTCATTTTTCCTAAAGCTGCAGATAACTCAGTGCGAAATTTGTCTAAAACGAGATCTTTTCTTAACCAATTAGCAGCGGGTGAAGCTATTTGACACATCGAAATTAAAGTCCTATTTTTAACCCAAAACCTTGTCATGGCTATCCAATTATCTTCAATCACGGAGCAAAACGTATACGATGCCGTTGCTGATATCCAGCTTAGTAGTCTTGTATTGCATCCCTCGACCGGCTATGAAGTAGTTATCAATCAGAAACGATATCCTCCAAAGGAAATCATTCGGTATGCCTACCGCATAGCAACTGGTGAAGAGCCGGGCACATTGTATGGCGGGGAGCAGGTGAATCGTATCCTTAGTAATCTCGGTTTCCCGGTAGAGCGAAAGATCAAACTCTGGAAATTAGGTTGTAACTGGGACTCAGGTTCACCAAGTTTTTTTGATCTAATTCATGAGTATAGTATTGTAATCACCGTAGATAAGTTCCCCTACGGCGAAGGTGATATCGTCTTGATCACAGAGGGATTTACCGTCGTCGCATTGGGCAAGGTTAAAACGAAACTCAGGCCGATTACGGAGCGGCCGGAACTTCAGGATGCATTGGAAAACAGGCTCGTTCCTTTCGAAAGCTGGTTGTTGTTTGGTGAAGTGGAATGGTATGACCTGACTGAATCCCAAATGTTTCTATATAAGTTACGGCAAGGGATTAGGCAAGTTAGCAAGCAAGATGTAGTACACCGAGTACTCGATATTTGGGAAAACCGCGGATTAACTTACAACCAGGTCAACTTTTACGTTAAAGAATCCAATGAAAAATATGACGACGGGTGGCGATATCCCTGTCTCGTACTGATCCCCAATAAATGGAAGGATTATGAATTTAAGACCTGTTTTGATCTCTTCTTTTACACTGACCGAGAGAACCGACAGGGCTTTGGTGAGATTAAGATCATGCAATTAGGTACTAATATTACTAGGCTCGATAAGCATTTTACCGAGCTTGGACCGCAATATTGCTCCTTGGGTCAAACATTGGCCTTTTATAAAGATCTCAAGGAGTTCTTTCCCTCAGAATATATGGAGATCGGCAGGGCCTTGCAAGATTGCGTATTTTTTCCTGAAATCCGCGCCCCTTTCGAGCACGAGCCGGCATTTCGCGAGTCCTTGATTCGCACGAGCGAAGCCCAACGTGTGCTCTACGAGACCGGTGATCTGTTGCAAAGTGGCCTCGCAAACCCTGAGCCATCATTTCAATTTACCTTTCATTATACGGTACCAGGGGCTGCTCTTCCCCACAAAATTGATTTTTCGTTTAATAATGATTCGGAGATACCCAACAGTTTTTTTTGCTTGGTCGGAAAAAATGGCACAGGAAAGACACAGGTACTCACGCAGTTGGCAAAGAAGCTTTGCAACAGTAGCGAACAAGGTAAATTTATTCCCGAACGCCCATTGTTTACGAAGGTCATCGCCGTAAGCTTTAGCTTGTTTGACAACTTCGATACGCCAAGCGCTGAATTGATTAGTTATGAACTTATAAGTTTCAAGGATAAAAAGGGCCTAGTAAATGTAGACGAAACTTCACAGGTATTATGGCAGGCATATAACCAATTATTAAAAAGCCGTACCCGGAAAGCGATCTGGCTCAACTGCATCCGGAATTACCTGGACGTAGATTTCATGCGCATCGATATCACCCAATTGGAAACATTACGAACCAAACAACAATTCGAACAACAGTTGAACAGTGCTCTAAGTTCGGGGCAGCACATCATTTTTCATTTTATAACGCGCTTGGTAGCAGTGATCGAGGAGAATTCTATCGTGATCTTCGACGAGCCGGAAACACATTTGCACCCCAATATCGTCAGCAAACAAATATCAGCATTACGTTATTTATTGCGCAACTTTAGTTCTGTATGCGTACTGGCCACCCACTCCCCGGTAATAGTACAGGAAATCCCGTCCCGTTTTATTCGCATCATCGAACGACAGGACGATATCCCACTGATTCGTGGCCCCCTCATAGAAGTGCTGGGAGAAAATTTGACCAATATCAATAACGATATTTTTCACGTCGATCAGGATAGCGCGCTGTATAAGACGTTGCTAGAAGAACTTTCTAAGCGCTTTACTTTGGACCAGATCCACCGGATATTTAACGACCAACTCAGCCTCAACGCCAGGGTTTATTTGCAAACGATAATCAACCAAGGCAATGATCAATTGTAATTACGCCGCCATCGACGAATATCAGTTTTTTATTACAGTAGTCGGAGAAAAGCAACAGGCATCACAGCGCGCATTGAATCCATTGGTTCCCCGTGTGACCAATGCCTACCAAACTTACCTGAACAACTTTGCGGCACTGTGCTTACAACCGGCTTCATTGTTCGTCGCAGATCTGCCGGAAGTAAGAGATGTCCTGCAAAAATGCTATGGTAGCCCCACCCTAAGCTTTAAGCAATTTAAAAGTGACTACTATGACAATCAACCAGCAGCTATCGTAGAACTATGCCCATATTGTATGATTGACACTCCGTATTCACTTGATCACTATGTCGGTCAGACTGAATTTCCTGAATATTCGATCCTAACCAAGAACTTGGTGCCGTGCTGCCTTCGGTGTAATAATGAGAAAAACAAGGGCTGGCGCACCAATAGCGTTAAAACGTTTATTAATTTTTACGATGATCGTTTCCTGCAACATAGGTTTCTTTTTGCCGACCTGATGATAAATGCGGGGGTACCGAGCTTGCAATTCAGACTATCGCAACCTGCGCAGATTACCAATGACCAATTTGCATTGATCAACCGTCATTTCGTGGCCCTTGAACTTTTGGTGAAATATGCCAAGAAATCAAACAACCGGCTGACAGCAGAAATTCAAAGTATCAAAGACTTTATGGCTGCCGGACGGACTAATGCCAGTATTATAGAGGACTTAACGATCCGGTATCGGAGCTCGGTAAGACAATACGGCCCGAACTATTGGGAAAGCCTGGTCTATCCGGCTATTGCCAGTTCGCTGCCAGTCGTTCGACATTTGTAAGCTTTAACACGATTTTCCTGATGAGTCCCAGCCATCTGATAATCTTCTGTATCTTACCCAGTAGAACCGGCCCTTACTAACAATAGGACTCGTAAATAATTGTTGAAGTAGCCGTTCCTGGTCATTCAGCAAGTCAGAATTACACGGTTGACAGGTTGATATGGCCGTTTTGTTGTAAGTTTGACCCAACTCGCTAAGAGTAACCTTGAAAATGCCTTGGAGTCCTTTGCAAAGACTCAACGTGGAATAATGTGCTCTTCTGTGATTTTTGGTCACCGAGCCTGATTATGATACGATCTCATATTTTGCACATTGCCAATTGCGAATACAGTGTATTGGCAATGTGCGGTAAAACTGGCGGAATAGTTCTATCTGGCGTTTCGAGAGCCTGAACAATTGAGTCGCATCGTACATGATTACACAAATGATCATGAAGGGTTTATTGTTTGGAAAGACTTGTTAGAATAGAAATTGTATTGATCTATATTCTTGGCATCCATTACTGCCTCTATCGGCATGAAAGTTAGAACTCTTGACACTTGAATATGCTTGTAAATCAACCTACTACATGAAAAAATTTCAGACTTTTTCATTTTGTTAACGGTTTTCAAAGCTGCCAGTGCTTATTATACCAATTTAACTGCACACCATAGATCAAGTTAAGGCATTTAGGCCGGAAGTGCTAATTTAAAGGTTTAGCAGCAATAAACGTAGCCGGATAAATCAGGTTAGGCTCGGACTAAAATATCATAATTTGCATCACCTTCCCGACAGGTTTTTATAACGTTGAATATTTATCTTAGCATATAAATTAACCCTAATACTTTATCAGGCATGCATCAAAACCTACTGTACCGACACGGGCAAAGAAGTTCTATAAATTACGTTTTGGTAATAGATGAGCAGCCTAAAACATATTCTTTTGTACCTCCAACTGAGTTTCAAAATGAGATAATCCGTTTCATTAGTTATCTGCCTAAAGATATTCTGCAAATCAGTGAGTCTCTCACATATTATGAACTCGTTAAGCGCAATAGCTTGGACGATCCGTACCGCTTTCACATTAAGTATAGTGTAAATCTGGAAGAATACTTAAAACTTATGCCGATCAATAGGATATATCTATTTTTCATTGATTCAAAATCATCGCTAATTAAACAAAATGTCACCCTCTTTGCAAAGTACCATACCGTTGGCCGGTTTTATTATTTCTTCAATGATAAGGGAAATAAAACAACCATATTACCAAACCAAATTTCCGGGCCAGGGCATTTTATGCGAGAGCTTTATACTAAACAGCAGGATTTATTTAATCTAATGGGCATGCCAGACAAATGGCTTTCTCCAGAGACCGCAATCGGGTGGAATGGATTTTATCATTTCCCTTCTTTCATTCCCGCTCAAACAAATTATCGAATTGCAAATACCATCACCGGAAACTTTACCTATGAGGACAGCAGGGATGATGGTAAAATTACTGAAGAGAAAATTCTGGCGCATAGAAAAGCTTCGAACGAGGGGCACAAAAACCCCAACAGTTTCTCCAGGCAACTACAAATCATTGAGGAAATCGACAAAATAGATTTTTTCGCTGAAACCTGTTTTGATGAGGGCCTGATAAAACCCGTTCATGAAATTGAACCTTTTTTGGTTCCGTTGATATTGGTTGCTCCATTTCAGAACCCCGATATGAGGGACTTTCTAAGTGAGGGCGTCAAATCTGAATACAAAGAATATTTATCAGAATTGGATTTTGAGCAAACCGAAAATTACATCAACTCCATACGCCCACCAAAAAGTGCAGAAGCATTTTTAATTAGCTCTCGTTTAATGGGACTAAAAACCCAATTTTTGGATGATATTGCATTTCTTCATAGTTCGTTTTATTCATCGCCTATCGTACGTCTTCCCACTCAAGGCAAAACTATGTACCGAAACCTTTCCTTTTTTCGTAATGAGGCGGCTGGTAGAATTACTGCACCTGGCAGCAGGAATAAAATCTTCAAAACGATTCAATCATTCGGCCAGCAACTCCGCCACAGGACCTTATCCAAAGAATTAACAGAAAAGCTACGGGATGAAAACAGACAAATCGTCGCAATAAGCGACCTCCCCGTCGAATGGATGGATATAGAGGGGATTCCGATGGCTTTCACCCATGATATTTGCAGGTTACCGGAAACCGCCCTTCACGGCCTGATGGCAAATTTTGTCAGTCATGAACAATGGCAATACTTGGTGCCGAAGGATATACTGAAGAAAACATTGGTGGTGTTCGGTAGTGATGAGCCAGCTTTCAGAAAATGGTATCCAGGCGTTTGTATGGTTGGAGAAAAGAACGGCGTGATTATGAGAGAATGTTATTCGCTTGCGGCTTTAAAAAAGGCTGTAGACGAAGTAAGTCCGGATTTTTTAATTATTGATAGCCATGGTAGCTATGATAAGGAAAGCAAATCATCTGTATTGTTTTTTGGGAAGGAACGTTTAACAGGTGACATGGTAATCGAGTTAGGGATTTCCGCGCCATTGGTTTTTCTCTCAGCTTGCAGTACAGCGCCAACTTACGGGACGATCAATACAATTGCTAATGCTTTTTTTGAGAGAGGTGCATTATCTGTCACCACGACCTACCTGCCAATCGGTGTCGATACAGGTTCCATATTATATATCCGAATATTAAATAATCTGATTACTGCCTCGCAAAAACCTATGCATCAAAATTGGCTGGCCTTTATTTCTCATATGCTACGCACTTCGGCGGTGGGAGCGGCCTACCGGCACCATTATCAAAAAAATACAGGAGATCCCTTAGGTTCACCTGATGCACAAAGTAATGACTATACTTATTTACTTTCCTTCTATCACCGCCGGCAAATATTTACTAAAATGACTAAAGGAATTGGTCCAAACTTGGCAGCCTCAATACCTGAATTTTTGTTTTACAGCATCCTGGGCAGGGCTGATTTAATAAAATTCGAAAACTGGGAGGAAGAGTTTCAAAAGGCTAACCCTATGTAAGTTAACTTTTTACAGAATTTTCGACAATGTCTTTAAAATCAAAAAAAAGATGATACACGTTTATTGCAGAGGCATCTGCGTGTTCATGGGAGCTTTGAAATTATAAGCTGTCCCGCTAAAGTTTGCCGCACTGAAGGGACTAGTCAAAGAATAATGGCCAGTTCCTCTAGTTTTCAAGTTTGACGCTATTGAATTCGTATCGGAATTGATGACAAAACCGATCATGCAATCCTAAAAACTCAAGGTACATGGTGTCTTTAATGATTTCTTTAGCATCAGATGGTTGCTTTTCGTTACGAGCCACAGCCAATACGCTGTCCTTATCATTGCTTATCAACAATCTTTCCCACAAACTGCTGTGGATTTGTCGCTCACAAAAATAGAGGCTGTATTAAAAAAAGTTGGATACTACCCAAGTTATGGCAAATTAAATCGATTATAAAAGGGATAGTTTGTTTCCTAAATTTGAAACAGGCTAAAGTTTCTACTTTAATGAAAGATAACCGATTAAATCTATACAAATCCCTATTCAAAGGTAGAGAAGATGTATTTGCATTAAGATGGGAGAAAAGTGGCAAAAGCAGTTATATTCCTGCTTACAGTTTTGACCCTCACCGATATCGGCTGCATCAAATGAAAGGTGGCACTTTTCAAACCTTCACTGATAAAACATACCAACCCTTAACAAATGAGCATTTAATTAAACATCTCAAAGGTGAGCAGATTGTAGGTCTCTACCCTCTATTACAGGATAACACATCCTGGTTCATTGCAGCTGATTTTGACGAAGCTGATTGGATTGAGGAATGCCGGACATTTATTAAAATTTGCGAGGAGTATGATATACGTGCTTATTTGGAGCGTTCTCGTTCCGGTAAAGGCGGCCATGTATGGATATTTTTTGAAGAACCTTATGAGGCATTCAGAAGCAGAAAAATAATGACGGCATTGCTACAGAAAGCAGGTTTAATTTCAGTATTCGATAAAAACTCAAGTTTTGACAGGTTATTTCCCAATCAGGATTACCATTCAAAAAAAGGCTTGGGGAATCTTATTGCTTTACCCTTAAACAAAACGAGCTTAAATGATGGCAATAGCTGTTTCATTGATCCTGAAACCTTACAGCCCTTTGATGACCAGTGGGTGTTTTTAAAAACGATTAAGCGGATTACGATAAACCAGCTCAATTACATCTACAAAGAACAAACTGATCACAACGAACTTTCAACTGGATTATTTCAAAAAGAACGGTTTATAACAGATAAGTTAGAAATTATCTTAAACAATAAAATTCATATTAGCCGCATAAGATTGCCTGTTTCACTTGTTAGTTTTTTAAAGGAAGAATTAAACTTCGCCAACAATGAATACCAGGTAAAAAAGAATATCAATAAAAATACCTTTGGCGTAAAACGTTACTTTAAATTGCTGCACGAAACACCGGATTCTATTTCAGTTCCTCGTGGATTTATTGGTAGGTTATTACGGTTTTGTAAAGAGCAGCAAATTGAATATGTGCTCGAAGATCAAAGAAAGAAAGCAGAGTTAATCAATTTCAAAGGTTCTATTGCATTAAGGGAATATCAATTACCCGCGCAGCAAGCAGCTACAAAAAAAGATTTTGGAATTATTGTCGCTCCGCCTGGCTCTGGTAAAACGGTATTGAGTTTGGCTATTATAAAAGACAAGCAGCAACCAGCCCTCATTTTAGTTCACCGCAAGCAACTGGCAGATCAATGGAAGGAACGTATAGAATCGTTCCTGGGGATTCCTAATAAGGATATTGGACGTATCGGGCAAGGAAAGAACAAGCCCGGTAAACACATTACTGTAGCAATGATCCAAAGTATGGAAAAAGCTTTGGAATCTACGGAATCCACAGAACTAATAAATGCTTTTGGTACCGTTATCATTGATGAATGCCACCATGTGCCTGCGGAAACATACCAAAGAGTTATTGGAAAATTGAACAGTTACTATATGTACGGGCTTACCGCAACCCCATTTAGGAAATACAACGATGGCAAGTTAATATTTATTCATTTAGGTGAAATAATCCATGAGGTTAAAGCACCAGAGATGCAAAATCAAACTGGTACGCAGATTATCATTAGGGATACCGATTTGTTTGTTCCCTTTAATACCCAAACAGACAAGTTCGAAACGCTATTTAAAATCTTGATCCATGATTCAGCAAGAAATCAACTCATTTTAAATGATGTGGTATCACAACTAAATGCCAGTAGAAAAGCTGTTATCATCACAGAACGAAAAGAGCATATTACTTCTCTCCAACAATATCTAAAACAACATTACGATACCATTGCGTTAAGTGGCGAAGATTCCGACTTATCTAAAAAATCTAAATGGGCAGCCATAAATAGAGGTGATTTCCAAGTGCTGATCACAACAGGACAGTATTTTGGCGAAGGAACCGACATCCAGAATATAGAGTGCGTATTTTTAGTTTACCCATTTGCTTTTGAGGGTAAGCTGATTCAATACATTGGCAGGGTACAACGATCAGAAGTGTCACCTGTTATTTATGATTACCGTGACCATAAGATCAGCTACCTGGAAAGACTGTTTCAGAAAAGGAACGTGTATTATAAAAAGCTTGATCAAAGTGGCCTAACGAATCCGGTAGATGAAAGTGAAACGGTAAGTGGTCAAAAAAATGAGAATATTGAGGTATCAATAGAACAATTAGAATTCAGGTTTGGCAGTATTGCGTTTAAACATATCATTGCTGACTTTAACGGTAAGGAAGTTGAATTTGAGATAGAGAATTTAAATGTCAGGCCGGAGTTTACCGTGCTTAAGCCCTACTTTATTCGGTTCCTGAAAAGTACTACGGTATTGGTAAACATACGGGCTACATTCCAGCACAACAGATTGGTATTTAAATCAGCATCCTCCAGTGATCTTGATAAAATAAACCGCGAAGTCATTGAAAGTGTAAAGTTCCGGTTCTTAAATAAAGAAATTATTAAAGGTACCCCGGTAGGTGAAGAAAATCTATTGGATGTCGGGCAAGTGCAAGGCGGCAGTGAACAATTGATTTACACAAACGAGGATGATCTATTGGAAAACATACTGGCTCTTAAGCAGTATAAGCATCATCGTCATCTCCGTTACCTTTCCCAAAAACATGAACGATCTATATTAAAGCTCCGTTTTGTATTAGAGCCCTTTTCATTTGTGTTCTTGCTGTCGGGGAATAATCAGTACCACTTGGTTTGGGAAACTTTGGATACCGAAGAGGCTACTTATATATGGCATATTGATAAATCAATTTATGAACTTGAAAGAAGTACAAAGCGGATAGATGGACTGCTTGGACAGATACGAACAAATGGCAGACAGCGATATCTTGAAACTAATCCTCAACAATTTAGTCGCATCGTACATGATTATACAAATGATCATAAAGGGTTTATCGTTTGGAAAGACTTGTTAGAAGAGAAATTATTTTGATACAGGTCTTTTGCATCTACAATAGCTTCAATATCACCATGAAAGTTAGAACTTTTGCCGCTCGACTCTACTTTGAAAGAAAGCCACTCGAAAGAGTGGCTTTTCTTGTTTATATTATCTCATGTTTACTGTCTATGTGCTCTTTTCTCAAAAGCAGAGCCAAATCTATATCAGTTATACATCCGATTTAAACAATCGCTTTCTTTCACACATCAATTGAAAGACGCACGGAACTCCAATGGCGAAAGATTGGTTTTGCTTTTGAATAATTTGCTGAATGATTGCGGATGTTCAAAACCCAATTCATAAGCAATCTCGCTGATTGACAAACCCGTAACGGATAACTTTTCTTTTGCCTTTTCTATCAGTTTTTCGTGAATGTGTTGTTGCGTACTTAGGCCGGTCAGTGTTTTTAGCAATGCGCTTAAATAGGTTGGCGAAATATTTAAAGTCTCAGCTATGAAGTTAACTGTTGGTAATCCTTTTTTAACCAGATCATCATTGTTAAAATACGTGTCGAGCGTTTCTTCCACACGGTTAAGTACCTGGTGGCTGCTTATTTTCCTGGTCAAAAACTGGCGATTGTAAAACCGGTCGCAATACTGAAGCAATAGTTCAATCTGCGCTACGATCAAACCTTGACTGAATTTATCGATATTGGCATGATATTCCTGCTTGATCAGCTGAGCAATGCCTCCAATTGTTGCCTCTTCTTTCTCTGACAAAAACAGCGCCTCATTTGTTGAATAGTTGAAGAATTCATATTGCCTGATTGTTTTTGCAAGTGGTGTACCCCAGAGAAAATCAGGGTGTACGAGCAACATCCAGCCTGAGCTTTTAAAATCATGATCAGCATCAAATGAAAATACCTGTTTAGGAGAAATAAAAAACATGACACCCTCATCAAAATCGTAGGTCTGCTGGCCGTAGGTGTAATTTATCGTACCTCCTAAATTTTTCTTCAAAGAAATGATATAAAAATCAAATACAACGCTTATCCGGGTGTTACCTTCCGGTGGTTTGAATTCATCCAGGCTAATAACACTCACCAAAGGATGTTCCGGCTTAGTAAGCCCCAATGCCTGGTGGTATTGGCCAATGGTTTTAATTTTATAGGGCTCCATGTTTTTTACTAATTTAATTTATTTCGATTGGTAAACCGCCGCAAATTCCTTAGCAAAATCTTTCATTTTTACTTTACCCAGAGTTGGTTTGTTTTTGTAATAATCTTCAAATAATATCCCCCCATTACGCTGGCTGGCGTTCATTTCAACAATATCTTTCGCAAGGCTCAACGGCAATTTAAACTTTATTAACGCATCCAGCATTTGTTTGTCGTCAATAGTTATCCATTTCAGATAAGGTTTACCAACCGCTGCTCCAAGGGTGTTAGCAATTTCATTACAAGTTAACTCTTCGCTGGCTACATAACGCACCTTACGGCCATTTAATGGTAGTGTCAGTTCTTCGGCAATTGCAGCTGCAATATCAATGGGCGAAACCCAGGGCATTTTATCATCAGCACCATAATTAGATACGATAAGCCCCTTTTTCCCCTGCAGAAATCCAGTCAAACCATAATGACGAATGGTTAAAATCACACCTATAAAACCTTTTAAAAAGCCTTCCCCTTTAATAATATCCATAAACTGGTATAAATTATAGTAGAAACCAACAGGTCTCATAAAGGTAATTGCGACATGGGCAGGTAATTGCTTCAAAATTTGCTCGGCAACAAAATGAAAGGCAAGCAACCCGTTTCCTTTTTCTGTATGAGCCCCAATACTGCTGAGGTGAACTACCCTTTTTACACCTGCCTGGCGGATGGCCTCGACATAATTGGTTGCGAGCCGACGTGCTTCTTCCCTTGCATCAAGGTTGGGGTTTTCTTCAAATTTAAAGGGCGGCAACATCGTGTAAACCGCATCGGCGCCTGTAAAAGTTTTTGCTAAAAAACTAACATCCTCTATTGAGCCAATGGCTGCTTTTGCACCAATAGCTTCAATATCCTTTTCCCTGGTATGGTTACTGCTGATAATTGTTACAGTATACCCCTTTTGAACTAACTCCACTGCAAGTGGCTTACTAATGTGGCCTAAAGACCCTGTTATAACTATTTTCATTTGTTTTAATTTTTAACAAATGTCCCCGTAATCATGAAGATGAACGTAGCTAAACCTGTGATTGTCTTAGCCGTTTTGTTTAAAGTAAAAAGTCCCGGCTACTTTCATAGCTGGGACTTTTTATAAAATCTGTCAAGTTATTTAAGGCAGATTTATATTTTATTTTATACCGATAATAACAACGTTATCTAGTCGCATGCCTAAAGTATTGGTGGTTGCAGAGCCCATAAATTCAATTGTATTGGTTGCCTGAGGTGTAATATCACTCAGTTCAATAGTAGTAAATTTATTGTTATTAGCGTTAGTTACAGGGCTGCTTGGAACCGCAATGCTTACACCATTAACTTTCACCGTAATTACATTAAAATCTGAAGTTGAACTTGCAGATGGTGCGTTAGGTGCTAAGTCGTATTTAAGTTTAAGCTTAGTGTAGCCGGTTACCGGAATACCCGCAATTTTTAAAGAAGCATCTTTAGTTGCAGGTAACCATACGTGGATATCATTTGGATAGGTGCTAATGGTACGTAAATCTGCGTTACCGTAAGTATCGGTAAAAGTGAAAGATGCATTATCCCAGGCAGTGTAAGCACTTACTTTTGGTTTAGTACTTGCTGTACCGGTTCCGAAAGTTTCAGTGAATAATACTGTTTCTACACCTGTTGGTGGTGTTGTGCTGCCCTGGTCTTCGCCTACGGTATAGCTGCCAGAAGGTACGCTGGTCCAGTTGGTGATGGTAGCACTTAATGCAACTGCAGTTGGCTGAGGAGTAGAGCCCGTGGTTAATGAAATTTCGTAAGTGTATTTTTTACCAGCTTCAAATTTGGTGTTTGCTGGTAAGGTTAGTTTAAACTGACCGGCCGGAAGTGTGAAAGTTACTACTTTACCGCTGGCATCAGCTACAGGTAATACAATGGCTTCTGCTAAGACTGAACCAGTTTGAGCAGTTGTTTTCGCGCTAACATCGGCAGACTGAGACGCGTTTGAAAGCACGCCGGTAGCTAAATCAAAATCAGCCTTAGTATTTAAGCCTGCAAGGCTTGCGGTTAAACCGGTTAAATCTGTTACGCCTGTTCCGGCTTTAACAGTAAACTCGATTTTTGATAACTGATGAGAAAAAACAAGGTTAGCAACAGTGCTGGTTTTGCTTAAGCCGGTTGCATTGTTAGCATATAACAGATCAATTGCAGCCTGGTTGGTTTGTGTTGCTACATCAACCGGGTATTTATTGTTAGTTAAAGTTTGTTTATACGGATAGTATGCAATGAAATCAACAGTGCCATCTTCCGGGTAGTTGATGTTTTGATCTGTATTAGTGGGTGCAAACGCGCCGTCGCCAGTTGTTGCATAAGATTTATTGGCAGCCAGGATGTTAGTTAAACCGGTACCGATTTTCATAAATACACCGATAGCATCATTAGTATCCCACTTGTCATTTGTAGCCTTTGTTTTAATCTGGCCATTGATAGCTGCGGTAAATTTAACCAAGGTTGGATTTGGGGTAACCGTGTCGTGTTTGTTGTCCTTTTTGCAAGAACTGCCAAGGGCAAGTAACGTCATTGCTGAAGCAATGAGGATGTTTTGAGTTTTCATTTTTGTAATTGTTGTAAAGTTTATTAGTATGAGTTAGTTCCAGATGGTGCTATCGATAGTTCCCTTGGTTTCGGCGGTAAGCTTAGGGAAGAAAGTAAAGCCGGTTTCTTTTTCCAGGTCGCTTACAGATATGCGGAAACTGTTGTAAGTGTTGGGTGATGGAATAACCTGGTTAGCAATTTTAAAGCCGATGGTATAATAAGTATCGCCTTTTTTCAATGCTAATGCTTTGTAGTAGTATTTTGGTATTGCTGATCCTTTTGCGTAAGTAATGGTTTGATCTGTTGATGATTTGATAGATGCACCGGTTACTACATATAAAGTATCTCCTTTAGCCATCCAGGTTCTTACTTGTTGCTCCAGGTTGTTCCAGATTCCCTGGTTCATTGAAGAAGTTTGGGCAGTCATGTTACTGTAGTAAAAAGTAGTTCTGTTCAGGTCTGTAGAAGCAGTACGGTCGCCGCTTGGGATCTGGTGCCCACGGTCATATCCATTACCGAAAGAGCTGCTCAGATCAACCTGATCACCTGATGGGATTGAAGGATCAAAAGCCCATGCATCAGTACGGCTTGTACTGCCGATATAAGATGCATGCAGTGGATAAGCCACCCAGTACGCCACTTTATATTTCTTGTCGTACAGCATCGCATAGTTTCTTACATTGGTTTTACCAGGGAAATTGTGGAAAACATAAGACATGTTTGCATCTGTGGTAATTACAGGTGTTTCCATATAACCCGATACTGTTGGTGGGTTTTTAACCACATCTTCCATATCCAGCGGATAAGAACCTGCCGGAACATCTGTCCAGTTATTTACAGTTGCTTTTAGTGAAGCAGCAACCCCGCTGTCAACAACACCCGAACCTCTTAGCTCAACCTGGTAGCTGTATTTCTTTCCGGCTTCAAATTTGGTATCTGCAGGCAGCGTCCAGGTGTAGGTTTTTGAACCAATGGCAAAAACTACTTTAATACCGGTTTCATCTGTAGTTGGTATCACAATAGCTTCGGCAACTGTTGCGCTACCGATGTTGGTTTTTGCAAGTATGTTGGCAGGCGTGCTTTGGGCGCTTAATGTACCGGTTGCTAAATCGAATGCCGCAACTGTTTTTAAACCCGAAATATTGGTGGTTAAACCAGTTAAACTGGCAACCCCCAGGCCATTGGTAACCGTGATTTCGATTTTAGACAATTGGTGCGAAAAAACTAACTGCGCGTTAGAGCTGGTTTTGCTTAAACCTGTCGCGTTAGCATACATTAAATCTATAGCACCCTGGCTGCTTTGGTTGGTTACATCTACCGGGTAAGTATTAGAAGTAAGCGTTTGCTTGTAGGGATAGTAAGCAACAAAGTCTACCTGCGAACCATCTTCCGGATAGTAAATGGTTTGGTCTGTTGAAGATGACTTGAATGTACCATCACCGATAGTAAAATAAGATTTATTGTTAGCTAAGATTTGGTTTAATCCTGTACCGGTTTTCATGTAAACACCGATAGCATCATTAGTTTCCCAGGCATCATTAACGGCTTTGGTCTTAATCTGGCCGTTGATGGTTGATGAGAACTTCACCTCGGTGCCGGATTGTTTGATCACATCCCTTGTGTTATCCTTCCGGCAGGAAGCCATAAAAATGGACACAGCAAGGACTGTAAATTGTAGATTTCTAATTTTCATATATGTTTTTGTAAAGTTTTGCGTGTTAAAACCTGTTGCAGGCAGGATATAATGAGAGGTTAAAAGGGCTTTTATAGCTTAATATTTTGTTGAGTTGAGCGACCATGAAAAAGTTTAAAAGTTCCGGGTTCAAAGAAAGGGTGGCGATATAGGCTTTGGGTCAACCCCGCAATAGCATTTCGTTAGATTTAGTTATGTGACATAACCATTATTAAAATTGGCTTTACCAAGAGGTAATTGAACCAGGTGTTGGCAGGGCAATTATGGGTGATTAGAGCGGCTCAAGATGCAAAAAACTTAATAACGTATTAACAGAGAGCTTGCGTAGGTAAGCTTAATTTCGTCACCTGTTTTGATTATAAATCATTTAATCTGGTGAGGCCATCAAATCTTTCTAAAATCAATTACCAAACGAGTGTTGGTGCCGCTGCAATAATATTCATTAAACGGTACTGCCAGTTACTGTTTCTTTTGGCGATCATTTCTCTCGGTGTATCTTGTAAAAAAAGTACTGACGTGAAACCGGTGAGCAAAAAGATGGTGCTGGTTTATATGGAAGCCAATAACGATTTAAGGTATGATGCACTGAACAGCATTAACAGCATGGAGAAAGGTGCTGCAAATTTAGACGGCACATTATTGGTTTATATTAAAACGAATAGCAGTAACTCTTATCTGCTTAAAATAAAACACGACGAAGATGGCAACAGGATTGTGAGCGATACCGTTAAAACGTTCGGCTATACGGCGCCTTCCGATCCTAATGTAGTTAAGCAAGTAATGCTTTATGCGCAATCCGAATTTCCGGCGCAGAGTTATGGACTGATACTTTGGTCGCATGCCACATCATGGGCACCGGCCAGTACAAAAGTTAAAGTTCAATCTTTCGGGTCAGACTCGGGCAAGGAAATGGATATTATTGATCTTAAAAATGCTTTACCAGACAATTTAAGTTTCATTGTTTTTGATGCCTGCTCTATGGGCGGTGTAGAGGTGCTATACGAGTTTAAGGATAAGGCAAAGTACATCATTGCATCACCCACCGAAACGCTTTCCGAAAGTTTCCCTTATCAGAAGATCGTTCCATTGCTTTTTCAGGACGACGAGAATCTGAGTTCGGTTGCCAAAGCATATTTTAACTACTATAATGCCTATACAGATGACCGGCAATCGGCAACAGTTGTATTGGTTAAAACAAGTGAACTGACACCTCTGGCTACCGGGTTGAATACGCTAATGCACAAGCAAAAAAAATACGGAGATCAGTTGATTAGCACCGGCGTTCAGCGTTTGGATTATACCGCAAACTTTCCGGTGGCTAACTATGATTTCGGAGATTATCTGGATCACAATTTTACCATAGCTGATTTAAGCAGCATCAACTTGCAATTAAATAAAACAATTCTCTACAAAGCCGCCACGGCTAACTTCATTGGTGTGCCTATTAAAAAATTCTCTGGCCTAACCTGCGCTATACCTTACACCGGTGATGCAAATTTGAGTTACTATCAAAAGCTACAATGGTACACAGGTGCGGGTCTTGATCTATTGTTCAGAAATTAACCTGGTGTCGCCACGCTTTTATTCGATTAAAGAATTTTCATAACTAACGCGGTTAAAGTTTTCTCATATATTAACCTCCTGATACAAACGCCCGGAAGGTCATTATTACCAATACATGACTTGCACCCACCGCCCGTATCCTTACATTTGTTGATCTAATAAAGCTGCTGATGAAGAAAATTGGATTTTTATCGTTCGGGCATTGGGCAAACCATGCTGCCTACCAAACCCGTACCGCAGGCGATACCCTGTTGCAATCTATTGATCTGGCTGTTGCTGCCGAAGAAATTGGTTTGGATGGCGCCTATTTCCGTGTGCATCACTTTGCACGCCAGCTGGCTTCGCCATTTCCACTGCTTTCGGCTATTGGGGCTAAAACCAGCAAAATAGAGATTGGCACAGGTGTAATTGATATGCGCTACGAAAACCCAATGTATATGGTAGAAGATGCCGGCGCTGCCGATCTTATTTCGGGAGGCCGACTACAACTGGGCATCAGCAGAGGGTCGCCAGAGCAGGTGATCGACGGCTGGCGCTATTTTGGTTACGAACCTGCCAAGGGCGAAACCGATGCCGATATGGGGCGCAAAAAAGCTTTAGAATTTTTAGATAAATTAAGCGGTGAGGGCTTTGCCCAACCCAACCCTAACCCGATGTTCCCCAATCCGCCGGGGTTGTTATCGCTGGAGCCACATTCTGAGGGTTTGCGCGAACGCATCTGGTGGGGAGCGGGCTCAAACGCAACCGCAATTTGGGCAGCCGAGCAAGGCATGCACTTGCAAAGCTCAACCCTTAAGTTTGATGAAAGCGGTAAACCATTCCACATCCAGCAGGCCGAACAGATCAGGTTGTACAAAGAAGCCTGGCAAAAAGCAGGTCACCAGCGTGAGGCGAGGGTTTCTGTAAGCCGGTCTATTTTTGCATTGGTGAGCGAGCAGGATAGATATTACTTCGGTCAGCAAGGCAAAGGGGCTGATAGCTTTGGTTACATTGAAGCCGATAAACGTGCAGTTTTTGGAAAAAGCTACGCTGCCGAACCCGACCAGCTTATCAAAGAACTGGCTAATGACGAAGCAATACAGGAAGCAGATACCGTACTTTTAACCATACCCAATACTTTAGGGGTTGATTACAATATCCATGTGCTATCTGCAATTTTAGAGCACGTTGCCCCTGGTCTCGGCTGGCGATAGTAATTGTGCAATCTTAAGCTGAAGCATTTGCTTCTCTGTTTTCGATGCCGATAATTGAATGGCGAGCTGATAATGGCTGATGGCGTGTTGTGCATCAACCGAAGTATAAAGATACCCTAACAGCGAATGGTACTGGTGGTTGTTCGTCAGGTTCAAGTGTTCGGCCTCTGTAATGGCGCACTCATTCCCCTGTACCTTAGCTAAGGCGAAGACACGGTTAAGTGCTGCCATAGGCGAGTAAGCAATGGTTAAGAGATTATCGTAAAGCTGTAAAATGTTCTGCCATTTGTTTTCGGCTACCGGGGTGGTGTGCCAATAGGCAATGGCAGCTTCGAGGTGGTATTTAGACACATCATTACTTTCGAAGGCATTAATGAGGTAGAAGTTACCTTTTTCAATAAGGCTTTGGTCCCACAGGTTTTTGTCCTGGTTTTCCAGCAAAACAACCTCGTGGTTATCGTCAATACGCGAGCCTATCCTCGAACTTTGAAAACACATTAATGCCAGCAGCGCATTGGTTTGCGAGGTATTGGTCAACGGGTTTTCTGTAAGCACCAGTAACAGCCTCATGGCTTCAGAACAAAGATCCTTGCGGATAAACAGATCGGCTGTTTTAGAAAAATAACCTTCGTTAAACAGCAGGTAAAGCGTGGTAAGCACTGTGCTTAATCTCGATGTAATTTCTGCCGCGGGCGGCACCTTAACATGCAATCTATCTTTACGTAATACCTCCCGCGCTCTTAGCAACCGCTTTTTAATGGTCTCCGTTTTTGCCACAAACGCATTGGCTATTTCCTGTATGCTGAAACCGCAAAGGATTTGAAGCGCCAGGCAAACCTGCGCTTCGGCCGAGTTAACGGGGTTGCAAACCGCAAAAATCATAGCCAGCTGGCTATCTGCAATATCCTTGCTATCAAATTCAAGATCGTTAACACTTTCCTGCTCATCGGTAGCAATATGCTGCTTAACCTTGCTTTCAAAAACAGCAATGTGTTTAAAGTAATCCTTGGCTTTATTTTTTGCAACGGTATAAAGCCAGGCTGTGGGGTTTTCGGGCATGCCCTTAATGGGCCAACTTTCTGATGCCTTTAAAAAAGTATCGGCAGCAATATCCTCGGCAATTTCAATATCCCTTAAATCAAATTTCTTACAGAGTACAGCTACAATTTTACTATACTCGGTTCTAAACAGGTGCGGGGTTATTTCATGTTGCTGCATAACAGATTAAGGCCTTTGCCTTTACGCAAAGGCCTGGGTAATTGTTATAAGGGGTTAATTTCTCTTACCTCAACATTACCGCCCTGCAATAATACCGGGCAACCATTGGCCAGTTCTGCCGCCTCATCCAATGATTCAGCCTTTACCACTATGTAGCCTAAAATTGATTCTTTGATCTCGGCATAAGGCCCGTCAGAAATAACGTTGTCAGCGTTTACTACTTTACCGGCTGGCATTAAGCGGTTGCCCCGGTCGGCCAGGTTTCCTTTGGCTGCAATACCGGCTACCCAGTTCATCCATGTTTGAGTTAAGGCCTGCATTTCTTCTGGCGATAGCTGTGGCATCGCTTTGTAATCTGCTCTGAAGATTAATAAGAAGTCTTTCATGTTTTATTTATTTAAGTTTTGCCCTGATGACGATCCTTATACCAGGATGGGGACAAACTATGATATATTTTTATTGAACGATGATTCTGCCGTTAAGTTAAGAAAGAGTACTGACCTGACAATATAGTCTAAAACTATAGCCTTTGTTCTGAATCATCAATTTGTTTACTAAATTGTGTTCGATGTATCATGAAGGCAGCTAAACAAAACTTTGGCTCGAATGAAAAAAGTTTATTACTTAGAAGTTGATAAAAAAAGAATCGGGCATACTGAATTTGAATATGCAGATCCTCCAATGGGTGTTGTATATGGAAAAATATTATTTAATGGGATCAAATTTCCTTATGATTTTCTCAAAGATCATTGTGTTAAATATAATGTTCAAATAAATTCAGACGATCCTAATCATCGTTTTATAGATACGGTTATAATTCCCCGGTTAAAAGTTTTTTTACCAAGTGGAGAAGAACTAATGGGTTGGGGCGGAGCAATAAACGGCACGGAAGCGGATGGTTTTGAAATTCAATTTAGTGGTATTTCATCGGAAATAATGCAAAATGAATTTGTACATCATTATCTTAAATATTACGGGCAATAATAAATATCTACACCCTCTATGCGGGTTCTTGTTCCACTATATTCGCATGTGATCAAACCAATATCCTATCTTTAAAAATGCACCACCAGGAATTTGCCCCTCCCGAAGAACTCCGCGATACCATTAACTGCTTTTGGTATAACAGAAGAGACGGTGCCCAACAACAAGCTGCTTTCGAAGTTCAGCCCGATGGCTATGCCGAAATTATTTTTTACTTCGGGAGTACTATCAGCTACGTTCATAATGGCGACTTGCAGCCCTTGCCTTCGCCATTTATGATGGGGCTACTTAACCAGCCTGCCCTATTTTACGCCCAAAACCGTTTAGAGATTATCGGCATTAGATGTTTCCCCTGGACGGTGTTCGACTTGCTCGGCCTGCCTTCTGATAAAGGTAGCGTGCATATATTTGAGCATCCTATAGCCCAGTTGCAACCTACATTAAGCAAGTGGATTAAGGCTGGCCAAATAGAGGAATCCCTAACCGAGATTAAACAATTTTTGCTGAATGCACGGTCGGCTATTGCCAATAGCAGCATGTTGTTTAAAGCTGGTGTTGCCATGCGCAATGCCAACGGTACTATACCGGTAAGCGAAGTAGCAGCCGCAGCACATGCCACCGTGCGCACACTGGAACGGAATTTCAAGCAATCATCCGGCTATACGGTTAAAGATGTTTCGGCATTAATGCGCTTTGAGCAGGTGCGCAACCGTTTATGGCAACAGCCGGGTGCCAGCCTCTCTGCCCTGGCGCATGAGTTTGGTTACACCGATCAATCACATCTCAGCAGGGAATTTAAACGCTACAGCGGCAGCACACCCGCAGCATTTGCACGCAAAGCAAAGAAAGATAAGCAGGAACTGGGCGATGATTTTGTCGCGTTTGTACAATCCTAAGGCTGTAAGGTTCCTCACCTTTGTGTTGTAATAATTCATAACCATGAACACAACACATCAACATCATAAATCAATACAAACTCAATCTATTTACGACGTTATCATCTCCGGCGCAGGTCCTGTAGGCTTATTCCTGGCTTGCGAACTGGCTCTGGCCAAATGCTCGGTACTGGTACTTGAAAAGGCGGCAGACCCGCACTCGCCCCTCAAGCAAATGCCTTTCGGTATCCGGGGGCTATCCTCCCTTTCTATCGAAACGCTTTACCGCCGCAATATGTTCAACGAGCTCCAACTCTATAAACGCCTTAAAAGCCCGCACCAAAACGCTGGTGAAGGCTCACGCAGGCAGGTTGGGCATTTCGCGGGTATCCCATTCCATGAGGGTGATATCGATGCTTCACACTGGCAATACCGTTTACCCAGCGCTACCCCTACCAGCTTAATGTCTGAAATGCAGGAGCTCGAATCCATTTTCGCCCATCGTGCCGAAGCTCTGGGTGTGGTTATCAAACGCGGAATGGCTATTACCGGCTACGAGCAAACGGAGGAAGAGGTAACGGTTCAAGCAGGCGATCAATCTTTCCGAGCCAAATGGCTGGTAGGTTGCGATGGTGCCCGAAGCGCTGTACGCAAGCTAGGCAATTTTGAATTTGCCGGTACCGAGCCGCAATTTACCGGCTATACCGCCAAGGTTGATATTGCCGACCCCGAGAAGCTTAAACCCGGTAGAAACGTTACGCCGAATGGTATGTACATGCAATCGCAACCGGGCTACCTGATGATCCAGGATTTTGATGCCGGGGCATTTCATAGTTCGGATGAGCAGATAACGCTTCAACATCTGCAGGAGGTGCTACGCCGTATTTCCAGCACCGACGTTACCCTCACCGCCCTGCATGCCGCTACCACCTGGACGGACAGGGCGCGACAAGCTACCGCCTACCTGGACGGACGGACAATTTTAGCAGGCGATGCTGCACACATCCACGCACCATTGGGCGGGCAAGGCCTTAACCTCGGCCTGGGTGATGCCATGAACCTGGGTTGGAAACTTGCCGCAACGATCCATAATAAAGCCCCTGAAGGTTTACTGGATACTTATTTTACTGAACGCCACCCTATTGGTGTACAGGTACTGGATTGGTCGCGTGCACAGGTTTACATCATGGAGCCAACCCCGCAAGCACAGGCCATGCATGCCGTCATTCGTGATTTAATGAATACTCCCGATGGTGCCACCTATT
Source organism: Mucilaginibacter jinjuensis (assembly GCF_028596025.1). NCBI lineage: Bacteria > Pseudomonadati > Bacteroidota > Sphingobacteriia > Sphingobacteriales > Sphingobacteriaceae > Mucilaginibacter > Mucilaginibacter jinjuensis. The sequence goes on from NZ_CP117167.1 coordinate 5,300,079, forward strand.
TTGCAGGCCGCGTATGGGGCATTAACACACAATACAACCTCGGTGGTAACCATCCGCTTATTGGTCGCAGTACACCCAATTTTGAGCTGGAGGATGGCACAACTATAGGCGATTTAATGCACAATGGGCTGGGCATTTTGCTTGATTTTAGAGCGAGTGATTCACTCAAAACTTTAGCCGGGCAGTATGGTGATCAGCTAAAATATGTTACAGGCCATGCCAAAGAGCAACTGGGCTTAAGCGCCGTATTGATAAGGCCCGATGGTATTGTTGCCTGGCTTGCTGAAGATGAAGTGGATCAGCAATCGATAAAACAGGCTATTGCGCATTGGTTTAAGCAATAGCCTGTGAATACTAATTAAATGTTTGCCGAAACTCCAGCGGGGAAACATTCATTTTCTTTTTAAAGAGCTTATTAAATGATTGCGGATGTTCGAACCCCAGCTGGTAAGCAATTTCAGCAACGGAAAAGTTGGTTACAGAAAGGTATTCTTTTGCTTTCTCAATCAACTTTTCCTGAATATGCTGTTGGGCACTTTGCCCGGTAAGCGACCGTAATACATCGCTCAAATAATGAGGCGACAGATGCAGTTGATCGGCCAGTGCTTCAACCGAAGGGAGCCCTTTTTCCAAACTGCTCTTGTTGTCAAGATATTCATTCAAAAGTGTTTCCACCCTGGTTAGTATATCGTGATTTACGGCTTTGCGGGTAATAAACTGCCTTTCATAAAACCGGTTACTGTAGTTTAGTAACAGATCGATCTGTGAAAGAATAATATCCTGCGTGTGCCTGTCGATATGCTGGTATTCTTCTTCAATTTTTTGAAAAATCTCTACAATATTCTTCTCTTCTTTTTCCGAAAGATGCAGTGCTTCATTAACCTTATATGAGAAAAAACCATAACCTTTAATGGTGGTGGCAAGGGGGTGCTTGTACAAAAAATCGGGATGCACAAACAAAGCATACCCGGATGAAGGGCTCAGCGCATCGGCAAAGGGGCTATCTAACGAGAGCACCTGTTTAGGCGCAACAAAAGTCATGAGGCCTTTATCGTAATCATAATATTGCTGCCCATATTTAGTTTTGGCGTTAATATTCTTTTTCAAAGAGATACAATAAAAATTCATTGCAAAACGCTCCCATATCAATTCATCCGTAAACTTAATATCCCCTACCCGTACTACACTCACTAAAGGGTGCAGCGGCTCGGGCAGTGATAATAAACGATGGTTTTCTGATATAGAATTAATGAGATGCATCTTTCTTTTTCTTCAAATTTACACGATAAAGCATTACAGGCCTGCTCTTTGTTTTTTATTCTCCTAAAATTTGCTTTCTGATCTCTTTTCTCGATTCCTCACTTCCTATTTCCAGGCGTCTGGCATACATGGCCTTTGCATCATCGCCTGCAACATAACGGACCTGGTCTTTACCATCAGTGGCGGCTTCGTAAACAACCCCTGCAATTTGTTCGGCTGTTGCAGCATTCTGCATCATGGCTTCAACAAGGCCAAACAACTTATCATCTAAATCTTTATAGGCGGGGTGCGAGCTTCGGTCGAGAGATCTGTCTAAAAAATCGGTTGCAATACCGCCGGGCGCTACTGTTTTGATACCTATGTTATGCAAACCCAATTCGAACGACATACTTTCTGACCAGCCTTCTATACCAAATTTGGTAGCATGATAAATAGAATTTAAGGGAAAACCCAATAAACCACCCATAGAGGTTGTACTGATAAACAACCCGCTTTTCTTTTCCCTAAAATGTGGGATAAAAGCATGCGTAACCCTTATTACACCCAAAAGGTTAGTATTAACCTGCTTTAAAATCTGCTCATCGCTCAAGGCCTCCAAAGCACCCATTAACCCATATCCTGCGTTGTTAAACACTACATCTATTGGGTGCAGGGCAATAGATGTAGTAACCGCGTTTTTAATTTGCTCGGTATTGGTTACATCCAGCGGCAATAAGGTTACATTTTCTAATTGGCTTAGCTCGGTTTCCTTTTCAGGGTTTCGCATGGTGGCAATTACATTCCAGCCTTTTGATTGAAATAGTTTAGCAGTAGCTTTTCCTAAACCTGTTGAAGCCCCTGTTATAAATATTGTTTTTTGCATTTTTCTACGTGTTTAAAATTCACACCGCAAAAATCCAACAAATGCTAATGACGGGTGTTTCCAGATCGGGTATAATTGTATCCAAACTGCGGATATTATTTTTAGTCGGATTCGAAAGAAACCGAGCCATACAAGCAAGTAATTTGAGCTGTACAGGAAACAGCCGATAAACTAAACGACTGATCTTTGTGCTGTTAATAAACATAGTCAACAATGAAAAACATAACAAAAATACAACTGGGCAAAAATGGCCCCCTTGTTTCTAAACTGGGTTTGGGCTGCATGCGCATGTCGTCTGTTTGGGGAGGACCAACTAATGATGAAAATGAAAGCATCGCTACTATTCAATCAGCTTTAGATAACGGCATCAATTTTTTAAACACCGGCGATTTTTATGGTGCAGGCCATAACGAACTGCTGGTAGGCAAAGCCATTAAAGGCCGTAGGGACGATGCTTTTATCAGCGTTAAATTTGGCGCTATATTTCACAATGGCCAATGGCTGGGTTTGGATCTTCGCCCTATCGCTATCAAAAACTTTATCAATTACTCATTGGTACGTTTGGGTATCGATACCATCGACCTGTACCAACCATGCCGATTAGATAATAGCGTACCTGTAGAAGATGTGATTGGCACAGTAGCCGACCTGATTAAAGAAGGCAAAGTACGCCACCTCGGCGTATCTGAAATAACAGCCGATCAATTGCGCCAGGCTAACAGTGTATATCCTGTAAGCGCATTGGAAATAGGTTATTCATTGGCAGACCGCCAAATAGAAAAAGACCTGTTACCCACAGCCAAAGAACTGGGCATAGGTGTAGTAGCCTTTGCCAACACAGCCGAAGGTTTGTTAACAGGCGAAATGAAAGCACCACTGCCTGCTAATAGCTATCATAATCATTTCTCGCGTTTTCAGGGTGAGAACCTGGTTAAGAACCTCGAAAAAGTGGAAGTGCTAAAGCAAATGGCAGCAGACAAAGGCTTTACGCCAACACAACTAGCTATTGCCTGGGTAAATGCACAATGCAATGATATTATGCCATTGGTGAGCATGAGCCGCAGAACACGTTTGCCTGAAAACATGCAAGCTATGGAAATTGAATTCACGCCTGAAGAAATGAATACTTTAAACACCCAGTTTGCACCGGGTGCCATAGTTGGCAGCACTTATTTACAACGATAAATATTAGGAGGGGTTACACAATATCGAACACTGAATATCCAATATTGAATAATGAAGGAATGCTTCGATATTGAATATTCAAAATTTATTATTCGATATTATACAACTCATGTGTACCCCTCCTATTTTATATCTTTATATCCATGACTAACCCAACCGAAATAATACCGGGCGTGATCTTTTACTCTTACCTCTCCACCGCGCGAAAGGATAAGGTTGGGTTTCTGTCGCATAACACCCTGGTAATGCAGGTTTCGGGGCAGTTTACGTTGGAAACATCTGGTCAGAAAATTTCGATGAGAGGTGGTCAAATGTTGCTGATCGGTAAAAACCAACTGGCGCAAATTACCAAAACCCCACTGCCTGATGAGGATTACGAAACTATCGTTATTTCCTTGCAGGAAGATCTGCTCAGAAAAATTGCGCACGATGAACACATTGAATTACCGCAGAAATACACCGGTCCGTCAAATATTTTAATCCCCGGGAACGATTTTTTGCAGGGCTACTTTCAATCTGTAATACCTTATGTGCGGAACGCTTCAGAAAAGTTAACAACCGAAATGGGCATTTTAAAAGTGCACGAAGGCGTAAAGCTATTGCTGCATAGCATGCCCGAACTCAAAGCGTTCTTATTCGATTTTTCTGAGCCTTATAAAATTGATCTGGAAAAGTTTATGCTCAGCAATTTCCATTTCAATATCCCTGTCGAGAAATTTGCACAACTTACTGGTAGAAGCCTTGCGGGCTTTAAGCGCGATTTTCAGAAAATATTCAACATGGCACCCCGTCATTGGTTACAGGAAAAACGCCTGACCGAAGCCCGACATATTATAGAAACCAGGCACAAGAAACCATCTGCCATTTACCTCGACCTGGGGTTTGAAAGCCTCTCTCATTTCTCGCACGCTTTTAAGAAAAAGTTTGGAAAGGCTCCAACTGAGTGGCTACAGTAACTCTCATTTCGCCTACAAAATCCCTCAATTAGGCTACATCCCAAAACTTGTATCTAACCACCTTTGATGTATCATTAATTGAAAGACAACATGACACATCAAAATGAAAATTCGACTGCTAAGGTTTGGTTTATAACAGGTGCATCACGTGGCTTTGGCCGCGTTTGGGCCGATGCTGCCTTAAAACGTGGTGATAAGGTTGCTGCCACTGCACGCAAACTGGAAAGCATTGCTGATTTAAAAGAGAAGTATGGCGAAAACGTACTAACCCTTGAGCTCGACGTTACCAATGCAGACCAGGCAAAAGCTGCCGTAACACAAGCCCACGCACATTTCGGCAGGCTGGACATTGTGCTTAATAATGCCGGCTACTCTTTAGTGGGTACCATTGAGGAAGCCAGTGCAGATGATGTAAGGGCATTGTACGAAACCAATATTTTCGGTACGCTTGCGGTTATACAGGCGGCATTGCCTTTACTGCGTACGCAGGGTGGCGGCCATATCCTCGGCACTTCAAGCGGGCTTGGGCATGTAACTATGCCGGTTATCGGCTATTATGCCTCTTCGAAATGGGCGTTCGAGGCCATTCACGAAAGTCTGGCGGCAGAGGTTGCACCTTTTGGCATTAAGGTTACTATTATAGAGCCGGGTGCTTATGCCACTGAGTTCGGCAGCCAGGATTCTTTAAAGTTTGCAGCCGGTATGGAGATCTACACCGATTTTAAAACACAGTTTGTAGACCGGTTAAGAACTTTAGAGCGTGGCGACCCGGAAGCTACGCCGCAAGCACTTTTCCAGATTGTTGATGCAGAAAACCCACCTTTACGATTTAACCTCGGTAGTCACAATTTAGGCTGGGTGCGCGATGCGTACAACGAGCGTTTGGCAACCTGGGAAGCATGGCAAGAGGTATCAAACTCGGCACAGGGCGAACCCAAATAAAACAGTAGCCAATATAACCGGTAATTAAAACGTTATCGGTTATATTGCTTTAAATTTTTCGGCATGAAGAAGGAAGAAAACACCCCGCCCAAATATGGTTCGCTGTCAGAGGTTCACCGCGCTTTTGGTTTGCCAAAGCCGTTGCATCCGCTAATCAGTCTGCTTAATGGAGCTGATCAGGAGTTGGTGGTAACCCGGCCATCGGGTTCGCATGTGTTGAGTTTTTATAAGATCTCGTATCGGCCCCGATCAACTGGAAAACTGAAATACGGGCAGGATTATTATGATTTTGACGAAGCAGGCTTATTATTTGCCGCCCCCAACCAAATAGTTGGCGGGCACGAAGATGACCCTACTCGGGCGTGTTCGTTATATACCCTACTTATCCACCCCGATTTTTTGTGGAATTATCCGCTGGCTAAAAAGATCAAGCAGTACGGGTTCTTTTCTTATTCTGCTAACGAGGCACTGCATTTATCTGATAAGGAAAAAACGACCATCATCGCCATTTTCAAAAATATTGAAGAAGAGTTAAACAGCCGGATAGACGATTTTAGTCAGGACGTAATTATCTCCCAAATTGAATTGCTGCTCAATTATGCCAACCGCTTTTACAAACGCCAGTTTATTACCCGCAAGGCCGTAAGCCATAATCTTTTAGAGAAGATGGAGGAAACGCTGGACGAATACTTCAACAGTGAAAAATCATTAAGCGAAGGTATCCCAACCGTTCAGTACCTTTCCGCCGAGCTCAATATATCGCCAAGTTATTTGAGTGATATGCTGCGTTCGCTAACCGGGCAAAATGCGCAGCAACACATTCACCATAAACTGATAGAGAAAGCGAAAGAAAAACTATCAACCACCAGCTTATCGGTAAGTGAAGTTGCTTACCAGTTAGGGTTCGAACATTCACAATCGTTCAGTAAGCTGTTTAAAAGCAAAACGAGTTTATCGCCATTGGAGTTCAGGCAGTCGTTTAATTAAGATAGGGCTACAATCCGTTTTTTTAGGAAACAAAGTTTTTCGATGAAGGACCAATAGTAAAACGATGATGATTCGGAGTTTTCGCGGTTATGTGGCTGCTTCCCCCTTCATAAAATGAAGTTACAGCACCTCCCTTAATATCATTTCTACCAATGATGATCACCTCTGGCATTTGCCACATCTTTTTAATTGCAGTAGTGTTTTTATTCTCCATTATTAATCAACTTATTAATCGAGTTCTAAAAATATTAATTCTTCAGGATACGTAGCTGTTAAAAGTAGCGGGGCTGACGGCAATTACGGAATGAGGAGCATTTACCTTTGTAATATGCTGAGATGCCCCCTCATGAAAAGTGGGGTTAGGGCCGCCTCCATTAACATTATTTGTGGCAATTATTATCACCTCTGGCGTATGCCATGCTTTCTTTATAGCCATAGCGCTTTATTAACCAATGACTTAAACCCATATAATTAATTTTAATTTACAATAATTTCTGCAAAAGAGAATACAGCCTTTTATTTTTTAAAAGCATGTATACTTGTTTCAAATTGCAACTTGCAACTTCTAAACTTTAACAAGAGTCCATTCTTTGATTATAAAGCCTGAATTTTAGCAGATAATCAAATCAGGATGATCAAAAACTTATACTTATTATCTGCCCTTGCTGTAACTATATGCCTCGGCTCGTGCAGCAGCCCCATGAAAATTGTTGCCTCGTGGGTAAACACCGAAGAAATAAAGCCCGAGCCTTATAAAAGCGTTTTCATTATTGCGCTCACCGGCAACCTCGAAGCCAAAAGGGCTATTGAAAACGACCTCGCCACTGCTGCCGAAGCAAGGGGCTTGAAAGTTTATAAAAGCATTGTAGTTTTCGGCCCGTTCTCGGGCAAGTCGAGCATACCAGCAAAAGATATTGTTTCTAAAAAAGTGGCCGAGCTTGGCTGTGAGGCTATTTTTACCGTGGCATTGGTTGATAAAGAAATCACAACTACTTATCGCCCGGCTTCAACCACCGTGGTTGGAGGAGGGTATTATGGAGGCGGCGGATATTATAATGGCAGCTATCCTACTTATCCCTATTATGGGAGCTTTGGCGGATACTATGCCTACAGCGCGATTTACTACGATCCGGGTTATTACTCGGTAGATAAAAAGTATGCCTTAGAAGCCAACATCTACGATGCCAAAACCGAGAAGCTGATTATTTCTATCGAATCAAAAGCAGCCAATCCTTCGGGTATCAAGAAAGCGAGCCAGCAGTATACCCAATTACTGGCCGATGAAATTTCGCGGTTAAGACCGGTAAAGAAATAATAAAAGCCCTGAAAGATTACCTTTCAGGGCTTTTATTATAATTGTAAAGGAGCTTTGTTTATGATTTAATAAATTCCAGCAGGTCTTTATTAATCGTTGCTGCTTCGGTAGCAGGCATACCATGCGGGAAACCCGGATATGAAATCAGCTTACCGTTTTTAACAAGCTTAACAGCTTTTGCACCAGAAAGCGCGAACGGAACAATTTGATCGTCTTCGCCATGTAATACCAATACAGGGATGTCAACACTTTTCAGGTCTTCGGTAAAGTCTGTTTCAGAAAATGCTTTAATACCTTCAACGTGTGCTTTAACACCGCCCATCATACCCTGGCGCCACCAGTTGTGTCTGATCCCTTCTGATATTTTTGCACCTTCACGGTTGTAACCGTAAAACGGAATGGTAAAGTCCTGGAAATATTGCGCCCTGTTATAAGCTGTACCTTCACGGATTTCATCAAATACTGATACCGGCACACCATCCGGGTTGCTTTCGCTTTGTATCATTATTGGGGTAACAGCGCTAATTAATACCACCTTAGCAACACGGTCTTTACCCAAACCTGCAGCGTAATGGATAGCCTCGCCACCACCTGTTGAGTGGCCGATGTGTACTGCATCACGCAGATCAAGCGCTTCGGTAATTGTAGCAACATCTGATGCATAAGTATCCATGTTATGCCCTTCAGAAGCCTGGCCCGATCTGCCATGGCCGCGACGGTCGTAAGCAATAACCCTGTATCCTTCCTTAAGGAAAAACATCAGTTGTGCATCCCAGTCATCACTTGATAATGGCCATCCGTGATGAAAAAAAAGTGGCTTCCCGGTTCCCCAATCTTTGTAATAAAGTTCGGTTCCGTCTTTTGCTTTAATTGTGCTCATGTGTGTTTGATTTGGATATGTGTGATTATAGAAAATGTAGCTGTTATTTGTTTTTCAAAAATAGGTTAGATGTAAAACCACGTTTACTCCATTACAAATATCGGGGCACTCCCCTTTATGCTGATTTATCCAGCATCGCACCGGCTGATAATCGAAATTAATAAATTAAAGTTGAGTTATAAATCAAATTACTCAAAATAACTCAAGGTTTGTTAATAATTTTCTAAATATTTCGTTTCATAAATCACATGATGCCCGATATATGATTTACTGGCACGAAGGCCTATTAAAAGGCAGCAAAAATTAATACCAGTACTGCATGGATGAAAAGCTCGCTATTTGAACTATCTTTAATTAAAGCAAGCCAATTTTCAATCATGCCAACCGAAGAATTTAATAAAGCCTTTGCCAATGAATGGATTTCGGCCTGGAATAGCCATAATATTGATGCCATTATGAGCCATTACGCCGATGATATTGAATTTTATTCGCCGGTGATTATCAGGTTAAATATTAATGCGGAAGGCAAGATCAGTAATAAGGAAGATTTGAAAGCGTATTTTCTGAAAGGCCTTTCTGCTTACCCAGATCTTCATTTTAATTTGCAGTATGTGCTTTCGGGACTGGGTTCGGTGGTATTATATTATGAAAGTATCAATAATACCATGAGTGCTGAGTTTATGCAGCTGAATGATGAGGGGAAGGTTACCGAGGTGCGGGCGCACTATAGCAGCAAGTGAAAGGTGGCATTACATCAACATATCTGATACCCTGATTATTTAGATTTGTATCAATGGATGCATTTATCACCGACGAGGTAATTCCCAAATATCCCTTTGAGCCTGATCAACAGACGGGCAATACCATGTTCCGTATTACGCAGAACGATTGTGTGGTTAACTACCGCAAGTCGGACTTTTTGGTGCCGCACCGTAAGAATTATTATTTTATGGCCTTTGTGAAAGATGGCCGTAACCGCCACTGGATAGATACCACGCCATACACCATCAAATCAAAAGCCTTTTATTTTACCGTTCCGCACCAGGTGCATCTGAAAGAAGTGAGCGAGCCCTTTACTGGTGTAAGTATCAGTTTTACAGATGATTTTCTGGCAATGGATGAAAGCAATTCGCTCAAAAACTTACCCATCATCCAAAATCCTGATAACGGACACGAGCTGTTGCTGAGCGATGAAGATTTTAAATTCGTTGACGATCTGACCGAAAAAATCTTCGCCGAGTACCATAGCAAAAACGATTGGCAGCATAACATGCTGCTGGCTTACATGAAAGTATTGTTGATTTATTTAAGCCGTTTGTATACCGAGCAGTTCACTTATCAGGAACAATCTCCTGGCAGATTATTGCTAAAAAAGTACCTGGCTAAAATAGACGAGGCTTACACCAATAACCACGAGGTGGCTGACTATGCCGATATGTTGAATATTTCGCCCGGTCATTTAAGCGAGCTGGTGAAGGAGCAAAGCGGTAAACCCGCCATTACCCATATCCACGAACGGTTGATTGTTGAAGCCAAGCGACTGTTATTCCATACCGATTTTGCGGTGAAAGAGATTGCTTTTTATCTTGGCTTTGAGGAGGCATCGTACTTTAACCGATTCTTTAAACGGCTTACAGATACTACGCCGGTTAACTTCAGAAACGCCATCCGCGAAATGTACCATTGAAACCGTTAGGAGTGCCGTATTACTTTTAACCGTGGCCATACTTTTGTACTGTATAATTTAAAAGAACCAAATGAAAACAGTATTAATAACAGGAGCCAACAAAAGTATCGGCTTCGAAACGGCAAGACAACTGGCACAACAAGGATATTTTGTTTACCTCGGCAGCCGCACACTTGATAAAGGCGAAGAGGCTGTAAAGCAATTCAAAGCCGAAGGTTTAACCAACATTGAAGCCATACAGATTGATGTAACCGATAAGGCATCGATAGAAAGCGCGAAAAATACCTTAAGTCAAAAACTCAGCTCGCTTGATGTATTGATTAATAATGCAGGCATAAGTGGCGGTTTTCCGCAAACTATTGAGGGAACAAGTACAGATACCGTTCGCGAAGTTTTTAACACCAACTTTTTCGGCGTGATCGATGTTACCCAGGTATTTTTAGATCTGCTTAAAAAATCAGACGCACCACGTATAGTTAATGTAACCTCTGGTCTCGGTTCACTTACCTTGCATAGCGACCCAAGCTGGCAATATTATAATATAAAAGGAGTGGCTTATGGCCCCTCAAAAACTGCATTAAACGCTTACACTACCGTATTGGCTTACGAGTTAAGGGATACCAATTTTAAAGTAAATGCGGTTGATCCCGGATATACAAAAACGGATTTTAACAACCATCGCGGCCCTACCGATGTTTCTGTTGCGGCAGAGTATGTTGTTAGATGCGCCACCTTTGGCGAGGACGGCCCTACAGGGCGATTCATCAGTTATGAGAATAACGCACAAACGGGTGAAATTCCCTGGTAATATATTATAGCTATTGAAAAGCCACCCTTTGGGTGGCTTTCTTTTTTTGGAGTGATACTGGCCAACCAAACAATCTTCCTCTTCTGGCAGTTCATTGGTTATGAAAGCAAACAAATGGTACTTGGCACTGGCTTTAGGCGCCGGGGCAGCAGCACTGGCGGCAACTTATACTTCGCGCGTTAGCATACCTAAAGGCGCTAAACCCGTACAGCCGTTTGATAAAGACAAATACCTGGGCCAGTGGTATGAAATTGCAAGGCTCGATTTTAAATATGAAAAAGACCTTGATAATGTAACCGCCAATTATTCGCTCAATAACAATGGCAGCATTAAGGTTGATAACCGTGGACACAACTATATTAAGCAACAATGGGAACAAAGCATAGGGAAAGCCAAATTTGTTGCCGAACCGCACGTGGGCCGTTTAAAGGTTTCATTCTTCGGGCCGTTTTATGCGGGTTATAATGTAATAGCTATTGATAAAAATTATCAGTATGCTTTGGTTGTGGGTAACGATTTAGATTATATGTGGATCCTATCGCGCAAAACAACTATCCCAGAAACAATAAAAACAAGCTACCTACATAAGGCCAGGCAACTGGGATATGATACCGATAAATTGGTTTGGACGAAACACTCTTGAGGAGAAGCAAGAGACAAGAGCCAAGAAACAAGACACGCTTCTTAGAAGAGAGTCAAGAATCGAGAATCAGGAATCAAGACACTTTAATATGTCTAGGAGATTGAAAGGCAGGGTCATGCTGAGGCACTCGAAGCATGTGGGCAAGCCTTTACTCCCTTGCTATCCGTCAATTAATAGTTCACGATGCCTCACGCACATGCTTCGAGTGCCTCAGTATGACCCCGTAGTGGATTAGTGAACTCCTTTGAACAACTTTATACACTATAAAAACTAAAAGAGCCGCTCATTTTGAGCGGCTCTTTTTATACATATCTTATTGCTTAGTTTGAGGTCGAGCTCCAACCGTCGCCCCAGCCGTTGCCGTCTTCACCTTTTTTGCTTTTCAGCAGTTCATCGTATTCGGCAGATTGTTTAGGGGTCAATACCGCTTTAATTTTAGTGATGGTAGATGCGCGTAATGGCTTTATATCAACGAGCATCTTGTTGGTATCGCCGTGGTTATCGGCTTTAATTTTACTGTACTTTTTAGCCGACTCTTCATAAATATCGGTCACCTTTTTAGTCTGGCTGTCGCTCAATTTCAGTTGCTTTTGCAATTGTTTAGCTTTCACAGCCGGATCTGTTGTGTTAGCCTGGCTAAAACCTGCTGTGCTTAAGCCAATAATAAGGCCGCACAGTAATAAAATTTTACGCATCATGTTTTTGAGTTTATTTAATTGAGTTTATTAATTCTAATTTACGTAGCGTTTCTAATAAAGCAATACATTAAACATCAATTATTTAAATTGGCTACCATAGGTATGCAAATTGCTTTGGCACTCTTGGTTTTAAACACCAGTTTGGCCAAATGGTTTACATATACCTGGTTATCGCCTTCGGTTATCCTCAAAAACTGATCGGGTGCGATGTGTGTAAACTTCTGAACGGCGTTGCTGCCTGCCCAGGTAATCTCAATTTCATCAATCATTTTAGCCTGGCCTATTCCAATTTCCTGCTGTAAAGGTGATGAACCGAAACTGCCGCCCGAGTTTACATCTTTATAAACACTTCGCTTAACGCCGTTTTCGGTAAAGCTTACCTTAATGTGGCTGCCAATTGCCGAAGCATTGGCTTTTACACCATGCAATTTTAAGCTTATCCAATTATTATTATTCTGGCCGGGGTTCATGTATAAGGCACTGTTGTATGAATCGCCTGCGTAAGCGCCGCCAATCTCTTCATAAATATCCTGGATCCCTGTATTCCTGAAATCGGCAATGGCTACACCGTGGCCTTTTTGCAGATTGCCCGTGCGCGATGAATTGGTTACATCATCAAAGCGTTTACCACCAATATTATGAAACATACGGTTAGGCACCAACGATTTAAAATCGGGCGAGCCTGTACCGAAATACATATCCAGCCAGCCATCGTTATCAAAATCGCCAAAATTACCGCCCATGCTGTACACCACTTTATCCAAGCCTACCTCTTTACTCATTTCGGTAAAGGTGCCATCGTGGTTATTGCGGTATAAATAAACGTGACCGGCTTCTGGTATCGGATATCCTGTAGCTTCGGCACCTGCATAATAAGCCAGACTTTGCTGAAAGTGATAGTTGCTAACCAAAATATCCGGCCAGCCATCATTGTTATAATCGTAAAAGAAAGTGGTAAAGGTTTTTTCGCGGTTCTTGTCAATGCCCGCCTGTACAGTTACATCTTCAAAATCAACGCCCTTCCCGCTTTTACCTTTGTTTTTCAATAGATATTTTCGGCCATCCATGGTCGAAACAAAAATATCAGCCCAGCCGTCGTGGTTATAATCGGCAGAGGTTACTCCTTTTACAAACGACGTAATTTCGCAATGGGCTTTTGCTGCAACATTGGTAAATGTACCATCGTGGTTGTTCATGTATAACATGCAAGCGTGGGTACCACCCGCATCCATCATGTTGTTATTTTCTGTGCCGATAAATACATCCAGCCAGCCGTCGTTATTAAAATCGGCCCATACAGCAGCCTGCGTTGGATGAAAGAAAAGCAAACCGGCCGACGTGGTTACATCTGTAAATGTACCATCGCCGTTATTGCGCAGCAGCGAGCTTGGCTGGTTACCAAAACCGCCCATGTTCCAGGCACCGCGCAAAACAAAAATATCGATATTGCCATCATTGTTATAATCGGTTTGCTGGATGTTTAACCCGCCGGTTATGCCGGTTAAACCGCTGGTTTTGGTCATATCGGTAAACGTGCCGTCTTTATTGTTCTGGAAATAATGCATCGGATCATCCAGGTCCCAGCCCGAAGTTATAATATCAATATATCCATCATTATTAAAATCATCAGCTATAACGCCCCCCGCACGGCTGTTAATATCGAGGCCAAGGTCAGATGCAACGTCTTTAAAAGGCTTCATCGGATTAGCATCCTGCTTGTTTAAGCCGGGGATTAAAAATTCGGCAGGCACGCTCTCGGGATATTCGCCCAAAGTCATGTAAGCAATATTAAGCAGCCACTTAGATTCTACATCTTTCGGGTTAGCCTTTAAGATAGCCTTGTAAGTTTCAATCGCCTTTTGCGAACCTGTTTGCAGGCGGTGTACACCTTCATTTTTAATGGGGAACACGCATGAGGCACTAGTGTGGTTAAGCATACAATTGCTGCGTTCGCCCAGGCGCATGTAAGCTATGCCAACATCGGGCATCATTTCGCCTATCGACATATAATCCGATTTTTTGACTATCGAGTCGTAGGTATTAACAGATTGCTGCTCCTGACCGGTTTGTAAGCCCAGCGCAGCTTTAGAGGTTAATAACTTCAGACTAACATTGCCCGAATTAGCTTTGATGATAGAATCATAAAAAGCCACTTTTACTTCGGGGTGGAAAGGATTTAAAGCCGAATGGTTTCGCTTGCTTAATTGTTGCAGCAGGGTTACCATTTGCTCATGTGATGATTGCTGGCACGCCGAAAATAGTATTGATATACTTAATACTATCGCTATAGATTTGATCTTGATAATCATGATTGGTTAATTGATGCAGCGCAAGCGATTAAACTGCGCATACATTAGCCATTAATTCTTAATGTTGAATTATTGCCTTTATGGTATTGTTAGCCCCGATGTTCGCAATGCTATAATGCAATCAGGCTAAACAATAACACACCGTTATTGGCAATAATTAAATAAAACGTTATTTGGATTTTGATACCGGATGAATACGATCAGCCATGCATAAATGCACATCCGATACATTTAAACACTTCCGGAATTAAGAAAGGATGGCGATAGCATCGGGTGGTTGCCCGGGGCCGGTAATCATGCAGGTTGGCACATTAGGCGGATTGCCATGTACAGCTCTTTGAAATACTATAGTGGGCAATGTAACCCTGTAATGTTGTAATTGATGGTTAACTGCGGCAATTAAAAGCATTTTGCCCGCAGGCACGTGTTCTTTTTTAGAAACTGGCGGTACCTGTTTGGCTTGCCTGGCATCAATAATATTATTGTTTGATAAATGCGTTGTGGAGTAATTAGGTACACATATTAAATACATAGCGTGCCGGGTCATCCGCATTTTTACGTAGTTGTAACTTACGTTATTAAACTTAATCTGCCCCGATATATTTTCATACGCTGCCCATTCTGTAATATTGGGTAAGTTTACAGGGATGCTAATTTCAGTTACATCTTTAATGTTGTACTTATTTTTACCAACCTGCTCATTATAAAACAAATCTGATTTAAAACGCAAATATTGATACACAGCCAGCTGCCCGCCAATATTTAGCAGGTGTATACTAAGCAATATTATCGCAAATAGCTTTTTCAATACGTGGTTCTATATAATTGGTATTAATGCTTCTAACTCAGATTTATAGCAGCATTATTATATAAGTAAACATAGGTAAATTATTAATAAATAAAAAAACAAAAATGCGGATGCGTGGTTAGCTGTATCAACCGCACATCCGCACCAGATATTTAATACTATTTACAGCCCAAACCCGCCATCAACCTGTAAAACACGGCCGGTTATAAAGCTTTGTTCAATCATAAACATAATGGCTTTGGCAATATCTTCGGGCTTGCCGTTCCGGCCTGCCGGTGTTTCGGCAGCAAATTGTTCAAACAAGTTATTTTTCACATCAGCCGGGAAAGCATTCCACCAGGAGGTATCAATTACTCCGGGCGAAATAGCATTAATGCGCAGCGGCTGCAATTCTTTAGCCCAAACCGGGATCATAATTTCTATCGCCCCATTAATAGCCGCCAAACCCGAAAAGCCGGGCTTGCCAGAAGTTGCAGAAACTGCAGTAATTAAAGTAGCGCTACCCGTATTACTTAAATAAGGAAGGGCAGATTGCAGCGTATTTAGCTGCGGCCAGAATTTATCTTCAAAACCATCGTGCAAATCGCCGAGGTTTAAATCTTTAAACGCCCCGGCTCCTTTGCCGCCGCTAACGGTAATTATAAGGTGATCGAAATTACCGATGCTTTTAAAAAACGAGTCTAATTGATTTCGATCGGATGCATTTACTGATTGTGAAAGTGGAGATGCCCCGCTTTCTTTAATGGCTTGCCGAAGTTTGGCTTCGTCCCTTCCGCTTATGATCACTTCGGCTCCTTCGGCTGCAAGCATGGTTGCTGTAGTTAAGCCGATGCCTGATGTGCCGCCAACAATTACAATTCTTTTGTTCTGTAGATTTTTCATTTTGCTTTTAATAAATATTGTAAAGCAAAACTACCGGCAATTGCAGGCCAGCCTACTGACCCGATTATGCTTTGTATATACCCATTTATGCCGATGTGCGGTATTCAAGCGGGGTAATACTGGTATGTTTCTTAAAGAACCGGTTAAAGGCCGACGGCTCGCTGAAGCCTAAATCATAAGCCAATTCGGCAACGCTTAATTTGGTATAGTTTAAACGCACTTTTGCTTCAAGCAGCAACATCTCGCTGATTTTGGAGGAAGCTGTTTGGCTGGTATGCTCTTTAATTACCTTGTTTAAATGGTTCGGTGTTACGTTCATCATATCGGCATAGTCGGCCACATTTCTCTTTTCCAAAAAATGCTGACTAACCAATTTATTGTAAACAGCTACTAAATGATGAGGTTCGGCAGTTAGGGGCTGGGGAATTTGTCGCTCATAACATCGTTTAGCTTCAATGAGCATCAGGTATAAATAATGCTGCACGGCCTGCCGTTTATCCGACTGATCGGTTTTTATCTCTCCGTCAATTTCCCACATCAGTTTTACAAACTTATCCAGCTCGGTATCCGAAAGTTGAAAAGACGAGATACCTTCTGCATTAAAGAAAGGAAAAGCTGTATCCAGGTTGCGCAGCAAGGGTTCTAAGAAAGTCCCTTCGAACAGGCAATAATACCCGGCATAATCGGCGCTTGCATTCCGGTACGAGAAAATAGAGCCGGGTGCCGTAATGGTAATAATGCCCTTGTGGTGAATAAAGGTATCTAATCCCAGATCAACCTCAACCGAGCCACAGGTGGTAAAACCTACGCGGTAGGCATTCACCTTTACCGGACCGAACGCCGGGCGGATCCCATTCTTTGAATATGCCTCGAAACCCGCAATATATTTTGAGGGATCAACCGCAGCATAGCCAAACTCGCCCTGCTGGGTTATTTGGCGGTGAACCGGACGATAGCTTTCGAACGAATATTGTGGGACGGATTTCTTTTTCACGTAAACTAAGATAGCCTACTATTTTGTTATTGTAAAGTATAACGCGGCATCAAAACATTTTCAGCCCAAAAGCTTTATATCAATATGAGCA
This sequence comes from Mucilaginibacter jinjuensis, assembly GCF_028596025.1. NCBI lineage: Bacteria > Pseudomonadati > Bacteroidota > Sphingobacteriia > Sphingobacteriales > Sphingobacteriaceae > Mucilaginibacter > Mucilaginibacter jinjuensis. The sequence continues at coordinate 5,317,386 of NZ_CP117167.1, forward strand.
GCACCGATCAGGATTTTCGCGACGAGTTTAAGCCTTTGCACATCCCCGCGCATTATATGCCGGCTGATAGCGATGAGGATAAAATTATTTACGCACTGGCACAAATTGAAGAAGGTACACCGGACGATGTTGCCACAGAAATTTCAAAACACGATTCGGCTGTTGATCTCGAATATTTTAAAACCAAAGCGGCATCTGTTCTACACATCCTGTACGAGAAAGGATTAATTAAAGGTTCAACGGTAGGCGATACCACCACCTACAACCTCAGCAAAATTACCCGTGCAAATGATGGCGCTGTTGATCCTGAATTATTAGCGCCGGGTTTGGATTAATCAATCGTGTAACCCTTAACAGGTGGACTATCTATTATTGGTTTTCCGGCCATTTCTAATAACGTATTTTCTATCATACTGCACATGCCATTCAGGGCCATATCATTGGGCTCTGTGCCGAAGGGTTCTTCTATTTCATCGGCAATGGCTTCGAGGGCTACAAAGGTGTAGGCAATAAAGGTTACGATGATGGGCGTCATCCAGCCCAGGCTATCTACAAAACCAAAGGGCAGCAAAAAACAATAGATATATACGGTACGATGCAAAAGCACCCGGTATGAATACGGTATGGGTGTTGAGGCAATACGCTCGCAGCCACCTACAATTTCTGAGAGCTTATTGAGGTTATCATCAAATGCCGATTGTACAATAGTATCTATTTTACCGGCTTCTTTTGCTTGCTGTACCCAGTTGCCCATTGCTTTCATCAGCATAATGGGTTTGTATTTTGCCGTATCTAGTTGTTGTGCCAATACGGGGTCTAGCCTTTGCGTAAGATCAACACTCGCATCTGTATGTCTTAACTGATGTTTCAGCGCGTAAGTAAATGCTATCAAATAATTAATAAACGTTGATACTTCTTTACTATCCTCTGCATAACCGCTCATGGTTAATGCCTGCCGGGCCAATGAGCGTGTATCATTTAATAAAGCGCCCCATATTTTGCGGGCTTCCCAAAAGCGATCGTAGCTGGCGTTGTTTCTAAAACCGAGAAACAGTGCCAGCGCAATACCGAACAATGTGAAAGGTGCCGGGTTAAGCGGGATTTTATATTCGAACAGTTTTCCCTTAAAATAAACAATGCTGATGGAAAGGATTAGCAACAAGATAAGCCTGGGCAGCACTTTGGGTAAAACGGAGCCTCTCCATATAAAAAGCATCCTGAACCAATTCTCATTTTTTCGCTGGATCATACAGATCAAAAATCAGTATTAATTATTAAACATGTTCATCAAGTTTAAAATTGTTTGGGGTAGATGTGTACAATTGTCATCCCAGTTTCCGGCGAAAGTCAGCCAAATGTTATAAAGCTTCACACTCATGAAATCGACATAAAATGTTTGAATTTCGTAAGTAATAAATAGTCAACTCAGTTTACGTTTATATCATCAAAATAAAACACTATGAAAATTTGTACTCCAGCATATAAAAATATAAACACCCTGGCCCGCTTTGCGCCATCAACAGAAAGTAATCCAAATCCTTGTATTAAGATGGCTGATAATAACATTTTGTGCAGGGATCATTCAAATAATCGCTCTGTTCCGCATACCTCATTAGGGATTGAGAAAGAATTGGGCTTGTTATTCTTAGATATCCGCAATTTTACTGCGTTTATGGAATCACGCTCTGCTTATGATGTGATTTATGTAATCCGCCAGTTATTCGTTTTGTTTAGCGACTCAATTAAAGAAGCAGGCGGCCGCATCATTGAAACTGCAGGCGACAGCATTTATGCGGTGTTTGGGTTAGAGAGCAGTATCAAAAAAGCTGTACAATCGGCAGTTGATGCATCATCAGCCATATTTCATGATCTTGAAATCTTTAATGCCACTTATGCCCAGCCTTATTTCAACCTTAATTTCGAAATAGGTGTTGGCCTGCACAAAGGCAATGTAATAGTTGGCGAGTACGATATGGAATTTAACGAGCATACAACAGTAATGGGTCTGCCGGTAAATATCGCCTCTCGCCTGCAATCAGAAACCAAAGAGTTGAACAATAATATGCTGATCTCTGAAGAAGCTTACAGCTTATTAAATAACCAAAGCGATGAGCATCAACAAAAAACGGTGCATCTGAAAGGTGTTACCGAACCTGTTGATGTTCGCCTGATGGGTATACCTTACGGCCACAAGGTTACTAATAAACCTTCACTGCCCGATAACTTTGATTACTATATCGCAATGGCGGGATAAACCATATACAGCCTGCCTTTGTATATTTGAACATCAGCTTGCTGTATAACCATTGAAAAAGACAACCGAAATACCTGTACATCGCCTGGATGATACCGATTTTTATGCTTCGCATACTGACGGTATTAATCTGGGCGATTTCAGTATCAGCCACCGGATCGACTTTTTTGCCTTGATATGGTTTGGGTCTGACGAGGGTTTACATTATATCGATTTTAACCCCTACCCCGTAAAAAAGAACACGGTATACCTGCTGGCCCGCAACCAGGTACACGCACTGCCCGGCAACCGGCCACAGTCGCGGGTTATCATACTCTCTAAAACTTTTTTTGATAGCATTGAGGATGATGATCTTCGTTTCCTCTTTGTTCCTTTTAATAATGAAGGCATAACTATTCCTGATGAAATGGAGCAACCGCTTGCCGAACTCTTCAATTTTATTATTTTAGAGAACTCTGGTAGTAATGAGCCCCGCCTGTTACATTATTATCTCAATGCTTTATTGCTGCACTTATACAGGTTCAGCAATAATTCTTTAGCGCGTTCTGCGTATCATGATGAGCGCCTTCGAAAACTTTTCGACCTCATCAGCACTAATTATAAAACCCAAAAGCTGGTTGATTTTTATGCCGATAAAATTGGCCTCACCGCCAAACGCCTCAACCAAATAGTGAAAGAAAAGCTTGACCTATCCGTAAGCCAGCTTATTTATAATTACACCCTGATTGAGGCCAAGCGCGAGATTAGCCATAGTACCAAATCCATGAAAGAAATAGCCATTGAGCTTGGTTTCAACGGGCAGTCGTATTTCAGCAGGTTCTTCAAAAAACAAACCGGCCTCAGCCCCGAGCAATTCCGCCAGGAAAACATTTAAACTTTTAATATAAACCGTTTCCAGATTGTGCTAACAGAGTAGACAATTGTGGGATCGATTATTTAACCCATTTCGCGGTTCCGGGCGTTATATAGACATACAATTAAAACATAAATGTCATGTCTATTTTAAAAGATAAAGTTGCCCTTGTAACCGGGGCTGGTTCTGGTATTGGTAAACACGTTGCGTTAAAATATGCAGCCGAAGGTGCCAAAGTTATAGTGAGCGATATTGTTGAAAAAGGCGGCAAAGAAACCGTTGACGAAATTATAGCCGCAGGCGGCCAAGCATTTTTTGTAATGGCCGATACCGGCAAAGCCGAAGACAATGAATACCTGGTACAACAAGCTATTGCAAAATATGGCGCACTGCATATTGCCTGCAACAATGCAGGTATCGGTGGCCCCGCTGCCCCAACCGGTGAATACGCTATTGATGCCTGGGAAAAAGTAATCAGCATAAACTTATCGGGTGTGTTTTATGGCATGCGCTATCAGATACCGGCCATCCTAAAATCGGGCGGTGGTAATATTGTTAACATGGCTTCTATACTTGGCAAGGTAGGTTTCGCCAACTCTGTTGCTTATGTAGCATCTAAACATGGGGTAATTGGCTTAACAGAAACTGCTGCTATTGAATATGCATCGAAAGGTATCCGCATCAATGCAGTTGGCCCTGGTTTTATTAAAACTCCACTGGTAGAAAAATCGATGGACGAAGCATCACGCAATGCATTAGTTGCCCTGCACCCAATAGGCCGTTTAGGCGAATCAGCTGAAGTTGCCGAACTGGTATTGTGGTTAAGCTCAGACAAGGCCTCATTTGTTACCGGCTCTTATTATAATGTTGATGGTGGCTACCTAGCCCGTTAATAAAGCAGACATGATAAACGCGTCCGTATAATTGACGGTGGTATGCAGGCCTAAAAGTTTTTCTTTGTTTTCAATTTTGATGATCCTCCGTGGCTTAACAGCGCGGGGGATTTTTTTATGATATATAACATATAATTACCATATCGTTAATGAGGAAGAAAATGAATAAAATGATTTTTAATAATATATATGTTAATAAAAAAGCATAATCTACCAATATTATAGACTTTAAAAAGGCAAAAACTTCCCTTTTTGCTTAAAATAGCACTTTCTTAAGGTTGTGTATGAAGTTTTCCACATATAAAAACACTTATTATATAAAATTAGCGCGATGTTAATTCAATGTTAACAACATTCAAAAATACTTAATACAACTTTAAAGATTTAGTACTATAATAATACTAACTTTGCCGGAAACATAATTAATAAACGTTTAATCAACAAAGTATGCGAAAAATCTTACTTATTTTTTCATTATTTCTTGGCGTAGTATTATTTAATAATAATGCTAATGCACAGGGTGTAACCACCGCCAGCGTAAACGGTATCGTTTCCGACAGTAAAGGTGCTATCCCGGGTGCAACCATTACTATTACCCACTTGCCTACAGGTACAACGTACTCAACTGTAAGCCGTGGCGATGGCCGTTTCAACATACCCAACTTAAGGGTAGGTGGCCCGTACACTTTTAAAGTGTCTTTTATTGGTTACAATCCGTTTATCCAGGAAAACATCACCCTGTCTATCGGTCAGGATCAAAGAATTGATGCAAAACTTCAGGAAAACAACACAACGCTTAAAGAGGTAACCGTTTCTGGTACTGCCGGTAAAGTAATCAACTCTTCGCGCACAGGTGCAAGAGAGACTATCAACCGTCAGCAAATTGAAGCCTTACCTACCATTAACCGTTCATTGAGCGACTACACTAAACTAACACCATCTGCAAGCGGTAGCCAGTCAAACAGCTTTGCCGGCCGTAGTAACTTGTACAACAACATTACTGTTGATGGTGCTTTGTTTAACAACTCATTCGGTTTATCTGGTACTTTGGGTGGCCAAACCAGCTCACAGCCAATTTCGTTAGATGCGATTGACCAGATCCAGGTTGATATTGCACCTTACGACGTTCGCCAGGGCAACTTTACCGGTGCCGGTGTTAATACCGTAGTTAAATCTGGTACTAACGAAGTAAAAGGTACTGTTTATGATTACATCCGTGGCCCGGGTTTAACCGGCTACAAAGCAGGTACAACCCGTGTTCCTGAAACTCCTTTCAACTACCACTCTTTAGGTGCTGCAGTTGGTTTCCCAATCATCAAAAACAAAGTATTCTTATTTATTTCTGGTGAAGAAGAAAGAATCAGCCAACCGCCGTCATCAAACTACATTGCAGGTGCGCCAGGTGTAAGTGGTGCTAACGTTTCGCAAGTACAGGCTTCTACGCTTGACGCTATTGCGAACACTTTGAAAACTAAATATGGTTACGATCCAGGAGCATACCAAGGCTACAACTACGATACTTACAGTAACAAGGTAACAGCCAAATTGGACTGGAACATTGATAAAAACAACACTTTAAGTGCTAAATATTTTTATCTGAAATCGTACAAAGATCAACCAGCAAGTAACTCTGGTATTGCCAACAATGGTGTAGGTTATGGAACAACACGTGCACCAAGTTCAACTACTCTACCTTTTTATGGCTCTGGTTACCGTATCAACAACAACTTCAATATCGGTATTATTGAGTTAGATACCCGTGTAAGCAACACCATGAACAACAAATTAACTGTTGGTTACTCTGCCCTGCGCGATTACCGTGCTTCATTAGGTGGCAACGCTATACCAATGGTTGATATTGGTAACGGTACATCTGATGCTAACGGCAATATTGTTACCGGTGCTTCTGCTACTGCAACCAGCTTTGGTTACGAGCTTTACACTGCCGGTAACTTATTAAACACAAACATTTTCCAGTTCTCTGATGATTATACCATCTACGCTGGAAAACATGAGATCACCATCGGTACTAACGACCAGATCCAAAGCTATACTAACGGTTTTGCTCCTGATTATAATGGTTTATATACTTATAACTCAGCTTCTGATTTCATTAACGGTTTACCTGCGCAAGCTTATACAACCCGTTATTCAGCATTACCTTCAGGCGAATTCCCTTATGCAAAAATCAAAGCGTCTATCTACAGCGCTTATGTACAGGATAAAGTTCATTTAACTGATAACTTCCGTTTAACTTACGGCTTACGTGCAGATTATGATGCTTTCCCTACAAGTTTAGCACCAAACCCTGTTGCTGCGGGTATTACGTTTCAACAAGGTATCCATGTTGATCCAGGAAAATTGCCTAAAAACCGTGTTCAATTATCTCCTCGTGTAGGTTTTAACTGGGATGTAAACGGCGATCAAATGACCCAGGTACGTGGTGGCGCCGGTTTATTTGCAGGTACAGTTCCATTTGTATGGATCTCTAACCAGGCATCTAACAACGGTTTATTATTTGGTTCATACACTGTTACCAAAGCAGCTACTCCAACTAACTCTCAGTTAATTTTCAACCCTAACGTTAACGCTAACCGCCCTGCAGTTGCTGCAGCTAACGCGTCTTACGAGCTTGACGTTGCTGATCCGAACTTAAAATATCCAAAAGTATTAAGAGGTAACTTAGCTATCGACCAAAAATTACCATTCGGTATCGTAGGTACGTTAGAAGGTGCTTACACTAAAGATATCAACGCTATCTATCACCAAAACTTAGTTCTTTCTAACACTTACACTACATTAGGTGGTCCTGAAGGTCAAATCCGTTACGATAGTAAAAATGCTTATCTGCAATCTGCTCCAACTGCAAGTAACCCTTCAATTACCGGTGTTTATTACATGACTAACACCAACAAAGGTTATTCATACTTTGCTACTGCTCAATTACAGAAAAGTTTTGCAAGTGGGTTTTATGCTAACATCGCTTATACCTACAGCAACTCTAAAGACGTAAACGACGGTGGTTCAACCGCAAGTACTATCTGGAGCAGCCGTCCTGTATCTGGCAATCCAAATGCTGATAACTTATCAAACAGTACTTACATTACACCAAGCCGCCTTATTGCAACGTTTGCTTACCGCAAAGAATATGCTAAAAACTTCGCATCTTCATTCGGTATCACTTTCGAAGAGGCTAACAACGGTGCAGTATCTTACATCACCAGTGGCGACCCTAACAATGACGGTGCTACCAACGATTTAATGTACATCCCTAAAAACAAAGGTGACATTACCTTAGTTTCAAGCGGTGCAGGTGATAACCGTACTCCAGATCAACTTTGGAACCAGTTAAACGCTTTCATTAGCCAGGATAAATACTTAAGCCAGCACAGAGGTGAGTATGCACAAAGAAACGGTGCTATTTTACCTTACTTTAAAAGAGCTGATTTTAACTTCACTCAAGATTTTTATGTTAAATCTGGTAAAGTTAGAAACACTATCCGTTTAGAGTTTAACATCATTAACCTTGGTAACTTCTTAAACCGCAACTGGGGTATTTACCAAAACTCATTCAGTGGGTTTAACAACGGTACATCTACCGTGTTAAAGTACATGGGTGCTGTTAACGGAAAAGCTACTTATACTTTCCCGTTTGCTGATGCAACTAATCAGGTACCATTGGTTAACTCTTACAAACCCGATATTAGCCAACTTTCACGCTGGCAAGCACAAATTGGTGTTAGATACATCTTTAACTAAGATTATCCATCAATTAATAAAAAAGCCGTCCCGGATACCCGGGACGGCTTTTTTATTACAACCGTATTATTTAATAACTACAAAAAACGTAACCTTGCAAATGCACTTACCAGAAATGACCATTGAGGAAAGAAAACAGCTTTCAGAAACACGTATTTTCAAAGCCGTTTTTCCTAACACTACCAACCATTACGATACCCTGTTTGGCGGCATGGCCATGCAGTTGATGGACGAAGTTGCTTTTATAACCGCCACCCGCTTTTCGCGCAAAAGAATGGTTACCGTATCATCAGACAGGATTGATTTTACCAAACCCATCCCCGCCGGTACAATCATTGAACTGGTAGGCAGTATAAGCTACATTGGTAATACCAGCCTTAAAGTATCGGTAGAGATATTTATTGAAGAAATGTATTCAGACGTGCGCGATAAAGCCATTACAGGCACATTTACCTTCGTAGCTGTAGACGAGCATAAGAACCCTATACGGGTAATTTAGATAATAAGGTTGTATACTTAAATGGTATACAACCTTATTATAATCACGTTATTTTACGGTTTGCGCCGGTACACCGGTAGTAGTGATTTTTACAGGCTCAATTAATCCGTCTTTATTAAAATATAACCTGTCGATGCAAACCTCGCGATGGTTACCATCTGTTTCGGTAAGCGGCCTGCGATGATATACAATATACCAATCACCTGTTTTAGTGTTATGTATTAATGAATGATGGCCTGCACCCCTGGCTACAGCCATATCTTGTTGTAAGATTTTCCCGATCCGTTTAAATGGCCCAAAAGGAGAATCTGCAATCGCATAGGCTACAGAATAATCAGGACCAGTCCACCCACCCTCAGACCACATCAGATAATACTTATTATCCTTACGGATCATGTAGATACCTTCAACAAAACCCTCTGGCGTTATTTCCTTAAATGTCTTACCATCGGGCCATTTACCCAGCGATTTAAAATCATCATTTAAACGAGCAATATTGGCATGCCCCCAGCCACCATAAAAAATGTAATACTTGTCGTCTTTATCCTTAAACACAAACTGATCTATCGGTTGCGCACCGTTAGCCACCGTATCAATCAATGCATGGCCAATATGATCTTTATACGGGCCTGCCGGGTTATCAGCAACGCCTACTCCTATGCCGCCTTCTTCGCCCTGGTGCATATCATTAGCGCCAAAAAACAGGTAATATTTCTTATCTTTCTGCACAATAGCCGGTGCCCATATCGCTTTATGCGCCCACTTAAAGTTAGCCGTATCTAATATATCGTGGTGCTTAGTCCAATGCACAAGATCTTTTGACGAAAATGCATCCAGAAAAACCTGCTCATTATACTTTGCCGAATAAGTTGGATAAACCCAATAACTATCCCCAAAAATTGCAGCATCTGGGTCTGCATACCACCCTGGGAATATCGGGTTGCCAGAAGTTTGCTGATTATTACTATTCTTTGTTGCCTGCTGCGCGTAAACATTAATGCCACCGCACAACATTAACCCTAAAAGTATTTTCGTTCTCATTCAATGTTAATAGATGAACCGTAAAAATAACAGTTTAATGTAATAGGGCAAGTTTGTAGTGAATTATAGATTAGTGGTAAACAGAACAATATAGTTTTTTAGTAAACGAGTGGGCTGCATCTCATAGGTTACAGTAGCCCCGCTATCCGCTCATACGCCTTCAGGCCTTAGCCGCGTGGCCGGTATCCGCTGCTATCGGGTTTAGGGGTGAAGGTTCACTGGTTTATTGGTTCAATAGTTCATTGGTCTTAGCTATTGTAGTACAGGTAATTTGCCATGGCATTAAGCAAAAAAAGGCAGCGAGGTTTCCCCTGCTGCCTTTGGTATTATATATTATGGTGGTTAGTTAAGCGCCCGCATCCCTTCCCATCTGGGGCATAACTGGTTGTTCTGTTTGTTGGTTATGGCTGATTGGTTGACTATGTTGATTGAGTTGATAGGTTTTTGAAGCAGAACTACTCACTTAATCAACTGCTCACCACTCACCAACCCCCATAAAAACAAGAAAGCCCTTGCTGTATAGCAAAGGCTTCTTGATAAGGTTTGGCGCCGACCTACTCTTCCACATGTTACTGCAGTACCATCGGCTCTGGCGGGCTTAACTTCTCTGTTCGGAATGGGAAGAGGTGGACACCGCCGATATAGGCACCTGAATATTTTTTAGTTACTGGTTAAGTGGTTGATTGTGTTGATTAGGTTCTTGAATAGTTTAATAACTACTCACTTAATCAACCGCTCACTGCTCACTCACCATTAACAATGACATATTATTGAAAGAAGTATTGATTTTCACTGTTAAACAGCTTATTGTTTTGGTTTTCTGTGGTTATTAAGTTATTCGGTTATTAGTTATTGCTAACCTGTAACTATTAACTCAATAACCACATTATCCGTTGTCGAAGAAAGCTTCGGGCAATTAGTATTACTCGGCTATGATGTCACCACCTTTACACCTGTAACCTATCAACGTAGTAGTCTGCTACGACCCTCAATGGAAGTCTCATCTTGTGGCTAGTTTCGCACTTAGATGCTTTCAGCGCTTATCTATTCCCAACGTAGCTACTCTGCAGTACACCTGGCGGCATAACAGATTCACCAGAGGTTAGTCCAACCCGGTCCTCTCGTACTAAGGTCAGCCCCACTCAAACTTCCAACGCCCACAACAGATAGGGACCGAACTGTCTCGCGACGTTCTGAACCCAGCTCGCGTGCCACTTTAATGAGCGAACAGCTCAACCCTTGGGACCTTCTCCAGCCCCAGGATGTGACGAGCCGACATCGAGGTGCCAAACCTCCCCGTCGATATGAGCTCTTGGGGGAGATCAGCCTGTTATCCCCAGCGTACCTTTTATCCTTTGAGCGATGGCCCTTCCATGCAGAACCACCGGATCACTATATCCGTCTTTCGACCCAGCTCGACTTGTCTGTCTCACTGTCAAGCAAGCTTTTGCTATTGCACTCCGCGTACGGTTACCAAGCGTACTGAGCTTACCTTTGAAAGCCTCCGTTACCTTTTTGGAGGCGACCACCCCAGTCAAACTACCCGCCAAACAATGTCCTCCATTGTATAGAGTTAGACACCAAATACAGAAAGGGTGGTATTTCAACGTTGACTAACTGACTCCTAGCGAAGCCAGATCACAGTCTCCCACCTATCCTACACATCCTGTAGCCGATATCAATGTTAAGTTGTAGTGAAGGTGCATGGGGTCTTTCCGTCCCGTTGCGGGTAACCGGCGTCTTCACCGATACCACAATTTCACCGAGCTCATGGCTGAGACAGCGCCCAGATCGTTACACCATTCGTGCAGGTCGGAACTTACCCGACAAGGAATTTCGCTACCTTAGGACCGTTATAGTTACGGCCGCCGTTTACCGGGGCTTCGATTCAATGCTTCGCCTTGCGACTAACATCCCCTCTTAACCTTCCGGCACCGGGCAGGTGTCAGGCCTTATACGTCATCTTTCGATTTTGCAAAGCCATGTGTTTTTGTTAAACAGTCGCCTGGGCCTTTTCACTGCGGCTGACATTGCTGCCAGCGCCCCTTCTCCCGAAGTTACAGGGCCATTTTGCCGAGTTCCTTAGCCATGATTCACTCGAGCACCTTAGGATTCTCTCCTCGACTACCTGTGTCGGTTTACGGTACGGGTTTTTACAACCTGAAGCTTAGCAGGTTTTCTTGGAAGTCTGATTACCATCACTATCAACTTACCCGAAGGCTCGCTGTACTATCAGCTTTCAGCAAAACAAGCGTACTTTACTACTCGTCCTATACCTACGGCCTTTAACGTTCTATTCCGTCAGAACGCGGATGTGTCACTACTCCGTCACTGCATCGCAGTTGTAAAAAGTACTGGAATATTAACCAGTTGTCCATCGGAATCTCCACCCGGATTATCCTTAGGCCCCGACTAACCCTGATCCGATTAGCGTTGATCAGGAAACCTTAGTCTTTCGGTGGGCGGGTTTCTCTCCCGCCTTATCGTTACTTATGCCTACATTTGCTTTTCTATAACCTCCACGTTAGCTTGTCGCCTTACGCTTCACCGGCGATAGAATGCTCCCCTACCAGATGCATTACTGCAAATCCATAGCTTCGGTATACTGTTTAATGCCCGATTATTATCCATGCCCGACCGCTCGACTAGTGAGCTGTTACGCACTCTTTAAATGAATGGCTGCTTCCAAGCCAACATCCTAGCTGTCTGTGCAGTCGGACCTCGTTAGTTCAACTTAACAGTAATTTGGGGACCTTAGCTGATGGTCTGGGTTCTTTCCCTCTCGGCCCTGGACCTTAGCACCCAGAGCCTCACTCCAGCGTATGTTATTCAGCATTCGGAGTTTATCTGGATTTGGTAGGATTTGACTCCCCCGCACCCAATTAGTAGCTCTACCTCTGAATAACTCAACCGCCAGGCTGTTCCTAAAAACATTTCGGGGAGTACGAGCTATTTCCCAGTTTGATTAGCCTTTCACCCCTACCCACAACTCATCCGGAAACTTTTCAACGTTTATCGGTTCGGTCCTCCAGTACGTGTTACCGCACCTTCAACCTGGTCATGGGTAGATCACAAGGTTTCGCGTCTACCTCCTCTGACTGCACGCCCTATTCAGACTCGCTTTCGCTTCGGCTTCGTGTCTTCAACACTTAACCTTGCCAGAGAAGAGTAACTCGTAGGCTCATTATGCAAAAGGCACGCCGTCACAGATCAAGTCTGCTCCGACCGCTTGTAAGTACACGGTTTCAGGTTCTATTTCACTCCCCTGTTCGGGGTTCTTTTCACCTTTCCCTCACGGTACTGGTTCACTATCGGTCTCTCAGTAGTATTTAGCCTTACCGGATGGTGCCGGCTGGTTCCCACAAGGCGTCTCCGACCTCGCGGTACTCAGGATCCCACTAACCTAACTTCGCTTACGCTTACGCAGTTCTCATGCTCTATGACTGGGTTTCCCACCCCATTCAGCTTCACTAAGTTATCGTATATTGTGGTCCTACAACCCCGGTTTTGCCGTAACAAAACCGGTTTGGGCTGTTTCCCTTTCGCTCGCCACTACTCAGGAAATCACTATTGTTTTCTCTTCCTCTGTTTACTTAGATGTTTCAGTTCAACAGGTTTGCGCATTTGCATCCATTCTTCAAATGGATAGGTTTCCCCATTCGGAAATCTGCGGATCAATTCATATTTGCTAATCCCCGCAGCTTATCGCAGCTTATCACGTCCTTCATCGCCTCTGAGAGCCAAGGCATCCCCCGTGTACCCTTATTTACTTTCTTCTACCATTATCGCTTTTGCTCGATACGGTATGTCTTTATATTAAGATAGTTATTCAGTTGTTGGGTTATTCAGTTATTCGTAGCTCCCTTGCGAGAGTAACTATTAACTTAATAACTTCTAACTTCGTAACTGTCCTTACTGTTGTTTCAGTTTATTCAATTACTTCTTCCAATATGTCAAAGAACTTATGTTCGCATCTATAACGACACCTATATAATAGTATCTGTAGCAAACGTCGTGGAGAATAACGGATTCGAACCGTTGACCCCCTGCGTGCAAGGCAGGTGCTCTAGCCAGCTGAGCTAATCCCCCGGAAAATCTAATGAGTGAATGTTTTAATGAGTGAATGAGTGAATATTGCTATTCTATCATTCTATCATTCCTTCCTTCTATCATTTGCCCCCTGTAGTCTCGAGCAGATTTGAACTGCTGACCCCTACATTATCAGTGTAGTGCTCTAACCAAACTGAGCTACGAGACTATTCTTTTGCAGTCTTGAGTTTTGAGTTCCGAGTTCTGAGTTAGTCGCTTTTGCTAACTGCTAACTCTTTTTCCTTTTACTCTTGACTTAACTGCCAGTTATGTGTCTGTGCCCTGTTAAAGTTACAGTCACCCTGATGGCTTCATCTTCTGGGTTTCCTTTAATCTAGTTGCGAGTCTTGAGTTCCGAGTTCCGAGTATTAACTACTCACCACTCACCCATTCTCTACTCACCACTAAATCTTAATATCTTTTAAGTATAACATGTTGCAAAGCGCGTTTTAGCTTTGCTATCTGACCCGTAATCTTGGATACTGCTCCAGAAAGGAGGTATTCCAGCCACACCTTCCGGTACGGCTACCTTGTTACGACTTAGCCCCAGTTATCGGTTTTACCCTAGGACGCTCCTTGCGGTTACGCACTTCAGGCACCCCCAACTTCCATGGCTTGACGGGCGGTGTGTACAAGGCCCGGGAACGTATTCACCGCGTCATTGCTGATACGCGATTACTAGCGAATCCAACTTCACGGGGTCGAGTTGCAGACCCCGATCCGAACTGTGAACAGCTTTTTGAGATTGGCATCCTGTTGCCAGGTAGCTGCCCTCTGTACTGCCCATTGTAGCACGTGTGTAGCCCCGGACGTAAGGGCCATGATGACTTGACGTCGTCCCCTCCTTCCTCTCTATTTGCATAGGCAGTCTGTTTAGAGTCCCCACCATTACGTGCTGGCAACTAAACACAGGGGTTGCGCTCGTTGCGGGACTTAACCCAACACCTCACGGCACGAGCTGACGACAGCCATGCAGCACCTAGTTTCGTGTCCCGAAGGACTGATACGTCTCTGTATCATTCACTAACTTTCAAGCCCGGGTAAGGTTCCTCGCGTATCATCGAATTAAACCACATGCTCCTCCGCTTGTGCGGGCCCCCGTCAATTCCTTTGAGTTTCACCCTTGCGGGCGTACTCCCCAGGTGGAATACTTAACGCTTTCGCTTAGACGCTGACCGTATATCGCCAACATCGAGTATTCATCGTTTAGGGCGTGGACTACCAGGGTATCTAATCCTGTTTGATCCCCACGCTTTCGTGCCTCAGCGTCAATCGCACTTTAGTAAGCTGCCTTCGCAATCGGTGTTCTGTGACATATCTATGCATTTCACCGCTACTTGTCACATTCCGCCTACCTCAGCTGCATTCAAGCTCATCAGTATCAAGGGCACTCCGATAGTTAAGCTACCGCCTTTCACCCCTGACTTAATAAGCCGCCTACGCACCCTTTAAACCCAATAAATCCGGATAACGCTTGGATCCTCCGTATTACCGCGGCTGCTGGCACGGAGTTAGCCGATCCTTATTCTTACTGTACATTCAGCTTCTCACACGTGAAAAGGTTTATTCCAGTACAAAAGCAGTTTACAACCCGTAGGGCCGTCTTCCTGCACGCGGCATGGCTGGTTCAGAGTTGCCTCCATTGACCAATATTCCTTACTGCTGCCTCCCGTAGGAGTCTGGTCCGTGTCTCAGTACCAGTGTGGGGGGTCATCCTCTCAGATCCCCTAGACATCGTCGCCATGGTGAGCCGTTACCTCACCATCTAGCTAATGTCCCGCATGCCCATCATTGTCCTATAAATATTTGATCAAAAAACGATGCCGTTCCGTGATTTTATGCGGTGTTAATCTCTCTTTCGAGAGGCTATCCCCCTGACAATGGTAGGTTACATACGTGTTACGCACCCGTGCGCCACTCTCATCTGGAGCAAGCTCCAAAATCCCGTCCGACTTGCATGTATTAGGCCTGCCGCTAGCGTTCATCCTGAGCCAGGATCAAACTCTCCATTGTAAAATGTTTTTGTTTGTCCAGACCCTATTACTCAAAATAGAAATCTGTATTATTTGATGAGGCCGGTAATCCGAGCTCCGTTACCAGAACTCTGCTTACCTTATCATCTTCGTATCTTTATACAGTATCCTACGAGCTTATCAGATTTGTTTTCTTAAAACTGAACTTCAATCTTTCGATCTCCATTCCGCTTCGCTACATGTTATATCTTAAAAAAAGAACTTTTCACTTCCCCTCTCGGTTCAGCTTTATGTTTTACAATCATTGCGATTGTTAACCTTTCATTTGTCATTCGCTAGGCATTGCGCTTCGCTTTTTCTTTCCGTTTACTTCCCTGGTTATCACCAGCTTTTCCCCGTTTTCTTTCCCCCGTTTCGGGAGTGCAAAGGTAAGAAGCTTTTTGTTTTTTCCAAATTTTATTTGAAGAATTTTCTAGCTTTCTTTTCGATGATGATCAGCGCATTTTCATTTGCTTTTCTCTTCGGTTTCCCCATCCGCTTATCGCTTTTGCTTAACCTCATTTTCATCCGCCTTTTTAAGAACCTCGCCTCGTTTCCGAAGCGGCTGCAAAGATGAGAATCTTTTTTGGTATCCGGAAATGTTTTTTAACATTTTCTTAACCTCCTTTTCAACCCTCTTTACCCTTTCAATGAACATCCCCGCTTCCTCGTTTGCGGGCTGCAAAGGTAGCCAAGGATTTTGATTTTCCAAACATTTCTGAAGTTATAAACATTATTTGTTTATAACAGTCTGTTTTTCAATCTGAAAATTTCTAAAAATGTGGTATCACCAACAGGCATGGTGGGTTATTAACATTTCGGGGCGCATTCCTCTATTTTTCAAACCTCAAAACACTACAATATATATAGCATACCAGCTTTAAGGAATTACATCTTATATACTACACTATATAGAATACACTATAAAATACAATCACAGCTTAACCGTTATACAGCCTATACTATATAACAAGAGCTTGCTTATATATACTATATAGTATAGCCTAATCAGAAATAGCAGTCATTAGTTAAAAGATGTTAAATAAAACTGTGTTTGTAGATTGCCATAAAATAGCATAGCTATATTAGTACCCAAATAAATAATTGACTCATTTACAATAATCAACTATCTTTGCAGGATGTTTAAACAACAACGCTCACTTATATCAGGCTTAATTATATGCAGTTTACTTGCATTGGGCAGTTGCAAAAGCAAATTTGAAAAACTGAAGGCCAGTAATGATAACGCTAAAAAGTATCAGGAGGCCATGAAGTACTACAATAAAAAGGAGTATTCTAAAGCGCTTGACCTGTTTGACGGCTTGACCCAGCGTTACCGTGGACAAACCGAGGCTGAGGACCTTTTTTACTATAATGCTTATACCAACTACAAGTTAAAGGATTATACATCGGCCAGGTACCACTTTAAAAACTTTGCCGATACCTATCCAAACAGTAGCCGTGCAGAGGAATGCCGCTTTATGGCCGCTTATTGCTACTACCTTGATTCGCCGATATTTTCGTTAGATCAGGAAAATACTTTAAAAGCTATCGAGACCCTACAGTTGTTCATTAACTTGTATCCAAAAAGCGAGCGTGTTGCTGAGGCCAGTAAACTGATCCAAAACCTGCGCGATAAACTGGAAGAAAAAGCTTACGCCAACGCTAAGTTATATTTAACAATTGGCGACTATCAATCGGCAGTAATTGCTTTCGGTAATGCACTGCGCGATTACCCGGATACTAAGTTTGCAGAGGAAATGGAGTTCCTTACCATCAGGGCCCAATATAAATACGCTAAAGCCAGTACCGACTATCGCCAGGAAGAGCGTTTTGGACAAACAATCAGTTTTTATGATCAGTTTGCCGAAAAATATCCGCAAAGTAAGTTCCTGCACGAAGCACAGGGCATTAAATCAGACAGCGAGTATGGTATAAAACATGCTAAAGCCCAAATTGCAGAAGCAGCTTACGACCCTAAACTGGCCAAAAAATTAGCTAAGAAGGATACCACCAAAACACAGCCACCTTCAGAAAAAGGTAACGATAATCAAAAAATGCCGTAACAGGTTAATACAAGATAATAAAGGAAGAATATGAGCAATACCAGCAATACTACACCAAAGCATACTGTAGCAAGCAGTACAGTAACCCGCGATTTACGCGAACTGGACAGAACTACCGACAACCTTTACGAGTCGATCGTAATTATGTCGAAACGTGCTAACCAGATCTCTAACAACATCAAGGAAGAGCTGCACCAGAAATTATCTGAATTTGCTTCATCAAATGATAACCTGGAAGAGGTTTTCGAAAACCGTGAGCAGATTGAAATTTCTAAGCATTACGAAAAAATGCCTAAGCCAACCTTAGTTGCAATCAACGAGTTTTTAGAGGAGAAAGTTTACTACCGTAACCCTCAGAAAGAAGCTTTAAAAGAACTATTGTAAGTTCAGTTAAATGATATATAGCCTCTCCGTTAATGCGGCGGGGCTTTCTTTGTTTAAAGAGATTGGGGTAGCCACTAAGAACGTCATTGCGAGCGATAGCGTGGCAATCCCCAACTTGCAGAGCCGTCCTGTATATCTGAACTGTACAGTTCGCGATTGCTTCGTACCTCGCAATGACATACTAAAGGAAGATCTTGATTCTTATCTTTCGATTCTTGATTCTCTTAACGGGCGTTCCAGCCTATCGGCGGGCCGGCCTATCCGCTCATACGCCTGCCCCAAAGGGATGCCCGTGGCACAGGCATTACACACAGGCCGGTATCCGCTTCTATCCCTAACGCAAAATATTCACTCATTCGCAACTCACTCCTTCACTCATTGTCTTCCTCTTTTGCTGGTATCATCCATGTTAAGTATCTTTAAACCGCGCTTTATTAAAAGCACATGGAAATGAAATACACAAACAGCGATATGCTTGAGGGCAAAAAAATACTGTTAGGCGTTTGCGGCAGTATCGCAGCATATAAATCGGCCACATTGGTACGTGACTTAATTAAAGCCGGTGCCGAGGTACAAGTAGTAATGACCAACAGCGCCACAGATTTTATTACCCCGCTCACGCTCTCAACCCTGTCTAAAAAACCGGTATTGGTTAACTACTTTGCTCCCGAAACCG
This sequence comes from Mucilaginibacter jinjuensis, assembly GCF_028596025.1. Taxonomy (NCBI): domain Bacteria; kingdom Pseudomonadati; phylum Bacteroidota; class Sphingobacteriia; order Sphingobacteriales; family Sphingobacteriaceae; genus Mucilaginibacter; species Mucilaginibacter jinjuensis. Next base: position 5,335,912 of record NZ_CP117167.1, read on the forward strand.
GTGTGTGGAATAACCACGTAGAATTAGGCCTCTGGGCTGATATGATGCTTATTGCCCCGGCAAGTGCCGATACGATAGCCAAAATAGCCAATGGGCAATGTGATAACCTGCTTACTGCTGTTTATCTATCGGCCAAATGCCCGGTATATTTTGCCCCTGCTATGGATTTGGATATGTGGGCACATCCTGCCACGCAGGATAACGTTACCCGCTTACAATCATTCGGTAATATCATGATTGCGCCCGAGAGCGGCGAACTGGCAAGCGGTTTACATGGCGCAGGCCGCATGGCCGAGCCAGAACATATTGTTGATTTTCTGACGGCATCGCTTAGTAAAAAGTTTCTGTTAGTTAACCAAAGCATACTGGTAACCGCAGGCCCTACTTATGAGGCCATTGACCCGGTGCGGTTTATCGGTAACCATTCATCAGGCAAAATGGGGTTTGCTATTGCAAACGAACTGGCCGAGATGGGCGCTAATGTAACGCTGGTTTCGGGGCCAACATCACAGGTAATTCATCATCGTAATATTAAACGCATTGATGTTACATCGGCACAAGAAATGCTGGATGCTTGCTTAAAGCATTTTAAAACTGCTAAAGCCTGTGTAATGAGTGCTGCAGTGGCTGATTACACGCCTGTTTATGCCGAACCGCAGAAAATTAAAAAGCAGGATGCTAACCTGCACATCGAACTTAAAAAAACGGTTGATATATTAAAAACCCTGGGCAGCCAAAAACGCCCCGACCAGATACTGGCAGGTTTTGCACTGGAAACCGAGCATGAGGAAGAATATGCCATCGGTAAACTGAATAAAAAGAACCTCGACTTTATTGTGCTGAATTCGTTAAACGATAGCGGTGCGGGTTTTAAAACCGATACCAATAAAATCACCATTATTGATAACAAACTCAATAAAACCACGTATAGCCTAAAAAGTAAAACACAGGTAGCGCAGGATATTTGCGCCAAACTAACCGAACTGATACTGGCATGAGAAAGATGTTTGCATTAGCCATTTTAATTTGCTTAACGGGCAGTTTATACGCCCAAGATCTGAACGCACGGGTGCAAGTACTATCACCCAAAATTCAGACTACCAATAAGCGTATCTTCCAGGTGCTGGAAACAGCCATGAAAGATTTTTTAAATGGCCGCAAATGGAGCGCCGACGAAATTGCCCCGGCAGAGAAAATAGACTGCAATTTCGTACTCAACATTACCTCATGGGATGGCAACAGCACTTTCAGTGGTGAATTGCAGGTACAATCGAGCAGGCCGGTGTTTAACTCATCCTACACCTCTACCCTGTTCAGCATTAATGATAAGGATGTTGATTTTACTTATACCGAAGGCCAGACTATCGACTTTAATGCTCAGAATTTTCAAAGCAACCTAAGCTCAATCATGGCCTATTATGCCTATACTATTTTAGGTTTCGATTACGATAGCTTTTCGCGCTATGGCGGTACACCTTATTTTGCCAATGCGCAAACGGTAGTGGTTAATGCCCAAAGTTCGGGTTATAACGGCTGGAAAGCTTTCGACAGTAATAACTTTAACCGTTACTGGTTATCAGAAAACCTGGTGAACAAAACCTATATTCCGCTACGCAGCTTTTATTACGATTACCACCGCAAAGGCCTCGACCTGATGGTTGACAATGCCGAAATGGGCCGCAGAAACATTGATGCTGTTTTACCCGTGCTAACCCAGTTAGATCGTCAGCGTTTGGGCGCAACCCTGCCAACGCTATTTTTTACCGCTAAAAGTGATGAACTGGTTGGTGTTTTTACAGGAGCCCCACCAGCTGAAAAGTTGGCCGCCTATAATCTGTTAATGAAGGCTGATCCTGCTAATGGGCCTAAGTATCAAATACTGCAGAAAAACTAAACTTGCTAAATCTGATATGAAACCCGGTACACTTTTCCATATCAGTGAAGAGGGCAACATTCAAAGGTTTATCCCCAAGCCTTCTCCCTCGCATTATGATCAAATAACGAGAGATGTAGTATTTGCCATTACCGGCGAATTGCTGCATAACTACCTTTTACCGCGCGATTGCCCGCGGGTTACCTTTTACGCTGGTAAGAATACTTCATCGGCGGATAAAGAACGATTCTTAAGCTCATCTGATGCCAACTATATAATAGCCGTCGAGCAAAAATGGCTTCCTGCTATCCAGCACATCAAACTTTACTGTTATGAATTTCCGGCTGAGACATTTTCATTATTGGATGAATGCGCCGGTTATTATGTATCTTATCAACAGGTGATTCCAACTACTGTAAAACTTATTGATAATACTTTGGATGAATTATTTAAAAGAAATATTGAGCTGCGCCTGTTGCCGAATCTCCATCATTTGGCAAATGAAGTAGCCAAATCGACTTTAAATTTTTCGATCATCAGGTTAAGAAATGCTGCACCTAAGCTTCAATAGGCTCATTATCATAGTCGATTAGACATATCTTTCAGAAAAAAATAAAAAATATTTCATCAGCCTATTGCATATACGAAATCTATCGTAGATATTTGTACGAAGAAATTCGTATAAACATGAGCAGTGAGATTAAACCAACCGAAGGAGAGCTTGAGATTTTACAAGTGTTATGGGACAAAGGCCTTTGTACCGTACGCGAAGTACATGAAGAAATAGCCAAAAGCAAAGATTCGGGTTATACCACCACCTTAAAGCTGATGCAGATTATGCACGAAAAAGGTTTGGTTGAGCGTAACACATCAACCAAAACACACGTCTATAAAGCATTGGTAACCCGTAAGGATGCCCAGAAAAGCGCGCTCGATAAAATACTGAATACTGTGTTCACCGGTTCAACGGCCGACCTGGTGATCCAGGCATTGGGTACACACCGGGCATCGCAAAGCGAAATTGAAGCTATTAAGAACTACCTTAACCAATTTGAAAACCCTGAAAAGTAATTTTTATGGAAACGTTGTTGCATAATTTAAGTGAAGTTTTTGCGGTAAGCATTATCCATTCGTTATGGCAGTGCTTTATTATTTATCTACTGCTGCGCATTTTCCTGGCCGATATCGTCAGGCTATCATCAGCAGTAAAATATAATATCACAGTTACTGCGCTTTTTGCCGCTACCGGCTGGTTCATTTATACCTTGTTTGATGAAGCCTCGCATTATAGCTGGCAATTAACCAATCAGGCAATTACAGGTGCGCCGCAGCATTTACCGCTCATAACTACACTTAAACAAATTACCCATGCCGATGAGCGCTACGAACTAACCATCGAGCACTACCTGCCTTATATTACTACCATATATATAGCGGGCTTGCTGTTCCATTCGCTTCGTTTACTATCGGCCTGGGTGCAAATGCAACAAATAAAACAAGGCGCCGTGCCCGATAGCCAATTGCAAAAGCGGTTAAACGAGCTTTCGGCCCTGTTAAACAATAAACGCGCAGTAATTGTAAGCTATGCCGACCGTATTGATGTGCCTTGTGTTACAGGTTATTTAAAACCATTAATACTGTTGCCACTGTCGCTCTCTACCTATCTTTCGGCCAATGAGGTGGAGGCCATTTTACTGCACGAACTTGCCCATGTAAAACGTAACGATTACTTAATTAACCTGCTGCAGCAGGTGATGTCAGTGATCCTTTTCTTTAATCCTTTTGTTTTATTGATGAACCGCATTGTAAACCAGGAACGCGAAAACAGCTGCGATGACGTGGTTGTTGCCCTAACCGGCCAACCCCTGGTATATGCACAAGCGCTTTTAAAAATAGAACAAAACAATGTGCGCTACCTGCCGCTGGCCTTGGCCGCTACGGGTAAGAAATATCATTTACTTAACCGAATTGAACGTATCATGAAAACTAAAAAACCAATGGCCAACATCCGTCACGTGGTGTTAGCATTTACTATACTCATGGGTAGCATTACCAGCATAGCCTGGTTTAACCCCGCCATAGGTAATGGCAAACTGTCTGTAAAAACAACCAAATTTTCGGGCATTATTAACAGTCTGAATATACTTACCGATAGTACTAAAAAAGCGGCGAAAGCAGCACCAAAAGCTTCTGTTGCTAAAAAAAGCAACCTGCCTCCACCTCCAAAATCTGCAAAAGTTTACCATAAAGACGGCAATACCTATTACTATAGCCCCGGTATGGAAGATCCTAAACTGGAGGCTATGGGCAAGCAAATGGAAGCTTACGGCAAACAGATAGAAGCCTATTATAATAGTGCCGATTATAAAAAGCTGACAGAGCAAATGGAACAAAGCGGCAAAGACATAGAGGATTATTATAATAACCCCGGATTAAAACAGCTTGAAATAAACCAGGAAAAATTAGGTCGCGATTTTGAAGCAGCGTATGGCGACAACAGCGAAGCAGATAAATTAGGTAAGCAAATGGAGGCCATCGGCAAAAAGATGGAAACCTATTATAATAGTGCTGAGTTTAAAGAGATGGATGCCCGCTTGCGAAAGAAATACAACATCCCGCAGGATCAAAATTATTTTAACGACAGTAAAGATGATAATTATAGAAAGTACCAGGCAGAATTAAAGAAAAATATCCCTGCCGAAGTAACTGCCTATAGCGACCAAATGAGAACTTTGGGCCAACAAATGCGCGATCATTTTAACGCACCAGAGCGTAAAGCAGCGCAAGAAAAAATGCGTTTAATGGGCGATAGCATGCGTTTAGCATTTAACAACCCACAAATAAAACTGCAACAAGAACAAATGCGCAAAATGGGTGAACAAATGCGTGCCTATAATAGCAACCCCGAAATTAAAAAGCTGCAACAGCAAATGAAAGTACTGGGCGAACAAATGCGTGCTTACACCAACAGCCCCGATTTTAAAAAACGCATGGAAGAATGGAAAAAGAACATGAAAGCCATGAACTGGAATTATGATTTTAAATTCGACATGGACAATCAGATTAATGTGGACGTGCCACCTATACCCCCGGTTCCTGCTATAGATGTATTACCTTCAATCAAAATAGCTCCGGCACCGGCTCCTGTTACAGTTGTTGTACCACCAGTACCCGCAGTACCTGCAAAACCTTTTTAATTTGAAAATATGTTAATTTGAAAATATGAAGATGAACCTGTATAGTACATTATCAAATCAACAAATTAATTTTTACTAAAAATAATAGTAAAACAAATCCCTTTCCTTCAATATTGATTTTGTAATTTAGTATCCTCACAACGGGGATACTTTTTTATGCTTAAACAGCTCAGTATAAATAATTACGCTTTAATTGATAACCTGCAGATTGGTTTTGACAAGGGCTTAAACATCCTAACCGGCGAAACCGGAGCAGGTAAATCCATCATCCTGGGTGCGTTGTCGCTCATTCTGGGTCAGCGGGCCGAAAGCCGATACTTCTTCAATCAGCAAAAAAAATGTGTGATAGAAGGCCAGTTTGCTATTGGCGGATTCTTGCACCTCAAAAGCTTCTTTGAAGAAAATGACCTGGATTACGATGATGAAACCATCCTACGCCGCGAAATTTCGGCAGATGGTAAATCGCGAGCTTTTATTAATGACAGCCCGGTAAATCTTACGTTGCTAAAACAGGTTGGCGAGAAACTGATCGACATCCATTCGCAGCATGCAACTGCGGAAATTAATGATCCGATATTTCAATTACTGGTAGTTGATTCGGTTGCCAAACACGAAGCGTTGCTGGGTGATTATCAAACCAAATATCGTCAGTACAAAAAAGCCAATACCCAATTACAACAACTGATTGCTGAAAGCGACAAAGCCAAAGCTGACCTGGATTATTACCAGTTTCAGTTTGATGAGCTGGAAAAAGCTAACCTTGATGCTGATGAGCAAGAGCCCTTGGAGCAGGAACTGTACACGCTTAACAACGCCGAAGAAATAAAACGCAATTTATTAGGCGCTAATTACCTGATGCAGGATGGCGAAAGCGCTGCATTGTTACAGTTGAAGGAAGCCGCCCAGCAATTAGGTGCGCTCGAGAAATTTAATTCGGCAATAGGTGAGTTGAAAGAAAGGCTGAACAGCGTGATCATTGAGCTGAAAGATATTTCGGCAGAAACAGATCTGCTGGAGCAGCATACCCAAACCAACGAAGCCCGCGCCGAGGAGGTGAACACCCGCCTAAGCATGATTTATAACCTGCAAAAAAAGCACCGCGTAAATACTAATGCCGAACTGCTGCAGTTGCAAAACGAGCTTTCGGAGAAAATACAGCAGGCTTTATTTAGCGATGATGCCATCGATAAACTGCAAAAAGAAATAACTGAACAAAAACAGGAGTTGGAAGAACTGGCTACCCAGTTATCTACCCACCGTGTAACAGCTATCCCAGATATTGAAAAACAGGTAATGCAAACCCTGGCCGAAATGGGCATGGGTAATGCCGTATTGAGCATTGAGCATAAAACATTAACCGAATTAAGCAATACAGGTACCGACCAGATCCGTTTTATGTTTACGGCGAATAAAGGTCATGCTTTATCCGAAATGAGTAAGGTAGCATCTGGGGGTGAGTTATCAAGGTTGATGCTCAGCATTAAATCGCTGATAGCACGCTACACCGCCTTGCCGACTATCATTTTTGATGAGATCGACACAGGTGTATCTGGCGAGGTGGCCAACAAAGTAGGTCAAATTATGGAACAACTGGCGCAAAATTTACAGGTAATAACTATTACTCACTTGCCGCAAATTGCCAGCAAAGGCAGCAGCCACTACTTTGTTTACAAAGATGACGAAGCCGACGTTACCAAAACCCGCATTAAACAACTAACCGAGCAGGAGCGCATAACCGAAATTGCCAAAATGCTAAGCGGCGATAAACCTGGTGAAAGTGCATTGCAAAATGCGAGGGAATTGTTGAATATTTAAGATGCTATGAAAACTATTTTAGTATTTGTTTTACTGCTGTTTATCCTATCTGCATGTCATGCACAATTTATTCCTCCTTATAAACCTAAGTATAAAATTGTAAAGCAGGACACAATTAACATCAGGGGCATTGTATTAGATATACTAAATAATCCTGTTACTGAATTACAAATCAGATCGAAGAATAAGCACTATTTCTATGAAGGCCTTAATCCATATACTTATACAGACAAACAAGGCAGATTTGAATTGCGTGGGGCGCTGATTAACGATACACTCGATTGCTTTCGGCTTAAGAAGATGAGTGTTATTAATAATGGTAGTCGTTATTTAGAAATTCATCTCCCTTTACTAACAACTGATACCAGTAGAAAACCGTCGGCGGAGGTAACTGCCAAAAGAGTAAAAAAACGAACAATTCCGACATTCAATGTGATCACCAACTCGGATATATCTGACTACTATGGAGTAGCGGGAGATATGATCGTGAATTCAGATCAACTTGTAGATTATCCTAAATATCTTGACAGCATTAAATTATTAGTTCACTATCCGGAGAAAGCCATTAAAAACAACATCGAAGGCACCGTAATCATCGGATTTGATATATTAAAAGATGAGCAATTCGACAATTTTAAAATCATCCGTGGAATAGGATATGATTGCGATGAAGCAGTAATTACCGCCATTAAAAACGGACCTAAACGGCACCCCGGAATTAATAATGGACGCCCCGTCAAATCCCAGTCTTCGGTAACTATCAATTTTAAATTAACTGATAAATAGACTTAATAGCGTTATGAAATATATTATCCTGATATTTTCATTGTTAATTATATCCCATATCAGCAAAGCTCAAAAGGTTATAAAGACTATTAAAAAAGATACTATTAATATTACAGGTTATGTTCTGAAATATGATGGCACATCTGCGGCACGAGGTATATATATTACATCGCGAAATAAAGATCTTACTTACGATACATATAACCAGGTGGCGATGACCGATGAAGATGGATGCTTTACACTTAATGGTGCACGTTTAAACGATACTTTAGCACTACAATCAGCCACTTATAATTTAAAAATGCCAAACAGGGGTGCACGCTATATGGTAATAACGCTGCCTCCTGAACCAAAGGTTACAATTGCTGATACCATTAAAGTAACCGCTGTCAGAAAATATAAACCTAAAACGCCTTCATTCAAGATCATTGAATATCAATTTGACTGTATACTTCCGTTCGCTAATCAACAACCGGAATTTCCCGGAGGTGTTAAAAACTTCGTGAAATTTATCAATTCTAAAATTACGTACCCACAAAAAGCTATTGATAAAAACATTGAAGGCAATGTTGAAATTGGCTTTACCATAGAACGAGATGGCTCATTAATTGATTTAAAAGTTTTACGCGGAATTGGTTATGGATGCGACGAAGAGGTTTTAAATGCAGTTAAAACAAGCCCCAGATGGAAACCAGGATTCTCAAACGGAAGGCCCTTAAGAATGCAAAGTTCGGTAAATGTTGAATTTATTTTGACTGATAAATAAACACAATTGCGCGCGTTTGCAACTAAACCCGGTTGAAGCGGATACCGGCCATGTGATTAAGGCCTGCGCAGTATGAGCGGAAAACGGGGCTATAGTAACCGATGAGCAGTGTCTACCCGTTTTCAAATATTTGGAATTGCTGTCACACTGATACTCGAAGTGTCGCGTGTAAGCCCTACCCACCATGCTTCGACGGAGCTCAGCATGACAGGCCAACTTACCTAATAACTCAATAACCAATAACTAAACCTAAATAATTTCTACCTTTATTATTCCAATTTAATATTTACTTTATGGCTTATAATTTATTGAAAGGTAAAAAAGGGATCATTTTTGGTGCCCTTAACGAGCAGTCGATTGCGTGGAAGGTGGCACAACGTTCTGTCGAAGAAGGTGCCGAGATTGTATTAACCAACGCCCCCATTGCCCTGCGCATGGGCGAACTTAACAAACTGGCCGAGCAATGTAATGCCCCGGTTATTGCTGCCGATGTTACCAGTAATGATGATGTACAAAACCTGTTCAGCAAAACAATGGAGCACTTTAACGGCGGCATCGATTTTATTTTGCATGCCCCAGCCATGAGTGTTAACGTACGTAAAGGCATTCCCTATCCCGAAAACAATTATGAATTTACCCACAAAGGTTTAGATATATCTGCACTGAGTTTACACCGTGTGCTGCAATACGCCATGAAAAACAAAGCTATTAACGAATGGGGCTCTGTTGTTGCGCTTACTTACATTGCCGCCCAACGCGTGTTCCCTGATTATAATGATATGGCCGATAACAAAGCCATGCTGGAAAGTATTGCCCGTAATTTTGGGTACTACTATGCTGTTGAGAACAAGGTACGCGTAAATACAGTTTCGCAATCGCCTACCCGCACAACGGCCGGCACGGGTGTAAAAGGCTTTGATGGCTTTATTAATTATGCCGAGAAAATGAGTCCGCTGGGTAATGCTTCAGCAGATCAGTGTGCCGATTATGTGATCTCGCTATTCTCTGATCTTACCCGTATGGTTACCATGCAGAATTTGTTTCATGATGGTGGTTTCTCCTTTACCGGTGTTACTAAGGATGTGATTGAGCAAATGGAGAAGTAATAGAATTAAAGAGCCAAGACTCAATACGGAGTATCTGCAAGTTTTGAGTCTTGTGCTTTTATCAATGTTAGTCCCGCTCAATCGCCGCGGGTTGGCTGTTACTTTGGGGCGCCAAAGTAACCAAAGCGCCTGTTGGCAAAAGGCTTCTTTACGCACGGGCCATGCCGCACAGCGTCCAGAACACACATCCCGATAGCTATCGGGACGGGATCTTTGGCCCACTTGCGTTCACAGGCCCACCCTTCTGCAAAATCTCCAATGCCTCTTCCCTCACGAAGGCCATCATTGTTCTGTCCTCTTTTGGCCGAAGCTGTTTGCAACAGGAAAGAGAAATAAGAATCGAGAGCCACGAAACAAGATAAAAAATCAAAAAAGTAAACATTAGGACAATCAAAAGAGCGGTGGCCTGAAAGAAAAGCGGGCCATGCGTTGGCCTTGAGCGGGGAAGCATTTTTCTTTCTTGATCTTTTGCCTACTTTTGGATCAAGCCAAAAGTAGGTAGCCCCTGCGGCAATGAGCAGACTGCCATTAATAGTTACAGAACCCATTCATAATAGTTTCTGCCCCATTTAAGTCAGTACTCTGTAGGTCGGGGATTGCTTCATACCTCGCAATGACGATCAGGGAGGTGAGCCATTCTATCATTACCGTTACAATAAATTCATCAAAACTCATAACCTCTTCATACTAACTATCTAATATTGCAGTTATTTTGCAGTATGTTTAAGTATACCCTGTTCCTGCTTATCATTTTTCCGTTTACTGTGTTTGCACAGGTATCAATTACCGGTAAGGTAACCGATATTACTACTCATAAAGGTATCGGATATGCAACGGTGCTTTTAAGTAATTCGAGTGTGGGTAACCGCACCGATACAACCGGCACTTTCGTATTGCGTAATGTTAAGCCAGGGCAATATGATCTGGTTGCCTCTATTGTGGGTTACGAAACCTACCAGGTTACCATTATGGTGAGCAATGCCAATATTACTATACCTAATATAGAATTACTACCCAAAAGCATTAACCTGCAGGAGGTTGTAATTAAGCCGGATGCAGAATGGTTCCGCAATTACGAAATTTTTAAGACTGAGCTTTTAGGCGAAGGCCCCGAGGCTAAACTTTGCAAAATTTTGAACCCGGATGTGGTAAAACTCCATTTCGACGAAAATAAAAACCAGTTGATTGGCTCCAGTACAGATTTTATTGAGATTGAAAACCGGGCGCTTGGCTATCGGGTAAAATATTTACTGAATACCTTTAACAAAGACTACGGCAAAAGCATGATCTTTTATGAAGGTTCGGTATTATTTGAAGACCTGCCGGTAAGTTCGCCCGAGCAGGCCGAGCATTATAAGAAGATGCGCGAGAAAGCATACTACGGATCGATGCAGCATTTTCTGAAAGCCGCCTTGCATAATACCAGCGAAGATGATGGCTTTAAGGTACTGCAAATGGTGAAGATCCCGAATCCGAAACGCCCGAGCGACGAGGAGATTAAATCTAAGATGGCTTATTTTAACACTATTGGTAATTTCAGCCGTTCGTCAGAAGATTCATTATATAATTGGGAGCGTTTAAAACGTTTGCCTAAAACTATTTTTTCGGTAGTTAAAGATCCGCCTGTATACCCGTCTATGCTGGTTAAGCGCACCAATCAACCTGGGGTGTATGTGATGACTTATACTGATTACCTATATGTGATGTATACCAAAACGCTCGACAATAGTTCAAACCAATTGGTATACCGCCCTACTAATACGCCAAATTATTCTACCAGTATCATGACTTTCTCTGAGCCTCATGTATTTTTTGATGATAACGGGCATATCATGAATCCATTATCTGTTATTACCGAAGGTGCCTGGGGTAAAAACCGGGTATCGGGTATGCTGCCTATTGATTACGAGCCTTCGGGGCCGCCGGCGCAATAATAGAGAAGCAAAAGCTGAGAGACAGTAAACAAGATAAAACTTTCGCGCAAAATTTTTCTTAAACATACCGCCAATTAACTAAATATTTAGTTAATTGGCGGTATGTTTAGATTTACTTTTGTTCTGCTGCTTTTACTACCAGCCTGCTTAATGGCACAGGTTAATGTTACAGGTACAGTAAACGACCTCACAACGCATAAGCCTATCGAAAATGCAAGTGTTATTTTAAGTAACTCCACTATAGGTAACAGAACCGCAGCTGATGGCTCATTCACTTTAAAGGCTGTTAAAGCCGGGCAGTATGACATGGTTGTTTCTATTGTTGGTTACGAAACCTTTCATCTGAACCTTACTGTGAGCAACAGCAACATTACCATTCCGCTTGTAGAGTTGCTGCCTAAAAGCATTACCCTTAACGAGGTGGTTGTTAAGCCCGATGCCAACTGGGCACGTAATTACGATATTTTTAAAGCCGAACTTTTAGGTGATGGCCCCGAAGGGAAACAATGTAAAATATTAAACCCCGATGTAGTTCAACTAAACTATGATAATACCGAACGAAAGCTCACAGCATCCAGTTACGATTTTATGGAGATCGAGAACCCGGCTTTAGGTTATCACATCAAATATCAACTCACCAATTTTATTAAAGACTATGCCAATAATATGCTCTATTACGAGGGCTTTATGTTATTTGAAGATATTAAGACCAACTCCTCAGGGCAAAAAAAGAAGTGGAAAAAGGCACGTGAGAAAGCATATTATGGTTCCCTTCAGCATTTTTTAAGGGCAACTCTACGCAACCAAACCACAGAGGAAGGTTTTAGGGTTCTGCAATTGATCAGGAAGCCTAATCCAGAGCGCCCACCTGAAGACTTGATCAAATCTAAGATCAATTACTTCCGTAAATTGATATTTACCAACAATCGCATGGCAAATGATTCGATTAGTAAATGGGCAAAGTTTAATCAGATGCCAAAAACCGTTTCTTACTTAGTACAAAACCCACCGGTAAACCCAGGCAACCTTATTGCCAAAACAGAACAGCCGGGAATTTACACGCTTAGCTATCCCGACTATCTATACGTAATGTATACCAAAGCACATGATGACAGCTCGAACAACCTCAGTTTTCATCCCTTAAATATTCCTAATTACGCCATAACCATTGTAAGCTTTAGCGAAACTAAAACTTTGTTTGATGAGAATGGTTCGGTCATTAACCCATCATCATTGATGTTTGAAGGTAATTGGGGTAAAAGCCGCGTAGCCGGAATGTTGCCTGTTGATTATGAACCGGAGCCGGTGGAGAAAAGAAAATAGAGGAAGGAAAAAGGACGTAGGAGATCAAAAATTTGAGAAAAGAGCGTTTGTCATGCTGAGCCCCGTCGAAGCATAAGCGTTGGCCTATACATCATACCTTAAGGACACATTTTTCTTAATTTCTCTTTTTAGACAATTGAGGTAATAACACCCACTTATCATTAATTATAGCTTCCTTCTTTGCCCTGCTCCATCCTTTAACCTGTTTTTCAAAAGCGATGGCTTGATTCACATCCGGAAAATTTTTATTGAAAACTAATTTTATTGGTCGTCTCTTATATGTATAGCATTGCAGATTCACTCCTGTATCGTGTTCATATATTCTTCTTTCTAAATTATTGGTTATACCTGTATAGTAAGACATATCCGAACAAAGAAGAATATAGACAAAGTATTGGTTCATTATTCTAATATAAAAAAACTGGATAATATTTAAAACAGGGTGCAGAAGCCCATCCCACCATACTTCGACGGGGTTCAGTATGACAGCCTTGAACCCGGATTGCAAAAGAGCGTTGTCATGTTAAGTTCCGTCGAAACATAAGCGTTGGCCCTCTACACCATACTTCGACGGGGCTCAGTATGACAGCCCCGAACCCGGATTTGCAAAAGAGCGTTGTCATGTTAAGTTCCGTCGAAACATAAGCGTTGGCCCTCTACACCATACTTCGACGGAGCTCAGTATGACAGCCCCGAACCCGGATTTGCAAAAGAGCGTTGTCATGTTGCGCTCCGTCGAAACATAAGCGTTAGCCCTTTGCACCATACTTCGACGGAGCTCAGTATGACAGCCCCGAACGCGGATTTGCAAAAGAGCGTTGTCATGTTGAGCTCCGTCGAAACATAAGCGTTGGCCCTTTGCACCATACTTCGACGGGACTCAGTATGACACCCAACCACCATATTTGAAAACAAAACATTCATGAAAGGGGAATTCACCAACGGGCATGAAAGTGTTAAATTGTAGGTACCAAACTTCAATTAACATGTCAACCCAGGTAGAATTCCCTTTATTATTTGATCGTTGCGCAGGAATAGATGTGCACAAGGAAAGCGTCGTAGTAACAGTTAAAGTTAATAAATCTTCGGATGAAACGCGCACATTCGGTACATTCACGGAAGACCTTATCGACCTTAAAGACTGGTTGTTAATGCTTAAGGTGGGTCATATTGCGATGGAAAGCACCGGTGTTTACTGGAAGCCTGTGTTTAATATTCTGGAAGAAGATTTTGAGATCATGCTGGTTAATGCCCGCCATATCAAATATGTTCCGGGTCACAAAACCGATTGCAAGGACAGCGCATGGATCGGCAAATTGTTAATGAGCGGTTTGTTGAAAGGAAGTTTCATTCCGCCGCAGCAGATCAGGGAAATGCGTGAACTTTATCGATATAAGAAGAAACTGATCAGTCAACGGGTGGCCGAGCGAAACCGTTTGCAGAAGGTGTTGGAAGATGCCAATCTTAAACTGGGAAACGTAGTTAGTGATGTTTTCGGAAAGACCGGCTGGGCGGTTATCTGTGCACTGATTGATGGGCAGACAGATGCTGTTTCGCTATCATCACTTGCAAAAGGAAGTTTACGGAAGAAGATACCTCAACTTATCTGTGCCTTAAACGGCAGAATAACAGAGCACCATCGCTTTATGCTACAGACCAGCAGACTGGCACTGGAAAATATCCAACAACAGATTGATCGCATAGATCGCAGGCTGAACGAATACCTCAGCCATCATACCACCGAGGTGGAATTGTTGGAAACCATTCCGGGTATCAGTCACGAAACAGTTAAAGGTATTGTAGCAGAGATTGGTTTCGATATGAGCGTTTTTCCTACTGCTAATCACTTAGCCTCATGGGCTGGTGTATGCCCTGGTAATAATGAAAGCGCAGGCAAGAAGATGAGCAGCCGGGTCACGCAGGGTAACAGATCGCTCAAAACAGCGCTCGTTGAGGCAGCATGGTCTGCTGTAAAAATGAAAAAGGGATGGCTCCGAAATAAATATTACGCGCTGTCTGTCAGGCGGGGTAAGAAACGGGCTTTAATGGCCGTCGCGCACAAAATACTGTTAGCTGTGTATCATGTTCTTTCAACCCATTCACCCTTCAAAGAACCTGTACTTAGAATAACATCCTGAAATCGAGCTTTTATTGATCCCTTAGAGGTCGGAAACAAAACTGATTTAATCCATCAGGAACCAACGGTTGTTGCCTAAGAGCACGTAGAAAAAATTCTTTTAACCATGGTGGATTATATGATTTGCTATTTACTTTCAGAAAAAAAAAGCCCGCTGCTTTTGGCAACGGGCTTTTGTATTTTAAGCCCTCTCCTTTGGAGAGGGTTTGGAGAGGTTACTTTTGCTCTTCTTCAGTAGGTTTACCTTCGTCATTAGTTGTTTTGGCAACAATCTTAATGGCTTCGGTTTCCTTGTCGAAGTCGATTTCCATGGTATCACCTTCGGCCATTTCGCCTTTCAGTATTTCCTCGGCAATTGGATCTTCCAGGTATTTTTGGATGGCACGTTTTAGTGGGCGTGCACCAAATTGCGAATCATATCCTTTTTCGGCAATGGCTTCTTTGGCGTTAAGCGTAAGTTCAATTTTGTAACCTAAGCTATTGATACGACCGAATAAACCAGCTAACTCGATATCGATAATTTTGAAGATGTCTTCTTTGGTTAAAGAGTTAAACACAATCACATCATCAATACGGTTTAAAAACTCTGGTGCAAATGCACGGCGTAAAGCGTTTTCAATTACACCACGTGAGTGTGCATCAGCCTGTGTAGTTTTTGCCGAAGTGCTGAAACCAACACCCTGACCAAAATCTTTTAACTGACGGGCACCAATATTTGATGTCATGATGATGATGGTATTCCTGAAATCAACCTTGCGGCCTAATGAATCAGTTAATTGGCCTTCATCTAACACTTGTAACAGAATGTTGAATACATCCGGGTGAGCTTTTTCAATCTCATCCAGCAATACAACAGCATAAGGTTTGCGGCGTACTTTTTCGGTTAATTGTCCGCCTTCTTCGTAACCTACGTAGCCCGGAGGCGCTCCAACTAAACGAGACACAGCAAATTTTTCCATGTACTCGCTCATATCAATCTGGATCAGCGCATCCTCGGTATCAAACATAAACCGGGCAAGCTCTTTGGCAAGCTCTGTTTTACCAACACCGGTTGGGCCCAGGAATATAAATGAACCAATTGGTTTTTTAGGATCTTTTAATCCAGCACGGGTACGTTGGATAGCTTTGGTTAATTTTTTAACCGCATCATCCTGACCAATAATTTTTGCCTGGATGCTTTCGCCCATTTGTAGTAATTTCTGGCTGTCACCCTGTCCAACTTTCTGAACCGGGATACCTGTCATCATGGCTACAACTTCGGCCACATTATCTTCGGTTACGGTGTAACGTTTAGATTTTGTTTCGGCTTCCCAAACACCCTTAGCTTGTTCTAATTCTTCTAATAAGTGTTTTTCGGTATCGCGTAGTTTTGCTGCCTCTTCATATTTCTGGCTGCGAACTACACGGTTTTTTTCAACCTTAATCTGCTCAATTTTAGATTCGATATCCAAAATGTTTTGAGGCACATGGATATTGGTTAAGTGAACGCGTGAGCCCGATTCGTCCAAAGCATCAATAGCTTTGTCTGGCAAAAAGCGGTCTGTAATATAACGTGCAGTTAAGGCAACGCAAGCTTTAATAGCTTCGTCTGTATAAGTTACACCGTGGTGTTCTTCATATTTATCCTTAATACGGGTTAATATTTCGATGGTTTCATCTGGTGTAGCAGGCTCAACCATTACCTTTTGGAAACGGCGGTCTAACGCACCATCTTTCTCAATGTACTGGCGGTACTCATCTAATGTAGTAGCACCGATGCACTGGATTTCGCCCCTGGCTAATGCAGGTTTAAACATGTTCGAAGCATCTAACGAGCCCGAAGCGCCACCGGCACCAACAATTGTATGTATCTCGTCGATAAATAAAATTACGTCTGGTGATTTTTCCAATTCGTTCATTACGGCTTTCATACGTTCTTCGAACTGGCCACGGTATTTGGTACCTGCCACTAACGAAGCTAAATCGAGCGTAACAACGCGTTTGTTAAATAATACCCTTGATACTTTACGCTGAACGATGCGCAATGCCAGTCCTTCTGCAATGGCAGATTTACCAACACCCGGCTCACCGATTAAAATAGGGTTGTTCTTTTTACGACGTGACAGGATTTGTGACACACGTTCAATTTCTTTTTCGCGGCCTACAATCGGGTCAAGTTTACCTTCTTCGGCAGCTTTGGTTAAATCACGGCCAAAGTTGTCAAGAACAGGGGTTTTTGATTTAATGTCAGACACCTTTTTAGGCTGGCTGAATGATTCTTCTTCTTTAAAGTCATCATCGCCGCCGGTTGATGAACCTGGCATTTCGTCTGTGATATTGTTTTTGTGGGCTTCCACCTCACTTTTAAATATCTCGTAGTTAACGTGGAACTGCATCAATAACTGTGATGCTATATTATCTTCATCGCGAAGGATTGACAGCAGCAAATGCTCTGTACCAATTACATCGCTCTTAAATATTTTAGCTTCAAGATAAGTGATCTTTAATACTTTTTCTGCTTGTTTGGTTAACGGAATGCTGCCAATGTGCACATTAGTTCCTGATGTGCCTTTCACTGCATCCTCAACGGCACGGCGTAGTCTGGATGTATCAACATTTAAGCCTTTCAGCAATTTGATAGCTATCCCGTCTCCGTCGCGGATAAGCCCGAGCAAAAGATGTTCTGTACCTATATAGTCATGGCCTAAGCGTAAAGCCTCTTCCCTGCTATACGAGATAACGTCTTTTACACGTGGCGAAAATTTAGCTTCCATAAAATACCTTTCAAATTAATTGTTAAACGCCCTGTTGATATAGTTTGTTCTACCAGGTGCGGATAATTAGTGATTACAACAATATTGCCAACTTTTTTACCGCTCCTGATACTTCGCTTTAATGACAGGCAATCTATTAAATATTGCTTTAAAACGATAATTATTATTAATCAATTAGCAGTTTTTTACCTTTTAACTACTTGTTTGATTAATTATTTGCGAAATGGTTTATTCGTTAATGACATAAACCATTAGTAGATCTGTTTATACAAGCAATTTCGGCATTAAATATGACATTAAGGCATGCAAGTTTTATACATTTCCACATTTAGTTAACATTATTATCAAAGAACACCCTTTAAATTAATATACGATATATCTGTTTATATAGTTGCCACACCGGGCAAGTATGTAGCCATACCGTATATACATTTCTACAATATGTTGACGTGCCATGTTTTGATTATGTTACAGACTACTATGGAATGAATAAAGTGACTGAAAGTAGTTGATTGTATAAGAAAGATAAGCCACTCGACATTGACTGAAAATTGTTAACTTCATACAACCAATTATAAACTTCATGGAACAAAACATGCACCCAAAACTGGTTGATGTTTATTTTGACAAATATGCCGAAAGCCATCAGAACCCCAAAAACGAGCTGATCCATTGGATCTGTGTGCCTTTGATTGTGTTTAGTTTGGTGGGGCTCATCTGGTCGATACCCTTTCCGTACCTCAGCTTTTTAGGTAGGTTAAACGGCTATGTAAGCTGGGCATGGTTGCTGATCGCGTTTGCAGTTTACTATTATTTTAAGCTGTCGCCTGTGCTGGCGGGTTTTATGTTGCTGCTTATCGTGGTGTTTATATGTGCCATTATCGCGCTGCTAAACTGGCAGCATAATGGCGGGCCAATGCTCTGGCAGAGTTGCCTGGCTATATTTGTACTCTCGTGGGTGGGGCAGTTTATCGGGCACAAAATTGAGGGGAAGAAGCCTTCGTTTTTTGATGACATTAAATTCTTACTCATCGGGCCGATATGGCTTTTACATTTTGTGCTGATAAAGGCGGGGATTAAGTATTAACCCCTTCCCTAATCCTCCCTTTCGGGGAGGGAACTTAACAAACTACGTCATACCGAACTTGTTTCGGCACCTCACAAGCCATGTCTGATACTTATATGTCGCAGCTTAGCATGTGTGATGTTGAAACAAGTTCAACATCACACATGGAGATTAAAACTTATACGTTAACCCTGCCCCAAAAATCTGTTTCACCTGTAAAAGCGAATGGTATTCGGTTACGCCA
Organism: Mucilaginibacter jinjuensis; assembly: GCF_028596025.1. Classification (NCBI taxonomy): domain Bacteria; kingdom Pseudomonadati; phylum Bacteroidota; class Sphingobacteriia; order Sphingobacteriales; family Sphingobacteriaceae; genus Mucilaginibacter; species Mucilaginibacter jinjuensis. The sequence continues at coordinate 5,354,912 of NZ_CP117167.1, forward strand.
TCTTTTTGCTGGGCGATGCGGGCAAGCGGATCGTTAATTAATTCTACCCCTAAATTTACCGTTACTACTTTATTTACTTTCATATACAAGTTGGCTGCATAATCGGCATAAATATTCTGTGGTTTCTTCAGGTAGTCTGAATATAGTTTCAGGATGTTTTCGAGGGTGATGTTTTTGGCGATACCTACTTTATAATAAGCATCCAACGAAGCACCTAACTGGTACAGGTTTTTCTTACCAGGATCAACCCCGTAAGAACCGAGCGCCGAAAGGTAGCTGTTGCTCACAAACGTAAACCTCGAAGCCAGGGGCGAAATATTGATCCGCAAACTGTCAGACCGTTTGTAGGCAAAACCCGGCCCGAAGGTTAAATATGCGGGCGCAAACGGTGCAGATATTAGAGTTCGTAAATTATTACTATCGTAGTTATAACCGTTTGCAAACTGGGTTTGGAAGTTTACCAGAAAGGTATACAACCAATATTTGGCAGCCTTGTAACCCAGTAAGCTATTTAATATGGCGCGGTCATCATTTTTACGCCAGCCGATGTCGGGTTGGCGGCTTAGTCCGTAGGCCATAATAACTTTATTGTCCCAGCTCCATTTATCGCGTTTGTAGTTAAAATCGTAATCGAGCACTGCATTGGCAGCAAGCGAATTTATACCACCGGCAGCCCAGTTAGAAAATGAGCTTTGGTTTATTAATATAGTGTTTTGGCCATGAATGATCCAAACCTTGGCAGTATCGGGCGGTGGGGCAGGCGCTGGTGTTTGCGCATAAGCCGCAATGCCGAACCCTGATAATAATAAAGTGTACTTTAACCGGTGTATAAATTTGCTGATCATATATAAATAGATTTTAGTTTTTATGCTGAAAGATTATCAGTTCGTTCTACAAAATAACGCCATATAATAGCCGCAACTATGGCACCTGCAATTGGCGCAACAACAAAAAGCCATACTTGTTCGAGTGCCTGCCCGCCCACAAATACAGCCGGACCAATGCTGCGTGCAGGATTTACCGAAACACCGGTAATCGGGATACCCACAATGTGGATAAGCACCAGGCTTAAACCAATAGCTAAACCGGCAAAACCACCATGTATGTTTTTAGATGATGTTGAACCGAAAATAACTAATAAAAATATGGCAGTGAAAACAAATTCGGCAATAAAGCACGATGTGAGGTCGTAATGCCGTGGCGAACCTGGTCCGTAACCGTTTTGGCCTAACCCGGCTACAGATGTGGCTATATTCCAGTCGGGCCTGCCGCTTGCAATTAAATAAAGGATACCCGCACCGGCAATAGCGCCTAAAATTTGTACAATAACATAACCTATACATTCAGACGCGCGCATGCGGCCTGCAGCCACCATACCAATACTAATAGCCGGGTTAATATGGCAGCCCGAGATGTGCCCTATAGCATAGGCCATAGCCACCACCGATAGCCCGAAAGCAAACGAAATACCCAAAAGCCCAACTCCGGCTATTACCCCGCTGGTGCTACTGATTACAGCGCTACCGCAACCCATTAATACCAGTACCATGGTTCCTAAAAACTCGGCTACCAGTTTGTGGTAATTGTTCTTTTCCATTTTTTAATTGTTTTTAAGTGAAGATATTAATGTGTTTATAAAAGGTTTTTGATTTAAGCATGCAGAATTAATGGGGGGCCAGAACTGCATGCCGCTTACATTAAACAGGATAGGGTAAGCGTAAATAACGCCTGAAATAAAATTAAGGATTTTTATAAGGCAAGGATGATTATGCGATGGTATACGTGTTTCACATTTTAATCTGAATCTGATTTAAGCTAATGAGTGAATGAGTGAGTTGTGAATGAGTGAGTAATTTGCCTTGCTTCTCTAAACCCGGGTGAAGCGGATACCGGCCTACGCTTAAGGCCTCGTGTAGTATTGGCGCAACACGGGGCTGGCGATAATAGTAGCATTGTCAGGTGGTTTTCAAAATACCGAATATTAAAACAAGTCACTTAATTCAAATAAATGAAAAAATAATTTGCGTAGTTAAATAGCTACATATATATTTGTAGTCAAATAACTACATGATGAATTTAAGACGAGATGTATTCCAGGCCATAGCCGACCCTACCCGTAGGGCAATACTACTTTTGGTTGCCACGCAAGCCATGACCGCAGGTTCGATAGCTTCTAATTTCGATACCGCGAGGCCTACGGTTTCTAAACACCTGCAAATACTCACCGAGTGCGAATTGCTGGAGCAAAAGCAAAACGGCCGGGAGATTTACTATAACATTAACGCAAAAAAAATGAAAGAAGTAGCCGATTTTATCGAGCCATTCCGCCAGATGTGGGATGAGCGTTTCAATAAACTGGAGAGTATCATGAAAAATTATAAACCTAAAGCATAAGCCACATGGAACTGAAAACCAAAATAGATGCCCGCAACGGCGAGCAGGATTTAGTGATTACCCGTGAATTTGATTTGCCACTGGAATTACTCTTCAAAGCCTACGTTGAGCCCGAAATTGTAGAGCAATGGATGGGTACTAGAGTGCTGAAACTGGAAAGCAAAAAGCACGGCAGTTATCAGTTTGAAACCACTGACCCTAAGGGTAACAAGCATGGTTTCAACGGTGTGATCCATGAGTTTATACCGGAACGTAAAATTACCCGCACGTTCGAGATGGAGAATACCCCCTTCGGCATCCAGTTGGAGTTTTATGAATTTGAAAAACTGACAGATGATACCAGCAAGCTCATCATGCATGTCATCTATGAATCGGCCGCCCTGCGCGACCAGGTGATGCAGCTGCCATTTGCCAAGGGCATTAATATGGCACACAACCGTATGGAGGAAATTTTAAAACAATTAAAATAACCATATCATGAGCAAACGAAATAAAATTATCTACTGGATAGCCACCTTATGGCTGGCATTGGGCATGGTATCAACCGGGGCAGTGCAATTACTAAAAGCCAAAGCGGGTGCTGGCGGTGTTGATAGCGTAAGCCGGTTAGGTTACCCCACCTATTTTCTAACTATATTAGGTATCTGGAAAATTCTGGGCGTTGTAGCTATACTGATCCCTAAATTTCCGTTACTGAAGGAGTGGGCTTATGCAGGTTTCTTCTTCGCCATGTCGGGGGCTATATTTTCGCATTTAGCATCGGGCAGTGCAGTGGGTGAGATTTTGCCTTCAGTATTATTATTGGTGCTAACAATCGTATCCTGGTATTTCAGGCCCGCGGATAGGAAAGTTCTTTCGGTTAATTAATAATGCTAAGCAAGATGAACAAATTATCATCACAGCAGACAGAAGAATTAATCGCGGTATTGAAAATCCGTTTTGAGAAAAATAAAAACCGCCATAAAGATCTGGACTGGACTAAGGTACAAGCCCGGTTGGAAGCCAATGCCGAAAAGCTTTGGTCGCTTGATGAGATGGAAGCCACTGGCGGTGAACCCGATGTAGTTGGTTTTGATAACAGCACCGGCGAATACATTTTTTATGATTGTGCTGTCGAAAGCCCAAAAGGCCGCCGAAGCATCTGTTACGACCATGAAGCGCTGGAAGCCCGTAAAGAACATAAGCCCGGCAATAGCGCTGTTAATATGGCAACCGAAATGGGTATTGAAATACTGACAGAAGAGCAATACCGCGAATTACAGAAACTCGGCAGCTTCGACACCAAAACATCGAGTTGGATAAAAACACCTGTGGATATCAGGAAACTGGGTGGCGCTGTATTTTGCGACCGTCGATATAATACCGTTTTCTTATACCACAACGGGGCCGAATCATATTATGCTGCCAGAGGTTTCCGTGGTTCATTAAAAGTTTAAATTTGCTTATAACAGTATTATAAAATCAGTATGAATACGAAGGTTGATTTCTTTTTTAAAGAAGACAAAAAGTGGCATGAAGAACTAAAACAATTAAGACTAATTGCCCTTGATTGCAATTTAACCGAAGAAGTAAAATGGGGCTGCCCTTGCTACACTTATAATGATAACAACATTGTATTGATACATGATTTTAAGGAATATTGCGCGTTCCTATTTTTTAAAGGCGCTTTGTTAAATGATGCCGAAGGCATTTTAATTCAGCAAACCAAGAATGTGCAGGCAGCAAGGCAAATCAGGTTCACCAACGTTAAGGAGATTGTTGATCGGAAAGCTATCCTGAAAGCCTATATCTACGAAGCCATTGAAGTTGAAAAAGCAGGTCTAAAAGTAGAACTTAAGAAAACAGAAGATTTCGTTACCTGCGAAGAGTTTCAAACCAAACTGGATGAAATGCCATCTCTTAAAACAGCTTTTGAAGCTTTAACACCCGGCAGACAACGGGCTTATAAACTTTATTTCTCGGCAGCCAAACAAGCCAAAACCCGCGAGGCCAGGGTTGAAAAAGCTATTCCGCAAATTTTGGATGGCAAGGGCTTGGATGATTAGTTTTTTTAGTGGCAGTGGCGATAGTAGCAGTGGCAGGTGGCAGTAGCAGTTATTCGAGCGAATAATACAACCCTGGAAACCTCTCTAAAACTTACAATACCACTCTACCCAAACCTTAATTAACTCTACCCGCTCTTTTATAAATCGCGGCGTGAAGAAGGTGATGGCAAAATCATCATAGTTTGCTTCATAAAACCCGAAAGCGTGGATCCAGTACATAATACCCAGGTATGGGATCAGCTCAATTTCGGGATCTGATAAACTTCGGTTTTCGCGGTAAGCTTCAATAAGGATCTTTAGTTTATGATCTGCTTCTTCTTTGGTTATCATTTGGTGGCGGGCCATAAAAAATAGTTGCACCATAAAAGTCATCACATCATTCACCAGCAAAGCTTTGCCAGCCCAGTCGAAATCAAAAATGGTGATGTTATTATCATCATCGAAATGAAAATTCTTAGGTAACAAATCGTAATGGCAATAGCCGTAACTAAACCTAGTCAGGTCGTACTCGTCGAGTTTTGCAACTACTTTAGCACCCAGATCCTGCAAATACGTATACTCCTGGGACAAATCTTCAAAACGTGAACGAATTAGTTTCAACGGACCTCTAACCGTCGAATAAATATCATAAATAATCCTTTCGTGTTTCAGTTTACATGTTGAAGTAGCATGATGCATCAAGGCCATAGTCCGGCCAATAATTTTCAACTGCTCATCATCGGGGTTAAGCACCACCTTGCCTGTAGCGAAGGTGAATAGTACGCCATAGCGCATACCTTCAATTGCCTTAAAATACTGAATCTGTTTGCCGGCCAAATCGGTTAACGGGTACGAAACAGGGATGCTGTTATCCTTTAAAATATTCAGCAACTCAACCTCACCCTTAATTTCATTCAAGGTCCTGTAATCTTTCCGGTATACTTTAAAGATATATTTAGCTTGTTCGCTCTCCAAAATATAAGTATCGCTTACATTGTGTACCAGCAAACGGCATGTGAGGCCTCTAAACCCATAAACTTCTTCGATATGCTCTTTTAATGCTGATGCTGCTAAAGTTGAGTATTGCGCCGGAAAGGTTTTCATACAGCAAATTACTTTAAAAAGATGAAATGGTTGGCCTTTTAAAATCCAAAAAAATCTACTCTCTTACCACGTCATTGCGAGGTACGAAGCAATCGCGAATTGTACAGAGCCACTTAACAATCCTTTTTATTAACGTGTCGGGTGTCATACTGAGGATCTCGAAGTATGTGCGGTGGGAATCGCTTGCATATCCGTTTTTCATTAGGAATGACAGTGCGCGTCATTCACCGTCAGTGGATGTCATTTTTTCTTTCCGCAAGAAAAAGTAATCAAACTTAGCGGAGCGATCTCATGAACACCAATAAAAAACAAACACAGGTGAATAACAGAACTCGTGGCTGCTTTATTTTCTATTAAAGTTAGTGCGTAGGCCAATGTTGTGCTGCCCGAAAATCAAGAGGCCACAATGGTTAGGGTGTTCACGGGTTGTGAGTGCAGTTAATCCCATAAATACCCAATGTGTCATTGCGAGCAATAGCGTGGCAATCTCGTCGCATGTATAATAATGATTTTTAGAACCCACCGGAATAGAATCTAAGTTTTTCAGTCTCCGTAGGGTCTCTCGCAGAGGCCCCCTGCGCCGTAGGACAAGTCTGCGATTACCATTCCAGTCCCCGATAATCAGCAATTGCTACATCTTGATGTAATGTACCATCTACATAAAACATTGCGCTACTATGTGGATAACCAGTATATTCTGCACACAAATTCCATTTACCACTAACCGGATTATGATGAATATAGTCTAAATCGTTTCCCGTTACTTATTACTGTATTTAGATTCACTTTGTCATCTTCTAAATAAAGCAGGCAATGCACATGATTAGGCATAATCACAAATCCGCAAGTATGGATATTGTATTTATGTGCGATAAGCTTAAACCAATTGTACAACAGATCATACGATTGTGAAATGTCAAACAATGGCAGCCAGTTGTAACAGGTAAAAGTGATAAACCACATCGGATGGCTTATTTCATGCTGGGTGCGGATGGTCATAAAATAAATATAGCTGAAGTGGAACGTTCCAATTTTTTGTGTAAAAATGTGCAACCTGCAAATCGCCCGGTTTTGCTTGTAATCCAAAATTTTAAAACGGATATTTGAGCCTCTCTACATAAATCTAAAAATGGCAGACGAAAAAATAATCTTCTCGATGGCCGGCGTAAGCAAAATTTACCCGCCTCAAAAACAAGTATTAAAAAACATATACCTATCGTTTTTCTACGGCGCTAAAATTGGCGTTATCGGTTTAAATGGTTCGGGTAAATCATCGGTATTAAAAATTATTGCCGGTTTAGATAAAGCTTACCAGGGCGAAGTGGTGTTTTCACCGGGTTATACCGTAGGTTACCTAGCACAAGAGCCTATCCTTGATCCTGAAAAAACCGTACGTGAAGTGGTTGAAGAAGGTGTTGCCGAAATTACCGCTATCCTGAAAGAGTACGAAGACATCAACGAAAAATTCGGCTTACCCGAGGTGTACGAAGATGCTGACGCCATGGATAAACTGATGGCCCGCCAGGGTGTGTTGCAGGATAAAATTGATGCCGTAAATGCCTGGGAACTGGATACCAAACTGGAGCGTGCGATGGATGCCCTGCGCTGCCCTGATCCAGATGCTAAAATCGGCGTACTATCGGGTGGTGAGCGCCGTCGTGTGGCTTTATGCCGATTATTACTGCAAGAGCCGGATGTATTATTGCTGGATGAGCCTACCAACCACCTGGATGCAGAATCTATCGACTGGCTGGAGCAACACTTAAAACAATATAAGGGAACAGTTATTGCCGTAACCCACGACCGTTACTTCCTGGATAACGTGGCCGGCTGGATCCTTGAACTTGACCGCGGGGAGGGTATCCCATGGAAGGGTAACTACTCATCATGGTTAGATCAAAAATCGAAACGCCTGGCTCAGGAAGAGAAAACCGAAAGCAAACGCCAGAAAACTTTGGAGCGTGAGCTGGAGTGGGTACGTATGGCGCCAAAAGCACGCCATGCTAAGGGTAAAGCCCGTTTATCAAACTATGAGAAACTGGCTTCGGAAGAAACTAAGGAAAGAGAAGACAAACTGGAGCTATTTATTCCGCCTGGTCCACGTTTGGGTAATATCGTTATTGAGGCCAACAACGTAACCAAGGCTTATGGCGATAAGATCTTGTTTGATAACCTTACTTTCTCGCTACCACCAAATGGTATCGTAGGTATTATTGGCCCGAATGGTGCTGGTAAAACTACGCTATTCAGGTTAATCACCGGTCAGGAAGAGCCTGATGCAGGTACTTTCCGCGTGGGTGAAACTGTAGCACTGGGTTATGTGGATCAAAACCATGACGACCTTGACCCAGAGAAATCGGTATGGGAAAACGTAACCGACGGGTTGGACAACATGATGCTGGGTAACCGCACCATTAACTCACGTGCTTATGTATCGAAGTTTAACTTCAACGGAGCCGATCAGCAGAAAAAAGTGGGTGTGCTATCAGGTGGTGAGCGTAACCGAGTTCACCTGGCTATTACCTTAAAGAAAAGCTCGAACGTATTATTACTGGATGAGCCTACCAATGATATCGATGTAAACACCTTGCGCGCACTCGAAGAAGGTTTAGAAAACTTTGCCGGTTGCGCCGTAGTGATCAGTCACGACCGTTGGTTCCTTGACCGGATCTGTACGCACATCCTGGCATTCGAGGGTGATTCGCAGGTTTACTTCTTCGAGGGTAATTACTCTGATTACGAAGAAAACCGCAAGAAACGTTTAGGTGATATTGCACCAAAAAGGTTGAGGTATAAAAAGTTAGTTGGATAAATAGTTGCGGCCGGAGGCCGCAGGATAGTCGTCACTCGGCAAGAGCCGAGCGACTGCATATCTTTTTCATTTTATAATTATACAAACACAAAAAGCCTGCACTTGCAGGCTTTTTGTGTTACAGACCCCGCAGTCGCTCGGCTCTTGCCGAGTGACGACTATCCTGAGGCCTCTGGCCTTGCTTAATTACGTATTTGCTTAATAAAACGATATACGTTAGTTTTAAACCTAATGTCCGAACTCAGAAAAGCCAATACCGATCACGCTTATTTCATTACCCTTACCGTAGTTGGTTGGATTGATGTATTTACTCGACATGAATATTGCGATGAAATAATTAGTAATCTCGAATATTGCCGCAAATACAAAGGATTAAAAGTTTATGAGTACTGCATCATGAGTAATCATATCCATTTGATTATATCCCGATCAGATGGATCTCTTTCCGATCTTTTAAGAGACCTTAAAAGTTATACTTCGAAAAGAATCATTGAGCTGATTACTAATAACCCACAAGAAAGCCGTAAGGAATGGATGTTACATCTGTTTAAATATTTCGCAAAATCTTATAAGCAAAATAGCGAGTACATGTTCTGGCAAAAGACATCGCATCCTATTGAGCTTTTAACTGTAGATGTATTCGATCAGAAAAAAGATTACATTCATCAAAATCCAGTAAAAGCCATGATGGTAAATGACGAAGCTGGTTATGTTTATAGTAGTGCTAATCCAGATTCACCATTGGTTGTTGATGAAAGTTAATTGCGGCCGGAGGCCGCGGATAGTCGTCACTCGGCAAGAGCCGAGCGACTGCAATACTTTTAAACGACGAAAGCCGCTCAATGAGCGGCTTTCGTCGTTTATGTAATTTTTGATCTTACCAGATCTTGGTTCTCTGGTTATCCGGTTTGTATAATTTGTCACCCAGCTTAATATTAAATGCTTTATACCAGGCATCGGTATTGGCAAGCGGCCCGTTTACACGGTACATATCGGGCGAGTGCGGGTCGCCGCTCACTTGTGAGCGAAGTGACTCATCGCTCACCTTCTCGCGCCATACTTGTGCAAAACCTAAAAAGAAACGCTGATCTGGGGTAAAGCCATCAATCTTATCATTACTTTTTCCTTGTTTGGTTCTTTTAAAGGCTTCGTATGCAATGGCTAGTCCGCCGTTATCGGCAATATTTTCGCCTAAAGTAAGCTTGCCATTTACATGTACTCCGTTAAATACGGTATAGGCATCATATTGCGTTGCAATGGCTGCTGTTTTAGCTTTAAACTTGGTGTCATCTTCTTTGATCCACCACATTTTCAGGTTGCCTTCTTTATCGTACTGGCTGCCCTGATCATCAAAACCATGTGTCATTTCGTGGCCTATAACCATACCAATGCCACCGTAATTAATTGCATCATCGGCATCCTTATCAAAGAATGGAAACTGTAAAATACCGGCAGGGAAAACGATCTCGTTAAAGCTTGGATTATAATAAGCGTTAACAGTCGGTGGTGTCATACCCCATTCTGTTTTATCAACTTTCTTATTAATTCTTTTCAGCTCCTCGTTATAATCATGTTTACCGATGGCTTTCATATTTTTATAAAAGGCGCCCTTATCTATATCAACATCATCGTAGTTTTTCCATTTATCCGGATATCCTATCTTTTTGGTGAAAGCATGTAGTTTTTCAATCGCTTTTTGCTTGGTGGCATCGCTCATCCAATCCAGCTTTTTAATACGCTCGCCATAAACATCCTGTAAGTTATTCACCAGGTCAAGCATACGCTTTTTGGCCTCAGGGGTAAAATATTTTTCTACATACAGTTGCCCTAACAATTCGCCTAAGCCGCCATCCACAGTAGCAACCATGTTTTTCCAGCGTTCTTTTTGTTGCTTTTGTCCGTAAAGGGTTTTATTATAAAAGTCGAAACGAGCCTGTCTGAAAGGTTTAGATAAATACCCGGCAGACTTATCCAACGATGCAAACTTCAATTCGGTTTTCCATACATCTACCGGCTGCGATTTTAACAGATTATCAAGCGCCACATAATATTTAGGCTGACCAACCAAAATGGTATCGGTTTTAAAGCCCATACGGTTAAACAGATCATTAAGGTCCATATCAGGCACTTGTTTCTGCATCTCGCTTACAGCAAATTTGTTGTAATTCTTTACCGGGTCGCGCAGTTCAACCGGGGTCGAATGTGATTTTGCAATCTCAGTCTCCAGTTTCAAAACCACATCTGCATTTTTAGCAGCAGTTGCAGCATCAGTACCCGTAAGTGTAAATAAAGTGGTGATATACTTTACAAACGCAGCCCTGATCTTAACACTGGCCGAATCTGTTTTAAAGTAATAATCACGATTCGGCAAGGTAATACCGGCCTGGCCAAACTGAGCCATATTTTTGTTGCTGTTTTTATCGTCGGGGCCAACATAAAAGCCTAATAAAAATCCACCTCCGTTCTTAAATTTATCGGCCGAAAATTGCAATAATTGCTTATTGTCTTTCAACGAATCTATCTGCCCAAGTAAAGGCTTAACCGGCTCGTAACCCAATTTATCAATGGTAACAGTATCCATACCGCTTAGGTACAGGTCGCTCACTTTTTGCTCCTTACTGCCTTTGCTGTTATCCTGCTTGGCGGTGGCCTCTAATATTTGATGCAGGTTTTTAATATTATCGTTATACAGGATATAGAAAGACCCCCATCCGCTTTCTGATGGCGGAATCTTGGTGTTTTTAATCCATGTGCCGTTAGCATAACTAAAAAAGTCATCGCCGGGCTTAACGGTGGTATCCATTCCCGACTTATCAAAAAATACTGTGCGTTGAGGGGGGGCATCTGCCGATTGCGTTGGCTTGTTATTACAAGCCGCAAGTACGGCAGGCACAGCAAGCCATATCAAAGGTTTTAATTTCATAAGTAAATGTTTTTTTAAAGATGCATAACCGCACTCAATTAAGCAAACGTTAATTACATATTAAACGGCCATAAACTGTTGATAATTAGCTCCATGTTAACAAATAAATAATACGCAGCGAATATTATTCTGAAAACTAATTACTTACTTTTATAAACCACTGGCAAGGTTTCTGAAAATTTATACTAAATACAATTTTTATGACCTGGAGAAAATTTAGCGGTGAAATACTGCAAACCCCCATTATTGAAGAAGTTGAAAGAACAATTGAGCGTGAAACCCTGTTGGGTAACAAGCTTAAAGTTTGCATTGGTACAGATTCGCAAGTGAAGGGATCTGTTACCGATTTTGCAACTGTTATTGTTTTTTTACGCGAGCAACGTGGCGGCTTTATGTTTATCCATCAGGAGCGTACATCGCAAAAAATGAGCATCAAAGAAAGAATGCTTACCGAAGTGCAAAAGTCAATTGATATTGCCTACAAACTTTGCGACCTACTGGATGTGTATGAAGTTGACCTGGAGGTGCATGCCGACATTAACACTAATCCAATGTTTAAATCAAACCAGGCTTTGCATGAGGCTATGGGGTACATTTTAAGTATGGGCTTTGTGTTTAAGGCTAAGCCCGAAGCGTTTGCAAGCTCGTACTGCGCCAATAAAATGGTACAGTAATTACGTTTAGATCTATTTGTTTAGCTATATTGGCTTAAACATTTTGATCTGCCATGAAAAAGTACGCCCTGTTTTTTGCACTTTTAGTTAGTGCAATAACCCTAAAAGCGCAAGCACCCGCCGATGATAAAACTACCCTTACCAAGGTGGGTCAGCAAACGCCTGCTTTTGAATTTTATACCGATAAAGACAAAACAGCTACCATAGAAAGCTATAAAGGCAAAATTGTACTACTTAACTTTTTTGCTACCTGGTGCCCGCCGTGCCGCTTAGAGCTGCCACGGGTACAAAAAGAGATCTGGGAAAAGTATAAAGACAACCCCAAGTTTGCCCTTTTTGTATTTGGCCGTGAGCAGGGTTGGGATAAGGTACTGCCTTTTAAAGAAACCAATAACTACACATTCCCAATTTTGCCTGATGAAGGCCGTAAGATCTTCAGTTTGTTTGCAACCCAGTCAATACCGCGAAATGTAGTGTTGGATGAAAATGGTAAGATCATTTATCAATCCATAGGTTACAGCGAAAAGGATTTTGCCGAATTGCTTAAGGTATTGGATACCCACATCAACAAACTTTTACCTTAATACCGGGTTAAGTAGTTTGTGAAAACATACCAATTAAAATGGGAACAATCCATGCCCATCAGCCTGGATAAAGCCTGGGACTTTTTTTCGTCGCCCTTAAACCTCGGTAAAATTACGCCGGCCGAGATGAATTTTGTTGTTACCTCCAGCTATACCGATCAAACGGTGATGTATCCCGGCATGCTTATCACTTACAAGGTTTCGCCACTAATGGGCATTAAACTCGATTGGGTTACCGAGATCACTCACGTAAAAGACAAGGAATATTTTATCGATGAGCAGCGCTTCGGCCCTTACGCCTTGTGGCACCACGAACATCATTTTAAAGAAATTAACGGCGGTGTGCACATGACAGATCTGCTCACCTACGCCATTGGTTACGGCCCTATCGGCTCAATAGCTAACAGCGCTTTGGTAGCCAAAAAAGTTAATGATATTTTTAAATACAGGGAAAAGGCAGTGATTGAATTGTTCGGCCCTTACTATAATAAGGAAGCTTAAAATATAGCGAACTGGTCCATCATCCAGTTACTCAGGTAGGCGAAAAGCGATGGCGGTACCTCGTGCCCCAATTCGGGATATACAAACAATTTGTACTTGGTATTTTTATTGATGCTGTTGAGCATCACGTATTGATTATAAGGTGGCGCCAGATTATCCATCAGGCTGATCCCTATAAGCGATGGACATTTCAGGTTAGGTGCAAAGTTTTTCAGATCGTAATAATCCAGTACATTCAGCAATTTATCAAGCGGCACATGTCTGGCTTTAATATACTTCACAAAATCGCTCATAGGCCAATCTTTGCTGCCAACTAATGCACGATAATCCGAGAACACCGGGTTGTTGGCCGAACATAATTTAATCCGTTTATCCAGACTGGCCGCTGCTATGGCCAGGTAACCGCCCATACTTCCACCCGAGATAATTACATTGGTCGAATCCAACTCTGGCCGGGTGCTGATAAAGTCCATCGCGCGGATGCAGTCCATAATGGCGCCCCGGTAAACATATTTTGTTTTATTCTCGATATCAGTTGTGAGATAAGCTTCTTTTGTGGGATGCACTACATCGCGGCTATTACCCTGACCACGTACATTGAATGAGAGCACGGCAATTTCGGTCGATCCATATATTGGCTTAACCCCTATACCGCCGTAACCGGGTACAACAAGCCAGACCGGAAATTTCTCGTGTGGCTTGCGGTTCTTTTTAATAGTAAGCCAGCCACGCACCAACAGGTTACCTAACGACCGGCCTTCGATTAGATAGACGCTGGTATTATCCTTCTCCATGTTGGGCTGAATGGTCATTTTCCACTGGGGATCAACCTTTCTCAACTCCTCGCGGGTAGAAGCCCAAAACTCATCAAAGTCTTCAGGCTTTGGCGTGTCCGACTTTATATTTTTAACATCTACCGCAAAAGCACGGCGAATGGTATCGTCATAATCGGTAAGGTGTATAATAATATAAAGTGTATACAAACCAGGGGTAGATTGCCCCGGCATTTTTAAAGTCTGTGTTGTCGACTCGTCTTTTTTGAGTTCGATAGGTTTCGAATCCTGACTTAAAACCTTATTATCCCTCGAAAGGATAGCATAGCCAAGTGTCCCCTTCTGGGCGTCTTCGGTATTTTTAATATCAACCGAATACTCTACCTTCTCATTCAAGTTAAAAAGCGCATCCTTTTTACGCGCCTGTGCGGTAAAGCCAAATTCATCATCCTGCTGATGTGCCACAACCCGGGTGGCCTTAACAAACGCAAATGATTGCTGACTCACAGTTGCCAGCATAGCAATTGCAAACGGAGCTATCCATTTCAATAAAAACCTTATCACGCTAAAACCCTATATCTTCGGTATACTAATTGGCCTAAAAAAGTGCAAACTCATCCATCATCCAGTTGCTCAAGTACGCATATATTTCAGGCGGTACTTCGTGCGCTAAGTTAGGATAAACAAATAATTTATACTGATTTTTTAAATTACCCAGCATTACATATTCATTATAGGCCGGTGCCAGGTTATCTAACAAGCCTATCCCTATTAAAGTTTTGCACTGCAGGTTTGGCGCAAAGTTTTTCAGATCGTAGTAATCAAGGTTGTTAAGCACCTTATCCATGGCAATATGCCTTTGGCTGGTATACTTTACAAAGCTCTTCATTGGCCATTCTTTGCTGCCTACCAGTGAGCGGTAATCGCAAAAAACAGGGTTGTTGGCCGAGCACAGCTTAACACGTTTATCCAAACTGCTCACCGCGATAGATAAATAACCACCCATACTTGCACCAGAACACAGGATATTTTCGGTATCCATATCCTTGCGCGAGCAGATATAATCTATCCCCCTTAAACAATCCATTATTACACCACGGTAAATGTATTTGTAACGGCTTTCTATGCCAACGGTAACGTAGGCTTCTTCTGTAGGGCTTATTTTATCGCGGCTATTACCTACACCACGCACGTTTAAGGCAAATACGGCTAAATCTTCTGTACCGTATATCGGCTTGGTGCCTTTGGGCCCATAACCCGGCAAAACATACCACACGGCCAGTTTATGATTGGGATTATGTTTTTTGGGAATGGTAAGCCAACCACGGATTATCACATTTTGGTACGAATGCATTTCTACCAGGTAACAGCTAATACCATCACGCTCCATGCTGGGTTGCAGGGTAACTTTGGCATCCATCGGTACGGTTGCCAGGGTATCTCTGGTGCTTTGCCAGAAACCATCAAAATTATCTGGCTTAGGTGTGGCCGATTTTATTTTCTTCGGATCAACGCCCACCATTCTACGGATGGTATCATCGTAATCGGTAACGTTGATGGTGATGTTTATTTTGTAGAAACCACTTTTTTGCCCGGGTGCTTTTACCGTTACAGATTTGGTATCGCCCTTGCTCATCTTTACATCAACAGAGCTTTGGCTTAATACTTCATCCTTTAATGATAAAACAGTTATACCAACTTTACCGCTCTGCTCTGCACCTGTATTATTTTTAAGGTCTACATCATAAGCTATTTTCTCCTTGGCATCATAAATAGCATCCTTACGCGATGGTTTGGCTGTAAAAGTGATTTCATCTTCAAAAGCTTTAACATTTCGATTAAAAGCGAAAGTATCGCTAAATGACATTAGCAATACAACTGTAAAAACTAAACTTAAACTTTTGAAGTAGCGGAACATAACGAAGGGGTCTTAAAATTTATTAACGAGAGATACTGTAAAATTGCTGCCGACACCAGTGTTACGGCCTACAAAAAACTGGCTGTAACCTACAAACATTGAGAAATCTTTAGTGAAAGAGTGGCCTCCGTTGATGGATGCCTGCACGTAAGAGAAATCTTTTACCTGGGCAATGTTGCCGGTAAAGTTTTTATCATCACTGCTCGAGTATACACCGTTTCCGCTTAATGCAATCTGATTTTTAGGATCGAGGTTTAAACCGAAGGATGCTGTACCTCTTAACTGCAGCGGACCTTCGCCCGATGAGTATTGCCTGCCACCCAGCTCTACCGTATAGTAGAATGATTTGGTGCCGCCCATTTTACCACTGCCCGAACCGATGATCTTGGCATCGGTACCGAAAGCCTGGTAGCCTAAGTTACGGCCATTGGTATTGTTGGTATACATAGGCACAATGATAGTACCCTGTGCTGCCAGGTAAAACTTAAACTTAATGTTGGTGATATAAATACGGCCCCCAATCTCGGCATCGCCCAAACCAGAACCTGTAGATTTATAGGTATTGTTGGTAAATGTGTTTGAGATATAAGGGATAGACGTTACAATGGTAAGGTTACGGCTAACGCCAATTTCGGCATATAAACTTAAACCGTACGAGCGATAGTAACCACCATCAGGATAATCAGTCTTTTTGCCGTATTTATCCCAGATCTGGTTGGCGTTAAAATAACTACCGGTTAATGAAACCAAAACTTTACCAGGGCGCACAGGCCATGCTCCGGCTTCGGCTTTTTGAATGCCGAATACACCAAGCAGTACTATGGCTGTAAGTAAGTTTAAAAATATAGCCCGGTAATTTTTCAGCGTAAGCTTTTGATACATATTATTTCTTCAATTAATATTATAAACACAACCGTTACGGTTCAACTAATCTGCCTTCTTGGCTTTAATCAAAAAGTCCGACTTGCGGATGTAGTGATTAAGCGGCTCCTCTATCGTTTTAAATAACAAAATGGATATGCCATTCAATATAATGAATATGTAGATCAGATTCAACCAATCGTATTCGAATGGTGAGTGCCATTCAACACCCCATTTATCGTACCACACAAATACCTTATCGTTCAGCCAGTTCACACCTTCGTGTAAATACTTGTACATATAACCCAAATGGATAAGGTAAAATATGTACGAACTTTTACCTAAAAGCTCTACAAACTTGTTGGATAAGATCTTCTTTAAAATGGTACTTTCAGTCAACAGTCCGTAAAAGAAAATAGCGATAGAAATAGCCAGCAAATAGTTGTTGGTTACAATGCCCCAAGGGTTGTGCAAACCAGCAGTCCACCCTTGCGGAATGCTTAACCTCGACATGATAAACGGGCAGATAAACACCATCACGATACCGATATAGGTATACCACAAATTATTAGTACGTCCAATTCCTTTTTTATGGATGATAAGCGCCAGTTGTATCCCCACAAAAAACTCGAAACAACGGCCCAGGAACGTGTAAACCATCATAAAGGTAAAGCTGCCGAAGAAACCATACCAATTGAAATGGCTGAAAATCAATACCAGTAAAGCACCCAGACCGGTTAAAACCAAAGGTTGTATATAGAATTTATTGTACTTTTTAGCGACGAGAAAGATGAACGGTGCCGAGAAGTAAAAACATTCCTCCACCGTTAACGACCAGCCTTGTGCGATCCCCGTAAACTTAAGATCTTGGAAAAAACCACGCAGAAAGGTGATATTCATGAGCAGCAATACAAATGGCTGCTTGAAACCTGCTGTGACCTGCGGATCGCCGGAAAAGTAATAATAAATAAAGGCCCCGATAGTGAGGAAAAAGTACATGGGATAGATACGCGCCACCCTGTTTTTGAAGTACTGCTTAAACCAGTCTTTGGTTAAATAAAAATTATCATAATAACGATAAGCAATTAAAAAGCCCGATAAAACGAAGAAAATGGTTACCCCAAAATGGAACTCTTGTAGAAATCTTTTCACACCCTGGGGAAAAGATTCGTCAAAAGCATACTCATAATGGGAAATAAAAACCAGGTATGCAGCTAAAGCGCGCACACCTGTTAGGGCAGGTACATAATTTTGCAGCGTTTTTTGTGACAAAGTATCTTGTATTATTTATTAATAGGCCATTAAATTTATTGAACTACAAATGCAATTACGATACCACAAACCAGCTTACGCTGCTATAACAAAGCCGAACCTTGTATAATACCGTTATTGATGATTTTTTGGTCGATATAATATTGGATCTCAGATTTTTTGAGCTGCCAGTTTGGTGCGATTAATAGCTCACGATCTGAAAGGCCGAACAGGCGCTGCACAACAACATCAGGCCTCACCAGTGGCAACAGCTCGCACAAAAAGTTGGCGTACTCATCCAGGGTAAACAACTTAAATGGTTCGCGTTTGTATTTTACGCCCATTACCGATCCTTCTACAATATGCAGGTGGTGAAACTTCACAAATTTGATTTGCTTGTGGCGGTTAATTTCATCGGCATATTTCAGCATCATCTCCTTACTTTCCCATGGGAAACCGAAAATGGTATGTACACAGATATCCAGTTTGCTATTCTCAACCAAAGCCAAAGCCTTCAATAAATCTTCGTGGCTGCAACCACGGTTAATCTGATCCAGCGTTTCGTTATAGATCGATTCCATGCCCATTTCCAGGTCCACATCAAAGCGGTCGGTATAACTTTCCAATAATGCTATCTTCTCCGCATCAATACAATCCGGTCGGGTACCTACAGATAGGCCTACAATATTTTCGGTATCGATACTTAATGCTTCGTCATAAAGCATTTTGAGGTAATGCGTAGGTGCGTAGGTGTTGGTATTAGGCTGAAAATAGATAATAAATTTATCGGCCTTGTTACCCTTGCGGGCACGTTCCATTCCCTGTATCACCTGCTCGCGCAGCGAAGGTGCCTGGCGCGAAACCGATGGCGTGAACGAGTCTACATTGCAATAGGTACAACCGCCATAACCTTTAGAGCCATCACGATTGGGGCAGGTAAACCCGCCATCAACAATAACCTTAAATACACGCTGGCCATCGTATTTTTCACGTAACCAGGCACCGTAATTATTGTAACCCTTAAAACCTTGCGCAACTGCAGCCTCTTTAACTTCCATCGGCGCAAAGATACAAATTATAACAGCTAATTGGGCTTAGGCTCAGGGAGGTGTGTTAAGAGGTTGTCAATTTTGGAAGAAAACCTATCATTCTTCCATTCCACCATAAGCATTTATTACCTCTCTGTATATTGTTAAAACTTCCGCCGGAACATTAATAGATATATATGGCATTGTCCTTATTTCGAAAACACCATCAGTACCGGCAGGCAAATCGAGAGCACCAACTGAGGCGCCAACATTACTGGTAGATGCCATAGCATCTGATGAAATTGCATCAACCTGTTTATCTCCACCCTCTAAAGTTTTTTTATGTCGTTTTGTAGGGTCAATTACAGAAGCTAATTCTGCGGTGTAAGAAGCAGTGTTATCCTTTGTAGCATTTTGCATTCTTGTTGGATGTGCATTTTCCGGCCCTTTAGCATTATAATCCTTAACGGCATTATGCCATAAAACAACAAGTGCATCATATTTCCCCTGATCTGCCAGCTCCATTTCGTCATATAACACACTTAGTGGCACGCGTGGCATAACACTAAAACGTGCTTTATAATATTCCCAGTCATTTTTTTCATCCTGTTGCCGGGTTGCAAACAGTATGGCAATTATGGTCATCAAGCAAAGGCCGCTTGCGGCAGGGGTCGAGCTGTTTAAAGCAGCACCAAATTCTTTGCCCTTTTCAGTCGCAAAAAGAGGGCTATCTTCTTTAATCCAATCTACATTTAAATGTACCCTTGGCCATTCTTCATGAATATGAGTTTTGGTATTATCTTTATTTTTCCCTTTAGAGTATTTTATTTTGCCACCTCTAATTTTAGATGTAAAGCCAAACAATTCTCCTTTATGAATACCAAAGGTTATTTGTGGTTTAGCATGGTGCTCTAAGCCTTTATTAGTTGCTACTAACACATTTATGCCGAGGCCCAATTTTTGGCCTGTTGCTATGAATTTTTTTACTTCAGCATCTTCCTCTTCATTAGGTGGGATTACATCCGATAATTTATTAACAAAATCAGATTGTGCTGCATACAATTGAATATCATTCAAGGTTTTTAGTCCTTCTGTTAGCCATTCAAACAACAATGCTGATGAATTAGTTGGCTTAGTTACCAGTTCAGCGTTATTAGAGTCTATCTCAATCCACCACTTATTTTTATCTATAATTTTTTCATGCGCTCCCCATCCTATTTTTTTCCCTGTTTCATCTTCTTTTACCAAAGCCGCGCCTTTTAATTCTAACTCTAAACCAGCTGTTTTTATATGCGATTGCTGAATGACATTATTCGGCGTATCCGTATTTTTAACTGATTGTGAACTATTTTGCGAATCTGCTTTTAGGGCCAATACCCCCATGGTGTCAGCTTCATGCTCTAAACCATAGTCATCATTTACATGCAGCCCACCTTTCATTTGAATTGTTGGCCTCACTCTCCCCTGTTTTTGCTGAACCACGTGCCAGGCTTCGTGCGGCAAGTGTTTCTCCTGGCCGGGCGCTATATGAATTTGATTGCCTTGTGCATACGCATGCGCCTGCATCTTTGCAGGTTCTGCTGAATTGTAATGAACTTTAACATCATCGAGCGAATGCCCTGAAATGTTTTCAACTCCTGCTTTTAGCTGATCAGGTAACCCTGTATTGTTGCCCTTCATCTGCACCGGTCTATTATCCATCAAACTGCTCTTGCCAGTCATTTGCACCGAAGTATGATGTGAAAATTTAGCCTGAGCAGTAGCACCTTGCCGGTTATCTTTAAGCGCCAGCCCCGATACCGGTTTTTGCTGGGTTTGCACAGGGCTATACGTTTTACTCTCTTTGATTTTATTGTCGTGAGATTTCATAAAAGCTTAGGTTTGGTAATATCACAAATTTTACAGCCAGTAATTGATTATCAATTATCAGATATACAATTAACTACAAGATAAATAATAATATACCAGTTTCAAAACCTAAGTCCCTGTTTAACAGAAACTACCTTCCTCTTTTTTCCACCCTGTCATAAAACCCGCCAAACGAATTTACCTTCACAGCATCTTCGTTAAAAAAGTCGCCGGGGAAACCAAGTTTAATGGCACTGGCTTCATCCAGGCGTTTCAGGTGATCGGCAGTTAAGGTTAAATCGATAGTCTTCAAATTATCTTTGAGCTGATCAACCTTAGTGGCACCAACAATTGGTGTGCAGGAGAAGCCTTGCTGCATAGTCCACTTTAAGGCTACGTGGGCCGGTGATACACCAACTTCATCGGCAATGGCCATTACTACTTTGGTTATGCGTTCGCTGTTATCGTCGCGGCGGTTGCTTTCGGCTTTAATGCGGCCTTGTTCGCCACGCAGATATTTACCGGTTAATGCGCCGCCAGCCAGTGGGGCCCAGGGCGTAACCGTCATCCCAAAATGTTTAGCCATAGGGATCAACTCACGTTCTGGCGTGCGTTGTATCAGGCTGTACTCCACTTGTAAAGCAATGAACTGGCTCCAACCCATTAGTTCGGCCAGCGTATTTCCTTTAGCTACTACCCATGCCGGGGTATCACTAATGGCAGCGTAATTAATTTTACCCTGGCGGATCAGATCATCCAATCCCCTCAGCACTTCATCAATAGGCGTAATGTTATCCCAAATGTGCAGGTATAGCACATCCAAAAATTCGGTATTTAAGCGTTTTAAGCTTTCCTCCACGCTGCGCATCATGTTTTTGCGGTTATTGCCCGATGCGTTGGGGTTGGTCATATTATCCTTTAGCGTGTACTTAGTAGCCAGTACAAAATAATCGCGATCGTGGTTGCTGATGTATTCGCCGATTATCTTTTCGCTGGTGCCGAGCTTGTATACATTGGCCGTATCCAGGAAATTCCCCCCGGCGTTGGCAAACTCATCCATAATGGCAAAGCTGGTTTCTTTATCAGCACCCCAGCCGCCTTCGGTACCAAAACCCATTGTGCCCAGGCACAGTTCAGAAACTTTAAGGCCCGAGCGGCCCAATAATTTGTATTGCATAGTGATAGAACGTTTTGCCAATTATATCTGTTTTAAACTTTAAAACCTAAATAAAGCGGCAAAACAATATCTCTCAACTGCTTGTAATTATATTACCATGAAAATCATTAAAACAACCCAACCGGTGCATGCCGATGAATTAGAGCATTTCCTGAACGAGGAGCTTAACCCGCTGTTTCAGGAGCAACGCCATGCCGATATCAGCTTTAGCATTGTAAATAACGATGGTGCAATCGAGATCACTAACCCCGAGTTATATGACAGCTTTTTGTACCGCATAGAAATACAGGGTACAGAGATGCACATCATCAAATCTGAACATTATACAGATGATGTTAACTCATTAACCCTCGAAGAAATCCTAAACGGTTTGTTCCTGGAATATCCGGGCAGAAAGAAAATTAAGAATATTGAGGATGCTTCTTAAACTGCTATCCAGCTGAATTTGTACTCTAAACCTGGGTTTTTCATCCGCTCGGCTACACGCACCAAACGATCTGGCAGGGCCATAATGTAATCGCGTGCTTTTTCACCGGCTTCATTCAGGTCTGGCATACTTTCGATGTGCCATTCCTCAATCAGGCTTTTCATAATGTCTACATAATCCAAAGCGGTATAAACGCCCAAACGTTGTGCAGCATCTGTAAAGTGACCGAATGTTTGGCCAATCTTTAAGCCAACCTCACGCAGGAAGTGTGCCGGCATTACAATTTTCTGACGCATCATATCTTCAAAGGCAACCATAGCTTCGTTAGGGTCAACTTCAAAAATTTTGGTCATAAAGTGTTTATAGGCTTTAGCGTGGCGGGCTTCATCGGCAGCAATAACACCGCACATTTTAGCCAGCAAATTATCACCTTCTTTTTTACACAAAGCAGCTACACGCCTGTGCGATACATTGGTAGCCAGTTCCTGGAAAGAGGTGTATATAAAGTTACGGTAAGGGTCTGTTCCTGTGCCAATATCAAAACCATCAGCAATCAGGTATTGGGTTGATACCTCCATGGCACGCATATCAACACGGCCGCTCAGGTATAAGTATTTGTTTAATAAATCGCCGTGGCGGTTTTCTTCGGCAGTCCAGTGGCGGGTCCATTTCATCCAGCCATTGTCTTCGCTCATATCCACACCATCAACCATGGTTAACCACGATTCATAAGTTGGCAAAGCTTCTTCGGTAATGGTATCACCGATAAGCACGGCAACCAGGTCATAAGATAAACCTTTGGCGCTTTCCTGAAGTTCTTTGATCTCAGTGAAGAAAGAGTCGCGGGTTGAATCCGGCAGCAGATCAGACGGTTGCCAGTTCTCGTCGATGGGTTTCAAGAAATCCCACATTTTTTCGAGCATATATTTTTCAATATGCATCATTACTTCTCTACGCTGTTCAGCAAAAAACTTCATAATCTTTATAACAGGTGGTAAAGTTAGTGGTTTTAACTACTTATACCTATTTTATATTAGTTTAAATCAATAGCCAAGTGCATCCTTAAAATCAGGGGATAGATGCTCCGGAGACGGCTTGCCAGCAAAAATAGAAAAGTTTGTATTATAATCCCACAACATGCCCGGTATATGCAATGTTGCAAGCGTTTTCCTCACCGCTTTAATGTAACGGGCGCGGCTATCTGCATCGGCATACTTATTATAAACGCCATACTCGC
The DNA here is from genome assembly GCF_028596025.1 of Mucilaginibacter jinjuensis. NCBI lineage: Bacteria > Pseudomonadati > Bacteroidota > Sphingobacteriia > Sphingobacteriales > Sphingobacteriaceae > Mucilaginibacter > Mucilaginibacter jinjuensis. The sequence continues at coordinate 5,378,448 of NZ_CP117167.1, forward strand.
TGCATAGTATGGGCACATCATATTTTATACTCCAGTTTTTCACTATCTGCAGTTTATCTTTTACAGATTGCTCATTACCATCGCGTTGGTATTGGTAATAATTGGTTTCGCCCCAGGTACCTTTAGCTTTCGGATTCAATTGGGGAAAATTTTTCCCATCGTAAGGAAAACGCACCCCGGTTGTACTCACCTGGTCGCCTCCCCACGCTGCTCCCTGGTGGGTAAAGAAAAAAGGTTCATAAAAATGAAAGGTGTAAATTATATGCTCATCGCTCAGCCTTACAAAGCGGCTTAGCTCATAAATACTATTAAAATTTGAGGCCCCTACTAATAATATCCGTTGCTTATCAACCGTACGAATAGCCGTTACTATATTGTAAGCAGCATCTTTCCATTTCTGCGGATCCATGTGCGGCGGCTCGTTATAAATCTCGAAAAAAAGATAATCGGGGCTTTCTTTTTTATAATGCCTGCTTATTTGCAACCAGTTAGTAATCGCCTTTTTTGTAGCGTCAGCATAGTTATTGTCGTTTATTTCACCATCGTGGTAGTCAATAACCAGCTTAAATCCATAACGTTTACATTGTTTAAATACCGCATTAATGTATCTTAAAATGCGGGCTGTTGAAATGTTTTTGCGGTTATAATCTTCAAAGGCAACGGGTAGGCGGATGCTTTTAAAGCCCAGTTTTTTAAGTAATACGAAATCTGCATCGCCGAAGGGTTTGTGGTACAGGGCACTGGTATTCCAGGTCTGTTCGAGCCATGATATGCTTACCCCATTGTTTAATCCTGCTGCTTTAGCAAACAAGACATTGCGCTGACTATTATCAATTGGTTTAGTTTTTGCAGTTTGACAGTGCGCATTTAGGTGAAACATTAATACCAATAAAACCATATAAAGGTGTAAGGCAGGTTTAAATAAACCTGCTAATTGCTTCAAAAACTGGTTTTTTCGGTTTATCTTCACACCCAAACTCATTGCTTAGACTGATTAATTTACGATATTAGATAATGTTTGTTCAAATAAGTAAAGAAGAATTTGCTAAAGAAAGCAACAAAAAGGCCTGGTACCAGACTAATAATATCATTTGGACAATTATATTTCTGTACCCGCTTTTAAGCATTGTTGATTTTATTTATGCAACCGACGTCTGGATCCAATTTTTAATTGTAAGGATAATCCTGGTTTTAGTTATACTGGGGCTTTATACTTTTTTCCAAACCCGCAAGTACGACTATCGCATATTGCTCCACATTGCCTTCCTGCTTTTATCCATCCCCTCGGCAGTACTTTGTAATGTGGTAAACATACAAGAGTTAACTGTTTTCTTCCTAATATATTCTGCCATCATCCTGTTTTTTAATCTACAAGTATTTTGGGAGCCTATTAACTCAGTAATACAGGTAATTATTGCATTGGTTTTGTTAACAGTATTTTTTAATACACTTAACCAGTACTCGTTAGATTTGTATATCAGCAACGGCGGTCAATACTTTTTTATCATCAGCGTAATATCATGCCTTATTGTAAGCGCCCGTTATAAAGTGACTGAACGTGATGTGAAATCGCAGATCATGATCGAGAAATCGAACGAGCAACTGAAGCAGCAAAACAAGGATATTGTTGAGAAAAACAACATTATTGATATGCAGTATGAGAAACTGCGTAAGCTTGATGAGCAAAAAAACAGCTTCATTAACATTGCAGGCCACGACCTTAAAAACCTGATCGGCTCGGTTATTATGAGTAATAACATGATTAAGGACGAGGAATACCGTCTGAGTACAGATCAGAAAGAATTTTTGCAATACATCCAGGAATCGGCAGAGAAAATGCAGTACATGTTAAATATGCTGATGGATGTAAAAGAGATCGAATCGCCTGAGATTAAATTCAACGCCGAGATTTTCGATATCAATTCAGAAGTACAATATGTATTTAAGGGGTTGCAGGAAACTGCCCAGATGAAAAACATCACCCTGGTTGATAATATATTGAAACTGCCGCTTAATGTAAGACTGGATAAAGTATTTACCGGACAGGTTTTCCAAAACCTGCTTTCAAACGCCATTAAGTTTTCGCAAACCAACAATAATATTAAAGTGGCTACCAGCCTGCAACGCCAAAAATTTGTATTCGAGATTATTGACGAAGGCATAGCCATTGGCCAGGAAGAGCTGGATACTATGTTTAATAAACTAAAAACTTTAAACGATGCCAACAGCGGCAATGCCACCGGCAGCCGTTTAGGCCTTGGTTTATCAATAGCCAAATTAATGGCCCAGGAAATGGGCGGCGAACTAAGCTACCGTAGCGATTATAACGGCAACTATTTCAGAGTAGAATTTAACGTGATCAATTAATAGAAGAATAGCACACAACCCGATGAATAAATTTTTATCACTCCTGTTTTTTATTGTCCTTTTTGGCAATGCAGCCTCGGCCCAGCAAAGCATTATAACGTTCAAATCACTTGGACGCGATGATGATGCTATTACCGGCATGAGCGGCTCGAGCGCTTACTATGTAAAAATTGATCCGTTTATGGAAATGAACGGCAGCAAGCTGGTTCTGTTTTTTGAGCCATCACAAGCACTTATCAAAGATAAATCGTACATCAACGTATTAATTAATGATAAGCCTGTTTACAGTGCCCGTTTAAGTAAAGACTCTATCCAGAAAGTAACACTGGGCTTAAGCCGTGCCGATTTATCGCCCGACCGTCGCTACGTTAAAATACAGATCCGCACGCTGTTAACCATTACAGACGATATTTGCCACGATTTGGATAACCCTGCCATGTGGTTAAAGGTAAAAGGTAACTCTTACCTGGCGCTTAATAAAAGTAATACCAACTTCTTCAATAACGTTAATATCTCCAATTCATTCGAGTCAAAAACTGCTATTGTTTATCCAGCCAACCCAACCCTGCACGATTTAAAGGCTGTGGCTTGGGCTTACGCACGTTTAAAGAAATCAGACATTAAAAACGTTCAGGTAGTTGAAGCCGGTCACCTGCCAGATACCATCCACAATTACATTATGGTGGGTTCGATAGGCCAGATAGCTGCCGACAAACGCAACCTCATTAAAATTAATCCGGGCAGCGGCCAGGGTTTGTTTTATCTGCATAAAGCGGTTATCAGCGTAACTGATACTGTTACTAACCTGGTTACCGTTAACGGACAAATTATGCCTGCTCGTTCTGTAGAAACGCACCAGGTACCAGAAGAAATTTTATTTGTTACCGGTGGCGACGAACCGGGTTATGAGAAAACAATTACCGCATTGGGTAATATGAACATCCTTAACTCAACCTTTGGCGATTACCTGTTAATTAACAACGCTACCAACAACTTCTTTAAAACTATTGATGAAAACCGTTCTAAATTAACACTACGTCAGCTGGGTGGTTTAACCAACTTTGCATCGGGTGTGGGTTCATTAAAAACAGTTTATAACTTTAAAAACAGTGATTTCAGCTTTACACCAAAAGAAGTTGAGATCCGTTTTGTGGCTAACTATAGTGCGCTGGCATTAAACGACCGTGGTTACTTTAACGTTTACCTTAACGGTATGCTCATCAGCAGTGAAAAACTGGATGCATCGGGCAAGTTAAATACATCGGTAACCATTAACCGTTACCAGCACCATAAATACAATACGCTGATTGCGGAGTTCAGGTTCCACCCAACCAGTGGTAACTGTACCAGCAGCTTCACCAATTTCTTTGCCGAGATTGACGTTGATAAATCGTACCTGGAGTCAAAAAATCCATTTATCTCTAACGACTTAAGTTTCTACCAATATCCTGAAGCATTTAACGCAGGTACCACCCGTATCGTGGTAAGCCGCGACTATGCTAAATATGCAGCAGGTGCAATGGGCGAGATTATCTATGAGTTGAACAACAACATCAACGCTAATAACTTCCCTGAGTTTATTTATTCTGATGACCTGAAAAACAACAAAGGCGATCTGAAGAAATATAACATAGTAGCACTCCTGTCGCGAAACGACCCCTTGATCGAAGAATTTCCGGATGCGCCGATCAAGTTCGACCATGATTTCAGGCTTTACAACAACAATAACAACGAGGTCGTCTACACCGTATCCGATTCCGTATCCAACGGTTTGGCACAGATATTTTATGGGCGAAGCAACAACGCCTGTTTAGTACTTACCGCAACCGGTAAAAACCTGAGCAATGCCTTCCTGGCAGCCTCACGTTCTATCACCGAGCAGTTGTCGACCCTATCGAGCAACGTTTGTATTGCCGATGTTAACAATAACAAATACCTGTTTAACATCAGCAAATCGAGCGAAAACTTAGAGTATGTAGATACCAAGAGTGCACTGTCACGTTTCTGGGAAAATTACAACCTGTTTATCCTGTTGGGTATCCTGATCCTGATCCTGGTTTCATTCCTTTATGTAAGGTTTAAGGTTCAGAAATCGCAAGAGATCATCAACGAATAAGCATAACAACACACACTGTAAGCGAGCATTTAATAATTTTTTGTAACGTAACATACATGCCGGAAGATATTAACGAGTTAAGTGCTATGGATCAGGGCGCTGGGTATACCGGCGCTTCCACAAACTATAAAAGCATGCCCATACCAGATCTGCTGGTTAAGGATGGCTTTATGTCTGTGGCCGATCTGATCAAAATTAAAGCATTCTCAGAACGCTCCGGCCTGTCTATGATCAAGATCATCCTGAACTTTGGTTACGTTTCGCGCAAAAATTACGAGCGTTCGTTAACCAATGCCGGCCATGTTTTTCACCAGATAAGGGAAGAAGAATATGATATGGAGATACTGGAGCAAATTGAACTGAAATTTGCCGACGAGCACGTGGCCCTCCCTATCCGTAAAGAAAACGGTAAAATAATTGTACTAATGGCCGATCCTAGCGATCAGCCATTTATTGATTTCATTAAATCAACCTACGATTGTGAGCCGGAAATTATATTGGCTGCCGATCTGGATATTACCTGGTTAAGCCATAAGCTTATAGGTACGCCTTACGTAAAATCGGCTGTGTTTGAACTGCTTAATCACGATCCTAAAAGCTCGGCCCTAATTACGTTTACCAACCCGCAGCTTATCGCCATGTTTTCGTTAATTGCGGTAACTTGTATTTTCCTGGTACTCAGTTTCACGTTAACATCCATTATCATTAATGTATTCATCAGTGTTATATTCCTGGTGGCTATTACATTTAAATTATTCCTGGCGCTGGTTGGTTCGCGGTTTGAGTTGCACCAGGCAGTAACCAAAGAAGAAGTAAAACAGGTAGAGAATGATGATCTGCCCATTTACACTATCTTGTTACCGGTATACCGCGAAGATAAACTGATTAAAAAGCTGGTATGGAACCTGCAAAGTTTGGATTATCCGCGCGAACAGCTGGATATTAAACTGCTGATAGAAGAAGATGACGATAAAACCCTGAATGCGGTTCGTAACCTCGATTTCCCTGCAGTTTTTGAGGTAATTGTTGTGCCTTACCACATGCCTAAAACCAAGCCTAAAGCTTGTAACTATGGCCTGCACTTTGCCCGTGGCGAGTATTTAACTATTTACGATGCGGAAGATATCCCGGATACCGATCAGCTTAAAAAAGTAGTTAAACTGTTTAATAAGCTCCCTACGCACTTTATTTGCGTGCAATGCGCGTTGAACTACTTTAACCGTAATGAGAATTTCCTTACCCGTATGTTTACCCTGGAGTACTCTTACTGGTTTGACTATATGCTGCCCGGCCTCGATACACTGGATATTCCTATCCCGTTAGGTGGTACCAGCAATCACTTTAAACTGGATGCCCTGATTGATTTAGGTGCCTGGGATCCATTCAACGTTACCGAAGATGCCGACTTAGGTGTGCGTGCTTATGCAAAAGGTTATAAAATAGCCATCGTAAATTCAACCACTTATGAGGAAGCCAATAACGAGCCTTTTAACTGGATCCGCCAACGCTCGCGCTGGATTAAAGGCTACATGCAAACCTGGCTGGTACACATGCGCAACCCGGTAGCCCTATGGCGTAAAATTGGCTGGAAAGGCTTTTTAGGTTTTAATTTCTTTATCGGTGCAACACCAATAACGTTTTTATTGTACCCTTTCCTGCTCAGCGTTTTCATTGCTTACCTGGTATTCGATTTACGTACTATACGTTTATTGTTCCCAGACTGGGTATTATTTATTTCGATCTTTAACCTGCTTATCGGTAACATCCTCATGATCTATGTAAACATGATGGCCGTATTTAAAAGGCGCTATTACGAACTTATTTTGTTTGCCATCGCTAACCCTGTTTACTGGTTAATGCACTCTATAGCAGCTTACAAAGGCTTATATCAATTAATTGTTAAACCATTTTACTGGGAAAAAACCAACCATGGTTTAAGTAAGGTTAATAATGCCGTTAACGTAGTTAAATGAAACAGCAGAATAAAACCTTATACATTGCTATACTTGCCCTCATACTTGCCGTTTATTACCTGGTGTGGGGAATTTACTTAGCCAAACTTGGCTACTTTAATAAAGAAGAGCTGTTCCTGATCGAGAAAGCCAAAATTGTTTTCGAAGGCATAGGTAACCGGTTAAAAGTAATGGGTTTAACATCACCCCTGCTTCCTTTTTACGGTACATTTATCTTCACAACAATTAGTTATACGGTAGCCCCAATTATGGCCTCGGCATTTGGTACGGGCATATTGTTCTATCTTATCTGTAGTACCCTGCTTAAACGTACAGGTGATGAATTTTATATCCTGGTAATCCTGTTATTATTCCTGTTTCATCCGGGGCTTTTATATGTTGGCAGCTCAGGGAAATCAATCTATATGGTATTGATTTTCTTTTACCTGTTTTATCTCAACATCTTTAAATTCTACAATTCTAACACCACATTCCACGTATCTATATCAAGTATTTGCTTGGTAATCCTGATATTTTGCGATTACAAGTTTGTGTGGCTTACCCTGTTTTTTATTCCGCTGGTATTATCAATATCCATCCATACCTTAAATCTGGGCGAGAAAGAATCAATCTTTAGGCTCTTCCTCAGTTTCAATAACCCTTCGTTAAGGCGTAAACTTATCAGTAAGTCGATGGCCATATTTGTAATCCTGTTCATACTTCCGCTGGCGTCTGTATTAATCTATAAGATGCTTAATCTTACCCACGCCAACGATCTGAACTACTTTATTGATAGCCCTTACTCGAACTGGAGCGTACTGGCCGAAAAAATAGATTACAGCACACTTCAGGATACGGTAACCCATAAACTGCCGGAAATTTCGATCCTGGTATCTGCACGGGTAGTTATATTTTTCCCCTTGATATTGCTGGCTTTTTATCTTTTCAGGGATAACACCTACCAGATGCTGACCCTGTTAACGCCATTTTTCTTTATCGAATTCCTTAAAATCAAATACGCTAAAGTATTTATCCCACAACAGTACTACATCATATTTCTGATACTTGCATTGCTGTGCATAGTTACCAAAATTCGTACAGTGCGTAACGAAGGTGTTTTTAAGGTGACGTTAATTATAATGGTGGCCCTTTCTGTTTATACAGGTTATGCCATTATCAATACATCGGCCATTTCAGAAGAACGTAATTTTATATCTTCCCTGCTGCACAAAAAAGTGATAGATAGCCAGGAAGAAGTTAAAAGCGTAGCTAATTACATCAATAATTTACCCGAAACGTCGCACGTGTTATTAGATGATGCTATTGCATATCCGATAGCCAGTTTCTCGAGAGATATACGCTCACTTACTTTACCCTATCAGGATGAGTATTTAAGCGCCATAGAAGCGCCACAAAAGTACGACAGGTATGTTCTGATAGCCAGCAACAAAAACGATGCTAACAGCTACACGGAGCTTAATTTAAAGTATGTTACTTTATATAAATCGGCAAATAGTAACGTAAGCTTACGTAAGGTATTCGAGACCGAGAATTGGATACTGTACCAAATCCTATAATTAAACTTATTTAGGGCGATTTAATAAGTTGTCCGGAGTATTAAATTAAAAAGCAACCAGGATAACCTGGTTGCTTTTTTGCTAGTAAGCAGTTTAATCTAAACAGTTTTCTTTAATCCGAAATCTAATTTACACGTTATCGGATTGATGTGAAATTTTTATAAATGTAGGTCAGTGTTCCATAGGTTACAATAGTCCCGCTATCCGCTCATACTGCACCGGCCTTAGCCACCAGGCCGGTATCCGCTGCTATCGGGTTTAGGGGTGAAGGTTCACTGGTTTATTGGTTCAATAGTTCATTGGTCTTAGCTATTGTAGTACAGGTAATTTGCCATGGCATTAAGCAAAAAAGGCAGCGTGGTTTCCCCTGCTGCCTTTGGTATTATATATTATGGTGGTTAGTTAAGCGCCCGCATCCCTTCCCATCTGGGGCATAACTGGTTGTTCTGTTTGTTGGTTATGGCTGATTGGTTGACTATGTTGATTGAGTTGATAGGTTTTTGAAGCAGAACTACTCACTTAATCAACTGCTCACCACTCACCAACCCCCATAAAAACAAGAAAGCCCTTGCTGTATAGCAAAGGCTTCTTGATAAGGTTTGGCGCCGACCTACTCTTCCACATGTTACTGCAGTACCATCGGCTCTGGCGGGCTTAACTTCTCTGTTCGGAATGGGAAGAGGTGGACACCGCCGATATAGGCACCTGAATATCTTTAATGTTAGTAGTGAGTAATTGATTGAGTTAAGTGGTTAAGTAGTTCCATTTGTAACTACTCACTTAGTCAACCATTCTCTATTCACTAAGAACAATGACATATTATTGAAAGAAGTATTGATTTTCACTGTTAAACAGCTTATTGTTTTGGTTTTCTGTGGTTATTAAGTTATTCGGTTATTAGTTATTGCTAACCTGTAACTATTAACTCAATAACCACATTATCCGTTGTCGAAGAAAGCTTCGGGCAATTAGTATTACTCGGCTATGATGTCACCACCTTTACACCTGTAACCTATCAACGTAGTAGTCTGCTACGACCCTCAATGGAAGTCTCATCTTGTGGCTAGTTTCGCACTTAGATGCTTTCAGCGCTTATCTATTCCCAACGTAGCTACTCTGCAGTACACCTGGCGGCATAACAGATTCACCAGAGGTTAGTCCAACCCGGTCCTCTCGTACTAAGGTCAGCCCCACTCAAACTTCCAACGCCCACAACAGATAGGGACCGAACTGTCTCGCGACGTTCTGAACCCAGCTCGCGTGCCACTTTAATGAGCGAACAGCTCAACCCTTGGGACCTTCTCCAGCCCCAGGATGTGACGAGCCGACATCGAGGTGCCAAACCTCCCCGTCGATATGAGCTCTTGGGGGAGATCAGCCTGTTATCCCCAGCGTACCTTTTATCCTTTGAGCGATGGCCCTTCCATGCAGAACCACCGGATCACTATATCCGTCTTTCGACCCAGCTCGACTTGTCTGTCTCACTGTCAAGCAAGCTTTTGCTATTGCACTCCGCGTACGGTTACCAAGCGTACTGAGCTTACCTTTGAAAGCCTCCGTTACCTTTTTGGAGGCGACCACCCCAGTCAAACTACCCGCCAAACAATGTCCTCCATTGTATAGAGTTAGACACCAAATACAGAAAGGGTGGTATTTCAACGTTGACTAACTGACTCCTAGCGAAGCCAGATCACAGTCTCCCACCTATCCTACACATCCTGTAGCCGATATCAATGTTAAGTTGTAGTGAAGGTGCATGGGGTCTTTCCGTCCCGTTGCGGGTAACCGGCGTCTTCACCGATACCACAATTTCACCGAGCTCATGGCTGAGACAGCGCCCAGATCGTTACACCATTCGTGCAGGTCGGAACTTACCCGACAAGGAATTTCGCTACCTTAGGACCGTTATAGTTACGGCCGCCGTTTACCGGGGCTTCGATTCAATGCTTCGCCTTGCGACTAACATCCCCTCTTAACCTTCCGGCACCGGGCAGGTGTCAGGCCTTATACGTCATCTTTCGATTTTGCAAAGCCATGTGTTTTTGTTAAACAGTCGCCTGGGCCTTTTCACTGCGGCTGACATTGCTGCCAGCGCCCCTTCTCCCGAAGTTACAGGGCCATTTTGCCGAGTTCCTTAGCCATGATTCACTCGAGCACCTTAGGATTCTCTCCTCGACTACCTGTGTCGGTTTACGGTACGGGTTTTTACAACCTGAAGCTTAGCAGGTTTTCTTGGAAGTCTGATTACCATCACTATCAACTTACCCGAAGGCTCGCTGTACTATCAGCTTTCAGCAAAACAAGCGTACTTTACTACTCGTCCTATACCTACGGCCTTTAACGTTCTATTCCGTCAGAACGCGGATGTGTCACTACTCCGTCACTGCATCGCAGTTGTAAAAAGTACTGGAATATTAACCAGTTGTCCATCGGAATCTCCACCCGGATTATCCTTAGGCCCCGACTAACCCTGATCCGATTAGCGTTGATCAGGAAACCTTAGTCTTTCGGTGGGCGGGTTTCTCTCCCGCCTTATCGTTACTTATGCCTACATTTGCTTTTCTATAACCTCCACGTTAGCTTGTCGCCTTACGCTTCACCGGCGATAGAATGCTCCCCTACCAGATGCATTACTGCAAATCCATAGCTTCGGTATACTGTTTAATGCCCGATTATTATCCATGCCCGACCGCTCGACTAGTGAGCTGTTACGCACTCTTTAAATGAATGGCTGCTTCCAAGCCAACATCCTAGCTGTCTGTGCAGTCGGACCTCGTTAGTTCAACTTAACAGTAATTTGGGGACCTTAGCTGATGGTCTGGGTTCTTTCCCTCTCGGCCCTGGACCTTAGCACCCAGAGCCTCACTCCAGCGTATGTTATTCAGCATTCGGAGTTTATCTGGATTTGGTAGGATTTGACTCCCCCGCACCCAATTAGTAGCTCTACCTCTGAATAACTCAACCGCCAGGCTGTTCCTAAAAACATTTCGGGGAGTACGAGCTATTTCCCAGTTTGATTAGCCTTTCACCCCTACCCACAACTCATCCGGAAACTTTTCAACGTTTATCGGTTCGGTCCTCCAGTACGTGTTACCGCACCTTCAACCTGGTCATGGGTAGATCACAAGGTTTCGCGTCTACCTCCTCTGACTGCACGCCCTATTCAGACTCGCTTTCGCTTCGGCTTCGTGTCTTCAACACTTAACCTTGCCAGAGAAGAGTAACTCGTAGGCTCATTATGCAAAAGGCACGCCGTCACAGATCAAGTCTGCTCCGACCGCTTGTAAGTACACGGTTTCAGGTTCTATTTCACTCCCCTGTTCGGGGTTCTTTTCACCTTTCCCTCACGGTACTGGTTCACTATCGGTCTCTCAGTAGTATTTAGCCTTACCGGATGGTGCCGGCTGGTTCCCACAAGGCGTCTCCGACCTCGCGGTACTCAGGATCCCACTAACCTAACTTCGCTTACGCTTACGCAGTTCTCATGCTCTATGACTGGGTTTCCCACCCCATTCAGCTTCACTAAGTTATCGTATATTGTGGTCCTACAACCCCGGTTTTGCCGTAACAAAACCGGTTTGGGCTGTTTCCCTTTCGCTCGCCACTACTCAGGAAATCACTATTGTTTTCTCTTCCTCTGTTTACTTAGATGTTTCAGTTCAACAGGTTTGCGCATTTGCATCCATTCTTCAAATGGATAGGTTTCCCCATTCGGAAATCTGCGGATCAATTCATATTTGCTAATCCCCGCAGCTTATCGCAGCTTATCACGTCCTTCATCGCCTCTGAGAGCCAAGGCATCCCCCGTGTACCCTTATTTACTTTCTTCTACCATTATCGCTTTTGCTCGATACGGTATGTCTTTATATTAAGATAGTTATTCAGTTGTTGGGTTATTCAGTTATTCGTAGCTCCCTTGCGAGAGTAACTATTAACTTAATAACTTCTAACTTCGTAACTGTCCTTACTGTTGTTTCAGTTTATTCAATTACTTCTTCCAATATGTCAAAGAACTTATGTTCGCATCTATAACGACACCTATATAATAGTATCTGTAGCAAACGTCGTGGAGAATAACGGATTCGAACCGTTGACCCCCTGCGTGCAAGGCAGGTGCTCTAGCCAGCTGAGCTAATCCCCCGGAAAATCTAATGAGTGAATGTTTTAATGAGTGAATGAGTGAATATTGCTATTCTATCATTCTATCATTCCTTCCTTCTATCATTTGCCCCCTGTAGTCTCGAGCAGATTTGAACTGCTGACCCCTACATTATCAGTGTAGTGCTCTAACCAAACTGAGCTACGAGACTATTCTTTTGCAGTCTTGAGTTTTGAGTTCCGAGTTCTGAGTTAGTCGCTTTTGCTAACTGCTAACTCTTTTTCCTTTTACTCTTGACTTAACTGCCAGTTATGTGTCTGTGCCCTGTTAAAGTTACAGTCACCCTGATGGCTTCATCTTCTGGGTTTCCTTTAATCTAGTTGCGAGTCTTGAGTTCCGAGTTCCGAGTATTAACTACTCACCACTCACCCATTCTCTACTCACCACTAAATCTTAATATCTTTTAAGTATAACATGTTGCAAAGCGCGTTTTAGCTTTGCTATCTGACCCGTAATCTTGGATACTGCTCCAGAAAGGAGGTATTCCAGCCACACCTTCCGGTACGGCTACCTTGTTACGACTTAGCCCCAGTTATCGGTTTTACCCTAGGACGCTCCTTGCGGTTACGCACTTCAGGCACCCCCAACTTCCATGGCTTGACGGGCGGTGTGTACAAGGCCCGGGAACGTATTCACCGCGTCATTGCTGATACGCGATTACTAGCGAATCCAACTTCACGGGGTCGAGTTGCAGACCCCGATCCGAACTGTGAACAGCTTTTTGAGATTGGCATCCTGTTGCCAGGTAGCTGCCCTCTGTACTGCCCATTGTAGCACGTGTGTAGCCCCGGACGTAAGGGCCATGATGACTTGACGTCGTCCCCTCCTTCCTCTCTATTTGCATAGGCAGTCTGTTTAGAGTCCCCACCATTACGTGCTGGCAACTAAACACAGGGGTTGCGCTCGTTGCGGGACTTAACCCAACACCTCACGGCACGAGCTGACGACAGCCATGCAGCACCTAGTTTCGTGTCCCGAAGGACTGATACGTCTCTGTATCATTCACTAACTTTCAAGCCCGGGTAAGGTTCCTCGCGTATCATCGAATTAAACCACATGCTCCTCCGCTTGTGCGGGCCCCCGTCAATTCCTTTGAGTTTCACCCTTGCGGGCGTACTCCCCAGGTGGAATACTTAACGCTTTCGCTTAGACGCTGACCGTATATCGCCAACATCGAGTATTCATCGTTTAGGGCGTGGACTACCAGGGTATCTAATCCTGTTTGATCCCCACGCTTTCGTGCCTCAGCGTCAATCGCACTTTAGTAAGCTGCCTTCGCAATCGGTGTTCTGTGACATATCTATGCATTTCACCGCTACTTGTCACATTCCGCCTACCTCAGCTGCATTCAAGCTCATCAGTATCAAGGGCACTCCGATAGTTAAGCTACCGCCTTTCACCCCTGACTTAATAAGCCGCCTACGCACCCTTTAAACCCAATAAATCCGGATAACGCTTGGATCCTCCGTATTACCGCGGCTGCTGGCACGGAGTTAGCCGATCCTTATTCTTACTGTACATTCAGCTTCTCACACGTGAAAAGGTTTATTCCAGTACAAAAGCAGTTTACAACCCGTAGGGCCGTCTTCCTGCACGCGGCATGGCTGGTTCAGAGTTGCCTCCATTGACCAATATTCCTTACTGCTGCCTCCCGTAGGAGTCTGGTCCGTGTCTCAGTACCAGTGTGGGGGGTCATCCTCTCAGATCCCCTAGACATCGTCGCCATGGTGAGCCGTTACCTCACCATCTAGCTAATGTCCCGCATGCCCATCATTGTCCTATAAATATTTGATCAAAAAACGATGCCGTTCCGTGATTTTATGCGGTGTTAATCTCTCTTTCGAGAGGCTATCCCCCTGACAATGGTAGGTTACATACGTGTTACGCACCCGTGCGCCACTCTCATGAGAAGCAAGCTCCTCAATCCCGTCCGACTTGCATGTATTAGGCCTGCCGCTAGCGTTCATCCTGAGCCAGGATCAAACTCTCCATTGTAAAATGTTTTTGTTTGTCCAGACCCTATTACTCAAAATAGAAATCTGTATTAATCTGATGAGGCCGGTAATCCGAGCTCCGTTACCAGAACTCTGCTTCCCTTATCATCTTCGTATCTTTATACAGTATCCTACGAGCTTATCAGATTTGTTTTCTTAAAACTGAACTTCAATCTTTCGATCTCCATTCCGCTTCGCTACATGTTATATCTTAAAAAAAGAACTTTTCACTTCCCCTCACGGTTCAGCTTTATGTTTTACAATCATTGCGATTGTTAACCTTTCATTTGTCATTCGCTAGGCATTGCGCTTCGCTTTTTCTTTCCGTTTACTTCCCTGGTTATCACCAGCTTTTCTCCGTTTTCTTTCCCCGTTTCGGGAGTGCAAAGGTAAGAAGCTTTTTGTTTTTTCCAAATTTTATTTTCATTTAATTTGGAAGGTTTTTTTGAGGTTTTCTATATCACTTATCTTCTTCTCAAACCTCAGCATCAAGTCTTTCAACCATCTGCTTAACTTCTCTAACTCTTTAATGAACGATCCCGCTTTTCCTTCCTGGCGGGCTGCAAAGATGAGGATTATTTTAGTTTCCCGCAAATTTTATTTCGCTTTTTTTGAAACTCTTTTTCTCTCTTTACTTCTTCAATGAACGTCCCGCTTTCTCATTTGCGGGTTACAAATATACACCGGTTTTGCACATCTGCCAAAACAAATTTTCCATTTTTTTGTAAGCAAATGTAAGTAGCTGAAAATTAGCAAGTATTACAGCTCGATTTTTGCTTTGACATGCTACCGACTATCCATTATAAGTAATTTGTATCTTTGAAATGTATATGGATAACCTGCATTTCCCCGAAAATTTTCTGGATGACCTGGCGCAAGCGCCCGGTTTTGATCGCGAAAACTTTGTAAAAGCTCACGAATTAGTTGCCGCTCCTACCTCGGTTCGCATCAATCCGAATAAAAAAACTTCATTTATCAATGCACAACCTGTACCCTGGTGCCAGGATGCTTACTATTTAAATGAGCGCCCATCCTTTACCTTCGATCCATTATTTCATGCGGGAAGCTATTATGTGCAGGAAGCATCGTCTATGTTTATAGATACGATTATGCGCCAGATCAGAAAAAATGATCCTGAAGAATCTTTCAAAATCCTCGATCTATGTGCGGCGCCTGGTGGTAAAAGTACTTTATTGGCATCTACCATGACCAAAGATGATCTGTTAGTTGCCAATGAGATCATCAAAACGCGTGTACCTGTGCTTACTGATAATTTAACACGCTGGGGAAATGCCAACATAATCGTCACTAATAATGATGCAAAAGACTTTGCCCGCTTGCCCGGTTTTTTCGATACTATATTAATTGATGCGCCATGCTCGGGTTCGGGCATGTTTAGGAAAGACCCTGCTGCAATGGATGAGTGGTCGGAAGGGAATGTAAAACTTTGTCACCAGCGCCAGGAACGGATATTGGCCGATGTTTACCCGGCGCTTAAAGAAAACGGCTACCTTATATATAGTACCTGTTCTTATTCGGTTGAAGAAAATGAAAATATCCTCGATTGGCTTTGCGAAGCCTTCGGGATGGAAAGCGTACGTATTAATATAGATAGCAATTGGGATATTGTAGAAACCCAGAGTGTTGGGCATAAAGCCTGGGGTTATCGTTTTTATCCTGACAAAGTTAAAGGCGAAGGTTTGTTTGCATCATGTTTGATTAAACGACAGGAAGCGCCCAAGGCATCAACCCATAAAAACAAATTCCAGAAACTGAATGCTAAAGAGATCGATCCACTGAGACCATATATAAAGGACAGCGAAAACTATCATTTTTTTAAAGTAGCTGACGATTGGATGGTGATCCCGGATATACATCGCGACAGTATGCTGGCCTTGCAGGATAAACTGTACATCAAAAAATCGGGCGTGCGAATTGGTAAACTGGCAGGCCGGGATTTAATCCCCGATCACGAGCTGGCATTAAGCCTTATTATTAATAAAGATGAATTTCAGGAAACCGAGTTGACCGAAGATCAGGCTATAGCTTATTTACGCCGGGATAATATAGATATGGAAATCACACAAAAAGGCTGGAGTTTGATGACTTATAAAGGTGAACCTTTGGGATGGGCTAAGTTATTGCCGAACAGGATTAATAATTATTACCCGAAGGAGTTGAGGATTATGTCTACTTTAGAAGCAAGAGACAAGAAACAGGAAACAAGATAAGCACTTTCAAGGAGAGGAATTTTTATCTCATTAATAAATAATGGTGATGATAACTATTTATTTCCCTTATCATCCCAATATAATAGCCCAAGATGGAATTGAGAGATAAGACCAAAAGGACTAAAAAATCAATCGAAGCTAATCTAACCAAAAGCTTTCGGTCTATAACTTTAGTTACAATTCTTTGATAAAATATATTAATACCAATCAACCCGACACTAATAAGGAGAGATATTAATAAAAATCTTAACATTTCTTCTAAACATTGAGCCTGAAGTATTTTGATGGACGCTTCCCTTGTGGCTTGCTTAGGCCCTTGCGTTATAAGCGCCAATCGAAAATAAAATTCTATCCCAACAAGGAAAACGAGCGAATTAATAAGGTATAAAACATTAAGCTTTATTTTCTGGCTCGCATTCTTGATGATATTGTATAATATCCCAGCAATCAAAATAATCCAAATAATACCCGCAATTGAATAGATTATTTGATGGATAAGAAGAGCATCGGCTTCAGTCATATTAACTATAATGTGATCATAGCTAATATAGAATTTTAGTTAATAAACTTCGAGCCTTAATACTCCCCCGTACTCAGCATCACCAGCGTGCAAGCAGATAAAGTCTCTATACCTTTCTCTCTCGCCATTCTGCGCAGCTCTCCGTTTTCGGTACCGGGGTTAAAGATGATGCGTTTAGGGTTTGTCGCCAATATATAATCGTACAGTGCAGGTTGGTTTTGGGGGCCAACATATAAAGTGATGGTATCTATATCATCGTGGATAGTTTCGGGCTTTTCAATTTCTACGCCGGCGGCCTCGCCGGTTTTAATGCCCACGTTAACTATAGTGTGTCCGGTTCGTACCAAACGGTTAGATGCTAAGTAAGCATAACGGCTTGGGTCGGGTGTCGCCCCTAATACTAATGTTTTTTTATCGGCCATAATATTAATATACTCAAATATCGCGCCGTGGGTTTATATAGATGTCGGCCGGATGTAAAACCATGTAACAGAAAAGCTTAATTTTAGTCTATCAAAAACAATTTCAATTTATTTAAAATGTTCTCAAACCACAATCGTCTTCTCTATTAAAAGAGAATACAATTGGTTACAACAGCCCTAATGCCCGAAGATAAAAACAGTCATACACTTAATACCATCAAAGCGTATGGTAAAAGTCTGTTGGCTTTTATCCGCAGGCGGGTTAAGAACGATGCCGATGCCGAAGACATTCTGCAGGATGTATGGTACCAGTTTAGTTCTGTAGTAAATGCCGAGCCAATAGCGCAAACAGGTGCATGGCTTTATAAGGTAGCGCGCAATAAAATTACGGACAAGCACAAAAAGCGGTCGGAGTCATTAATTGAAGATCTGTTTATTGATAATGATGAAGACAGTGATGAAGGCACAGATTTTACCGCGATTTTAATGCCCGAAACCAGCACGCCCGAAACAGAATATATGCGCAACCTTTTTTGGGACGAGTTATTTATAGCCCTGGACGAACTGCCCGAAGAACAAAAGCAAGCCTTTGTATGGCACGAACTAGACGATCTATCTTTCCAGGAAATTGCCGAACTGACCGGCGAGCCTGTGCAAACCCTGGTATCGCGCAAACGCTATGCGGTTTTACACCTGCGCAAACGGTTGAAACAATTGTATGAAGACATTACAAAATATTAAAGATTAAAAACATGAAAAGAGTATTTTTTGAAGGACCAGCAAGGTTCATATTTATCCCGATAGCAGTGGCAGCTTTTCTGTCGCTCATCAGCTTAGTGGTTATGCAGTTATGGAACCATTTACTGCCCGATATTTTCCACGTAGGCGTAATTACCTTTTGGCAGGCCATGGGCTTGTTTATTTTAAGCAAAATACTGTTTGGCTTTGGTAAAGGCGGAGGCCGTTTCGGCAGGCCGGGCGGTGGTGCACCGTGGATGCGCAAACGTATGGAAGAGCGCTTTAAAAACATGAGCCCCGAAGAAAAGGCACGCTTTAAAGAACAAATGAAAAAACGCATGTGCGGCCCGCGCGGTTGGAGAGATTTTGATTGGGATGATGAGAGTGCTGCCCACGAATCAACCCCGAATGTTTAACAAAATATTAGCCACGTTATGAATATACTGGTGTTTAAAACAAGTGTTACGCAAGCACAACAAGTTAGTAAGGTAAAAACCTTACTAACTTCTATCCCCAATATTATTAAATGGAATTTTGATCTGGATGATCCGGAGAATATTCTACGGGTTATTGCCGATCAGCTCTCTCCAAGACAGGTTGAATCTGTATTGCAAACCGCCGGCATCAGCTGCCAGGAACTGGAGGATTAATCAGGAAGCATTTGCTTTCTGATTAATTCAAAATCAGCCTTATCTATTTCAAAAAAACCGAAACGGAAAGGATAACCCCAGGACTGCTTATTCTTGATAAAATCAAGGTCTGGAATAAGCGGCGCTATCGGGGTTTCTACACAATCGCAAAACCTGATATTCCTGCGAAAAGGGATAAAAGTTTCAGACATTTTATGCTGATAGATCTCATCGTCAGTAACCTGCCCAATGGCTGTAAATGCCTGCACTTTCACATCACCATCTAAAAATTGTTTGGATGAGTAAATAAGGAGCCAATCGCCCGGCATCATTCGTTTAAGTGGAACTTCTTTGCCGTGGTTAATCTGAATAAAGCCACCGGCAGCAGCACGCAAAGCATGATCTTTTGATACAACAGTTATCCAATATTTACTTTCCATAGCTAAGAAATATTAATTCAACTTATATCGGGATGCTATAACCAACTTTAACCTTATCCATTACCACGTGGGTATAAAAATGCTTAACATTGGGGTTATCCATCAGCCATTTTTTAGAAAAAGCCTCGTAGTGCTGCATATCCCTGGTGTTTACTATTAGAACAAAATCATAAGCACCTGTTACAAAATAACACTGCATTACTTCTGCACAATCGCGTAGGGTAGCTTTAAATTTCTCTAATGCTTTGGAGTTGCCATCCTGTAATATCACATCTACCACGCAGGTTATGGTTAAGCCCGCAGCCTGTGGCGAAATGATGGATACATCAGCCTCAATAATTTTTTCATCGCGCAGTTTCTTGAGTCGGCGCTGCACAGCACTGGCACTCAGGCTAACGGCCTCGCCCAGTTCTTCGGCCGATAGTTTATTGTTTCGCTGCAAATGGTTCAGCAGCTTTTTATCATAGTCATCTGGTTGATGCATCTTTTACCCGCTTTTATATTAAAATTTGCCCGAATGCTGCGTGCTCCATATCGTATTTGCATAAATTAAGCAGGCACCCGGCAATAGCTTTGTTCATCAATAACAATAAAACAAATGAACAAATTTAATTCCGACAAAACATTACAACCTTTGGGATCGCACTCACTGGATTCTACGCCCGCTTTTTCTGATGAAGAAGTTGCAGCTTTCAGAAACGACACACCCGGCACGGCCAATGTAAATCATTTAAATAATGCCGGAGCAGGTTTAATGCCAAATGTAGTAACACAAGCAGTATTAGAACATATTACTCTCGAATCGCAAATCGGCGGTTACGAAGCTTCTGCATTAAGAGCCGATGCTGTGCAGCAGTTTTATATACAAGCCGGTAAGCTGCTCAATTGCAAACCAACTAACATCGCCTTTACCGCCAGCGCAACTGACTCATACACCAGGGCTTTATCATCTATCCCATTTGAGGTGGGCGATATTATTTTGACCGATACAGATGATTTCATTTCTAACCAAATCCAGTTTTTATCCTGCAAGAAAAGGTTCAATGTAGAAATTGTAAGGATAAAGGACGCTCCAGAAGGTGGTGTAGATTTAGCAGATCTCGAATATCAACTAATAAAACTAAAACCCCGTTTGTTGGCCATAACGCATATTCCTACCAATTCAGGCCTCATTCAGCCGGTTAAACAAATTGCAGCAATATATGAGCTATACATCAGCACAAATCCCGGCCAAACCTGGTACATTTTAGATGCCTGCCAGTCGGCCGGGCAAATGAAATTGGATGTAGAGGAATTGAAGTGTGACTTTCTGAGCCTTACGGGTAGAAAATTTTTAAGAGGTCCTCGCGGAACAGGTTTCCTGTATATCTCCGACAAAGCATTGCAAGCCGGGCTCGAACCTTTATTTATCGACATGCGCGGTGCCGATTGGGTAGCGAAGGATGAGTACCTACCCCAACCAGATGCCAAACGTTACGAAGATTGGGAATTTGCTTATGCCCTGATATTAGGCATGAGCGAGGCCATTATATACTATTTAAATATTGGCGAAGATAAAATTTGGCAACAAGTTAAATACTTATCGGACTATACACGACGCGAATTGGCGGCCATAAATGGCGTACGCGTTTTAGACCGGGGATTGGAACAAGGCGCATTGGTTACCTTCCATATCAAAGGTTTTAAACCGGCAACTATTTTAGATGCCCTTAAAGAAAAGCATATTAATGTGGTACCCAGTTATAAAAGGTTTGCCGTGATCGATTTTGACAACAAGCAGGTTGAATGGGCTATCCGAGCTTCTCCACATTATTATAACACGCTATCAGAAATCGATCAGTTTATCGAGGCTATAAAAGAGATCGTTGCTAATTAATACAGCCCATCTTAACTAAGATTATCCGTTGATGATCTTAGTTAAGATAGCTATTTGCCCTGCGTGGTAAATTTGATGCTGGATAAAACCATCCACCAATTCGGCATGGGTGGTAACCGGTTCACCGCCGCGCTCGTCGTTAATGGGCTCGTCCCATTGGTCGGCAGGCAGGTTGCGGATCGCTTTTACCAGGTTTACGTTAACCAGTTTCAAGTCCGATACCCAGAGCTTCCAGGTTTCTTCATCGGGAGTTCCGGGCGGGGGCCAATCTCCACTAACCGGGTTACCCGCTGTTTTGCCGTTCAGTCGGTCCAGCACTTCTTCTGTCCAACTGAACATGTGGAGCACAATTTCGGCAATGGTATGCGCAGCTTTAGCCGGTCGTTCAAACGCAGCTTCAAAACTTACATTTTCTATAATCTCATATATCGGTGTACCGTACCAGGGCTCGCCATATAATACGTTGTCCAGTTTTTTCTCTAAAATTTCGGCCGTGGTGCTCATTAGTTTAAAAATTTAAATGCCGCATCGGCACAGTTAATCCCATCTATTGCAGCAGAAATAATGCCACCGGCATAACCTGCCCCCTCACCGCATGGAAATAATCCTGCAACCTGCGGGTGCTGCAAAGTTTCCTTATCGCGCGGCACTTTTACCGGCGATGAGGTGCGCGACTCTACCCCTACCAATATAGCCTCATTTGTATAATAACCTTTCATCTTTTTACCAAACACCGGTAAAGCTTTTTGCAAACGCTGATGGATCCAATCTGGCAATACGTTTACCAGATCAACACTTTTACAACCCGGCAAATAAGAATTTGTTGGCAGATCGCGGGATATACGGCCTTCCACAAAATCAATCATCCGCTGCGCGGGAGCAACTAAATTGCCACCGCCCGCTGTAAAAGCCAGTTTTTCTATATCGTGTTGAAAATTCAACAGTCGGAAAGGATCATCATCCCTTCCCGGTACATCTTCGAGGTTAACCTGCACTACTGTACCTGAGTTGGCAAAAGGATTGTTACGCTTTGATGGGCTCCAACCATTAACCACAATTTCGTTATGATCTGTTGCGCAAGGCGCGATGATGCCGCCCGGACACATACAAAACGAGAAAACCCCGCGGTTATCAACCTGCTCTACCAAACTATAATAAGATGGCGGCAGGTATTCACCCCTATCGGCACAATGATATTGCGCCTGATCTATAATCTGCTGCGGATGTTCTATGCGGACACCCAGTGCAAATGCTTTGGCTTCTATCAATATATTTTGGCGGTGCAACATTTCGAATACATCGCGTGCCGAGTGCCCTGTTGCCAGGATCACCGCTTTTGCTTCGAGCTTTTCGCCTGATGAAAGTTCTACGCCTTCTATTTTACTGAAGTTGACCAACAGGTTTACTACCCTTGCATCAAACCTCACTTCACCACCGGCATTTTCGATGGTTTCGCGCATGGCAGTGATAATTTGCGGCAGTTTGTTGGTACCGATGTGCGGACGGGCATCTACCAAAATATCTTCGGTAGCACCGTGGTCGGTAAATACTTTGAGTACTTCATTTACATCGCCACGTTTAGTTGAGCGGGTGTAGAGCTTGCCGTCCGAATAAGTTCCCGCACCACCTTCACCAAAACAATAGTTGGAGTCGGGGTTAACCAAGCCTTGTTTATTGATATTGGCCAAATCGCGGCGGCGTTGTTTTACATCTTTACCACGCTCCAGCACAATGGGTTTCATCCCCTGCTTTATACATTGCAAAGCGGCGAATAACCCGGCAGGGCCTGCACCTATAATAATAACCGGGCGGGCTTCTTTCACATTGGGGTAATTTACTACCTGGTGCTCCTGTGGTACAGGCTCATTGATATAAGCACGAACCTGCATACGGTAAACCACTTTACGGCCACGCGCATCAATAGAACGCTTTAATATTTTAATGCCGGTAATTTGTTGGGCGGGTGTTTTAAGCGCTGTAGCTGTAATGAGCTTTAGCGCCTCCATATCTTCATGTTGTTCGGGCGAACAAACGATTTCTGTTTCTTTTATCATAATGCTATTGCCGGGTTTTTATCCCGGATGATGCAAAGTTAGCAAAATCAGTTTTATTGCTGCAAAAGTGTTCGGGCATGTACGCTTGGTGTACGGTAACGTACGGTTTTAATTGTCATTTCAAAATAAAGTAATTGATTTTCAAATACTTAACTAAATGGTGTTAAAATTGGCATAGGGTATATATCAAACAAACAATGTCATGATCGCTGAAAATACATTATTACGGATTTGGGAAGGCTGCAAAGTTAACGACCGTAAACAACAAGAATTATTATATAAAGTGTTAGCCCCAAAAATGTTGGCCGTGTGCATGCGCTACACTACCGACCGTGATGAAGCACAGGATGTTTTACAGGAAGGCTTTATCAAAATCTTCAAAAATTTACACAACTACCGTGGCGAAGGCAGCCTTGAAGGATGGATCCGCAGGATAATGGCGCATACTGCTATATCTCGTTACCGCAAATTAAAACCAATGATGCTGAGCGAAGAAATTTCTGAAAACAGCGTGCCTTGCTACGCATCAAACCAAAACAATAAAATGGAAGCGCAGGAACTGATGACCATTATTCAGCAATTGCCGGGCAACTACCGTTCTGTTTTTAACTTATATGCCATTGAAGGATACAGCCACCAGGAAATAGGCACCATGCTGGGTATTACAGAACTATTATCGCGCACTACCCTGCACCGTGCCCGTGGTATTTTGAAAAAGAAAGTTTTACAGTTGGAAGCTTATCAGGCTAATTAATTGTGATGCCTAAATGGACACGAGCTGCACGCTCGCGCCAGCATGGAGGCTATTTTCTAAATTCAATTACTTTATTGGTGTTGTATTTTATCAATGTGTACACCTCTGACCCTTTTCTCTTAATTATAGAGTCACCAATACCTATCTGGTGATCTGTGTTATAACCACTACCAATATGATATGCACTATCTCCGACAGTGACAGTCGGAAATTGCTTAATATTATATTCGATCCGTTCTACTCTCCCAGCGAATTCCAAATTTATATTTTTACGGTCAGCTTCATGATCTTCTTTAATCCCGTAAAATTCAAAAAAGCTGATTGCAACAATAATCAAAATAATAAAGGCGATTGTTTCCTTTTTTTTCAGTTGATAATTTTCTTTCATTGAAATACATCTTTAGATAGAAATGAACAAACTCTGGTATAGTGAAGAAGCAGTGCCCCGTGCCGGCGCAAACGTGCCGCTCATGTCCATTTAAGCAAATAACCCCTTATAAACTATTGCCATAAGGGGTTAAAGATTCTTTATTTTCTAAAATTATTTATGGCTGCTACCCATATAAAACACCAACTCACCACCATTGGTAATATCGCTGTGTTTTATGGTTAAGCCGGTAAGCGGCTGCCCGTTTAAAGTCATCTTTTGGATGTAAACGTTTTTATCGCTTTGGTTTTTTACGCTGATGGTAAATGTTTTGCCATTGTCCAACTTAATAACCGCATTGTTAATAGCCGGGCTACCTATCGAGTATTCATCCGATCCTGGCGCTACAGGGTAAAAACCGATGGTGCTGAAAATATACCAGGCACTCATTTGGCCGGTATCATCATTACCACCCAAGCCATCCGGAGCTGGTCCGTACATTTTTTTCAGGATCATACGGATGCGCTCCTGCGTTTTCCAGGGCTTATCAGTCCAGTTATATAAATAGGCTACGTGGTGGCTTGGTTCGTTACCGTGTACATAATTACCAATAATACCATCGCGGGTAATATCCTCAGTCTCAGCAAAAAACTTATCCGGTAATTGCATGGTGAATAATGAGTCGAGATATCTAACCACACGCTTATTACCACCCAGCAGTTCAATCAATCCTTTTGGATCTTGCGGGGCAAACAGCGTATAGTTCCATGAGTTACCTTCGATAAAACCCTGATTAATGGTTGTCAACGCATCAAAGTTTTTGCGGAAGGTTCCATCTGCCAGTTTAGGGCGCATAAACCCAACTTTCGGGTCGTACACGTTTTTATAGTTTTGCGAGCGTTTAATAAACTCTTCGTAAATATCGTTACGATTCAGTTTTTTAGCCATTTGCGCAATCGCCCAATCATCAAAAGCATATTCTAAGGTTGATGAAACAGATACAGCACTTCTTTCATCCGGGATATAACCCTTGTCCATATACTCGCCAATACCTTCGTAATCGCGGTGACGGGCTGTTGCCACGCAGGCATCCAATGCTTTATTGGCATCAAAATCAACATTGCCTTTTGCCACAGCATCGGCAATTACGGCAACACTATGATAACCGCTCATACACCAGTTCTCGTTGCCCGAGTTCGACCATACCGGCAGCATGTGTTCCGGGCTTTGATCGTAGTGCATTAGCATTGAGTTAATCATATCGGTATTACGCTTCGGCTCAATGATGTTGAACAGCGGGTGCAATGCACGGTAAGTATCCCACAATGAGAAGGTGGTATAATTAGTAAAACCTTTAGCATTATGTACATTCTGATCCATGCCTTTGTAATTACCATCCACATCCATATAAATGGTAGGGTTTATCATGGCGTGGTACATGGCGGTATAAAAATTCTGCTTCTCGGCTACACTCGGCGATTGGATCACAATTTTATGCAGTTCGGTTTCCCATTGCTGCTGGCCGGCTTCTTTAATCTGGTTAAAATCCCATCCCGGTGCTTCGGCTTTCATATTGGCTAAGGCACCGTCCATGCTTACAGGAGATAAGGCTACTTTAATTTTGATCTTCTCCCCTTCTTCAGTCTTGAAATCGAACCAGGTTTTAATTTCACGACCAGCTATCTCCGGGAAGTTTTTGTTCGAATTGAATTTTCCCCAGAAACCACCGTAAACGCTTTTGGCATCGTATTTTTTAAAACCATGGCCAATGAATGCTTTCGAGAACGACATCGCAAAATATAACGTACGGGTGCGTGCCCAGCCATTGGTTTGTCTGTAACCTACAACCGTGCTATCGTTAATCACACGCAGATAAGTCCACACATTTTTGCCGGGGTAATTGTACAGGTTGGCCGTCATATCCACAATAATGTGGGCATCATCGGCTTTGGGGAAAGTATATTGATGAACACCAACACGCGTGGTGGTAGTTAATTCGGCAGTAATATGATGATCGTCCAGTTTAACTTTATAATAATTAGCTTCACTCACTTCATTTTGGTGCGAGAAAGCCGAACGGTAACCGCTCATTGGTTTATCTGCCGTGCCGGGGTTTAATTGCAGTTTACCGGTGGTTGGCATAATTAATATATCGCCCAAATCAGAGTGCCCCGTTCCGCTGAAGTGCGTGTGGCTAAAGCCTACAATGGTTTTATCATCATATTGGTAACCCGCGCAGTATTTATATACATCGGGATTGTATTTACCATTGAGCACATAGCTTGCGGTATCAGTTTCGGGGCTTAACTGCACCATTCCGAACGGAACCGTTGCACCCGGATAGGTATGCCCCATGCGCTGGGTACCGATAATGGGCTTTACATATTGAATGAGGTTTTCGTTTTTAACAGACTGGGCGTTTACGGTTATATTACCCAGCACCAACGCTAATAGAAGCAGCTTTTTTTTCATGCAGATCAGTTATTGGCCAAATATAAAACTTAGCGTTAAGTATTAATGTATGTATATTGCCATTATGTCATTACATTTAAGCAATGTAACAACGGTATATAATTTGTATCTAATCACTAAATTCAACAAAATAAAAATCGATCTAAGATGAAAAGATTATTCACAGCAATATTTGCCTTAGTAGCAGTAATGTCTTTAAGTTCATGCAGTTACAACAGTATTGTTAAAATGGATGAAGATACCAAAGCCAAGTGGGGTACTGTACAAAGCCAGTATCAGCGCCGCGCCGATTTAATCCCTAACCTGGTTGCAACTGTTAAAGGTGTAGCCAATTTTGAGAAAAGCACACTAACAGCAGTGACTGAGGCTCGTGCCAAAGCAACTTCTATACAGGTTGACCCAACTAAGTTAACTCCGGAAACTATCCAGAAATACCAGGCAGCACAAGGCCAGTTAAGTACTGCTTTGGGCCGCTTACTGGTAGCATCAGAAAACTATCCTAACCTGAAAGCTAACGATAACTTTACCGCTTTACAGGCACAGTTAGAAGGTACAGAAAACCGCATTAGCGTTGCCCGTATGGATTTTAACACTTCAGTACAGGCCTACAATAGCGCTATCCGCGAATTTCCGGCTAACTTAACAGCTAAAATGTTTGGCTTTACAACCAAAGGCTACTTCCAGGCAGATGCAGCTTCACAAGCAGCGCCGAAAGTAAGCTTTTAATTAGTGAGGGAGTGAGTTTTGAATTAGTGAGTTATCGAAACGAGATATAACTCACTAATTCAAAAATTAAAACTCATAACTAAACTTACTCACTCATTCACAAATCATAACTCAAAACTAATCTCCATGCCCGTATTTAACGACGACGAACAACAGCAGATACGCAAGGCGATTGAAGCTGCCGAGAAAAACACATCAGGCGAAATAAGGGTGTGTATCGAAAAAAATTGCAGCGATGAAGTGCTCGACCGTGCGGCCAAGTACTTTTATCAGTTGGATATGGAGAAAACAAGGCTGCGCAATGGTGTACTCATTTATCTGGCCACTGTCGACCGTAAGTTTGCCATTATCGGTGATGCGGGTATTAACTCAGTTGTTCCGGCTGATTTTTGGGATGAGACCAAACATGCCATGCTGGAGCAGTTTAAACAAGGCAATATGGTTGAGGGTATCCTAACGGGCTTAAACCGTGCAGGCCTGCAATTGCAAAAATATTTCCCGCATCAGTTAGACGATAAAAACGAACTGCCTGATGATATCGCCTTTATGGATGGCAATTAACCCCTATTATAATGTTTAAGAAAATATTACTGGTTTTTAGCCTGGTATTAACCTGCGGCCTCAGTTGGGCACAGGAATTTCCGCCAAAACCAAACACTTTAGTTACCGATTATACCAATACACTTACCGAAAGTCAAAAGCGCATTCTGGAAATAAAACTTGTCGCCTTTGATGATTCTACGTCTACACAGGTAGCCGTGGTATTAATTAAATCGGTAGGCGACTACGATATCAACGAATACGGCACCATGCTGGGCCGCAAGTGGGGTATCGGCCAACAAGGAAAAAACAATGGCGTACTGGTACTGGTAGCCATTGACGATCATAAAGTTACCATACAAACCGGTTATGGTGCAGAAGGTGCATTGCCCGATGCCATAACAAACCAGATTATCCAGCAGGATATTAAGCCGCACTTTAAACAGGGTGATTACTTTGGCGGTCTCGACGTGGCAACAGATCACATTATCAAATACACCAAAGGCGAATACAAAGCTGACCCTAACCGGAAGAAAAAGGATAAAGATAGTGGTGGGGGCAGTGCCGGTTTTATTATCATTATTGTGGTTGTGATCCTGATCATCGTATTCAAAAACCGGGGCGGCGGTGGTGGCGGTCAAATTATTGGTCGTCGTGGTGGTGCTAATCCATTCTGGTGGTTCCTGGCCGGCAATATGCTGGGCAATAGCGGCCGTGGCGGCAGCGACTGGGGAGGTTTCTCTGGTGGCGGTAGTTCTGGCGGCGGAGGCGGTGGTGGTTTCGGCGGCTTTGGCGGCGGCAGCTTCGGCGGTGGCGGCAGCAGCGGGAGCTGGTAAGCTCAGAGTCAAGAATCGAGAACCAAGAATCGAGACTTAGCTCCTTATCCTCAATAATTAAAACGTTTACAATAAAGAGTCAGAAAATGAGACTCAAATTTACATACTTGTAATTATTAAGAAGGTGCCTGTATTTAACAGGCACCTTTTATTTTTTATTCACACATTTGCTCATACTTACTATATATTTTAATGAGAGACCTTACCTGGAAAAAATTATCATCCACCTACGTACATAAGGGCCCTTGGGCTACCCTTCGTCAGGACAAATGTGAAATGCCTGATGGCCGCATAGTTGAAGATTACTTTGTGCTCGAGTACCCAAACTGGGTAAACGCAGTAGCCATTTCTGAAGATAATAAAGTAATTATGGTTCGCCAGTACCGCCATGCGGGCAATATTGTTTCGCTCGAAATCCCTGGCGGAGTAATTGACGGCGACGAATCACCAGAACATGCCGTTAAACGCGAACTATTGGAAGAGACGGGTTACCAGTTTGATAATGTAGAATTAATGGGCTCCGTATTTGCCAACCCGGCAACTGCCAACAACATTACCTACGCTTTCCTGGCAACCGGCGGCAAAAAGGTAAGCGGACAATCGTTAGATGAACACGAAGAAATTATCATCGAAGAATATACCATTCAAGAAGTAAAACAGCTATTGCTTGATTTTAAAATCCCACAGGCCTTGCATTGTACTGCTTTGTTTCAGGCATTGGTGAGGTTGGGTGAATTGAAGTAATATCCCACAATCTTCTAATTTTGTCATTGCGAGGTACGAAGCAATCTCGTAGCCATACAGATCGAATAAACATTGGCGACGAGATTGCCACGTCGTTCCTCCTCGCAATGACAAAATTGGAGATAAAGCGCAAGGCCTTACCTTTTATAAGGCCTTGCGCTTTATCTCCACAAAACAAAAAAGCCCTGCAAAATTGCAAGGCCTCTCGTTTTTGGGTTTATAATTGATTAGGACATTTTTAGCTTTTTCTGAATATCGGCTACGTAGCCTTTAAATTTCTTGTCGGTATCAATCAGATCTTCTACAGTTTGGCAGGCATAGATTACGGTTGAGTGATCGCGACCGCCGAAGAAATGACCGATAGTTTTAAGCGAACTTTTGGTATGGGCTTTTGCCAGGTACATCGAGATTTGACGGGCCTGTACAATTTCGCGCTTACGGGTCTGTGATTTCAGCATTTCGATAGGTACCTCGAAGTACTCGCAAACCAGGCTCTGGATGTATTCCATCGAGATCTCCTTAGTTGAGTTTTTAACGAAGTTTTTCAGCATTTGCTTAGCCAGAGCCAAATCAATTTCCTTACGGTTAAGGGTTGATTGCGCTAACAAAGATACCATGGCACCTTCCAGCTCACGTACGTTGTTGTCAATGTTGTGGGCTACATACTCGATTACATCATTTGATAGTTCGATACCATCCTGATAGATCTTATTTTTAAGGATAGCCATACGGGTTTCCAGATCAGGGATCTGTAAATCTGCCGAAAGGCCCCATTTGAAACGCGATAACAAACGCTCTTCTAAACCGGCCAGATCTTTAGGCGCTTTATCTGATGTGATAATCAGTTGCTTGCCAGATTGGTGCAGGTGGTTAAAGATATGGAAGAAGAAATCCTGAGTTTTCTCTTTACCGGCAAAATTGTGCACATCATCCATGATCAACACATCAATAGCCTGGTAAAAATTAACGAAATCATTAATGTTGTTATGCTTTAAGGCATCAACAAACTGCTGGGTAAATTTCTCGCACGATACATATAGTACCAGCTTATCTGGCAGTGTACGTTTAATCTCGTTACCTATGGCTTGTGCCAGGTGGGTTTTACCCAAACCAACACCACCGTATATCATTAAAGGGTTAAAAGAAGTACCGCCTGGTTTGGCTGCTACGGCATAACCTGCAGAGCGTGCTAAACGGTTGCAATCTCCTTCAACAAAATTCTCGAAGGTATAATTCTGATTAAGTTGCGGGTCTACGTGCAGCTTTTTAAGCCCCGGTATTACAAACGGATTTTTAATATCCTTATTGATAGAGATGGGGATTGGCATTGACTGATTTTTCGCTTCGGCACCATTACCGTTAGACGGCATATTGGTGGTGTATGGTTTGCTTGATGACGACTGTTCTACAACAATATTGTATTCCAAACGCCCTTCGTCGCCCAATTGTTTTTTAATTGTTTTACGAAGCAGGCCTACATAATGTTCTTCCAGCCATTCGTAAAAGAATAAACTTGGTACCTGTATTGTAAGGACACTCCCATCAACCCTTAAAGCTTTGATCGGCTCGAACCAGGTTTTAAAACTCTGGGCCGGGATATTATCTTTAATGATCTGAAGACAGTTATTCCAAACGTTAGTACAAGTTTTTTCCATAAATATTTTAATAAAACACTGATTAGTAACCTACAACAAAACTCTGTTAGTGCCCGCTACGGAACATCGAATATTCAGAAAAAAATCGGATTAAAAAATTAAATTTTAAATTTTTCTAACATTAAATTTATGTTATAATAATGTCAAAAAATGGCCTAAAGACCTCAAAAACAAACATTTCTAAGAATCCTCAATTTTCTCCTTAATTCTATGTTTCACGATTTTCGTCTTAAGAAAAATATACAACCAGACGAATAACTAACAAATGTTAACAACTTTGAGTAGCAACTTTTGCTCCAATTTTAGTTGTTTTTACACACAAAATTACAAGTGTCTGTAATGGCGGTAAATACATTTTTGGCCAACTGATGCAGGGGTAAAAGCATCTGAAATAACCGACCTATCTAATACTCACCAAACACAGTCCGCAGCACATCTGCTATCTCGCCCAGGGTGGCATAAGCTTCAACCGCTCTTAATATATAAGGCATTAAATTCTCATTTCCTGCGGCCGCTGCCTTGAGCTGATCCAACAAAAGATCAACCTCCCTTTGAACGCGTTTGGCTTTTAAATGTTTTAACTTTTTTATCTGTTTTTCACGAATTGAATCATCAACCCTAAACACATCAGCAAGCGGCGCGGCTTCTTCTGTAAACCGGTTAACACCTACCAAAATTCGATCACCATTTTCTATTTCGGCCTGGTACTGATAGGCTGCCGCTGCAATTTCCTGCTGCATATAATCCTGCTCAATGGCTTTAACAGAACCGCCCATCGCATCAATCTTATCGATGTAGATCTGCGCGGCGGCTTCCATCTCATCAGTAAGTGCTTCTATAAAGTATGAACCTGCCAGAGGATCAACCGTATCGGCAACGCCGCTTTCAAAAGCAATGATCTGTTGGGTACGTAAAGCAATTTTAGCAGCCTGTTCTGTAGGTAGCGACAAGGCTTCGTCATAACCATTGGTATGGAGCGATTGCGTACCGCCCAGTACTGCAGCCATAGCCTGGTTGCTTACCCGTACTATATTATTTAACGGTTGCTGGGCTGTTAATGTAGAGCCACCAGTCTGACTATGAAACCTCAGCTTCTGGGCCGATGGATCTGTTGCGCCCAGTTCTTTGGTAATATTTGCCCACATCCTTCGTGCAGCCCTAAACTTGGCTATCTCCTCAAAAAAGTTATTGTGGCAATTAAAGAAAAAGGAGAGTCGCTTGGCAAATACATTAATATCTAAACCTTTGCTTTGGGCGGCTTGCAAATAAGCCTTACCATTAGCGAGTGTAAAGGCTAGTTCTTGCACTGCTGTCGAGCCTGCTTCGCGGATGTGGTAGCCGGATATCGAGATGGTGTTCCATTTAGGCACCTCCGTACTGCAATAAGCAAATACATCGGTAATTAAACGCATGGATGGTGCAGGCGGGTATATATAGGTACCGCGTGCAGCGTACTCCTTTAATATATCGTTTTGGATGGTGCCCGAGATCTGTTTCAGATCCGCCCCCTGCTTTTTCGCCAGGGCAATATACATAGCCAGCAGTATAGAGGCTGTGGCGTTAATGGTCATGGAAGTGGTAATGTCTTGCAGCGTAATGCCATCAAACAAAATCTCCATATCTTCTAACGAATCGATAGCTACGCCTACTTTACCTACTTCACCTTCGGACAGTTCGTGGTCAGAGTCGTAACCGATTTGAGTGGGCAGATCAAACGCTACTGATAAACCGTTTGTGCCTTGCTTTAATAAGTAATGATAACGCTTGTTCGATTCCTCGGCGGTAGAGAAACCTGCGTACTGGCGCATGGTCCACAGCTTGCCGCGGTACATATCGGCTTGGATGCCGCGCGTGTATGGAAATTCTCCGGGCGCTTCGCTCCCCTCACCTTTATATATAGGCTTAATTTCTATACCCGATGAGGTGAACTTTTTATCAGCCATAATTAAAATATAAGATCCAGGTCTTTTTTTACTAAAGTTGCAGCAATCTCATAAGGGTCTTCTTCCATCTGGCTCATGTGTGCGAGTATCAATCTGCTGGCATCAATACCTGTTGCATTTGGCGGCAGGCTTCTTACTACATTATTTACCAGGTTAAGCGTATCGTCTTTAACTTTTTTTACCACCTGCCAGGCTTCGTTGCTTACATAAATTTGCTGGGTAATGTTATGCTGATATTCATTACGTACATCGGCCAGTATCATGCTATATAATTCGTGCGGAGTATAATCGGGTGCATTTACGCGGAGTAACAGGTTAGATGGATTAAGGCGTTCGATAAACAATACCATACGCTCGTAAGCCTGTAAACGCAATGGTAAAACCTGGTTGCTGATAGCGCGTTTCATTTCCAGGATCTGGATCCGCTCGCTGCGCATAATGTAAGGTTTAATGAAATAGAAGGAAATACCAACAACGCCTAAACCGGCAATAAGATACTTTAATACGTCCAGCAGTAAACTGATTGAAATCATGGGTAAATTTAAAAATGTTAGGTAACGGTCAAATAAAAGGTTACTCGAACAAAAATCTGCATTTTAGCTTATATTTGTATAGCTAAATAAAAATATAAGATGAGTACTGTTGTTGAAAACCTAGTGGCGCCTGTTACTTTTACCGATGGTGCTGTAAAAGAGATAAAAAAATTAAAAGACCAGCAAGAAATCGGCGACGATTTTGGTCTGCGTGTTGGCGTTGAAGGTGGCGGTTGCGCAGGTATGAACTACATACTGGGTTTCGACCAAACTAAAGACGGCGACAACACTTACTATATTGAAGGTGTAAAAGTTTACATGCACAAAGCACATGGCATGTACCTTGCCGGTATGCAAATCGATTTTCAGGATGGTTTAAATGCACGTGGTTTTACCTTTAACAACCCTAATGCAGCAAGCACCTGCGGTTGCGGTACTTCATTCTCGGTATAAAAGATAAAAGAGTTTACCAATAATTCTTAGACGGACAACAGCAGCGTAATTACTATTGCGCTGCTGTTGTTTTTTGTGCCGATGCCAAAGCAGCATCTATCGTTTTTTCCATCCAGTATATATTATTACGATGGCCGCCTTCGCTCGAGTAGGCTACTTTGCTATCCCTGTCGATAACCACATTGGTCGGGTATAAATGCACACCGTACCTTTGGGCAATATAGCGGCCATTATCTATCACATGGTAGCTTAAGGGGTGATCTTTCAGAAAATCCTTCAAGTCGTACGACTCATCTAAAGCCACAGCAATAAACACAACATCGGGGTTATTTTTATACTTGTTTGCCATTTCAGTCAATTCGGGTATTTCGGCACGGCAAGGCGGGCAGCCTATAAACCAGAAATTGAGAACCAACACCTTTCCCGGCATTTTCCTCAGATCGAGCTTTTCGCCATTCATATCTTTTTCTTTGAAAGGGCTAAAGCTTGTGCCACTGACAAACTGTTTGCTTTCTTCAGGCTTGGGTATCCGGGCCATACTGGCATCCTTTTCCCTCCGTGATCTTTTAACTAAAAAGTACACGGTCGAGTCTGTTCTTGGACCGGTAGATTTTAACATATACTCACCAGATGCCATCAATTTAGTCCACGCTATATAAGGATATACCATTCCGCTCGAGTCTTTAACTATGGCCTCCGG
This sequence comes from Mucilaginibacter jinjuensis, assembly GCF_028596025.1. Lineage (NCBI taxonomy): Bacteria > Pseudomonadati > Bacteroidota > Sphingobacteriia > Sphingobacteriales > Sphingobacteriaceae > Mucilaginibacter > Mucilaginibacter jinjuensis. The sequence goes on from NZ_CP117167.1 coordinate 5,413,246, forward strand.
GCCAAGTGCCTTGCGTTTAGTAAGTGATGGATCAGATGTATTCGGGCTTATCTCCTGTGCGTTTACATCAAGCAAACAACAGAATAATATTGAAAGCAATAGGGTTAGTTTTTTCATAAAACATTGTAATAGGGTTACATCTAATATATTTATATTATTGCTCTCAAACAAATCATTAATCTGCTGCTATAATACCCGTATGAAAACATTGTTGAGCTTTATTATTTTATTACTGATATATACAGGCGCATACGCCCAGTTAAAACCCGGTTTTGATGCACAGGAATATCTGGAAATGCTCCGTGCTTCTAAACAACAAAGCGATACCGCATTAAAGCATGATAAAACGCCTCTTCCATTACATTTCAAACAACGCTACCACTCGCCTGCAGGTCCGCTTAAAAACCGCTGGGATTTATTTACCGACGGACAAACTGCCGCCATCGTAATCCGTGGAACTACTGCTGATGCAAGCAGTTGGATGGAGAACTTCTATGCAGCTATGGTTCCCGCCAGCGGACAATTGCATATTGACGATAGCACTACTTTTAAATATCACCTGGCTGACAACCCTAAAGCAGCTGTGCATATAGGCTGGCTGTTGGGGATGGCTTATCTGTCAAAAACCATCGTTCCACAAATCAATAAGCTTTATACTGAGCAGCATATTAAAGACTTTATCATTTTCGGGCATAGCCAGGGCGGGGCTATTGCTTACCTGCTGCGATCTTATCTGGCCGATCTCCAAAGCCGTAAGATTATTCCTGCCGACATCATCTTTAAAACATATAGCAGCGCACCGCCCAAACCGGGCAACCTTTATTATGCTTACGATTATGAATACCTAACCCACGGTGGCTGGGGGCTGGCTGTTGAAAATACTTTAGATTGGGTGCCCGAAACACCGTTCTCGGTACAAACCCTTAGCGATTTTAACGAGGTAAACCCTTTTAAAGATGTGAGCAAGATTGTAGGCAAGCAAAAGTTTTTTGTACGCTTGTATTTAAACCATGTTTATAACCGGCTCAAAAAGCCCTCATACAAAGCACAAAAAAACTACGAGAAATATCTCGGGCATAAGGTTTACGGCTTTATTAAAAAAGAGATGCCGCAATATGTTGAGCCCGAATATGCAGCCACCAACAATTACATGCGCTGCGGCACGCCTATTATCTTAAAACCCGATGCTAACTACGGTACAGTTTTCCCGGCTGATCCTAAAAACCTGGTATTGCATCACCTGTTTTACCCTTATTATTACCTTACCGAACAAAATTATTTACATAACTGATAAACTACTGTAACAAAGCATACAGGCACGCGGTCTAACCCCCATATAAATTCATTAATTTTATAGCATGCCTGTACAAACCAGCTTTAAAGAGAATGTGGCTATAGCCCTGCAATCCATCAGTGGCAACAGGCTGCGCACCTCCCTTACCGCCCTTATTATTGCCATTGGTATTATGGCGCTGGTTGGCATTTTAACCGCTATTGAAGGTATTAGCCAATGGACTAACGAGGCTTTCTCGAGTATGGGGGCCAACTCTTTTACCATCCGTAACCGGGGCTCGGGCATTAGCTTTGGCAATGGCGGTAACCGTAAATATTATAAAGCTATCCGTTATGACGAGGCTGTACGGTTTAAGAAAAATTTCAAACTGCCTGTACAGATTTCCATTAACACTTACGCCTCACAAGCTGCCACTGCAAAATATGGCGACCTGAAAACGAACCCCAATATTGTGATTCTGGGGGCTGATGAAAATTACCTGTTAACGGGCGGTTATAAACTGGCTTCAGGCCGTAATTTTTCATCGTCTGAACTAGAGCATGGTAGCAATGTTGTAATTATTGGCGATGATATTCGTAAACGCTTGTTTAAATCCGGCGACCCTATCAATAAACTGATGTTAATCGGCGCCAATAAATTCAGGGTTATCGGCCTATTGCAATCCAAAGGATCTAGTGCGGGTTTGGGTGGCGATAAAGTTTGTATTATTCCCGTATTTAAAGCCAAGCAGATAACTACCAGTACTAACCCTTCGTTTACCGTGAGTGTAATGGTAAATAACCCCGGAGCTTTGGAGGCAACCATTGGTGAAGCTACATCAGCCTTCCGCAATATCCGTGGCCTAACGATAGACAAAGACAACAACTTCGAAATTACCCGAAGCGACTCCATACAGCAACAACTTGCCGGTCAGCTGGCGGGGATACAACTGGCAGGGTTTGCTGTGGGTATTATTACTTTATTGGGTGCCGCCATCGGCCTCATGAATATTATGCTGGTATCGGTAACAGAACGCACGCGCGAAATTGGTGTACGTAAGGCTATCGGCGCAACGCCATCTATTATCCGTAAGCAGTTTTTAATTGAAGCCATTGTAATTTGCCTGATGGGTTGCGCCGGCGGCATAGTATTGGGTATGGGCGTTGGTAACCTGATAGCCATCCAGATAAGCGGCCACTTTGTAATACCCTGGATGTGGTTATTTATGGCTTTGGTGATCTGTACCGGTATTGGCCTGGGTTCAGGGTATTATCCTGCGAAAAAGGCTTCGAAGCTTGACCCTGTAGAGGCGTTGAGGTATGAGTAGATAAAATTTGTTGTGGGGTACGAAACAACCCCAAGACCGATTAGCGCTGACTTAAATACTTAGATGTAAATATGAATCGATTGTGCTACAATCAACGTTAGTCCCGCTCAATCGCCGCGGGGAGGGCTATTACTTTTTAGCCAAAAAGTAATCAAAAGGCTCACCGGCAAAAGGCTTCTTTACGCACGGGCCATGTCGCACAATCGGTCAGAACACACAGGCCGGGATCTTTTGCCCCGCTACGCGCGCGCAAAGTCGGCCCTTCTGCAAAATCTCCAATGCCTCTTTCCACTACACGAGGCCGCCATTGTTCTGCCCGCTTTTGGCCGAAGCTGTTTGCCGGAGAAGAGAAACAAGAATCGAGAGTCAAGAATCAAGACAAAAAAATAGAAGGAATTTTATGCCGAGCCCATCACTACCTTAACATAACCTCTTTTCACGCAGCATTGGCAATGTTGCGGCAACCACAGGTATTGCCCAACCACTGCAAGTTCATAGCAACAGGGCCCGGCTGCGAGCTTTCTTTTGGTTACTTTTCTTTGGCGGTCAAAGAAAAGTGACATCCACTGACGATCATATTACTCACACTACCATTCCTAATGAAAAACGGATTTCTGCAAGATGCACTTTCTGCGACGAGATTGCTTCGTTCCTCCTCGCAATGACAAAAGGAAATAAAGTTTACAGCAACAACTTATTCTTCAACGTCTCCTGTTCAAAAATTAACTTTTTCAAATAGGGTTCTTTTAAGGTTTGCTCAAAAGCGTCTGCATGGCGTGGGTGGTGCATATCGCTCGATATAAAATCAATCATTTGGGCATCTATCAGCTCTTCGGCTGCCTGCCTGGCTGCATGGCCGTAATAGCCGCAAAGTGAATTTGTGTTAATCTGTAATAAGCTCCCCCACTCCCTTATCTCCACATATTCTTTCATCGTTAAATAGGGATACCGTTCCGGATGCGCCAGAATAGGCTGATAGCCTTTTGCACGCATTTTTTTAATAGTATCAATTAAGTGGAGTGGCTTGCTTACAAAAGAAAGCTCGAACAATACATAGTTATCGCCCATTGTTAGCAATGAGCCTTCATCTATGCGTTGTTCGAACAATTCATCAAACAAATGTTCGGCGGCAGCGCTGATGTCAATATCCATCCGCTCTTCTACCAGTTTAGCTTTTAGCAAATCGAGCGAAGCGCTAATCGTTTCGGGCGTATTCTTATACAGATCGGCCATGATGTGCGGCGTGGCGATGATCTTTTTAATCCCCAAATCCATCATCTTTTGGATGAGGACGATAGATTCTTCTACCGTTTGCGCGCCATCATCTATACCCGGCAGCACATGCGAGTGCATATCAACGGCTATAGTGTCGTAATAAAACTCAATTATGCGGGTATCAACCTCTTCTTTTCTCTTTCGCTTAAAAAGCCCGAACATATTTATCTGTTTGCGTACTGGCTTTGATAGTATTGCTGGTAATTACCAGAAGTTACATCATTAAGCCACTCTTCATTCTCTAAAAACCAATCAACTGTTTTTTCCAAACCTTCTTCAAAAGTTACGCTTGGGGTCCAGCCTAATTCGTTTTTAAGTTTAGTAGCGTCGATGGCATAACGTAAGTCGTGCCCCGCACGGTCGGTTACAAAAGTGATCAGCTTGGCCGATTCACCTTCTTCCCTACCTAATTTCTTATCCAAAATAGCGCATAGGGTGTGGATCAGGTCAATATTTTTCCACTCATTATGGCCGCCAATATTATAAGTAGCGCCGGCTTTAGCTTCGTGAAAAATTAATTCGATGGCACGGGCATGGTCTTCCACCCATAACCAGTCGCGGATATTTTCGCCTTTACCGTAAACAGGAACGGCTTTATTTTGCTTGATGTTATGAATTGCCAACGGGATCAGTTTTTCCGGAAAATGGAATGAACCATAGTTGTTAGAGCAATTTGAGATCACCACATCCATACCATAAGTATCATGGTAAGCACGCACAAAATGATCTGAACCTGCTTTTGATGCCGAATAAGGCGAATGCGGATCGTAAGCTGTAGTCTCTGTAAACATACCGGTTTCGCCCAGTGTACCGTAAACCTCGTCGGTTGATACATGGTAAAAACGGTGTTCGTTATATTTATCTTTCCAGATGTGGCGGGCAGCGTTTAATAAGTTAACGGTACCGATCACATTAGTCATCACAAACTCCAGTGGGTTAACGATAGAACGATCTACATGCGACTCTGCAGCCAGGTGAATTACTGCATAAGGTTGTTCCTGCTCAAACAGGTTTTGAATAAAAGCAGCATCAACAATATCGCCTTTAACAAAACTGTAGTTAGGTTCGTTCTCAATATCCTTTAAGTTGGCCAGGTTACCGGCATAGGTCAATTTATCTAGATTGATAATATGATATTCCGGGTGGTTTTTAACAAAACGGCGCACAACGTGCGAGCCAATAAAACCAGCGCCTCCTGTGATGATAATTTTTTTCATATATAGTTAATACGTATTATAAAGGATTTTGGTTCAGGTACTTCTCCCATGCCCAGGCCGATGCCATCATGGTATCTAAACTCAATTCGGCACGCCAGCCCAGTACATTGGCCGATTTGGTTACATCGCCCCAAACCTGCTCAACATCACCCGCACGGGCAGGGCCAATTTCATAAGGTAATTTAACGCCGGTAGCTTTTTCAAAGGCATTAATAACCTCTAACACCGAGCTGCCATTACCGGTACCCAGGTTAAACATATCATACCCTTTAAAGCTATCTTTCTCCATTAATTTAAGGGCGATAACATGTGCTTTAGCCAAATCTACCACGTGGATATAATCCCTAACGGCGCTACCATCGGGTGTATTATACTGGTCGCCGTGTACGGTTAATTTTTCGCGTTTACCAATAGCCGTTTGGGTAATAAACGGCACCAGGTTTTGTGGCACACCAATTGGTAATTCGCCAATCAAGGCCGACTCATGTGCCCCCACCGGGTTGAAGTAACGCAATGAGATCACTTTATAATTAGTTCCCGAAGCTACCATATCGGTCAGTATTTCTTCGGCTATTTGTTTGGTATTACCATAAGGGGATTGTGCCGGTTTTACAGGCGCATCTTCTGTAACAGGTAACTGATCGGGCTGGCCGTATACGGTACAGCTTGATGAAAATACAAAATTTAAGGGCTTACCGTAGTAAGCATTCAACAAATTAATTAAGGAATAAAAGTTATTGCGATAATATTTCAACGGCAATTTAACCGACTCGCCTACTGCCTTAAATGCAGCAAAATGGATAATACCAGATAAATCGGGAACAGCAGTAGCCAGTGTTTGCACAGAAGCTTCATCGCACAGATCTAATTGGTGAAATACTGGCCTGAAACCCAGGATGGTGGTCAGCTGGTCTAATATTTTAATATTAGAGTTCGATAGATCGTCTACGATAATCGGCTCGTAACCCGCGTTTACTAACTCTACAACTGTGTGCGAACCTATGAAACCCAGGCCGCCGGTAACTAATATTTTGCTCATTTTTTTAATTTGTCGATTTGTTGATGAAGTAATTTGTCAATTAATTATCCCTCCCGTCATGCCGAACTTGTTTCGGCACCCCACATGCTAAGTATACAATTAGCAAGGCTTAAACCTGTCCTGTGGGTTCCTGAAACAAGTTCAGGATGACATACATTGGGAATGAACTAAAACAACTATTTTTACCCCCGGACGAATATAAGGAATTTCATTTTTTAATGTTGCTGTTATATAACATTGGCATACGCCTTTACTTTTTAGCTGTATACGCGGCTTCATTTTTTAATGCAAAGGCTAAGCTCTGGATAAAAGGGCGCAGTAACCAACACATTGCAACAACAGAAGGTTGTATTTGGTTTCATTTTGCCTCATTAGGTGAGTTTGAACAAGGCCGGCCGGTTTTAGAAGCACTCAGAGCCAAAGATCCTGGTACCAAAATAGTTATTACTTTTTTTTCTCCTTCGGGATATGAGATCAGGAAGAACACGCCTTTGGCCGATGCCGTTTATTACCTGCCGCTGGATACTGCTACTAATGCCCGCAATTTCATTAATACTATAAAACCCAAGGCTGCCATATTTACCAAGTACGAATACTGGTATCATTATTTTAACCAACTTCACCAGCAGCACACCCCGCTTTACATTGTATCCGGAATTTTTAGGCCGAAACAAATATTTTTTAAATGGTATGGCGGTTTGCATCGCAGCATGCTAAAAATGGCAACCCACTTTTTTGTGCAGGATGAGGCCTCTGTTAATTTGCTTAAATTAATAAACATTAACACCGCAACCGTAAGTGGCGATACCCGTTTCGATCGTGTTTGGGCTAATGCCAACTCGCCAAAAGAACTGCCAATTATAGCCGAATTTAAAAACAACCAAAAAGTATTTATAGCCGGCAGTACCTGGCCGCAGGATGAGGAATTGCTCTCAACCATCATTACCCGCCACCCGGATTGGAAATGGATAATCGCCCCACACGAAATTGGCGAAGAGCGTATTGTGAAATTATTGGATATTTTACCATCCGAGAGCACCATAAGATTTTCGCAAATCACCGACAACCGACAACCGATAACCGACAACCGAATACTCATTATTGATAATATCGGCATGCTCTCATCCCTCTATCAATATGGCGAAGTAGCCTATATAGGCGGCGGCTTTGGCCGGGGGATACATAACACTTTAGAAGCGGCGGCCTTTGGCTTACCTGTAATTTTCGGGCCTAATTACTCGGCGTTTAAAGAAGCGCGGGATATTGTACATTTGAAAGCAGGGATCAGTATTAGCAATGCCGGGCAGTTAATTGAAGCTACAGATTTATTGATGCTGGATACGGAGTATCGTGGTTTTGCATCGCAGAAAATTAAAGCTTATGTACAGCAGAATGTTGGGGCTACAGATAAGATTTTAGAGGCGATTGGGTAATCCGCTTATTCCAGGTTGTCATTTCGACGACAGGAGAAATCTTATGCAACAGGACTTATAGTCGTACAAGATCTCTTCTATCGTCGAGATGACAAACCGTTTATTTTAAAGAAAAAACAATCTTACTTACCCTTTGCCAAACCTTCCAGCGTATCAATAAACAGCGGGTTATCATTCAAACTTTCTACCAGTTGAATATGCTCGCCGCCGAGGTTTTTAAACTCGGTATTGTACTCTTCAGATACTTCGTAAACAGTTTCCAGGCAGTCGGCCACAAACGCCGGGCAAAATACCAGCATACGTTTTTTACCCTGTGCAGCAAGTTCTTTAATTACCTCACTGGTGTAAGGCTGCACCCAGGGATCATTACCCAGGCGCGATTGAAAACAGATGGTATATTTTTCTCTCGGGATACCCAGTTCTTCGGCAATTAAACGGGCGGTATCATGCGACTGTGCCGAATAGCAGAATTTATTAACGTCGTTAAGGGTTTCGCAGCAGCTATCTTTTTTAAGGCAATAGTTACCGGTATGGTCGCACTTAATCAGCTGGCGTTGCGGTAAGCCGTGGAAACTAAACAATACGTGATCAAAGTTTTCGACACCATGCTTTTTGCTATTCTCCGCAAAAGCCTTGATCATTGATGGCTCGTTATGGAACGAGTTAACAAACGAAATATTAGGGATAGTTTGCCAGGTGCGCACCAGCTCCATCACCTTATCGATAACCGAACCTGTACTTGCCGAGGCATACTGCGGAAACATCGGAATTACGCGGATGCTTTCTACCAGGTTAGCTTTCAGTCGGCCTAAAGCTTCTTCAATTGATGGACTTTGGTAGCGCATAGCCAGCTCAACCTGGTACTCATCGCCCAGGCGTTCCTGCAATAATTTTTGCTGAATAATACTGTAGTACAATAACGGGGAACCGGTTTCTTTCGACCAGATCTCCTGGTACAACTTAGCCGACTTAGGGCTGCGGAAAGGCGTAATTACGCCTCGTACCAAAAAGGTGCGCAGCACAGGGTTAACATCAATAACCCTCCCATCCATTAAAAACTCGTTTAAATATTTGCGAACATCCGCCGTTTGCGGGCTATCCGGTGTACCTAAATTGACTAACAGTATTCCTTTTTTCGACATAATTGAGTGCCGCAAATATCGAATATTTTTTGTCAACTATTTGTAATACTCCCTGTAGATGATGGAGATCACTTTTTTTCATACCCTATAGAGAAATTCTATTGTTTGTCAATTGGAGGCGTCGTTTTCCAAAGCATCCACCAGGGCGTACCCGGCGAAGCATGGTGCTCATAATGATAACCGAAAAAATAGCACGACAGGAATGCCAGTACATGATTGCGTTTTTGCGTACTCGAATGGTATTGGTTATTGTGCTCACCCTTATGTGGTTGATAAGTACCAAAATAAAATAACTGTAAAGTGCTTAGTAACGATGGCACTACCCAAAACATAATGAGGTTGGGCTGAGGGAGCCAGATCTTTAGGATATTAAACAATATTGCCATCCACACCACCTGCCATATAGATAAATAGTTTCTAATAAAACGGATATACCAACTGATGAAATTGCCTTGGTGATAATCGGGATCTAACTCCGTATGCACATGCTGATGATGCTGATGGTGCTTGGTATACAACTTTGGATACCAGAAAGCAGCATAAACAAAAGTGGCTATAAAACCAGCTGCATTATTAATGCTTTTGTTTGATGATACTGTACCATGCATCGCATCGTGCGCGGTAATAAACAAGCCGGTATACAAATGCATTTGCAGCAACACAAAAAGATAAACTAAAGGATTGGTAAAGCTGAAATGCCATTGCATTAACAGGATGGTAGATAAGGCCCAGCCGCCGATGATGAGAATGGCAAAGAAAGCTCCCCAGCCTCCGCCGATAGGCGGAGAAGTAGAAGTTGATAAGTCGATCTTCTTGGGTGTATCCATTGTAAGATTAACTTATCTGTTTATCATTTGTTCCGTAATCTTTTTATTGTTCCCCATTTAGGGGGTTAGGGGGTTAAAACTTTTCCAGCGCGACCTTCACATCCTGCATCAACCACATTGGGGTTGATGTTGCGCCTGCAATACCGATGGTATCACCAGTGGCAAACATTTCGGGATGAAGTTCATCTACCGAAGAAACGAAGTAAGTATCCGGGTTATATTTTTTACACACCTCGAACAGTACCTTACCGTTTGATGATTTCTTGCCCGATACAAACACAATCTTGTTAAACTTGGTTACAAAAGTGTGCAGGTCTTTGTCGCGGTTTGATACCTGTCGGCAAATGGTATCGTTAGCCTTTAACTCATAGCCGCGGTTAATCAGTTCGTCTTTAATGGCGTAAAATTTCTCGGTGCTTTTGGTGGTTTGGCTATAAAGGGTAATTTGTTTAGGTAGATCAACATTATCCAGCTCGGCTATATCCTGAAATACCAGGGCATCGCCATTGGTTTGGCCCTGTAGACCGATTACTTCGGCATGGCCATGTTTACCGAAGATGATGATGTTCTCTTTTGAGTCGTGCGAGGTTTTGATGCGGTGCTGGAGTTTTAACACTACCGGGCATGAAGCATCAATCAGCATAATATTATTTTCGAGCGCGGTACGATAAGTATCCGGAGCCTCGCCATGCGCGCGAATCAGCACTTTCTCGTTGTGCAGCATTTTTAGATCGTCATGATCTATAATGCGAAGGCCTTTGGCTTTCAGGCGTTCAACCTCTTCATCATTGTGTACAATATCGCCCAGGCAATATAAATAGCCTTGCTCTTCCAGAATTTCTTCGGCCATGTCAATGGCATAAACCACCCCGAAACAAAAGCCCGAATCCTGATCGATAGTTACCTGAAGATTGTACTCGCCCATGCCTGCAAATTTACGCTAAAATTTTTCTTATTTTTTGTCATTTCGACGATAGGAGAAATCTTATGCGTTAATCCAAATCGCAAATGTATGGAGCAGAAGATTTCTCAGTCGTACCTCCTTCGAAATGACAAAACTTTTGTTAAAGATTCGCCATTTTTGGTGTTGTCACCAACAATTATAGGACATGTTACCAAGCAGGCTGTTGGTGACAACACCAACAGCGGCGCAGAGATTAAAATATCCTTACATCAAATTCAATACCCCAAAAAACACAAACTGCACACCCAACAGTATCGGCCCTACCCAGCTTTGTTTCTTAAATTTAAATTGTTCGAAGATCCAAAGCATTAAACCACTCACCAAAAACCAGCTGACGTAATTTTTCATTGGCACAATGCTGTCAGCCCAATGCCAGTAATCAAACCTTACGGCAACGGGTTCAATCTGCATATCGAGCAGTACCAGTACCAATGCACCTAAAATAATTCGTGCCCAGTTGCTTTTAATCCGCAAACGCTGCATGGTTACCCCTGCTGAATAAATAAGCAGGAACCAATTGATGCCGATGGTTAACGGGATCTCGAAAACATTTATACCTAATGTTTCGCCATAAACATAATCGCCAAAAAGCCAGCCTTTGTGTACACCTATCCATTCGGCAAAAAAGCCTAATACATAGATCAGGATAACAAAGCCTAAAAAACGCTCGTCGATATACTTGTGGTTAAAGAAAACTACCAGCAACATCAACAATAAATGAAACGGAACAATTTTTAAAAACAGGACATGTGTAGCGGGGAGCATCAGTCCGATTAGCCCCACTGTGTGAAACAACACAATAATAACCTTTGCTGCTTTTGCGCTTAAACACGGCGGCCTTTCCATAGTGTTGTTTTTGTTAAGTGTTTTTGAATGGCGAAAAAGCCAATAATAGCCATGCTGCCCATTTGCAGCGGATGTAAAAAAGTATTTTGCCCGTTGCTTTGGTTAGAGAGTAAGGAAACCATACTGCGGGTAAGCATAATAATGCCGCACATAAAAACTATGAGCTGCAAATTAAGGGTTGAAATTACAATAAGCGGACCGCCAATAATTACCACTAAATAAAGCAAAAAGCCTATTATGCTATAATTAAAAGCCGCCAAAAAGTTTTTGCTGAAGCCATCAATAGCATCGTTATAGCCGTTGTACATGCGGCAGCTAATCATCCCGTTGGCCAGCAATGCTTCGCCCTTTAATCCATTTGATTTCACTAACCGCATAATCTCTACATCCTCCACTATTTTATGCTGCACCTGCTGGTGCCATCTTTGCTGACGGTATACGGCAGCGTCGAACAGCATAAACTGACCGCTAGCTGCCGCAAACGCAGGATTTTTAGACAGATAAACCAAGCGAATGGGCAATAAATTAATGAGAATATAATGCATCAGTGGCACTACTATTTTTTCACCCAGGGTCAGCATTTCCTGGTCGGTAAATAAGCTGAGCAGAGCCAGGTTATTGGTTTCCATCCGGTGTACAGAACTGTTAATTAAGCCGCGTGCTATTTGTTCATCTGCATCCAGGTAAAGCAGGTAACGGCCGGTTGCCAGTTGCGCCAACTGATGGCAGGCATAATTTTTACCCAGCCAATCGGCAGGCAGGGGTTTACCTTTTACAATACTGAATTTGGGGTTTTGTGCGATGAACGCTTCGCAGACCTGGAAGGTATTATCTGTCGAATCATCATCGAGGATAATCACTTCGTAATTATCATATTCCTGCTCGACGATAGACTCGAGTAAAAAGAGAATATTTTTTTCCTCGTTCCGAACGGGGATTAATATCGATACCTTATCGTGATATCGCTTACCAACCCGCCTTAATTTGGGGTTAGATATAAAATTGAACAGGGTTACCACAAACCGCAGGATCAGGAAGAAGAATATTACCGAGAGAATGATGATCACCTTTATACAACGTTTTTGCTTTGCTCCTGTTTAGCAGTTTGATAATAAGATTGAAAGGTTTGTTGCAGTTCGTTAATGTCTGCAAAGCTTTCTGTGTGCACCTGCAAATTTACATTAACGGTAGCTTTTTTATTTTGCAGATGCTCTATAAAACTAACTGCAAAAACGGATTGAAATTGCCCGGCTACTTGTTTAATTACCCGCGATAAGCCGTTTTGAAACTGGATTTGATCCACAAAGTTAGAATATAAAGTACCCTGCGGAAAGATCAGCACCAGGTTATCAGGCTCGGCCAACAGACTGGCCGTATAATCTAATGAAGCGATAATATCCCTCGTTCCCTTTTGCACCGTGTAGGCCCCCAGGTACTTCATGAACGAATTTTTCCTACCTGTCTCTTCCAATATCATTACATGAAACTTCTTTTTAAACAACAGTTTATTGAGCTGAAACATTAGGAAACCGTCCCACCAGCTATAATGATTCGGCAGCAATAAGATAGACTTATGCGGATCAATATCTACCCTATTAAAATTAAAAGCATGAAAGTGCCGACCGATGATATAAGATATATACCGGGTAAAAAAGCCTCTGATAAAAATATTTTTTTGAGGGCGGATCATGCTGCCAGCCAAGATAGGGAAAAAAGAGAAGCAAGAACCGAGAGACAAAGAAACAAGATTATCGGGCATTACAAATGCCCGGAAGTTTTAAGCACGCGTTGCAAACGCGCGCAAGAGCGATGAGTAAAAAACGCGGGTGTCATGCTGAGCTCCGTCGAAGTATGGTGGGTAGGCCTCTGCGCGCGACACTTCAACAGCGCTCAATGTGACAAGTCCTACAAATAGCTTAATCAAAATTGTCATTGCGAGGAGGAACGACGTGGCAATCTCGTAGCCAATGCTTATTTGATATGCATGCGACGAGATTGCCACGCTATCGCTCGCAATGACAAAAATTAAAAGAAATATACAAATTATTGCTGCGGAGGTTTAAAGCGTGGCTTAAACCCAATTTTGGGAGGTGTAGTAGCTTCGGGCTTTTCTTCAGCTTTTTCTTCTATAGGAGGTATTATAGCAACGCCCTCTGTTTGTTGAGTTTCTTTTGAAGGAACATCAATATCCTCTGCTTTAGGCTGTTTTATCGGCGTATCAACAGTAGGTACAGCTTTGGTTACTCCTGCTTTAAAACGTGGCGTGAAGCCAACTTTGGTTGATGGAGCAGACTGCTCGACTTTCTCTTCTTCAACTTTTGGTTGCTCAGCAGGTGCTTCTGTCGCGGGCTTGGTTACTCCGGCTTTAAACCGCGGTGTAAAACCAACCTTGGCTGGTGGGGCGGGTTCAACAGGTTTCTCTTCTTCAACCTTCGGCTCTTCAACCGGTATCTCCGTTACAGGCTTAGTTACTCCAGCCTTAAAACGTGGTGTAAAACCAACTTTGGCTGGCGGAGTGGTTTTAGGCGGTTCTTCTGCAGGTTTTGCATCCTCGGCTTTGGGTTCAGTTGCCGGCTCTTGTGTCTTGGCCGTTACACCTGCTTTGAAACGCGGTGTAAACCCGGGCTTAGCAATGGTCGCAGATTTATCGGTATTAGTGTTCTCTTCACTAATCTCAGGCGTTGGTTTTTCTACAGGCTCAGTAGGTTTTACAGCGGTTGCACCAGCCTTAAAGCGTGGCGTAAACCCAACTTTAGGCTTTTCTTCAATAACAGGTTCGGTAAGCGTTTCGGTAATAGTTTGCTCCGCAAGTGGGTTTTCAATCACTACCTTTTCAGTCTTAACCTCAACCGGCACAGGGAATTGCCGACGTAGTTTATTGAACCAATACTTTTTGGTATGGTCGAAGCTTTTTTCGCCCATCAGTTCGAAGTGCTCTTTAAATTCAGCAAAAAGAGTTCCCTCCGCCTGTTGTAAGGTAGTTAGGTTGATCTTTTTCTTCTTAAAAAACTCTTCGAAAGACATTCTGTAATGTGCTAATTTGTCGATTTGTTAATTTGTCAATTATTCCTATCATTTTGAAGGACATTGACAAATTACTGAATTGGCTAATTATTCTTATCAATTTGAAAGACATTGACAAATTGCCGAATTAGCAAATTGGCTAATTAACAAATTAGCTAATTGCCAAATTGATTCCCAGCTTATTCCAACGGATACCATTTCCGGCATGCGTCCAATCGGCACGATCTTCTTCGCTGGCATCACGCAGGGCAGGGAAAAACGCCAGCGGGAACACCTGCTGTTTACCATCAGGCATTTCAACAAAAAGCATATCGTTCTCAAAAGTAATTTTGAGGTTTTGCTGTTGCTTACGTGAGGTGAATACGGCCATATCTCAATTTGTTGATTTGTCAATTAGCTAATTCGGCAATGGCTTTGCTAACTAAATTATTAGCTAATTTATCGAATTTAATAATCGTCAATGATTCTTATCCAATTGAAAAAAATCATTGACAAATTATCGAATTAGCTAATTGCCAAATTATTCTGCCATATTATGATAAACGGCAAGTACGTCATCGTCTTCGTCCAGTTTATCAATTAGTTTAAGGGCATCTGCGGCTTGCTCTTCGGTAACTTCGGTGGTTGATAACGGGATACGCTCCAGCTTTGCCGATTTTACTTCGAAACCTTGCTCCTCTAAAGCTTTTTGCATTTTACCAAAATCTTCAAAGGCAGCAGTAATTACGCCAATATCGTTTCCTTCTTCGTCAGATTCAACGTGTAGGTCTTCCAGTCCGGCGTCGATCAATTCAAACTCCAGTTCTTCCAGGTCACGGTCGCCGGGTACAAAACGGAAGATCGATTTACGGCTGAAAATAAAATCCAGCGAGCCTGTTTTACCCATAGTACCACCCACTTTGGTGAAGTAGCTGCGTACGTTGGCAACGGTACGGTTGGTGTTATCAGTAGCGGTTTCAACCAATATGGCTACACCATGTGGCGCATAACCTTCGTATACAAATTCTTCGTAGTTTGATGCGTCTTTATCGGTTGCACGTTTAATAGCAGCCTCAACACGGTCTTTAGGCATGTTTACCGCCTTGGCATTTTGTATAGCAGTACGTAAGCGCGAGTTGGTTTCGGGGCTGCCGCCACCTTCTTTAACCGCCATTACAATCTCTTTCCCTAAACGGGTAAACTGGATGGCCATTTTGGCCCAACGCTTAAACTTTCTTTCTTTACGGAATTCGAATGCTCTTCCCATAGTATTTTTTATGAATTCACCGATACCTTATGATTTCACCGATTTGTCAGTGATTCCATTAATTTATAGTGACTGATTTAATTGATGGTACGAATTTCACAAATTATAGCGAATTGTACGAACAACAAAGTTAATAACTCAATAACAAATAACTGAATAACTATTTACTAAGATTACCCAGCATTTCTTCGGTCATTTTCTCCAATCCGAATTCGAGCTTCCAACCCCAATCTTGCTGAGCCTGGCTGTCGTCAATTGATTTTGGCCAACTATCCGCAATGGCCTGGCGTGGGTCGTTATCTGCATAACTGATCTCAAATTCCGGGATATGTTTTTTAATCTCGGCCGATAAAATCTCGGGAGTAAAGCTGATACCGCCCAAATTATAACTCGAGCGGATGCTGATGTTTTCGGCAGGTGCATCCATTAAGCTGATGGTAGCGCGGATGGCATCGTCCATATACATCATCGGCAAAGCTGTGTGTGCCGATAAAAAGCTGGTATAAGTTTTAGTTTTTAAAGCTTCGTGGAAAATGTGGATAGCATAATCTGTAGTACCGCCGCCCGGTGCAGCCTTCCAGCTGATTAACCCCGGGTAACGGATGCTGCGCACATCTAAACCATGTTTGGCGTGGTAATATTCGCACCAGCGCTCACCGGCCAGTTTGCTGAAACCGTAAACCGTATTAGGGTCCATCACACAATATTGTGGTGTATTATATTGAGGAGAATGCGGACCGAACACCGCGATTGAGCTTGGCCAGAAAACTTTAGCCGTTTTAAATTCAACAGCAAGGTCTAAAACAGATAACAGGCCGTTCATGTTTAAATCCCAGGCCAGTTTGGGTTTTTGTTCGCCTACGGCCGATAACATGGCTGCCAGCAAGTATACTTGCGTAGGTTTATATTTTTCGAAAACGTTACGCAGGTTATCTTTATCCAGTACGTTTACAAATTCAAAAGGGCCGTCTTTAATAACGTCTGCTGCGTTGTTTATGTCAGAGGCGATAACCTGTTCTGCACCGTAAATACCGCGCAAAGCCAACACCAGTTCTGTCCCTATCTGGCCGTTTGCGCCTATCACTAAAATCTTCTCGCTCATGCAAAATCTAATAAAGCGCAAAGGTAAAAAAATGCATCAAATGCCTTTATAATAATGCTGTCACAATCATTAACGACCTGTTTGGTAGCATATTTCAGAAAAAAGTCGCATATTTGGATTCAGGTTTTATTTAAAAATTATATTTAACAACAAAAATGAAAGTCGCAGTAGTAGGTGCTACTGGTTTAGTAGGCACCAAAATGTTGCAGGTTCTTGCAGAACGCAACTTCCCAATCACAGAATTAATCCCGGTTGCTTCGGCAAAAAGTGTAGGTAAAGAAGTTACTTATAAGGGTAAGCAATATAAGATTGTTTCTGCTGAGGATGCGATAAAGCAAAAGCCTGAAATTGCTATTTTCTCTGCCGGCGGAAGCACTTCTTTAGAGCAAGCCCCATTATTTGCAGCTGCAGGTATCACCGTTATCGATAACTCATCTGCATGGCGTATGGACCCAACCAAAAAACTGGTTGTGCCAGAAGTTAATGCTGATGTTTTAACTGCCGAAGATAAGATCATCGCTAACCCTAACTGTTCTACAATCCAAATGGTAGTGGCTTTAAAACCACTGCACGATAAATATAAAATTAAACGCGTGGTAGTATCAACCTACCAGTCTGTAACCGGTACTGGTGTAAAAGCGGTTGACCAGTTAATGAACGAGCGCGCCGGTATTGAAGGCCCGATGGCTTATCCGTACAAAATTGATTTGAACGTATTGCCGCATATCGATGTTTTCCAAGAAAATGGTTACACCAAAGAAGAAATGAAAATGGTGCTGGAAACCAAGAAAATTATGGGCGACGATAGCATCCGTGTTACAGCTACCACCGTGCGTATCCCGGTAATGGGCGGCCACTCTGAGTCTGTTAACATTGAATTTGCCAACGATTTCGACCTGGCAGAAGTTCGCGATATTTTGAGCAAAGCCCCTGGCGTTATTGTGGTTGACGATGTTGCTAACCTGCAATACCCTACCCCGCTTGAGGCACACGATAAAGACGAAGTATTTGTAGGCCGCATCCGCCGTGATGAAACCCAGCCGAACACGCTGAACTGCTGGATCGTATCAGATAACCTGCGTAAAGGTGCTGCTACCAATGCCGTGCAAATTGCAGAGTACCTGGTTGCCAATCATCTGGTTGGGCAGGCTGTAGAAGCGTAAGCTTGATTTCGGAAGTCGGATTTTCGATTTCGGATTTATAATATTTGAGGGATAGCGAAAGCTATCCCTTTTTTATTGGCTTTAATTATATTAGCTGCATGAAACCCCTAATCTTATCACTACTAATTACATTTTCATTTTTAAATGCATTTGCCCAACCGGTAAAAGAAAAAGCTGTTGAAGCAGACCTTCGTAAATGCTTTAATAAAATAAATTATTGGGAGCTTGACGAAAACCGAATGAAAAGCGACACATCAATGGATTCTTTAAACAAAGCGAACCAGGTATTTGCTGCAAAGCTGAAAAATTATGCCACCGCTTACCCTGCGATACTTACAATGTCGTTAAAAAGTTTGTCTCCGGATGTTAAGATACTGACCTCTGCAGATCAGCAATTCAGGATCTATTCATGGAGTACCGGCATGAGTGGCACTATCGGTAACTGTGGCAATGTTATTCAGTATAAAGCGGGCCCGGTCGTTAAATCGATACTTGATATTGGTACTATGGATGAATTTAACCAGAACTATTTTTTTGAACTCCACTCGTTAAATATTAATGGGCAAAATTACTATGTGGCGCTTGTATCGCGGGCACTTGGAGATTCTGGAAATGAGGAAGCCATAAAAATGTTCGCCATTAATAATGTCGTGCTGGACGATAAGGTAAAGATCATCAAAACAACATCAGGCTTGCATAATTCAATAAATTATGCCTATAACGGAGGTTCGGAAGAAAGCAACCCGCCCAACCCCGATATTGAGTACAACGATGCCACCCAAACATTTACCTTACCTGTAGTTGTTGCCAAAGGAAAAGTAACCCGCAACAGAATTATATATAAATTTACCGGTCAGTATTTTGAGCGTGTAAAAAATTGACATCTAATTTGATAATCCTTAAAGCAAATTAATAATTCGTTTTTTATAAGTAAATTTGATATATGAACGAAGTGTTTTTTTTAGTTGAGGAGGCTTTGGAGGGAGGCTTTACCGCAAAAGCAATGGGCGAATCTATATTTACAGACGGCGAAACCATTGAAGAGTTAAAGAATAACATTAAAGAAGCCGTTTTAGCTCATTACGATGAAGGTATGGCTCCTAAAATTATTCGTTTACATTTAGTTAAAGAAGAAATAATTACTGTATAGCTTCTAATACATGTCTCCAAAAACACCCCGAAATATATCGGGTAAGCAGTTAATTAAAGTTCTTCAGAAATATGGATATGAAAGCACAAGGCAAAAGGGCAGTCATATTCGTTTAACTAATTCTTCAAAGTCAACAACTCATCATATAACAATTCCCGACCACGATCCTTTAAAGCTCGGACACTTTCTGGAATACTTAATGAGGTCTGTCAATATTTAGAAATAACCCGCGAATAACTTTTAAAGAACTTATAATGATCTCCTTTAGCCACCGCGTATTTTTAGAAGTTGCTGCCAACCTGAGTTTCTCTAAGGCGGCACAGGTACTCTTTGTAACCCAGCCAGCCATCAGCAAACATATTAAGGCGATGGAAGACCGTTACAAAGTACCTTTCTTCGAGCGCAAGGGTAACAGTATCATCCTGACCGAGGCCGGTAAAAAGATGAACGAATACCTTTTGCAGGCTACCGAGATTGAGCGAAAGATAGAATACGATTTGTCGATTCTCAGCAACCTGTCGCACGCGGCGGGGCATTTGCGTTTGGGGGCCAGTACTACCATTGCGCTATATATTTTGCCGTCGATATTGTCAGGCTTTCAGCGCGAATACAGCAATGTGGATATTCAGCTGGTAAACCGTAACTCCGAATATATTTTAAACGCCCTGCTTACCCACGAGGTTGATGTGGGTATTATTGAGGTAGATAACAAGCTTACCACTGTTTCTTACAAGCCTTTTATGAGCGATGAGGTGATCCCGGTTTGTTCGGCAAACAGCCCCTTGGCGGGTAAGAAATTGACGCTTAAACAATTACTAAAAACACCGCTTGCCCTGCGCGAGCGTGGCTCGGGTACGCTGAATGCGCTGTTGAAAGCTCTGGCAGGTCATCAGATTACCCCGGCCGATCTTTCGGTAAAAATTCGTTTAGGTGGTACCGAGGCTTTGAAGAACTTCTTGCTGGCCGATCAATGCCTGGGCTTTATGCCGAGGCCATCGATAGTGCGCCAACTTACCGAAGGCGATCTGGTAGAGGTTCCGATTGAGGGTTTGAAAATTACCCGCGACTTCTATTTTATCCGTAGAAAAGGTACCGAAGATTACGGCCTCACCAGTAATTTTATCGATTACGCTATGCAAAATCAAAGTACAAAAATCTAAAACCTTGCCCCGTTCCCCCGGTTGTTATTAATACTAAACAATAAACAACCATGGGACAATTAAATAACAAAAACGTAGCCATCCTTACCGAAGAAGGATTTGAGCAGGTAGAGTTAACCAGCCCTAAAGAAGCGTTGGAAGAAGCCGGTGCTACCGTACATATTATATCGCCCAAAAGCGGCAAAATTAAAGCCTGGGACCACGACCACTGGGGTATTGAAGTAGAAGTTGATAAACAACTAAGCGAAGTGCATCCCGAGGATTATGATGCCCTGGTACTACCCGGCGGCGTGTTAAACCCCGACAAGCTTCGCCAAAATAAAGATGCTGTTGCCTTTGTAGCTGCATTTTTAAAAGAAGGTAAGCCACTGGCCGCTATCTGTCACGGCCCGCAAATGCTAATCGAGACCGGCTTAATCAAAGGCAGAAAATTAACATCATATCCATCACTCCACACCGATTTAGTTAATGCCGGTGCCAATTGGGTCGATGAAGAAGTTGTTGTAGACAACGGCCTCGTAACCAGCCGTACGCCTGCCGATTTACCAGCCTTTAACCGCAAAGCGATTGAAGAAATTGCAGAGGGCGTACACGCGTAAGGAGAGAGTCAAGAAACAAGAATCAAGACCCTTCTTGCACAAACTATACACGTCATTGCGAGGTACGAAGCAATCCCCGACCTACAGAACCGCTCTGTATTGTTCGCGATTGCTTCGTACCTCGCAATGACGTTCTTTTTTGAGTTATTATATATTTGCACGTGCCCACTAAAAAAGCCCTCATTATCGGAGCCGGAATTGCCGGAATTGCTACTGCCATACGTTTGGCAGTAAAATGGTACGAGGTTGAAGTTTTCGAGGTCAATAGTTATCCGGGTGGTAAGCTTACTTCGATACAAAAAGACGGTTACCGTTTCGATGCAGGCCCCAGTCTATTTACCATGCCGCAGTATGTGGATGAGCTGTTTACACTGACCGGTAAAAACCCGCGCGATTATTTTAACTATCAAAAACTGGAAGTAGTTTGCCAATACTTTTACGAGGATGGCACGCAACTAACGGCTTACGCTGATGAGCAAAAACTGGCTAATGAAATAGCTGCCAAAACCGGTGAAGCTGCCGAGGCGATGCAGAAATTTGCTGCCAATAGTAAAAGAATTTACCAAATCACCAATCATGTTTTTTTAGAGCGATCCCTGCATCAAATAAAAACTTACCTGCGGTTTAATACCCTCAAATCTATTTTAAGGTTATTGCAGATTGATGCTATGCGCACTATGCATAAAGCCAATCAGAACTTTTTTAAGGATAGCCGCATGGTGCAGTATTTCGACAGATATGCCACTTATAACGGATCGAACCCATATAGTGCACCTGCAACCTTAAATGTGATCCCTCACCTCGAGCAGCATTACGGCGCTTGGTTTCCCGAAGGGGGTATGCAGGCTATAACCGACAGCCTTGTAAAGTTGGCCGAATCTGTAGGGGTAAAATTTCACTATAACTCGCCTGTTGAGGAAATAGTTATTGAAGACAAAAGGACGAAAGGGATAAAGATAAAGGATGCTTTTCTTCCGGCTGATGTTGTGGTCTCTAATATGGATGTGTGGTTTACTTATCAAAAATTACTCAGCAAGTATCCTGCACTTCAACCTAAAAAAATACTACAGCAAGAACGCAGCAGCTCTGCCCTGATATTTTATTGGGGAATTAAAAAGCTGTTTAAACAACTCGACCTGCACAATATATTTTTCAGCGCCGATTACGAGGCCGAGTTCAATCACATCTGGCAGGAAAAAAATATCAGCGATGATCCTACCATTTACCTCAATATCAGCTCTAAATATAAACCTGATGATGCACCTGCCGGGCACGAGAATTGGTTTGTAATGATCAATGTACCCAACAATACCGGGCAGGATTGGGATAAACTGATCGATGAAGCGCGGGAAAACATTCGTAAAAAACTATTCCGCATTTTGGGCGCAGATGTTAAACAGTTGATTACTTCTGAAAGCATTCTTGATCCCCGAAGTATCGAAAGTAAAACTTCATCTTATCAGGGTTCTTTATACGGCAATAGCTCTAACACACAATTCGCTGCGTTTTTAAGGCATGCTAACCGGTCTGCCAGAATTAAGAATCTATATTTCTGCGGAGGAAGCGTGCATCCTGGCGGAGGGATTCCGTTGGCTTTGCTATCGGCGAAGATTGTAGGGGAATGGGTGAAATAAAGAATCGAGAGCCAGGAATCAAGACAAAAAATAATCCGCTACCGCAAGTTTCTAACTTGTGGTAATACTTATGTAAGGTTTCACCTTGCGTAAGCTGAAAGCTTACAATAGATAAGTCACAAGTTACGCTATGCTAAACTTGCGACAGCGATTATTTTTTAAAGCCCTCTCCTTTGGAGAGGGTTTGGGAGAGGTCACTTCACATGCCCAAACAACCACGGCAATAAATCAGGTTCTGCAAAAGCATCATCCCAGCTATTGTGGCCATCATTTGGATAAAGGGTAAACTTCGGATCGCCACCGGCGGCTTTAATGGCTTCAACCATTACGATAGAATGATCTGGCGAAACGGTATCATCTTTAGCGCCATGGAAAATCCAAAGCGGCACTTTTTTGGCGTAGATCTTCGCGTTGTTGGTATTGTCGCCGCCACAAATAGCAAATGCTGCGGCAAATATCTTCGGCTCGCGACGGATGATCTCGAACGTGCCCATACCTCCCATTGATAAACCACCGATATAAACCTGGTGTTTGTTCACATAAGGCTTATCCAAAAAGTTATCTATCAATCCCATCAATGCAGTCATCGCTTTGGTTGGCGCACCACCTTCCTGAAAATCAAATACGTTTTTATTGGCCACGGTATCTCTTTTATACTTCACGTTTGACCAGAAACCGTTTGCAGGACATTGCGGATAAATAACAATGGCCGGGTATTTTTCTCTCGAAGTTGCATTTAAAAACAAGCCGGTTCCGTATTTCATTTGCGCCTGGTTATCATTACCACGTTCACCAGCTCCGTGCAATACAATAACCAGCGGGTATTTTTTCTGCGGATCGAAATTTTCGGGCATTAAAATCTGGTAAGGCAGTGTATCCTTTTTTTCGGCATACAAACCTTTTTCAAACTTGCCGGTGCTTTGGGCATGGCTTAAAACAGGTAATGCCAGGCCTAAGCCCAGCATTACAACTAAAAAATACTTTTTTACAATTATCATAGGGTCAGTTTAAAGTCTGCTTCTTGTGTATCGCGCGAGTTTGTGCCTACAAACACCTTGAAATCGCCAGGTTCACTGGTATATTTCATATTAGCATCGTAGAATTTCAGGTCGTCGTTTGTTAACGTAAACTTGATCTCTTTTGATTCGCCTTTGCGCAAAAATACTTTCTGGAAGTTACGTAACTGCTTCATTGGGCGGGTTACAGAACCTACCACATCGCGAATGTAAAGTTGTACCACTTCTTCGCCGTCATAATTACCATTATTGGTAACCGTTACACTTACGTTCAGCTTGTCGGTTGTTTTAATGGTCTTTTTATCCAATACCGGTTGGGTGTAAGTAAAACTGGTATAGCTCAAACCATAACCAAATGGATACAACGGGTCGTTAGCAATATCCAGATACTTAGATGAGTATTTGTTATTAGGATCAGCCGGTCGACCGGTTTTCTTCATATCATAATAAACCGGGATCTGACCTAAGCTGCGCGGAAAGCTGACAGTCAATTTTCCTGCCGGATTATAGTTACCGAACAATACATCAGCAATGGCATTACCGGCCTCGGTACCTGCAAACCAGGTTTCTAAAATGGCCGGGAAATGGGCATCTTCCCAGGTTAAGGTAAGCGGGCGGCCGTTCATCAACACTAATACTACAGGTTTACCCAAAGTATAAATTTCACGCATTAAACGTTGCTGACTTTCGGGGATGCTGATATCTGATCGACTGGCAGCCTCACCGGTCATCCCCTGCGATTCGCCTACAGCCATTACAATAACATCCGCTTTGCGGGCAACATCCATAGCTTGTTTCAATAGCGCGTCGGGGTCATCATTTACCAGTTCGCCGCCTTGGCTGTTCATCTGGTCTACGATAGATTTATTGTCGGCAATGTTAGCACCCTTAGCGTAAGTAATTTCAACACCCGGGCCTGCAACGGCTTTCATACCTTCTAACAGGCCAACGGCTTTATGCCAGTCGCCAGCGCCCGACCAGTTACCGATCATATCCCTTTTATCATCACCCAGCGGACCAATCAGGGCTATTGACCCTGATTTTTTCAAAGGTAACACCTGCTGATAATTCTTCAACAATACGAATGATTTGCGGGCGATATCGCGTGCATCATTCAGATTAGCGGCGCTCATAATTTCGGTCTTGGCACGCTCTTCGTTACAGTATTTGTAAGGATCGGCAAATAAGCCCAGTTTATATTTAGCCTCCAGTACGCGGCGAACAGCCTCATCAATAGTCTGCACTTTTACCTTGCCTTCACTAACTGATTGTTTCAGGTAATGCGCGAAAACAGAACCCTGCATATCCATATCGATGCCTGCGTTAATAGCAGCTTCACCGGCTTCTTTTTCGTTGGCTACGTTGCCGTGGTTCACCATTTCGTTAATGGCAGTATAGTCTGTCACCACAAAACCTTTGTAATTCCATTGCTTTTTCAGCACATCATCAACCAGCCATTTGTTAGCGGTAGATGGTACGCCTGCAATTTCATTAAACGAGGTCATGAAACTGCCCACGCCTGCATCAACCGTTGCTTTAAACGGAGGCAAGATGGTTTCCCATAAGGTACGGTTACTTACATCAACCACGTTGTAATCGCGGCCGCCTTGTATAAAACCGTAACCGGCGTAGTGTTTGGTACAAGCCATAACGGTTGTACCATCAAAGCTTGCGCCCTGGAAACCTTTTACACGGGCTTTGGCAATCTGGCTGCCCAGCCAAACATCTTCACCAGCACCTTCGGCAACACGGCCCCAGCGTGGGTCGCGGGCTATATCAACCATTGGGGCAAATGTCCAGTGCAAGCCATCTGCCGATGCTTCTGCCGCGGCTATATGTGCACTTTTTTCCATCGCTGCCAAATCCCAGCTCGAGCTTTCACCCAGCGGAATAGGGAATATCGTTTTATGTCCGTGGATAACATCGTACCCAAAAATCAGCGGAATGTGCAGGCGGGTGTTCTTTACCGCCATTTCCTGTAATTGGCGGGTATAGGCCGGGGTATAGGCATTAAATATTGAGCCCACCATACCTTTTTGAATATCTTCTTTATAACCTGCGCGGATACTCGGCCCGGTTAAGGCCATATCGCTGGTGTATTGCGTAAGCTGACCGATCTTTTCATCCAAGGTCATTTTACCCATCAGGTTGCTTACAAACTGATCCATTTTGCTTTGCGGTGCAGTTTTTTTAGTCTGCGCATATCCGCTCATAGTAATCGCCGTGGCAATAACTGCACAGCTGATTTTTCTGTAGTACATCATCTTAATTTTTGAAGGCATTTATTGGTTTATATGGTACGTACTGCTTTGAAAGTCCAGTTTCTTCAAACCCTGTTGTACTTCGGGGCAGCTCATAAACAAGTTCCAGATCAGGCCACTGCGGTAATTCTCAATCATTACCACAATCGGCCCCTCATCGATGGCAAGATACGATTTTGCGTACCAATTTTTACTCTCGTTAAAAGCATCCGTAAAACCATATTCGCCCCAGATCTTATCCCCCAGATCATAATAAAAATGGCGCAATGCTTTCATCGAATATTCGGGTGTGTAAGGGAATGCCGATAGCGCAGCAGTCGGCGTAATTACCCCCAGGTCATTAGTTGGCGAATGGGCATTATAGCCCTCATGGTTATCGCTCGCAGTTAGTCCCCAGCAGTCGGGGCCATAACCTTTAAACTTTTTGGGGTTATCTACACAGTAGTCATGGTTGATGAGCGTATGGTTGAGATTTTGCTCCCAGTAGTCGGCGTAGCGGTCTTTCAAGCCTTTAGGGTTCAATCCTAAAAATGAATAATGCGTGTAGAACAGCGGGCCGCCATAGTCAAAGCCCAGTGGCAGTACATGGCCATAAAACGTTTTCCCATTTTTAAAGAAATCGCTTTGCGCCCAGCCCCGGTGGTAAACTTCAGGCGATACCGGGTAACGTTCACCCGATGCTGCCAGCACATAGGTGATCAGGCACTCATTAAATCCACGCAGCGGAAAGTTCATCGCCCAGCCATTGTTAGGCGACCAGTGCCAGTATAGCACATCCCTCCCATCGCGGGTAAACCAGTTCCACTCCACCTCACCCCACATCCAGTTAATTACATCGCGGATGTGGCGTTCCTGGTCATTGTTGGCATTAAAGTACTGGCGGGCACACAGCAAGCCCTGAAACAGAAATGAGGTTTCTACCAGATCGGCCCCGTCATCCTTGCGGCTAAATCGGATGGTTTTACCGGTTTTGCCATCCATCCAGTGCGGGAACACACCGTGGTAAGAATCGGCCTTGTAAAGAAACTCTACGATCTTAGTCATGCGCTCAACTGCTTGGTCGTGGGTGATCCATTTGCGCTTGTCGGCAACCAGCATGGCCATAATCCCGAAGCCCGAGCCGCCGGTGGTTACCACTTCGTTTCCATAGTCGTAAGCTACATTACTACGCTCGCGGGCCAATCCACTAACGGGGTGGCCAAAGTCCCAGAAGTACCGGAAAGTTTGCCGTTGCACCACATCGAGCAGTGCACTATCCGATAAATTTTTGATGGTGCCGACCGGTTTGATACCATCTGTGGGGGTACTACTTTTCTTCTGCGCACTGGCATAAAACCCAATGCAAAGCAGAGCGATAATTGTGAATATCTTCTTCATTTTGATAAAAATGAGCATCGCTTATATACCTTAAATAAGTAATATACAAGCGATGATTAAATGCTGATAAATGCAATAAAATTAATAGCCGGGGTTCTGTTTTAAGCGGCCACCGCTCAGGTCAATTTGCTGTTGCGGAATTGGGAACAGCGCGTTGGTCGACTTCCAGACTTTACCACCATCGGCAGCAAAAGCAGCAGCTGCCCGGCCGGATTGTACCCCATCCTGACGAACCAGGTCGAAGAAGCGATCGTGCTCTTCGGCCATCTCCATACGGTGCTCGTGCCAGATAGAAGTAAGGCTGATACCTGCCGGTGGTGTGGCCGATAAACCGGCACGGGTACGCAGTAAACCAATATCGGTAGCTGCGTCACCGGTTTTACCTAATTGGAAAGCAGCTTCGGCATTAATCAGCAAAACTTCGCCATAACGTAGCAAACGCAGTTGCTTCGGCAGGTGATCAGTGTTGCCCCCGCAATTTCTTTCTGCTGTGCGGCTATGGTAGGCTTTGTAACTATAGGTTGAGTTCTGCACCGAATCCTGACCGGGAATGCGGAAACCATCGAACAGCACCGTACCACCAGGCTTAATAAATATAATGGTTCCGTTCTTACGAACATCGGCAGCTTCATAGTCATTAATCAGGCTTTGCGATGGGTTGTTGAAACCGAAACCCAGATCCGACCAGCCAAATTTGCCCCCAGCCCTTGGTCCTTGTGAAACCACGTACAGGTTTACACCCGATGAACAATCTTGGTTGATACCGGCCTGAATTTCGAAGATAGATTCGGCATTGTTGATACCGCCATCGCCATTAACAGCGTTTTCGCGCCATATCAGTGAGTAATCTTTCACTAGGCTGTACTTGCCGCCGGTAATTACGGCTTCAGATAGGTCATAAGCTTTTTGGTAATTCTTCAGGTACAGATAAACTTTAGCCTCCAATGCTTCAGCGGCGCCTTTGGTGGCACGGCCTACGTCTGTTGAGCCTTTTTCTGGCAGGTTGGCTACTGCGAAGTCAAGATCGCCGGTAATCAATTTATAAATGTCATCAACCGAAGCGCGGGTTTGGTACTGGTCCTGATTGGCTTCGGCAGCTGTAGGCACGTGATCTAACAGTGGTACTCCACCAAAAAACCTTACCATGTTAAAGTAAAACCAGGCACGCAGAAAACGGGCTTCGCCTATCAGTTTGTTTTTAGTAGTGGCATCAAACTGGGCATTTTGCAAAACACCCAAAGCCTGATTAGCACGACCTATACCTTGGTAGTAGCCTGTCCAGATTAGGTTAATATTGGCGTTTGTAGGCGTAGTGGTCAGGTTATCAATCTGTAGGGCATCGCCATAATCTGTGGGCGAACTGCCTTTATCCGCATCGTCTGACGCTATATCAGTCATGATCACATATTGAAAACTCTCAATATCCGGGTCGAAACCACCGATGTAAAATATGTTATAAATACCGGTTACCAGGTTAGCAGCCTGTACCGGATCTGTGATAATTTGTGATGCCGTTATTTGCCCTTGCGGTGGCACATCGAGGTAATTTTTGCAGGCATTAACAGCAATTATAATTACGGTAAACACTGCAACCAATGCCATAAACTTTATGTTGAAGATCTTTTTCATATACTTTCTGATTAGAATGTAACATTAACACCAAATGAAAACGTGCGCACAACCGGGTACACTGCCTGATCGATCCCCGACGACAAGATACTGGCCGAAGAGGCTGCCACACCTGCTGCAGTTGATGCATTTACTGCGGTTACGTTGGTATTAGCCGGGGTAAGCTCTGGCGAGATACCGCTGTAGCCCGTAATGGTAAACAGGTTTTGTGCGGTTAGGAACACCCTCAGTTTACTGATTGCAATTTTCTTTAATACATCGGCAGGCAGGGTATAACCGAAGGTTAAGTTGTTTAACCTCAAGAAGGCGCCTGATTCAATAAAATAGGTTGATGGTGGTGTATTTGATGTAATTACGTTAGGTACAGAGCTCGATGGATTGGCTGCTGTGAAACGGTTATCGGCAAAATCGGCATCTATATTATCGCGCAAATCGCTCTTCACATTTTTATTACCGTTGTAGATCTTGTTGCCCCAGTTGTAGTAAAAATCGGTACTGAGATCAAATGCGCTGTACTTAACACCCAGGTTAAAACCACCATAATATTTAGGTTGATAAGAGCCTGCGTAAATACGGTCGTTACCGTCAATTTTGCCGTCGCCATTGGTATCGGCATATCTTAGGCCACCTACGTGGTTGGCTTCGCCCAATGAATTTGGTGGGGCAGAATTAACTTCGGCCTGGTTCTGGAAAACGCCAATGGCCTGCAGCACATAGTAACTGGCAATAGGCTGGCCGTTATCTGTACGGGTAACGTACTGCCCGTTAATACCACCACCCGGCAGGTATTGGCCCCCGTTTAACCCAAGCAGTTTATTATGGTTAATATTGATATTGGCACTGGCGTAGTATGAAAACTTGGTGCCAATTTTATCAGCCCATTTTAAAGCAAACTCAAAACCCTGATTTTGGAATGATGCCGCATTGGTGGTGTAAGTAGTAGAACTTGAACCCAAAATAGCCGGGATGCTTACGTTGATCAGCGCGTCGTTTACCTTCTTTTTATAGTAATCGGCCTCACCGGTTAAGCGGTTGTTTAAGAAAGCATATTCAAAGCCAATATCCAGCTGGTTGGTAACCTCCCATTTTAAATTAGGGTCTTTAATTTGCTGAATGGCCGTACCCTCTACCAGCTGACCATTATAATAGTAAGGCAGGTTAGGTGTACCAGTTACAATGTATAAGCTTGATGCAATGTTATCATTACCCAGCTGACCGTAACTGGCGCGCAGTTTCAGATAATTGAAGATCTTCTGATCTTTCATAAAATCCTCTTCGGATATTACCCAGCCACCGCCTACGGTATAAAAGTTTCCCCATTTCTGCGCAAACTTAGAGCTGCCATCCCGGCGGAATGATCCTGTAATTAAATACTTACCTGCATAATCATAATTAACGCGGGCCAGTACAGATTGGCGGGTATATTTATCGCCATTATTATTTAATGATGTAGCTAAACTTGGATCGCCCAGGTCGAGGTACCATTGGTCGGAATTATTGGGTACATTTAAACGTGTACCATTAATAAAGCTAAACCTGTTTTTTTCGCTGGTGTAACCTACCAGCCCGGTTACGTGGTGTTTATCAAAATGCTTATCGTAGGTTAATGTATTATCCCAGTTAAAATTATACATGTTATCCTGCTGGATAAACAATGAGCTATTGTTCTGATACTGGTTACCGCCGCCGGTAGTAAAGGTGCTGCCATCGGCCGCAAACTGGGTTAAGTAGTTACGCTGGTTATCCCAGGTGCCATCCACGTTAAACGCGGTATGGAAACGCAGTTCGGGGATAATATCATAATCTAAAGCCACATTACCCTGCACCCTGTTGGTACTGGTAAAATTATTGATCTTATTAAGTTGCAGCAAAGGGTTACCCACGTTACCCCAGGCCGAAGTGTTACCATACAAACCATTATCATCCTGCGGGATTACTAATGGCGCTGCCCGGTATACGTTGCTAAAAATGCTTACTGCATCGATAGGATTTTCTGCCGATCGGCTTAAGGATAACTGCTCGCTGAATTTCAGCTTTTTAGTGAGCTGCACTTCATTATTGGCACGTAAGGTAAAGCGTTTGTAACCGTTTGTTTTTACGATACCATCATCGTCCAAATAGCTGGCACTCAAAAAATAGGTATTGTTATCGCCACCGCCTGATACGGAAATATTATGATCCATCTCGAAGCTTTTGCGTAAAACAGCATCATACCAGTTGGTACTGCCCGGATAGGTTAATGGCGATTTATCTGCCGTAAGTGCACCTGCATTAACATCAGTTTGGTAGGATGTATATTGTTGGCGATCTGCCATCTGGATAGTCTTGGCAGCTTCATGGAATCCCAGGTTGGCATCATACGCAATAACAGGCGGGCCTTTTTTACCTTTTTTAGTGGTGATGATAACCACACCGTTTGCACCACGTACGCCATAAATGGCGGCAGATGCATCCTTCAAAACATCCACGCTCACAATATCATTATTGTTGATGTTACGGATATCATTGGTTAAAACCCCATCAACCACATAAAGCGGGTTAACACCAGCCAATAATGACCCCGTACCACGGATCCTCAATTGCGGCGTAGAGTTAGGCTGACCGGATGAGATAACCTGCACACCGGCAACCTGGCCTTGCAAAGCCTGTGTTGGTGTATTTACCACTTGTCGTGTAATGGTAGATCCGCTAACGTTACCGATTGAACCGGTAACATCACGCTTACGCTGCACGCCGTAACCTACAACAACAACCTGCTGTAGTTCGCGTGCCTGCGCGCCTAACTTAATTTCGAGCGGCGCCTGGCCATTACCCGCCGGTGCCTCTTGCGAGGCGTAGCCAATGTAGCTAAAAACCAATGTTGCAGTAGCGGGGGCGCTGAGCGAAAATGCGCCGTTAACATCTGTTTGTGTACCGCTTGTTGTGCCTTTAATGCTCACGGATACCCCAATAAGCGCTTCGCCGTTGGTGGCGTCGGTTACCTTGCCTTTTATGGTAGTGTTTTGGGCATGGGTACTTAATCCCCAACACATAAAAAGCGCAAGAAATAGAAAAGTAAAAGATTGTTTCATAGTTACAGTTTCGTTTAAGTAAAACCTAACGGTTAAAAAAGTAGAAAACGGGGCGTTTAAATGCTACGAATAGCTGACAGTAATTAGAGAAACAGCAATTTAAAGGGAATGTTTAGGTTATTTTTTACGAAATTTTTAATTTACCTACACGAAACAAAAGCCTGTCAGAATTTGGCAGGCTTTACATTTAAAGAAAGTCTTTAGAATCGCGATAGCCAATGGCAGTGCGTAGAGGCATTACAAACGCTATGAAGTTTTAAGCACGCGATACAATCACGCGCAAGATACAAGGGATGTCGCGCTGAGGCACCCTTATTCATCCCTATTCCGCGATAATAATAATATTGCGCAGAGGCGTTGCAAACACGAAGAAGTGTTAAGCACGCGATGCAATCGCGCGCAAGAAGTAGCATGGCAAGCAAATTTTTACGCTTATTTTGTCATTCAGAGCGATAGCGAAGAATCTTCTTCATTGTGCACGGAAGTAGGACTTGTAACCTTAAACCGTGTGCAGCGCAGAAGATTCTTCGCTATCGCTCTGAATGACAAGTGGTATAACCTCGCGCGCGATTGCATCGCGTGCGCAATACTTTCCGGCGTTTGCAACGCCACACCGTATGCAAGTAACAAATTCCCCATTTCCACAATATTTTCCCCGGTTTTTATTTTGGGGAAATATTCCACACTTAATAAAAATGGCCTTTATGACTATGTAAAGCCAATTTTTAAGTTTTATTGCCAATCGGCATTGATGTTGCCTTAACCTATACATCAAACATTAATTAAAACATTTAAAATATAAAAATCATGAACACTTCAATCGTAATCGCAGGTATCGTAGCACAAGCAGCACCATTGTTCTTAGTAGTAAAAACTATCGCTGCTAAATTCAATAACTAATCGGTCAACACTTTTACTAACCAATAAATCTTAGAACCCATGAACACTTCAATCGTAATCGCAGGCATTGTAGCACAGGCAGCCCCATTATTCTTAGTAGTAAAAACTATCGCAGCAAAGTTCAATAACTAATTTTAGAAAGGTTGTTGGTGACAACACCAACAACGGCGAGAACCAATAAATCTTAGAAATCATGAACACTTCAATCGTAATCGCAGGTATCGTAGCACAGGCAGCTCCATTGTTCTTTATTGTTAAAATCATCGCTGCTAAATTGAATAACTAATTTAGAAAAGTTTGTTGGTGACAACACCAACAACGGCGAGCAGTTTGATTTGAGCGTTGTCATCCTGAGCTCCGTCGAAGGATAGGGGCAGGCCGCTACGCCATGATATAATGCAGAAATCCCACCACACCATACTTCGAGTAACCTCAGTATGACACCCATTCTACAGTAAGCGGCAAAATGCCATAAAAAAGCCCGTCAGCTTTAACTAACAGGCTCCATTATATTTTCTCTTTATACTTATTCAGCTAACTGAACTTTTGCTTTTTTAGGGGCAACAGGTTGCGGCACTTTTACATAGTAGCCCGTACCATCATAAACGCGTTTGCGTGGATGCTCTTTGCAGGTATTACTGCAGCAACCTTCCATTGAGGTGCCGCATTCGTCGCACTGGGTAAAGTGTTCGTTGCACTCCGGGTTGGCGCAGTTAATCATTTTCTCGGTGTGTTTACCGCAATTCCAGCAAACTGAAATGGTAACTGGGTTAACAGAGTTTACATCAACAGCTAAACGGTTATCAAACACATAACATTTACCTTCAAAGTCCTCACCTCCTGCTTCTTTACCATATTTAATAATACCACCGTGCAGCTGGTAAACATCTGTAAAACCTTCATGCAGTAACAGGGCCGATGCCTTTTCGCATTTAATACCGCCGGTGCAATAGGTTAATACCTTTTTATCCTTGTATTTGGCCAGCTCATTGATCTGCGCCGGGAAATCGCGAAAGTTATCAATATCAAGCGTGATCGCATTTTTAAAACGACCTAATGAATGCTCGTAGTTAGAGCGTACATCGAGGATAATTACATCCTCATCATCCTTCATCGCCAAAAAGTCTTTAGGCTCGAGGTGTTTACCGGTTTGAATCTGTGGGTTGATGATATTCGGGTCGCGCAGGCCGGAGTGTACAATTTCGCTTTTGTAGCGCACATGCATTTTTACAAACGAAGGCTGATCTACATCATCAATTTTAAACTCTGTTTTTGCAAAACGCTCTTCGGCATGTATGGCAGCCATGTAAGCTTCACAAGCTGCTGCGGTGCCCGATACTGTGCCGTTAAGGCCTTCGTCGGCAACAATAATACGGCCGGTTAAACCCAGGCTTTTACAAAATTTAAGATGATCGGCGGCAAATTGCTCCGCCTCGGCTATTGTTGAATAACAATAGTACAGTAGTGTTTGATATTGTGTCATTACGTACATTGATGCTGCTGCAAACAGCGTTAAATGAGGCGCAAATTTAGCAAAAAGTCCGGAAGTCAGAAAGACCGAAAGTCGGGAAGTTTTAAGTAGCAGTGGCGAGTGGCAGTGGCAGTCTTTAGTTATTGAATTTTTGTGGGCACTAATAAATCATATTAACCCGTTAAATAATTTGGTAATGCTTAATTTTGCCACCTTAATTTACAACGCTATGTATGATACGCTGAAACCTGTGCTGCAACAGGAACTTGCCCAAATAGAAGAAGCCGGATTATATAAAAGAGAACGCATTATTACTTCGCCGCAGGGTGCCGATATTACGGTACAAGGCGGGCAAGAAGTAATAAACTTCTGTGCTAACAATTACCTGGGCCTTTCGGGTCACCCAAAAGTGATCGAGGCGGCTAAAAAGGTGATGGATACACACGGTTATGGCTTATCGTCTGTTCGGTTTATTTGCGGCACGCAGGATATCCATAAAGAACTGGAAGCTAAAATTGCTGATTTTTTAGGGACAGAAGATACCATACTTTACGCGGCTGCTTTTGATGCCAATGGAGGTGTATTCGAACCTTTGTTCAACGAGCAAGACGCGATTATCTCAGACGAACTGAACCACGCTTCTATTATAGATGGTGTACGTTTATGCAAAGCTCAGCGCCAGCGTTACAAACATGATGACATGGTCGATCTGGAAGAAAAGCTAATTTCAACGCAGAACCTTCGCCACCGGATCATCGTTACAGATGGCGCTTTCTCTATGGATGGCACCATTGCTCAACTGGATAAAATTTGCGACCTGGCCGATAAATACAAAGCTTTGGTGATGATTGACGAAAGCCATTGCTCGGGCTTTATGGGCAAAACAGGCCGTGGTACGCATGAGCACCATAATGTAATGGGCCGTATTGATATTATTACCGGCACATTGGGTAAAGCATTGGGTGGTGCATCAGGTGGTTTTACATCTGGCCGTAAGGAGATCATCGATATGCTGCGTCAGCGCTCTCGTCCGTATTTGTTTTCTAATACGTTGGCCCCGGCAATTACAGGCGCATCAATCGGCGTATTAAATATGCTGAGCGAAACCACCGACCTGCGCGACAAGCTGGAAAGCAATACCAAATACTTCCGCGAAAAAATGACCGAAGCCGGTTTCGATATTAAACCGGGTATACACCCTATTGTACCGGTTATGTTATACGATGCCAAACTGGCCCAGGAGTTTGCCGCCAAAATGCTGGAAGAAGGCATTTATGTAATCGGTTTTTACTACCCGGTTGTTCCGCAAGGTAAGGCACGCATCCGCGTACAGATTTCTGCTGCGCACGATGTGGAGCATTTGGATAAAGCTATTGCGGCATTTACCAAGGTGGGCAAGGCATTGGAGGTGATTAAGTAATACATGTAAATTACTTATCTTTGTATAAGGGAGGCAAGTATTATGGCAAAGCTGGTATTGTACCTCGAACAGGATGTTATCGATATTATAAATAAAATTGCTGTGAAAAAACAGCAAACTATGTCTCAGGTTGTAGAAAATTTCTTTAAAGAGATGATTGCAAAGGGGGAGGAACCTTTTAACATCGACCCAAATTCTAATCCTGGTCATTAAGTTTCTCAAATAGCTTCAAATATCAAAGCAGAATATATTATCACCCGAAATATTAAGACTATAAACATTCGGCCATACCTGTTTTAACGGCCGAACAATTTTTAAATACATTATAACTGATATGCAAGATCAGATCAATCAATATACCGCCGAGATTGAGGCTTTCAACCCTGCTAATGCAGATGAACTGGAAGCTTTCCGGATTAAATACTTAGGTACCAAGGGGCTTATTAAAGACCTTTTTGAGCAGTTTAAAAGCGTTGGCCCGGAAGAAAAACGGGTGTTTGGTAAAGTGCTTAACCAGTTTAAGCAAATGGCCGAAGCTAAATATGCCGAACTGAAAGAAGGCTTAGACGGACAACTGACAACCGACAACCGACAACAACAAGATTTAACGCTGCCGGGTAATGGTTTTGAGGTTGGCTCACGCCACCCACTGTCATTAGTACAAAGCGAGATTGTAGATATCTTCAAACGCTTAGGTTTTATTGTTGCCGAAGGACCGGAGATTGAGGACGATTGGCATAACTTCTCTGCCCTCAACTTCCCTGATGAGCACCCTGCACGTGATATGCAGGATACTTTCTTTATCAAGAAAAACAGTGGTAAAGATGATATCGCTTTGCGTACCCACACCTCATCGGTGCAGGTACGTATGATGGAGAACGGCAAACCACCGTTCCGCGCTATTATGCCTGGTCGTGTTTACCGTAACGAGGCAATTTCTGCCCGTGCACACTGCTTTTTCCACCAGATAGAGGGTTTATACATCGACGAGAACGTATCATTTGCAGATTTAAAGCAAACGCTTTACCATTTCGTACAGGAATTATATGGCGAAGGTACAAAGGTACGTTTCCGCCCTTCATACTTCCCGTTCACCGAGCCATCTGCCGAGATGGATATTTCATGTACCATCTGTAAAGGTTCGGGCTGTAATATGTGTAAATACTCTGGATGGGTTGAAATTTTGGGTTGCGGCATGGTTGATCCTAACGTTTTAGAAAATTGTGGCATCGATAGTAAGAAATATACCGGCTTTGCGTTCGGTATGGGTGTAGAGCGTATCACTAACTTAAAATATGTGATCCGCGATCTGCGCTTATTCTCTGAGAACGATGTTCGTTTCTTAAAACAATTTAAAACAGAAATGATATGAGGTACCGTTTAGGTTTGTTGCTGATTAGTTTAATGACGTTGGTTTCGTGCGGTAAGGATAACTCTTCGGGCATTCCTAATATTTCGGTTAACTTCCAGGCTCCCCTGTCAGATCCGCGTTACAGCAAGCTGAATATTATTGGCGGTGCCGTTACCGTAAGTGGTTATGGTGTAGCAGGTTTAGTGCTTTACCATAACCCCAATGGTGCCTTCGAAGCTTTTGATCGCTGCAGCAGCTATAATCCCGGTGCCAAGTGCGCTGTTAATATCGATGATACGGGGTTTCAGGTGGTTGACCCTTGCAGCGGTTCTAAATTTTCTTTAGCCGATGGCACCCCTGTAAAGGGTCCGGCAAGCGTGTCGTTAAAATCGTACTACATTCAAGTATCTAATAATACTATATTTGTGTCTAATTGATACATGGAAGCCGATAAAATAAAAGAAAGCATTAAGCGGGCCGCGCAGGAGTTGTTCCGCAAATTCGGTTATCACAAAACCAGCGTTAACGAGATTGCCAAGCGCGCTAAAATAGCCAAAGCCACTATTTATAAGTACTTCGACAGCAAGGAAGAAATTCTTCACGCCTTGCTAATGGACTATATTAAAGTGAGTGTGGATGAACTGATTAACAGCGACAGCCACCAGATGGATGAGGAAGCGCACCTCACCAATCTTATCCTTAAAACCAGCCGCTTATCGTACACCATCTGTAACGAATTTATCGGGTGGGATTTTATCCGCGAATCAACCAACTCACAGGAGTTCCTCAAAAACCTCTCTAACGAACTCGAAGAATTACTGCTTAGCTCATTCACCAAACTAAGCGGTATGCGCAAAATGGAAAGCTACCACCAGCGCTTACGCTTTTTGATCAAGTGCAGCAAGAGCATCGTTTTCAGCTTCGCATTTACCTCGGTTAGCGATGCCGACGTACGTAAAAACTTCGTATCCTTCCAAAAAGAGATCCTTCCTTATTTGGTAAAAGCAGCCATAACAGTTTAATTTTTATTATTCCCTTGCATTAATCAATCAGATTAATTTACTTTGTAAAACAAAGTACTTTTATTCAATTCCTAAAATCTAACAATAACGTCACGAAAATGAATTTCCAATCAAAAAAGACTTCGCTGGTGCTTCTGGGCGCAACGGCTATCCTTTGTTCCAGAACATTGTTCTTCTTTTTTAATGATCCTGAAGGTCCAAATCTTGTTGTGGTTATAGGGTTGGCAATAGCTATATATCTTTTGTCCTTAGCTGCTTATACATTTTTACTTTCTAAATTTCAGGGAATTAAAAGGCTTGCAGTTGCAGTTTGTGTGCAAATATTAGCTGTTATTGTCATGTACTTTTGTATGAAGTAATTTCTGTTTATTCATTAATACATGCCGGGTGTCATGCTGAGACACTCGAAGCATGCGGGCAAGCCTTCGCCCTGTCTATCGTTAATTAATAATTCAGATGCCCCACGCACATGCTTCGAGTGCCTCAGCATGACACCTTAGTTGTAACTCGTCCTTATTCCTTCATCCCAAAATCCTTCTATCAAAAATTCAAAATACCGTTTTGGTTTTCGGTATAAAATTACTATGTTAGCATAATAAATTTTTACATCATGAGCCGAGAATTAAACGATTTTTCAGCACAGATTGATGAACAGTTCGATTTGGCGTACGCTGACACTAATAGCTTCTGGTTTCTTTTGGTATCACTCTTCTCCCGCTAATTACCACGCAGGCAGATTGGTTTTACATTTAAGGTTTTAAATAATTGGGTTAACTTTGCAACCTGATGAGAAAGACTGCGAATTATACACTGATTGAAGGCGTTACTGTAATTGATATTGCCGAAGAAGGTAAGGGCGTTGGTAAGGCCGATGATCTGGTGCTTTTTATTGAGAAAGCTGTGCCCGGCGATGTTGCCGATGTAGAGGTTTACCGCAAAAAGAAAAACTTTGGCGAAGCCCGCATTAAAACCCTTGTAAAACAATCTGAGCACCGCACCACGCCATTTTGCGAACACTTTGGCACCTGCGGCGGTTGCAAATGGCAACACATGACCTACCCTGCCCAGCTACAGTTTAAACAAAAAACCGTTGCTGATGCCTTAGGCCGTTTAGCCAAACTCGACGTAAGCGATATTATGCCGATTGTAGGCTCTCCTGAAGACAGGTATTATCGCAATAAACTGGAATATACTTTCTCTGATAAACGCTGGCTTAACGACGGTGAGAACCGCGAAAACGAAACACTGGATCTGAACGCCCTTGGCTTCCATATTCCCGGTCGCTTTGATAAAATATTAGATATTAATCATTGCTATTTACAGGCCGATCCATCGAACGAATTGCGTTTAAGTCTGCGCGATTTTGCCAAGCAAAACAACATCAGCTTTTATAATTTAAAGAACCACGAAGGTGCGCTGCGTAACCTCGTGATTCGCACCTCATCAACAGGTGAACTGATGGTGATTGTCATTTTTGCTTACCCAACTGAAGAACAGGTTAAAATGGTGATGGATTTTGTAGAGGCAAGTTTCCCCGAAATTACTTCGCTGTTATACATCATCAACCAAAAGAAAAACGATACCTTCTTTGATCAGGATGTGATCAGCTGGAAAGGTCCGCAATATATTCATGAAGGTATGGATGAAATTAAGTTCCGCATCGGGCCTAAATCATTCTATCAAACAAACGCAATTCAAGCTAAAAAACTATACGAAATAGCCCGCGATTTTGCAGGCTTTACCGGCAGCGAACTGGTTTATGATCTATATACCGGTGCAGGCACCATTGCCAACTTTGTGGCCAAGCATGTAAACAAAGTAGTTGGGGTTGAGTACGTGCCTTCGGCTATTGAAGATGCCAAGATCAATTCGCAAATTAACAACATTACCAATACCGATTTTTACGCTGGTGATATGAAAGATGTACTGGATGCCGAATTTGTGCTAACACACGGTAAGCCGGATGTTATTATCACCGACCCGCCACGTGCCGGCATGCACCCGGATGTGGTAGCCCGCCTAATGGAAATTGAAGCAGAAAAAATTGTGTACGTAAGCTGCAACCCCGCCACACAGGCACGCGATATGCTGGTACTGAAAGAAAAATACGACAGCGTTAAAATTCAACCGGTGGATATGTTTCCGCATACCCAGCACGTGGAGAATGTGATGTTGTTGCAATTGAGAAAGTAAGAAGAAAGACAAAGGATTAAGGAAAAAAGACAACAGACTCTCACCACCCGTCATGCCGTCCCGACTATTGTTGGGATCGGCACCCCACAAGACAGGTATACGGCATACCAAGCAGGTTGCTTAGCATGTGGGATCCCGAAACAAGTTCGGGATGACGGTGAAAAATAAAAACATTGATCAAATGGATCCGGAAGAATTATTAAACGAGGGTAACCAACCCCAAAAAGATAGCCCATTAGCCAGCCTTCGGGTTGATCTGAAATTATTCAGTGAATCGTTGCGTGAGGTTGCGGTCGAAATTATGGTAGAGGGACTTTCGCTTTACCCTATTTTTATTGCACACCAGCACGAGGTAAAACTGGGCGAAGAGATCTTCAATAAAGACGAGTTGAATACTGAGTGGAACATCAACGCATCTACCCTCGAAGAATTTGTAGAGCGCGGTATCATTAAAAAGGAGTTAAAACAACGTTTTATAGATACCTACAAAAGCCCTGAGGACTTTATGTGCGTGTTTGTAATTGTACCCGAGGGTGCCAATTTTGTATTTTTTCCATATTCAAAAGAATAATAGTAGTTTCGGTTTTATCTAAAATAGCTATGTCAGAAAAAAGGCTGCTTATACTCGACCCAAAGCAAATTCAGCAAAAGATAGATCGTATTGCTTACCAGATCCTCGAAGATAATTTTGAGGAACAGGAGATTGTTATTGCCGGTATTTTACCGCAAGGCAGCAATATTGCCATCAGGATAAAAAATATTTTAGATGAGATTGCCCCTTTTAAGAGCAAGCTCATCAACATCGAACTAGAAAAACATGTGAGCAGCCTGCACTTTAAACTGGATACCCCGATTGAAGAGTGTAGCAACAAAGTAATTATTTTGGTTGATGACGTAATGAACAGCGGCAAAACCCTGGCTTACGGCTTCGGCGTATTTCTGGATGTACCGCTTAAAAAACTGCGCACAGTGGTACTGGTAGATCGTAACCACAAAAGCTTCCCGGTTACTACAGATTATTCGGGCATAGCGCTATCAACGCTGTTAAATGAGCACGTAGATGTACAGCTAACCGAAACCGGCGAAGGTGATGCAGTTTGGCTGGGGTAGTTAGAAGAAAATATCGAACACTGAATATCCAATGTTGAATAATGAAGGAAACTTCGACATTGGAGATTCAGAATTCATTATTCGATATTATCCAATTATCTAACATCGAAGCATTTCACTTCGTTATTCGAAATTCAGGATTCGATGTTCGATATTATTCAATTATCCAACACCGAAGTATTTCACTTCATTATTCGAAATTCAGGATTCGATGTTCGATATTAATACATAGCTCTTATCTGGTTAGCTATTCGCCAATATCTCCTCCAATTTTTCGGCAGTAAGGCTTATGCCATCAGCTACAATACCCGATTTCAGGTAATGCACTTCCCGCTCGGCCAATTTCTCAGCAATAAAAGTAACCAGGTCATCGCCATGTTTACCGTGCAGTAAAGGCCGCTCCTCTTTGCCATGCTCCAACCTGCTGGTCAAGGCTTTGGGCGACATCTGGATATAGATCACCTTGCCATTGGCATTCATCCACTCCATGTGGTCGAAATAACAGGGCAAGCCGCCGCCAGTCGAGATAATGGTATTATCAGTAAACCCCGTCTCCTTTAATATTTTTGATTCCTCCTG
The DNA here is from genome assembly GCF_028596025.1 of Mucilaginibacter jinjuensis. Taxonomy (NCBI): domain Bacteria; kingdom Pseudomonadati; phylum Bacteroidota; class Sphingobacteriia; order Sphingobacteriales; family Sphingobacteriaceae; genus Mucilaginibacter; species Mucilaginibacter jinjuensis. Next base: position 5,455,067 of record NZ_CP117167.1, read on the forward strand.
TCGGAAAGCGTCTTCGCCGTGACTTACAAAGTATTTGGCAATGGTAGTGCCTTCACGCTGCTCAAAAAGCTCATCCAGGTCAACAAACTGATAGTTTAACCGTGCTGCCAACCTGCGACCTAAAGTCGATTTACCGCAGCCCATGAAGCCTACTAAAAAGATTTTCATGGCTGCTGGCGTAGGTATTGTTTAACAATATCATCATACTTAGGCAGGCTATGGTAATGCCATTTGGCAATTACAGTTCCGCCCTTCATCAGTAAAATACCGGGGTTAGAGCGTACAATGGTTTTCAACGGCACACCATCAGCATAGTAGATCTCTGAGATTAGGTGATTCTTTTTAGCAAATGCCATAGCATCCGGTGCAGAATTTGAAGTCAGTAATATGGTACGGATGTTATAATTATCCGTCAGGTTCACAGCCAGCGCATTAATACGACGGATAGCCTGCTCGTCGGTATGGCCCAGATCATACGCTACAATAACCAGATTATAAAATGGGTTACCCAACAACTCTTGTGTATAGTTAACTCCCTGTGCGTCTTGTATAGCCAAATCACGTATCTTAGGCGCGAAGCCCGCCTTCACCAAACGCGATTCGGGGTTACCTACTACCTGCCAGTTGGCATCCTTCCAAATCCCGGTTTTCATGTACTCCCTATCGGTCATGGTTTTGGTGCCGCCAGTCTGTTTGTTTTTAAGCTGATAGGTGATTTCAAACTCATCAGGCTTGGCTCCAGGTGGCGTTTTCATTTCATCCAATAAGTTAGCACCTACTTTATACGGCAGAAAATCCATCACCGGTAAAAAGTTATAAGTATATAACCCAAAACCGAATGCGAACACCACGGCAGCTACAAACAAACCATTGCTTACCGATGGGTTAAACAAAGGTTGAATGGTAGTACGTTTAGCAAATATCACCAGCACCAAAGCCAGTAACACCATATCCTTACTGAATGACTGCCAGGGCGTAAGCGGGATAGCATCACCAAAACAGCCGCAGGTTTGCACTACTTTAAAAAAGGCTGAGTAGAAAGTTAAAAAGCCGAAGAAGATAATCAACAGCAACAATCCCCATGCTACAGCGTTGGCTCGGATGCCAATCAGCAAGGCAAAGCCCAACAATATTTCCAGGGCACACAGAGTGATAGCCGCGGTTAATGCCAGCGGGTTTAAAAACATGATATGGAATACTTCGAAGTATTCCTGTAATTTATAAGAGAACCCAAGCGGGTCATTGGCCTTTATTAAACCCGAAAATATAAACAGCAAGCCCACGGCTATGCGGCAGATCCAAACTAATGCTTTCATTTTACATCCAATTTTATTAATGCAAAAACAGCATAGTTTAACATATCCTGGTAGTTGGCTTTTACACCTTCAGAAGCTTCGGTTAGGCCTTTGTTGTCTTCTATTTGTTTAACACGGAAAATCTTTTGCAATATCAGATCAGTCAGTGAGCTGATGCGCATATCGCGCCAGGCCTCGCCGTAATCGTGGTTTTTGGCAAACATCAGTTCCTGTGTTTCTTTTACCTTGGCATCAAACATGTGCTCCACGTGGTCGGGTGCCAATTCTGTCGAAGTTTCGTTACCGCATTCTAATTGCATCATGGCTATAACGCAATAATTAACAATGCCGATATACTCGCCCGTAATATCATCCCCTACTTTTGAAATCTTTTTTTCTTCGAGCGTGCGGATGCGCTGGGCTTTAATAAAAATCTGGTCGGTTATAGATGGTAGCCTTAAAATACGCCATGCAGTGCCGTAATCGCGGGTTTTTTTCATAAATAAACCCTTGCATACATTAATAACTGCGTCGTATTCTGTTGTTGTTTTACTCAAAACGGTAGTGTTAAAATTTTCTGAATTACGGTCGATGCGATTGCAAGAACATTACAGTTCCATTTTGCTCCTTTGAGAAAGGGGTCGCATTTCTTTGATTCTAAGCTATCTTAAAATATTGATTTACCTTTGCAGGCATCTATTAAAAAGCATATAAAATCATCGTGGCTAAAGATACATATTTTCGCAAAAAGACAACCCTGAATGCACGCGGAACACTCATCGACCTGAGTACACCAAAAGTAATGGGCATCATTAACCTCACCCCCGATTCTTTTTACGACCAAAGCCGCAAACCTCACGCTACCGATGCACTAATGCAGGCTGAAAAAATGTTGGCTGATGGCGCTGCGTTTTTAGACCTCGGCGCTTACTCATCGCGCCCCGGCGCTATTGATATTTCGGTACAGGAAGAAATGGATCGTTTATTACCCGCTGTTGAGGCTATTTCAGGCGCATTCCCGGAGGCTATTTTATCAATCGATACTTTCCGCGCCTCTGTTGCCGAAGCTGCCATTAAGGGCGGCGCACATATTATCAATGATATTTCGGGTGGACAACTGGATGAGCAAATGTTTGAAACCGTTGCCCGCTTGCAGGTACCCTATATCCTGATGCATACACGCGGTACCCCGCAAACCATGACGCAGCTAACTGATTACGATGATATTTTTACCGATGTATTCGACTACCTGCAGCAAAAATATGCGGAACTGAAAAAGCTTGGCGTAGAAGATGTGATCCTTGATCCGGGATTTGGTTTTGCAAAAAAGAGTGAGCAAAGCTACGAGTTGCTTAACCGTATGCATGATTTTGATATACTGGGCTTACCTATACTGGTTGGCGTTTCGCGCAAGCGGATGATCTATAACATTACCGGCGGTACTGCTACCGATGCTTTAAACGGTACTACCGTGGTAAATACCATAGCTTTAACAAAAGGCGCCAACATTTTGCGGGTACATGATGTAAAAGAAGTTGTAGAAGCTATAAAAATTTACAACATGTTACAACAATAACCTTGCTTACCAGTTACGGGTGAAGAGTGTAATAATGTCGATAGCATTTCGCCTGTCCCAATAGGGCGAACAGTACTGGATAAAATACTCCGGAGCATAAAAATATAACTGACGCGTTTTATCTGCCCTAATAAACCAGAAAGAATAGGCTGCTGCATTATCAATACCAACCTTAAATTTACGGTGCCTGCCGTTTATCACCGTATCTGCTTCTGCGCAGGTGGGATAAACATCGTCATCATCAATGGTAAGCACATTGTTGGCGAACATCCTGGAGTATAAAGAATCCGCCTCGCCTTTATACCTATCCCGAACAGGAACAGGAGGATCATATTTAGCCAGGCTACCCTGTTTGTTATGAAAGTTCATTTTTTGCCAGTGGCCGTTGTTCAGCACCAGTAAATGATATTCAGAATCATATTTCCAACCATAGTGTACCCTGAAGGCTATAATGAGATCAAATTGTTTAACGTGGTTTCGTAACAGGGTATCAACGTGGCCTACGTACCGCAGATTGGGTACAAAATCGGGGATAACGGTTTGTGAAAAAACAGTATAGCTGCATAATGACAATATCAGTAGCAGAAATATTTTTTTCATGGGCATGAAAATACGCATTGCAGCCCAAAAAATCAAGGTTTTTAATTAGTTGAGGTATTAAATACTTTACGTTGTTGTTTTAATTAATAATCGCTCCCGCAATATTCTTCGTACCGGCTTTTCAATATACAGATATACGAGGAGCACAAATAAGATGATTAAAAAACTTACCAAAATAAGTGCTAACCACCCCGGTATGTATTTAGAGAAAAAAATCAGTAAAACCGTACCTGTAATATCATGTACCAGGTATAAAGGGTAGGTGATCTCGCCCAGATAATAGTAAAAAGAAGAATTATTTTTTACTGACGCTTTTTTGAGGCATAGATAGTAAAAAAGTATAAATATGCAGCTGATGATTATACTTCCTACTACCCTGCTTTGCCCGGTAAAGTAACGAGTAGCAAGCATTGCACCAATGGCACAAACAACGGGATATAAAATATCATATTTTTTGCGGTCGTATTTTATGAAATAGAAATAACAGCCCGCGATAAAGAAATACGAATATTGGGTCAGAAAAACGTACCTAACCGCCGAGAATATTTTGAAGTAATTAAAGTATAGAGCGCCTATGTAAGTAATCAATGACAGGATTAGCCAAAGATTGAGATACTTCCTGATATATTTGAGTTGATCGAAATAAAGCAGGCCGTAAATCATGGCGTAAAAGAATATTTCTACTCGCAGTGTCCAGTACACATCACTAACCATGTGTTTGGTAAAAAAAGATCCTATCAATGTGGTATTGATCAAGAATTCGCTTACGCTTACATGATATATTGACGGCGTAAATATTTTACCCACCAGGAACGAGAAAATACATAAAGGTAAAAAAACCGGATATAGCCGTATAAACCGGGCTATAACAAATTGCTTAGGTGATTGCTTATTTGCAGTAAGCAAAATAACAAAACCACTGATCACAAAAAACAAGGATACACCCTGGTTACCATAAGCCCAAATACTATTAAAAATATTATTATTAACCAGAAGCACATGTTGGCTGTTATAAAAGCCGGCATAGTAATGAAACATCATTACAGAAAATGCTGCAATAAAACGAAGAATATCCAGTTCATGAAGCCTGTCTTTCATCAATGATTCAGGTACAAGGTATTATCAAATATATATTAAAATAACCAGGTCATTCAAAAAACCGGGCCCACTTAAAGATTAATTCAAATACTTTAAAATGCTCTCGATGTATTCGCGGTTATTAGCCAGGCGTGGCACTTTGTGCTGGCCGCCCAGTTTACCCTTCTCCTTCATCCATTTAAAAAAGGTATCGCGCGGGGCCACATGCACCAGCGGGCGGTGCAGGGCCATGTCCTTAAAGCGCTTGGCATCATAGTCTGAGTTAAGTTTACGCAGGCTTTCATCCAGCAGATCAACAAAACGTTCAAACTCTGCGGGTTTTTTCTCAAACTCGATGATCCACTCGTGGCTACCTGCCTTATTATCAGAAAAATAAACAGGGCCAGCTGTATATTCCTGTACAATGGCACCTGTTTGGCGGCAGGCTTCTTCCAGGGCACGGTCAGCATTGTCAACAATCACTTCTTCGCCAAAAGCATTAATGTAGTGCTTGGTACGCCCGGTTATCTGGATGCGGAATGGCGCCAGCGATGTAAACCGCACAGTATCGCCAATCATATATCGCCATAAACCGGCATTGGTGCTGATGATGAGCGCATAATTTTCGCCCAGCTGTACTTCATCCAATGTTAAAGTCTGCGGGTTTTCTTTACCCAGGTCTTCTACCGGCAAAAATTCGTAGAAGATGCCGTAATCCAGCATTAACAGCATTTCGCCCGGCTCTTCAAGGTCCTGTATTCCGAAGAAACCTTCTGTAGCATTATAGGTTTCGAGGTAATACATTTCACGGTCGGGGATCAGTTTTTTAAACTGTTCACGGTAAGGCGTAAAATTAACCGCACCGTGAAAGTATAATTCAAGATTGGGCCAAACTTCTAAAAGATTGTCCTTCCCCGTAATTTCTAAAATCCGTTTAAACAACAGGATGTTCCAGGTAGGTACACCGCTGATGCCTGTCATGTTAGAATCGATAGTGGCACGGGCCATTTTTTCGATCTTCTCCTCAAAATTCTCCAGCAGGGCAATATCCAGATGCGGGGTACGGTAAAACTGCGCCCAAAGCGGCAGGTTTTTCATAATCACCGCCGATAGGTCACCAAAAAAGGTATCTGCATTAAGCTGGCTTACCTGGTGGCTGCCGCCAAGCGTCAGGATCTTCCCTGTAAAAAGCTTAGAATCAGGCCGGTTATTAAAGTACATGGTAAGCATGTCTTTGCCGCCTTTAAAATGGCACTCCTCCAGCGCTTCTTCGCTTACGGGAATAAACTTGCTTCTGTCGTTAGTGGTACCCGATGATTTGGCAAACCATTTAATTTCTGAAGGCCAAAGCACATTTTGCTCGCCTTTAAGCATGCGCTCAATGTAGGGCTTCAGGGTATCATAATTTTGCAGCGGCACCCGTTCTTTAAACTCTTGTAAAGTGCTGATGCTTTTATAATGATGGGCTTTCCCCCATTCTGTATTCTCTGCTGCCGATATTAATTTTTCAAACCACTCCTCCTGCACCTCGTTAGGGTACTTCATAAAAAGCTCTATCTGGTGCATGCGTTTCTTCATGAGCCAGGTAGCAACGGAGTTAATGAGTGTCATATATAATTACTAGTCAGGCTTATAAAAAGGTCTTTCTCTTTAAAACAAAGTTTGCTCCAAGATACACTTTACGTACCATTTCGTTATTAGCTAATACCTCGGGTACGCCCGATTCCAGGATCTTGCCTTCAAACAACAAGTACGCCCTGTCGGTAATAGACAAAGTTTCCTGCACGTTGTGGTCGGTAATTAAGATGCCGATGTTGCGGTGCCTTAATTTGGCTACCATCGCCTGGATCTCTTCTACCGCAATTGGGTCAACCCCGGCAAAGGGCTCATCCAGTAAAATAAAATTAGGTTCGGCAGCCAACGCGCGTGCAATCTCGGTACGGCGGCGCTCACCCCCCGAAAGCAGGTCGCCACGGTTACGGCGTACTTTATGCAAGCTAAACTCGTCAATCAGTTCTTCCAGCTTTTCCTGCTGTTTATCTTTAGGCATAGTGCCCATTTCCAACACAGCCTTGATATTATCTTCTACCGATAACTTACGGAAAACAGAAGCCTCCTGCGCCAGGTAACCAATACCCTTTTGGGCACGGCGGTACATTGGGTCGCCGGTAATATCTTTCTCATCCAGAAATATGCGGCCCTCATTAGGTTTAATCAAACCTACAATCATGTAAAACGAAGTGGTTTTACCAGCACCGTTGGGGCCAAGCAAACCTACAATTTCGCCCTGTGCAACATCAAATGATACATCATTAACAACGGTACGTTGTTTATACTTTTTTACCAGGTGCTCTGCACGTAATATCATATCTTAAATTTAGGCCTTTTACACAAAATAGCGGCCAGGTTTATAAACGGAATTATTGTTCGCTTAATCTAATCCCTTTAATGTTTAATTGGATTGAACGCTTATCGCGCCAAACATGTTCTTCAATGCAATAACAAATATCAAAAGGCAGGCCTCTTTTTAAATCCATCAGCCAACCGGCCTGCCCAAAGGCAATGCAATCAAATATAGCCGAACCTTGCTGCATTACACACATTTTTAAATGATCGGCACCTACAACAGATGGCTGACCGTGCAAGCTTACGCCGCGCGATAAAAATACAGGCGTCATATTCTCCGGCCCGAATGGTCCATACTGGTTCAGTACACGAAAAAATTTACTGTCGATTTGATCCAGCTTTATCTCGGCATCGATCTTTATTTCCTGGATCAATTGCTCTGGGGTAATGGTCATGCCCACCACTTCTTCAAACCTATCCATAAAGGCTGGTACATTCTCGGGCGGCATGGTTAAACCTGCCGCATACTTATGGCCGCCGTATTGTGTTAACAGATCGCTACAGCCACTCAGCGCTTCGTAAAGATCGAACCCTACCACAGACCTTGCCGAGCCTGCCACGTGCCCGTTAGAGCGCGTAAGCACTACCGTTGGGCGATAGTATTTTTCGGTAAGGCGGGACGCCACAATACCGATAACCCCTTTATGCCAGGTTTCATTAAAAACCACGGTCGATTTGCGATTTATCAATACCTCATCCTGCTTAATAATACTCAAGGCTTCATCGGTAATAGAAAGATCGTGTCCCTTACGTTCGGTATTTTGAATGTTGATTAGCGCACCTTTCTCCCGTGCATCTTCAATAGAATCGGCAATTAACAAGGCAACGGCATGCTTGGCATCATCAATTCTGCCAGCAGCATTAATACGTGGACCGATGAGAAATACCACATCAGAGATATTTACTTTCTCTTTGCGGCCTGCTACCTCCATCAACACCTTCACGCCTGTACAAGGGTTGGTATTTAACTGCTGCAAGCCATAATGAGCCAGCGTACGGTTTTCGCCGGTAACGTGTACAATATCGCAGGCTATGCTAATGGCTACCAGGTCGAGGTAGCAGCTGATCTCTTCGAATGGGATGCCGTTCTTTTCGGCATAGGCCTGGATCAGCTTAAAGCCAATGCCGCAGCCGGAAAGTTCTTTGTATGGGTATTCGCAGTCACTACGTTTGGGATCGAGCACGGCTACTGCAGCCGGTAGTTCATCGCCGGGTAAGTGGTGGTCGCAGATAATAAAATCTACACCAAGGTCATTGGCATGGGCAATTTTATCAACCGATTTAATGCCGCAGTCTAAGGCTACGATCAGGTCGAAATTATTTTCGGCAGCGTAATCGATACCCTGGGTCGAAATTCCGTAACCTTCGGTATAGCGGTTAGGAATATAGTATTCGATGTTATCGGTTAGCTTTTTAAAGAAGCTGTATACGATAGCTACGGCGGTGGTTCCATCTACGTCGTAATCGCCGTAGATCATGATCTTTTCGTTGTTGGCAAGGGCAGTTTCTATCCGGTTGATGGCTTTTTCCATATCGGCCATCAGGAACGGATCGTGCAGGTGGCGGATATCGGGACGGAAAAAGAAGCGTGCCTCTTCAAAATCGGCAATACCGCGTTGCAGCAGTATAGCACTCAGTACCGGATCGATGTTTAGTTCGGACGCCAGCTTTTCTACATTTCCCTGATCCGGCATTTCGCGCACCGACCACCGTTTTTGCATATCTTTGTGTGTTTAAACCGTAATGATATAATTATCCGGTTAATTTAACAAACAAAGGTAAGGTCAAAAAAGCATATATAACACAACATGGAAGTTTTTGCATTGGGAGAAGGTTCGTATTCGGTTGATTCTACAAAAAAGTTTATCCCCTTCGACCCCGCTAAGGACGACGCCAAATCGCGCCCCGGCTCTATATTTATCCATGTTAATCCTTTTTTAATTAAAACCGAGAAAGACTTGATGGTGCTGGATACCGGTTTAGGCATGAAAGCCGAGGATGGCGAATTAATTCTCCACAAAAATATCCGCAAGCATGGTTTCGACCCGCATGATGTTACCAAGGTATTAATGTCGCATCTGCATTACGACCATGCCAGCGGTTTGGTTTATGAAGAGAACGGCCGCCTGCATCCCAGCTTCCCACAGGCAGAGCACGTGATACAACGCAGCGAGTGGGAAACTGCTTTTGCGGGTAAATCATACTCATACCGACCGGAGATATTTGAATCGCTACAACGATCTGCTGAGGTTACTTTTCTCGAAGGTTCGGGCGAATTTATGCCAGGCATTAATTACGAATTATCAGGCGGGCACTGCCCTTTTCACCAGGTTTTCTGGTTTGATATAGAAGGTAAGAAAGTGTTTTTTGGTGGAGATGAGCTGCCAGAACCTGAGCAATTATTACGCAAGTTTATTGCTAAATACGACTTTGATGGCCGTAAGGCGATGGAACTGCGCGATATTTATGGCCACAAAGCTGCTGCCGAAGGTTGGACTTGCTTATTTTACCATGCCAAGAGTATGCCTATTGGTAATGTGCAGTTATCGGCGCAGGATGCGTTTACGGTAACGCCGGTTTAGGTGAATGGTTTATTGGGTTGATTAGGTGAGTAGTTGCGATTTGTCCTAAATAAGCCCTCTATTAGTCAACTTGTCATTTCGAACCCTTGAAGGGCAGGGAATTGCAGAAGAAGGGTGAGAAATCTTATACGCTATGTCATTGAAGCATAGCGCAGAAGATTTTTTTGTTTCCACAGGGTCTCTCGTAGAGTACCCTGAGCACTTAATGCAGATCGAACTACGCATCGCAGGGTCCTTTACAAGAGACCCTGCGCGGGAAAAAAGGAGGGATGTTGCAAAGCTGATCTGCCTAAATATACCCCTTATTAAACGTTAGAAGTATTAGCACTGTCACTGCATTCCCCTAATTTAGGGGAACACTAAGCCTGTGCAATTTGCACAACCATTCATAAGGGGTAGATTTATGTCGATCAAAATATAAGTCCCTACATTATCTAAAATTCTCATTCACAAAATTCCTGGTATAGCTTCTGATCTGCTCACGCACTTCACGAAAAGCTTCCATTACCTGCTCTTCATTGCCTGTGGCCTTAGCCGGATCAGGAAAGTTATAGTGTAGCTTCACTGCCTTCGTGGGGAAATACGGGCAGCTTTCTTTGGCATTATCGCACACGGTTATTACATAATCGAAATCATTATCCATATACTCATTGATATTGTTTGAGGTATGAGCTGATATATCAATCCCGTCCCTTTTCATAATTTCAATAGCGCGTGGGTTTACCCCGTGGGTTTCTATGCCGGCGCTGTATATCTCTGCCTTATCACCAGTAAAGGCTCTCAGGTAGCCTTCGGCAATCTGGCTTCGGCAACTGTTGCCGGTACATAGTACCAATACTTTTTTCATCTTATTTATTTAAACGAATAACCATATAATGTTGATGATACAAAACTTGGCATCCCAGCCAAATATGAGCTGCAATACCAGTACCGATGAGGTAATTATAACCGGCTTTTTGTATCTGATTAGCTTTGCCCGCATTTAACAACAACCTGAACCCGGTGTACAAGAACTACTGTTTGCGGCCAGGTTTACTAAAGCCACTTTAGGCTTAGCCTCAGCGGTAGCAGGCGCACAACACTCTTCACCCTTATCATTGGTGCCGCAACTGCCTCCCCTGCTTATGGCTTTGCATTGTGTAAAATCGGGATTGAGATCGATGATCAGGTTTTCACCATCAACAATCACATCACCAGGGTACATCTGGCGGGTATCAAATTGCGAATTCCCAAATTCTATCTTTACCGTTGCCAATGGATTTAAGGGCAGTGCTTTTTCTACCAGCTGGATGATCGACAATGCTTTATTAACCTGCATAGCACGGCTACCATCACTCTCGGCAGGTTCCCATAGTTGTACGATGATCTCGGTCCAGCTATTCATTTTACCGCCGCAATCTACCGAGGTAATTGGCGCCTGCTTAATCTCGGTGATATGATACGAAGCATCTACCCAGGTATCAGATGCGTATTGAAATTGTAATGTAAGCCCCGGGTGTTGCAGTAGCTTTTCTTTAAAAGTCTGCCAGTTCATTAATTCGCCTGTATTCATAGTCTTTTATTTATTGCAATATTACGATTGATTTAATCAAAAAATTTTAACAACAGCCTGTTTCGCCTTTATACGATCCGAAGAATTCGCCTAACTGTGCCTGCAACAGCTTCCATGTTCTAGGTTCTATACAGTAACAGACTTTTACGCCTTCAATTGTGCCTTGTATAATGCCTGCGTTCTTCAACTCTTTTAAGTGTTGTGAGATGGTTGCCTGCGCCAGGCCGAGCTCTTCTACCAAATCCCCACAAATACAGGCATTGGCTGCAATAATATGCTGCAGAATGGCAATGCGGGCCGGATGGGCAATAGCCTTCAGCAACAAGGCCAGCCTATTTTGCTCGTCAGAGAATATTTCTGTTTTGGTAGCTCCCATTGTATCGCAATATTACGATTAATAAATTATTAAACAAAAAAACCTCAATAAATATTGAGGTACTATATTTTATGCAGTTTAGCTGTGTTTATTAAGCGTGCTTTTCTGCTTCGAACAGCTCGCGGATCTTATCGATGTTCAACGGCTTCGAAATAAAATCTTTTACCAGGCTATATGATTTTGCCTTATTAATATCGTTGCTGAATACCGATGAAGAGATGATAAAGATCTTCGATTTACCTTCAGGATCAATGTTTAATCTTTTGTACTCATCCAAAAACTCCCAGCCGTTCATTAAGGGCATATTAATGTCAAGCAGGATATAATCTGGTAGATTATCTGCTCCACTTGCCTGCATCTTCAGCAGTTCATCAATAGCAAACTTCCCATTAAGGCAAGCCTTTATTTCGCTGCTGACTAATGCCTTCTTAATCAGTTTAATAGAGATAAAGTTGTTTATCTCATCATCGTCAACAAGCAAAATACTAACGGAACGGGGATTATTACTCATATAGATGTTTATACGCCAATAGCAAATAAAAGGTTTTATTATCAAATGTGATAAATAAAAAACCCGGAACAAATTTTTATTCCGGGTTTTTGCATAAAATCTTATTTTTTAGCTAATTATTTTTGAGCTACAAGGGTAATGTCTAAGATGAAGTTGTCTTCAATAGCTTTGTCACCAATGCTTTCGAAGAAGCTTTTAGAACCGTATTTAACATTGTATTTAGCACGGTCGATAGCTACACCTTTAGCAGTTGCAGTTAAAGTGTTACCGCTGATAGTATAATTAACAGGGAAAGTTACCGGGTTAGTTGTGCCTTTGATAGTTAAGTTACCGGTTACGTTTGCAACACCGTTACCAGCAGGGGTAATTTTAGTAGCTACAAATGTTGCAGTTGGATATTTATCTACACCAAAGAAATCGTCAGATTTTAAGTGGCCAACCAGTTTTGCATTGTAATCAGCGTCAGTTAAGTCGGTGTTAGCAATGGTTTTCATATCGATAGTAAAAGTACCGCTTACTGGTGCTTTACCATTGGTTACAACGTTACCGTCTGATACTTTGATGGTACCGTGATGCTCGCCACCGATTTTTTTACCTGTCCACTCGATTTTGCTTTTTTGAGTGTCTACTTTATAAGTTTCGTTTTTAGCTGCTGTAAAAGCAAACATGCTTGTTACTACTAAGGCTGCAGCGATTGATTTAAGTGCTTTCATTTTTTCTTCTGTTTCAAAATTGTGACACAAAGGTAATTCAAAAAATAGATGTTACAACATGTATTATTATTTTTTGCTTTTTGCTGACAATTGGCCGGAAGATTGGTTATTACCAGGGAGAAAAATACTTATGAGAAAGATACTGGTATTACTGATATTAAATTGCGGTGTTTATTTTGCACACGCGCAACCCAAAACACCTGCACAATTATACGGCGAATTATTTAATGCCGTGCAAATGCAGAAAATATATCCTGACGGCAAAACCTTCCCCGATGCCTCACCGCGCCGGGCACCCGAAAAGATCATGAAGGATTATATGGCTCAAAAGGATAAGCCTGACTTTAACCTTGATGCCTTTGTAAAGCAAAATTTCAATGCACCTGCTACCAACAGCACACCTTTTAAAAGCGACGTTAACGCTGGCATTCGCAAACATATAGATACGCTGTGGACTGTTTTGCAGCGCGTAGCCGACACCGTTAAAGGAACTTCATTAATCCCCCTGCCCCACTCGTATGTGGTACCTGGCGGGCGTTTCCGTGAAGTTTATTACTGGGACTCATACTTTACCATGCTGGGATTGGCACAAAGCCATCGGTACAAGGTAGTTGAAGATGAGGTTAAAAACTTCGCTTACTTAATTGATACTTACGGGCACATCCCTAACGGTAACCGTACTTATTACCTCAGCCGTTCTCAACCTCCGTTTTTTGCGTTAATGGTGGAATTGCTGGCAAAAATTAAAGACCAGAAAGCACTGGTTACTTATCAGCCCGAATTATTAAAAGAATACCAATATTTTATGCATGGAGGCGATGCATTAAAACCCGGCAATGCAACCGAGCACATTGTACGCCTCGATGATGGCAGCTTACTTAACCGTTACTACGATGCAAGCGATCAACCCCGTGAGGAATCTTATCGTGAAGATGTACTGGAATCTAAAAAAAGCGAGCAGAAACCGGCCGACCTTTACCGTAACATGCGTGCAGCGGCCGAGTCGGGCTGGGATTTTAGCAGCAGGTGGCTGGCCGATGGAAAGAACCTGTACACTATTCAAACTACCAATTTAGTCCCTGTTGATTTAAACTGTTTGATGTACCACCTCGAAACTGTAATTGCCAAATCGTACCAGTTAAAGGGTAATAAAAAGTCGGCTGCACTATATATGGCTAAAGCTTATAAACGTAAGGCTGCGCTTAACAAATACTGTTGGGATAACACCACAAATTGTTATGTAGATTATAACTGGAAACGCAAAGCCCAATCACCATTAATTAATATTTCGACTACTTTCCCGCTGTATTTTGCTATGGCAGATATGGATCAGGCACTAAAAGTTACAGCGCTGGTCAATAATAAATTTTTGCAGGCAGGCGGCGTGTCAACAACTCTCCTTAAAACCGGCCAGCAATGGGACCGACCAAATGGCTGGGCGCCTTTACAGTACATTACCATTATGGGCTTAAAGAATTATCACCAGGATAGCCTCGCCAATGTTATTGCCCTGCGATGGATCAAGGTAAACACTACCGGCTTTAAACAAACTGGCAAACTATTGGAGAAATATGATCTGGAAAGCCACGGTGCTATTGCCGGCGGCGGAGAGTATCCGTTACAAGATGGCTTCGGCTGGACTAATGGCGTTTTGCTGAAGCTGATGAATGATTATGGGGTGGAGGGAGAAAAAAGATAAAGTCTTGAATCAGAATTTACTGAATTAAGGAATTAACAGAATGTAGGTTATTGAAATAGGTACGCAGGCATTCCGAAAATTCTATAATTCAGTAAATTCTGGTTCAAAAACAAAAAGCCGGAATGCTTTTAACATTCCGGCAATTCCTGAATTCTATAAATTCTGGTTCAAGAAAATTCTATTCTCAAGTACCAAATTCTGGTGTAGTAATTTCACTTTCTTCAAACTCATAATCCGTTAACGGAGGGCATGAGCAAATTAAGGTACGATCGCCATAAGTATCGTTTACACGACCAACTGACGGCCAGAATTTGTATTGCGCCACATAAGGCAGCGGGAAAGCTGCTTTTTGGCGGGTATATGGGTGCTCCCACTCGTTGGCTGTAATTACAGCTGCGGTGTGCGGTGCATTTTTTAATGGGTTATCTGTTTTATCAGAAATACCTTTTTCTACACTGTCAATCTCGTAACGGATGGCAATCATGGCATCGCAGAAACGGTCAAGCTCGTGTTTAGGCTCAGATTCGGTTGGCTCAACCATTACCGTACCCGCAACCGGGAATGAAACTGTTGGTGCGTGGAAACCATAATCCATTAAACGTTTGGCGATATCAGTAACCTCAACGCCAAAGTTTTTAAATGAACGGCAATCTAAGATCATCTCGTGTGCACAACGGCCGTTAGCGCCGGTGTAAAGCACAGGATAATGAGCCTCCAGACGCGATTTAATATAGTTAGCATTCAGGATAGCATATTTGGTAGCGTTGGTTAAACCTTCGCTGCCCATCATGGCTATGTAAGCATGAGAGATGATGAGGATAGATGCAGAACCCCAAGGCGCTGCAGATACAGCTGGGATAGATTTTCCTTTATCAATATCAACCACAGCATGGCCTGGTAAGTAAGGCACTAAGTGAGCTGCTACGCCAATTGGGCCCATGCCTGGGCCACCGCCACCGTGAGGGATACAGAAGGTTTTGTGCAAATTTAAGTGGCAAACGTCGGCACCGATATTGGCAGGACTGGTTAGGCCTACCTGTGCGTTCATGTTGGCACCATCCATATAAACCTGACCACCGTTAGCGTGGATAATTTCGCAGATCTCGATGATAGATTCTTCGAACACACCGTGGGTTGATGGGTAAGTTACCATCAAACATGATAGTTCGTTTTTGTATTGCTCAGCGCGGGCTTTTAAATCAGCCACGTCGATATTACCTAACTCATCACATTTAACAACCACGATCTTCATACCAGCCATTGCTGCCGAAGCCGGGTTAGTACCGTGTGCAGATGAAGGGATCAGCGCAATGTTACGGTGGCTATCGCCCTTATCGTTATGATAAGCACGGATAACCATTAAACCTGCGTACTCGCCTTGTGCACCAGCATTTGGCTGTAAGCTCATGGCTGCAAAGCCGGTAATTTCACTTAACCAATCGTTCAGTTCGCTAAAGATCTGCATGTAGCCGCCAACCTGGTCAGTTGGTGCAAAGGGGTGCATTTTGCTGAACTCGGCCCAGGTAACAGGCACCATTTCGGTAGTAGCATTCAGTTTCATAGTACATGAACCCAAGGCAATCATCGAGTGGCATAATGAAAGATCTTTTGCCTCCAGCGATTTAATATAACGCAGCATTTCATGTTCTGAATGATGCGAGTTGAAGATTGGGTGGGTTAAGATCTCGCCTGTACGTTGCAGTTCAGTTGGGATCACAGTTTCGATGCTGCCTTTCAGTTCGTCGAAAGTTACATCGTTAATGGTTTTGCCTTTAACCTTAGCAAAGAAACGAACAATGGTTTCGATATCCTGCACGCTGGTAGTTTCATCTAAAGAGATGGTTACTACTGAACCTTTGTAGTGCAGGTTCATTTCGTTGTTCAACGCCTCGCCATGCAGTGGACCAGCTAAATGACCTAACTCAAATTTAAGGGTATCGAAGTAAGTATCGTTTAACTGCTCATAACCCAATTGTTTTAATGACTCGGCCAGTAAAACGCTTAAACCGTGGATACGCTCGGCAATTAACTTAATGCCTTGCGGGCCATGATACACGGCATACATACCAGCCATAATAGCCAATAATGCCTGCGCGGTACAAATATTTGAAGTTGCCTTATCGCGGCGGATGTGCTGCTCGCGGGTTTGCAAAGCCATACGCAATGCGTAGTTGCCCGCACTATCGATAGTTACGCCGATAATACGGCCTGGGATAGAGCGTTTGTATTCTTCCTTGGTAGCAAAAAACGCAGCGTGCGGGCCGCCAAAGCCCATTGGCACGCCAAAGCGTTGCGAAGTACCAACCACAATATCAGCACCCCATTGTCCCGGTGGCGTTAATAGTACCAAACTCATTAAGTCGGCTACTACTGTAAGTTTTATATTTTTTTGATGTGCTGCGTTGGCGAAATCAGTGTAGTTGTAAACTTGTCCGTCACCTGCAGGGTATTGAACTATGGCACCAAACATTTGGTCGGTTAGTTCAACCGTGCGGTGATCTCCAATTTGTAATTGGATACCGTAAGGCTCAGAACGTGTTTTTAAAATATCGATAGTTTGCGGGAACACATCTTCAGAAACGAAGAAAATGTTGGCTGCCGAATTTTTACGCAAGCTGTATTGCATAAACATAGCCTCGGCGGCTGCAGTACCTTCATCCAGTAAAGATGCATTGGCAATTTCCATTCCGGTTAAATCAATAACCATCGTTTGGAAGTTTAACAAAGCCTGTAAACGGCCTTGTGCAATTTCGGCCTGGTATGGCGTGTATTGGGTGTACCATCCTGGATTCTCCAAGATATTGCGCTGAATAACGCCCGGTACAATTACATCATAATAACCCTGGCCGATGTACGATTTAAACACCTTGTTTTTTGAAGCGGTTTGCTTTAGGGTGTTCAGGTAATCAAACTCACTTTTTGCTGCGGGCAGGTTAAGCGGTTTCTTTAACCTGATCTTGGCAGGCACGGTTTGCTCAATGAGCTGGTCTAATGAATCGGCCTTTACAGTTTTCAGCATTTTAGCTGTGTCTGTTTCGTTAGGCGCGATGTGTCTGGCTTGAAATTTTTCCTGGTAATTGATATTGATACTCATGTACAGAACCCCTCACGTTTTAATGCCGCAAAGGTAAGATTTTAACACTTGAGTAACAATGAGGTAAAGCAATACTTACAATAGAATTGACATTAATATTAGACCCCAAAAACGACAGATTTTGTAGAGTATGGGCCATTTTAGCCCATATTTAGATCGTCCCTACGGTACCAACCTCTTCCCCATCAGACGGGATACTTGATAATCGCTGCAAATACATCTGTATTGTATTCTCCAAACCAAAATATAAAGCATCGCTGATGAGTGCGTGGCCTATGCTTACTTCCAGTAGGCCGGGTACATTTTCGGCAAAGTATTTCAGGTTATTCAGGTCGAGGTCGTGGCCTGCATTTAAGCCTAATCCTACTTCCTGCGCTTTTTTGGCAGCAAGGATGTAAGGAGCAGCAGCCAGTTCATGCCCTTGTGCATAATGGATGGCATACCCTTCGGTGTAAAGCTCTACCCTGTCGGTACCGGTTTCAGCAGCGGCTTCAACCATTTCGGCAATAGGGTCAACAAATAAAGATACACGGATCCCGGCATCTTTAAAGCGTTTCACCATATCGGTTAGGTAAGCTTTATTGGTAATGGTATCCCAACCGTGGTTTGAGGTTAGCTGGCCTAAAGCATCGGGCACTAAGGTTACCTGGTGGGGTTTGTTGGCCAGTACCAGTTCCACAAATTTATCTTCGTCGCAATTGCCTTCAATATTAAACTCGGTAGTTAAAATCTGTTTCAGTGCGTAAACATCAGCATAACGGATGTGGCGCTCATCAGGACGAGGGTGTACGGTGATGCCCTGTGCGCCGAAAGCTTCACAATCTTTAGCAACCTGGATCAGATCGGGATTGTTGCCGCCTCTTGAATTACGCAGCGTAGCTATTTTATTGATATTAACAGATAATCGGGTCATTGTTGTAATATTGAAGTACGGAGGTAAATATCTCACAACAGTTTAACAACGCAAACATTTTTCTGATTATTTTATTTTGAAATATTGCTGATCCGCTATTTATGAAATTCAGATTACTCACCCTCTTCTTATTGTTATACACTTTGCAGGCCGGTGCGCAAGCCCGTTACACGCAGATCAAAGACTATAAAGTTTACTTCGGCTGGGCACACCACGCCCCGCAGGATTGGATGGTGATCCGCAAGTTTACCGACCGCAACAAAAGCTATTACCTGCTGGTAAACCCCCAAACGCTTGAAACCAAGATTGACGACAGCAGTTTTTACCAGGTAAAACCAATGAGTGTGGATGAAGCCAAAAATTACTTCCGCACCACTCCTTACCAAAAAGCATTACGCAAGGCCGAAAGCGCATCCATTATGATCCAGGATGCCGGGATAGAACGCGGCCTGCCTAAAGAAACCGGCATCAGTTTAACCGCAGATCTTTGCCCATCGCACAAACCTTTAGACCGCCGCATTTTTACCGATATCTTCAACGAGTTTAAAAAAGTAGAACAACCTGTACCGGTTGCCTTATCTGTAACCGGACTCTGGATGAACACGCACCATGCAGACCTGGCCTGGCTCAAAGAAATGCAGGCTAAGCATGAAATTTATATCACCTGGATCAATCACTCCTACAACCATCGCGTAAGCAAAAGCGCACCATTGAAAGAAAATTTTCTATTAGAACCAGGCACCAACATTAACTACGAAGTTTTAGAAACCGAAAAAGATATGTTGTCAAACGGTCTGTTACCATCTGTTTTCTTCCGGTTCCCGGGATTAGTGTCTGATCAGAAACTGGTTTTCAGCATCACCGATTTTGGGCTGATCCCAATCGGTACCGATGCCTGGCTGGCCAAAGGGCAGAAACCACAGGCCGGAAGCATTGTACTGATCCATGGTAACGGAAATGAACCTGTAGGTGTAAATGACTTTATCAAACTGCTGCAATCAGAAACAAAATCTATCGCCAATAAGCAGTGGTTATTATATGATCTGCGGGAGAGTGTTGATGAGGAGTTTGAGGGAGGCAATTAACACCATTCTTCTTTTTCCCCCTCACCTACTACATTTGCATCCAACAAACCTCTATAAATGAAATTCAGAACCATACTCCCCTTAAGCGCACTCGCTATTTTTATAACCGCCCAAGCCGCCGTTCATCATACAGAACCAGGCAACGCCAATTCACTGTACGATACCACTACCAGGGCTCAAATGCTCTCTAACCAGTTCAGCTTTACCGAAGGGCCGGCTACTGATAAAAAAGGCAATGTGTTTTTTACCGATCAGCCTAATAATAAGATTTGGGAATACGATACCAATGGCAAGCTTACCCTGTTTATGGATAGTGCCGGCCGAAGTAACGGGATGTATTTTGATAAAAAAGGCAACCTGATTTCGTGTGCCGATGAGCATGACGAACTATGGTCTATCGCACCCGATAAAAAGGTGACTGTACTGGTAAAGTCATTCGGCGGCAAATTATTGAATGGTCCTAATGATGTGTGGGTTGACCGTAACACCGGCGGCATTTATTTTACCGACCCCTACTATCAGCGCGATTACTGGACCCGCCAAACTTCTGACTTAGATGGCATGAAGGTTTACTATCTACCCAAAGGCGCTAAAGAAGCTATCATTGTAAACGATCAGCTAAAAAAGCCTAATGGCATTACCGGTACGCCCGACGGCAAATATTTATACGTAGCCGATATTAACGGCAATAAGACCTATCGTTTTACCCGCCAGGCTGATGGCTCATTAACAGACCAACAAGTCTTTGTAAACCAGGGATCGGACGGGATGACGATTGATGCTCTGGGTAATATTTACCTGTGCGGTAAAGGCGTAACGGTTTATAGTCCGGCTGGTGTTAAAATAGCTCATATTGATATACCAGAACCCTGGACAGCTAACATCTGCTTTGCCGGGAAGAATAAGGATGTATTGTTTATGACCGCTTCGAAAGCGATTTATACTTTGAAGATGAAGGTGAAGGGGGTAGAGTAATCTACCCGATAAATGGAGGGATGTCATGCTGAGCCCCGTCGAAGCATGGTGCAAATGGCCTACGCTTATCCTTCGACGGGGCTCAGGATGACAGCGCTCTTTGTATAATATCAAATCAATAATACCTATGCAACCCGATTACCTAACCAGCGCCCGCAAGCAATTTGAATACTACAAAATGCTGGGCGAAAAAACGTTCGAGCAACTTAGTGATGAGCAGCTTTTCTGGCAGTACAATCCCGAAAGTAACAGCATTGCCACTATTGTAAAGCACTTATGGGGCAATATGCTTTCGCGATGGACTGACTTCTTAACCACCGATGGCGAGAAACCCAATCGCGACCGCGAAACTGAATTTGATAACGATATTAAAGACCGAGCCGAACTTCTGCAAAAATGGAACGAAGGCTGGCAATGTTTACTCAATGCGATCGATTCTATCAATGCGGAGAATATCGACACTACCATCTATATCCGCAACATGGGGCATACGGTTACCGAAGCCATTAACCGGCAACTGGCGCATTACCCGTATCACGTTGGCCAAATTGTTTTTATCGGTAAAATGGTGATGAACGAGCAGTGGAAATCGCTATCTATTCCACGTGGCAATTCGGCAGCATATAATGCAAGCAAATTTGCTCAGCCAAAGCATAAAGAACATTTTACGGATGAATTTTTGGGTGAGGAGAAGGAGGAATAATACTTCACTAACGTCATCCCGAATTTATTTCACTGTTGTCCGGTAAACGATTTTTTTGAAAAAGATAAGGGGTAGCTTTTCGGCTACCCCTTTTTTGTGTTGATATTAGAGTTACCACACTTCAATATTCAACATGGGCAAAAGTACTTTTTTTACCGGACAGCCGGTATTGAATCAGCTGCTGAATTTGATTGACCGCAATTCAGTAAAGGCATTGGCAAGAGCGGGACAATATGACCGTTATTATCGTTATTTTGATACGCATACACATTTAGTCACCATGCTTTATTGTGTGTTAAACAAGTGTACAAGCAGCCGGGAAGTGGTTAGCGGGATGAAAGCCTGTAGTAATAAACTCGAACATGCAGGTATACAAAAGGCGCCGGGAAGGAGCACACTATGCGATGCCAATATGAAACGTTCCTATAAGGTTTTCGAGTTATTATATGAGCAGATTTATCGCAGGCATAAGCAACTTTTACCGGACAGCCGGTCGGTAAATAACCTCAAACTTTTTATAGCGGATGCCTCTACCATCACTTTGTTTCAACAAATACTCAAAGCCCCCAGTCCGGGTAAGCTCAACGGTAAAAGGAAAGGCGGTATTAAAGTACATACGCTGATCGATGCAACCGATGACGTTGCCATTCAGGTTAGTTTCACGGCAGCGAGTGCAAATGATATGACCTTTCTAAAGGAGATCAACCTGGAAGCCGGTTCATTTATCGTTTTTGATAAAGGCTATGTAGATTACAGTCAATATGAACGTTTAACTAATGAAGGGGTATTTTTTGTCACCCGCCAGAAAAAAGATGCCCGGTATGTGGTTACTGGTTCAAATGAAGTTAGCCCTGAAGACAAGGCATCTGGTATAATTGCTGACCGTTTGATCACCCTCGGCACACGCACCCATCGTAAAAAAATCAAGCTTAAAAGCCGTCAAATTACCTTTTTCGATAAGCAAAAAGCCAGAAAATTTGAATTCCTCACTAATAACTTTTCATTATCACCACTACAGATAGCTGATCTTTATAGAAAACGCTGGCAAATCGAGATCCTGTTTAAAAGGATCAAACAAAACTTCCCCCTCAAATACTTCCTGGGAGACAATGAAAATGCGATCAAGATCCAAATATGGGGTGCTTTTATTGCCGACCTGCTCATTAAACTTGTACAGGTTCAACTTAAAAGGAAATGGGCTTTCTCCAATTTGAGTGCTATTATCAGGTTACATCTGATGAGTTATATACATCTATTCAATTTTCTGAACGATCCTGAAAGGCTGTCCACTACAATCACCGGGGAAAAGCAATTAAAATTAGGGGGCTCACAATTTGGTTTTAAAACTTAATCCCTCTAAAACCCACTCAATGCCTCTTTTACTATCTCCTTCATTTTTTACCGGACAACAGTGAATTTATTTCGGGATCCCACAGAACAAGTAGCAAACTTTGCATATCCGCTTAGCAAGTGGGGTGCTGAAACAAGTTCGGGATGACGTGATTTGAAATATCACCACTCAATTGTAAACAAACCCAATCCATTCTTTCCCCTTCCCAATTTTCCCTTTACTTTGCAGCTTAATAATAACACAGAAATATGGCTACCATTTGGGCGCACCTTGCGGGTTATAGTGTAAACGAGCATCTGCCGGTTAAAAACGGCAAGGCTAAATATGTTAAGTTTTGGATGATAGCCGAAGGCAGGTTACAGGTTCGCGAAATTGGTGATAGCTATTTAACCAATATAGTATCGGCAGAGTATGAGTTTGGCGGCAAGGTAATTTCTGAAATGACCATTAACGGCACACTGGTATTGGTTGTTGATGCCCGTGAAATGCAGTTTTATATCGAAAATGGCCGGGCTTCTGAAGGCGTGATTAACAACGGCTATTTCGGCAAGTTTGTAAAGGGAAAAGGACGCTTAACCCTGGGCGAATATCCCTATAACATGGGTGTGGAAGAAGTTAAAGTTATTCCACAGCAAATTGTTAAAGTTACTATTCCGCAAAACAAGATTTTGCATAACGAAAATACTACATCAATCCCCATGTACCTATCGCCCGATGAATACACGGAGGCGGATACGCAAGTTATAAATGAAATAACAGATGATGGAGATGAGGCTTTTTACCTCATCCAATATCAATTAAGCTAAGCTATTACCTTACTTCTTTCAGCGCCGAATCCATAACCGCCCATATTTTATTTGAATAAGGTAAAGGCGAAGCTTCAAAAAAGATATAGTTACCTCTCTGGTGAATTTTGAAGTTCAATGTTATTGGAGTTTGCGTCATATAATCGAGCATGTGCAACTCGCCTTCAAAAGCTTTTTTCCCGGCAGCAACATTGGGGATGCTATGTAGGTTTACCGTTACGGGGATGGTATGGGTACTATCTATTTTGGCGTCCTTTAAATTACTTTTCACCAATCCTGTATAGTAATACTTTAAACAGGTTTCAATATCTGCCTG